>JAQBOA010000103.1 GCA_028288305.1 Mucilaginibacter sp.
TCTGATTATCAGATAAATATACAAAATAAAACATTGTGAATCAATATACAATCAACTGAATATCAATGATTTATCCACTTATTTTACCGTCCTAATGAAATTTATTTTAATGCGTCTGCCCTGGGGATAAACTACTTTTAATAGGATAAAAAAAATAAATATACTATACTTGTTAATCTTAGCATAACCAATTATAAGCTTTTCTGTTGCATTATTTTAGCGGATAACAGAAAGGTATATAGCTAAAGTTAGTATGTATAACTTTTTACTGAAAAAATTTTTAGCCGGAGCTTTCTGCGTCGTATCCTTATTTTTAAGTGCTGATGCACAAGTTGCTGTTAAAATTAGCGATAAGGTAAAACAGCATATTTTCAGGTACAATGAGGTTATATATATTGAAGACATTAAAGATAATCTTACCATAAACCAAATAAAAGGCTCAGCTTTTGAAGGTAAGTTTAAAGTAAATACTGAGGCCACTCCTGTAACGCACAATCCGAATTCGGCCTGGTGGTACCGAATAAATATTGCACATAACCCCCAATCTAAAAATACCTGGATACTGGAGTTTTTTGACCAAACAATTGACAGTATTACAGTTTATTCGCCCGATAAGCAAAATAATTATACAGCAACCTTACTGGGCAGCAACCGTCCTTTTGTAGAACGGATGTATCATCACAAAAACTTTTGCCTAAACATCAATAATAACCTTAATGGCGATTATTTCTATTACATCCGCATAAAATCGCACGAGGGGGTTAATGTAATTATGGTTTTGCGTTCGGTAAACTGGTTCATCAGTTATGCACTTGACGAATATTTTTTCTTCGGCATTTTTTATGGAATGATATTGGTATTTGGCTTATATAATTTGATGATGTTTATTGCCATGCGGCAAAAGCAATATTTGTATTACATTGTTTATAACCTAAGCATCGGCCTTTATGAAATGTGTGCGGATGGCATTGCTTACCAGTATATATGGCCGTCCTCACCCGTTTGGAACCATAATGCGTACGGGGTGGCTTTATTTTCTGCAAGTGTTTTTTCGGTATTGTTTGCACAAAGCTTATTAAATGTAAAAGTAAATGCACCGCGTTTAAATAAACTGATAATATGGGTAATAGCTTTGAGGTGCGTATTTTTTGTGCTGTGCTTAACTGTTAATGAAAACTGGTTCGATTATAAAATTATTGAGATTGTCCCTTTAACGCTGGCTTATTTCACAGGCTGTTATGTTTTGATAAAAGGTTATAGTGCGGCTCGTTTTTTTGTAATTGGTTATACCTTTTTAATAACGGGATTTATTATAAAAACGCTAATAGCGCTAAATATATGGTGGTTCACTGTAACTGCCACCAGCTACTATAGTTTAAGCTTTTGCTTTATTATGGAAATGGTTTTTATATCATTTGCTATTGGCGACAGGGTACGTATATTGAAAAAGAAGGAGGAGGAGGCACAGCTTCGTGTAATAAGAGAGTTAAAGTTAAATGAGGAGTTAAAGGATGCTTTAAATAAAAGTTTAGAAGAGCAGGTGCAGGAGCGCACCAAGGAACTTGTAGCGAAATCAACATTAATCGCCCACCAAAATGAAGCGTTAAAATCAGTTAATCAATTGTTGCAACAACAGTCGGAAGAAATTTCGAGAATGAATGTGCTGCTTGAGCAGGACAATGATACGTTGCACACCAATATTGAAAAAATTACGCACGACAGGGTAATGTCCGCAGATGTTGATTTTGAAGAGTTTAGTAAAATATATCCTGATCGTGAAACATGCTTTAAATTTCTTTCAGACTTGAAATGGGAAAATGGATATACCTGTCGTAAGTGTATTAATGCAAGTTACGGGCACGGGCATTTACCTTATAGTCGCCGGTGTTCCAAATGCGGTTATGAAGAATCGGTTATTGCATATACTATTTTACAAAACACCCGTATACCTATTAACAAGGCATTTTATATGATATTTTTAATGTACTCTACCAAAGGGAAAATATCATCCCATAAATTATCCGAAATACTTTCAATTCGCCAAAGTACTTGCTGGGCTTATAGCTCCCGCATCAAAAAAGTAATGGACAGTAAAAAGAAAGAGATAAAAAATACAGGCGATAAAGGCTGGAGTAAACTGGTTATGGATTAGTATTTTAAAATTGTTTCGAAGGCTTTTCTTCATTTTAAACGATAATGCTGATTGATTCATTGTTAACAAGCATAAGCTTATAGAGCCATATTCCAGCTACAATTACTATATAATAAGAACCTAACAGAACTATAGTCGAATTATCAAACTCTAACCTGATACCTTTTATTAGGCCAAAAGGTAAGTATGTCAACACTGTAGACACAACAGTTAGTATGAGCTTTTGTAGATATACCTTTAGCTTGTTTACCCATCTCGAAGTCAAATAAAAAAGTATAGCACTCGGAACTGAGTATATAGCACCTACAAACACTACTAAACATGTTATTATGAAATCTTGGGAATTGTCTGAATGATTTTGATTAGGCAAGAAAATCAAAATTAAAATAGGTGATACAATGGCTGCAGTCCACCATACCTTTAGTGTATAGATGAATGCTTGTATCATGTTAACGGTTCTATATTAGGAGTTGTGCCTAAAAGCTTCAACTTATAAAGCCAGATGCCAAGCCCAATAACTAGGCAATGACAGGCCATATTTACCAAGTAGACCTTTTGATCGAACCCTGGAAACGCTTTCATGAATACGATAAAAGTTATCACAATAACAGCTTCTCCTGTAAGCAATATCTTAAGCTTGTAATGCGTTAGAGAGTATCTTAATATTCCGATGATAGATAAGTAAAAAGCAAGCCAAGTGATAAATGAGGTTAATATGGTAGCTGCAATAATAAATAACACGCTTAAAAATGTCGTAGGTGAGAATGGTTGATTATTTGAATAGATGAACTGAAAGCCTACCGCCCAAACAAGGGGCACCACAATACAACTAGTTAGCCACACTTTTAGGCTGTATTTGAGTGCTTGCTTCATTGATGATGTTTTGGAGATGGGAAATGAATAACATCCTTCTTTGTATGAGGAGGGATAACCACAATAGATGATCCCCAAGTTTCTAAGCGGGTAATATTCTTAATTGCGCCACTGTTTAACCCCATGTGTCCTTGAATGTTTGCATCAAACGTCCCTTCCATAAGTACGTTCTTCTTGACACATTGCCTTATCCTGGGTAGTTGCGTGCTATCTCTGTCCATTTCCACCCATAAACCATTCTTAGAGATGGACTGATCATAATCCTCCTTATGTAGGTAAATACAATTACCTTCAAACTCTAGGTTCAAATATCCTATAACTCTTACCTTATGTCCATCAAATTGTTTCGGATTAGCTATCAACGTTATGAGCGATACGTCCTCCACGCTATTTGCTGCATAACTTGTGCGTTTAGTCAACGTGTCAGTTGACCTTTGATTTGACTTTGCTGAATGATTACACCCAGTCAAGGAAAAATATAAACTTAGTAACAGGGTTGAACGATAACCTTTCATTTGTGAGGTTTAGCAACAGCTAATATACAACACTTTATCTTTTAAAAGAATGGCTGGTTCTTCTTCATTGTTTATTCTGATATGTTTGAGTAGGTTAGTACAAAAATATCGTTAATGAGTTACTGAAAGGTGATTTGTAATAAAGGCTACATCGCTTTAAATTGATGCAGCCTATATGTTTGCGAACAAATACGTTTAATTAATTCCCCTGAACAACCTGCCCCATCTTATTTTGCTGAAGAATGGCGCATTATCGTCCCAGCTCATCCAGATAAATAGGGCTTTGCCTACTATATGGTCTTCGGGCACGAATCCCCAAAAACGTGAATCGTCAGAATCGTGACGGTTATCTCCCATCATCCAGTAATAATTCAATTTAAAGGTATAGTTGTCGGTTTTTACCCCATTTATTAAAATGTCATTTCCAACAACCTGAACCTTGTTGTTTTCATAAACTTTAATAGCACGTACATATAGCGGGAAAGTAACAGAATCTAATTTTATGGTCCACCCTTTTTTAGGAATAATGATCGGACCGTAATTGTCAACGGTCCACTTAAAATCGTGCTGCTTACCATTTAACATTAACCCAACCGGGTGATTAGGGTTGGTAGGATAAACAGGGTTCGAAGGGTCAGACACTCCCCTTGGAGAAAGAACTGGTGTAAGCGATTTAACATTTGAATATCCTTTTAAAACATTCGCCGCTTCTTTTGTCATTGCCGGAAACATGTGGCCTTCGTAAGTTGTAATATGAAGCTCATCCAAAATTTGCGGGTTTATATCCACTCCTGTAGTAGTATAGCTGTACTCCATCTCCTCACCCGGCGGGTTCGGCATGGCTTTACCATTCACATATACCTGGCCGTTAACCACGCTTAGTGTATCACCCGGTGCACCCTGGCAGCGTTTTATATAATTTTCACGTTTATCAACCGGCCTGTAAAGCGGCGAATCCGCATCCATAGGATAGTTAAAAACTACTACATCACCTCTTTTTACATTACTTAGGCCCGGCAAACGGTAATAGGGCAATTTAATCCCATCCCAATAAGCTTTAGTATTGATCATTGGCATAGTATGATGGGCAAATGGGAAAGCTATAGGTGTCATAGGTATACGTGCACCATAATTTACCTTGCTTACAAACAAAAAATCGCCTACAAGCAGCGATCTTTCCATTGAGGGTGTTGGTATTACATACGCCTCAATAAAAAAGGTGCGTATTAGCGTAGCGGCAATTACAGCAAAAACAATAGCATCAACCCACTCACGGGTTGCGCTCTTCTTTTTTTTCCTAGTATTATTTTTTTTTCTCCAGAATTTCCAGTTCATATATACATTATTGGTAACAATATAAATTATTTATTTAAAATCAAACATGTCTTCAACGGAGTGAAAGCCTTTTTTATTCTGTATCCATTCCGCTGCCATTACCGCTCCCAGGGCAAATCCGTTACGGTTATGCGCAGTATGTTTAAATTCTATCATATCTACTTCCGAATCATAGATCACCGTATGCGTACCCGGAACGTTATTAATGCGCAATGATTCTATCAATAGCTGGTCGCTTTTAATGTTTTCGTCTGCTGTTTCAGCCTCATCGGTTGTAAGTACATTAACCCATTCCTTTTTCGAGTCTAAATTTGCAATGATGCCTTCGGCTATTGTAATTCCGGTACCGCTAGGTGAGTCCAGCTTTTGGGTATGATGAATTTCTTCAACCTGCACATCATAGTAGGGGTAGTTATTCATGAGCTTTGCAAGCATCCGGTTAACGTGAAAAAAAATATTCACGCCAACACTAAAATTGGTTGCATAAATTAAAGAATTGCCGCTTTGTTCGCATTGCTGTTTTACCTGCTGCAATTCGTTATACCAGCCAGTTGTGCCAACAACTATTGGAACCCGGGCATTAAAACAATGCTCAATATTACTTATTACAGACGCAGGAGTACTAAATTCAATCACAGCATCAGCCATTTGCAGATTTTCTGCAGTAAGCTCATGCTGGTTATCATGATCGATTTTTAATACTACCTGGTGCTTACGGTCAATTGCGATCTTTTCAATGATCCTGCCCATTTTTCCGTATCCTAATAATGCGATTTTCATTAGAATGATCTATTGTTTTAAGGTTATTAATACCCGGATGCTGATTATATCGGTTTTTTGGTTCTATAACTATTTCTATTTTAGCGTAAAGGTAATTTTTATACCTGGAATAAATGAACCATTTAAATTTTGAGCATACATCGGTTGGTTAAGCACCGCCGGGGTAATTTTCATAGAAAGGTTATTGTCCATGGTATAGCTGTTAATAAATTTTGCATCAATATAGGCATCAACAACATTTATGCCCCAGGCACCAACAACACCCAATATACTCAGGTCCCGGTTTCGGCGATAAGCATCTTGTGCATCATAAATAGCCTGATCCGGCTGAGCGGCGTAGAGTTGGTACTCAGCATAATATTTATCCTTGGGCCCTGGCACTACACCATGTTCCCTGTATATGGCTAATGCTAAAAATTCTTTGTAATAGGTACTATTAAATACTATTGCCCAGCCTAAAAGGCCAATCCCTCCGTAAATAACAGGCACCTTCCACCAGCGATGATTGTACAGCTGTCCCCAGCCAGGAATCATTAATGAGCGCATAATTGCTTTTTGAGGACTGTGGGTACTATCAGGATGATAAGCCCTTTCCCTTTTTTTAGGGGCAAATGACCTTGCAACAACAGTATCGTGCTTTGTTGAAATCAAAGTATCCGTTTTGCTTTTTGAAGCAGCTGATGACGTGTCTGGCTTTTGGGCCATCGCGGTAAAAGAAAGCCCTGCTAATAACCAAACTATGAGCAAATATTTATACATTTTTTTATTAAAAACTTCGCCATAAAAGGGAAGTTATAATTCAATGTCGTTTACTTAAGAGTTACCATGGCAGTTTGGCCTCACCTAAGTCCTCTCCAAAGGAGAGGACTTTAACTTCGCTCTTTTTTAGAACCCTCTCCTTTGGAGAGGGCAGGGTGAGGCGCCCAATTTTTGTGTGAACAATTATTGTTCTTTTCCCTTAAGTAACCGACATTGAGTTATAATTTACCAATCCAGCATTTCAAGGATACGGTTCAGATCATTTTCTGATAAAAACGGTATCTCAATAGTGCCTTGCCCCTGGCTTCCCATTTTAAGTTTAACCCTTGTACTAAATTTTGATGCCAGATCGTCCTGTATTTTTTGAATCTGGAAAGAGATTGGTTCCGGCTGCTTACCTTCTTTTTTTACAGAAGGTTTTTGCAAGTCGCGAACCATTTCTTCTGTCTTACGAACGGATAAACCCTGGTTAATAATATGCTGGTGGATATATATTTGTTTGGATGGGTCCTCAATTGTTATCAGCGCCTTTGCATGGCCCATACTAAGTTGCCCGTCGCGTATTGAGGCCTGTATGCTTGGCGGTAATTTCAATAAGCGAAGATAGTTGGTTACTGTCGACCGGTTTTTGCTTACTCGCTCACCAAGTTCTTCCTGTTTCAGACTGCATTCCTCAATCATCCGCTGAAAGCTCAGGGCTACTTCAATAGCATTCAGGTTTTCGCGCTGAATGTTTTCAATGAGCGCCATTTCGAGCATTTGCTGATCGTTAGCAGTGCGCACATACGCAGGTACCTGTGTTAAACCGGCAAGTTTTGAAGCACGCAAACGACGTTCGCCCGATATAAGCTGGTAACTATGTGCATTTACGCGCCTTACCGTAATGGGTTGAATCAGTCCTTGCAGTTTTATAGAATCTGCTAATTCTAATAAGGCTTGCTCATCAAAATCTGTTCGTGGCTGAAAAGGGTTTACCTCAATTTCTGATAGCTTAATTTCGTTTACTGAACCCAGGTTACCAACTTCAGACCCAAGTGAAGCATTATTTTTATTTGGCTGTACATTTTCAGAATCATTCAATAAGGCGCTTAATCCTCTTCCCAAAGCATTTCTTTTTTCTGCACTCATTTGTTTTAAGCTGTTTCAATTTTTGCCGTTGTTTCGGAATTTACCAAACCGTTTTTCTTTATAATTTCACGGGCAAGATTAAGATAGTTGATGGCTCCTTTGCTGGTTGCATCATGCATAATAACAGATATTCCGAAACTCGGGGCTTCGCTTAAACGTGTATTACGCTGTATAATTGTATCAAACACCATCTCTTCAAAATGGGTTCTCACTTCCTCAACCACCTGGTTTGATAACCTCAGCCGCACATCATACATTGTTAACAATATGCCTTCAATCTCCAATTGAGTATTTAACCTCGATTGAACAATTTTGATAGTATTTAACAGTTTGCCTAATCCCTCCAAGGCAAAATACTCGCATTGAACCGGAATAATTACAGAATCGGCAGCTGTTAAAGCGTTTATAGTGATAAGCCCCAATGATGGCGAACAGTCGATTATAATAAAATCATACTCGTTTTTAACCATATTAAGTACAGCTTTCATCTTATATTCACGATCCGTCATGTTGATCATCTCAATTTCGGCTCCAACAAGGTCAATATGTGCTGGTAATAGGTCAAGATTGGGTGTATCCGTTTTTTGGATAGCGTCATGAGGGTCAACCTGGTTAATGATGCACTCATAAATACTATTTTTAATGTTCCGCGGATCAAATCCAATACCCGATGTTGAATTAGCCTGTGGATCGGCATCAACCAATAACGTTTTGAACTCCAGTACGGCTAAACATGCAGCCAGGTTAATGGAAGATGTAGTTTTGCCGACACCGCCTTTTTGATTGGCTAAAGCTATAATTTTACTCATTTTTATTTTAAGTTTTTAAGGAGGACAATAACAATAAAAACAGGAATGAAAATTCTATGTTCTTATAAGTTAATCAACCGCGCTAAAGATACATATTTTAAATAATTCAGAAATCCACAGCTTTTGCCTATTTACAAACAAATGGAAGGGGAATTATTGATTTATTGAATTAGTGATTTAGGCTAATAATTATTGAATAGAATAAGGCGCATAAGTACACGTAAAAAAGACAAAAATAATTTTGGAAAATGGAATTTATAAATAATGTGCCATCGGCACAAAATATTGGTAGAAAATTAAATTACGAATCATTAGCATGCCGTAGGTATGCAACTTATGTAACGTACCTACGGCACGTTAATTTGCGGTTTAATTTTTTTCTACCGATATTTTGCTCCGATGGAGCAGTATATACCGATATTTATTTTTTCTTTAAGTTTTGAATGTCTTATTAAAAATACTGTAATGTTTAAACGCCTTATTCTATTATTGAATTAGTGAATTAATGAATTATTGATTTACTTTGGTTGAATTATGATTTTTTGTAAAATCTTATCCCATTCAATAAATCATTAATTCAATAATTCAACATTATCCCATGGTTACTATAATTTCAGGCACTAACCGGCCAAATAGCTCAACAATAAAATTAGCTCAGTATTATAAAAAAAGATTACTTGAAAAAGGATTGGATGCTGGTTTATTATCATTAACCAGTTTACCTGGTAATTTAATTGAAAGTGACCTTTACGGCAAAAGAAGCTCTGAATTTGAACCAATACAGGATATTATTACCAAAACGCAAAAGTTTTTGTTTGTTATACCCGAATATAACGGAAGCTTTCCGGGGGTCTTAAAAACCTTTATAGATGCATGCAGCTTTCCCGAAAGCTTTTATGAAAAAAAAACGGCACTTACCGGCTTGTCTTCCGGTAAATATGGAAATATCCGGGGTCTCGATCATTTTACCGGCGTATGCCATTATCTCCATCTGCATGTGATGCCCTTGAAAATTCACATCGCTTCAATAAAGCAGGAATTCGATGAAAACAGCAATCTTTTTAAAGAAGACACGGTAAGGTTTACTGATGAGCAAATGGATAAGTTTATTTTATTCTGATGTTAAGTATGATTTCACCGATTATTTAGGTTGATTTCACTGATTGCGGGGGCAATTAATATTTGTCCAGAATTCTCCCGGATAGAAAGGCTAAGAAATCATCTGCGTATTTGTGTTTATATCCACCTCTGTCACGATAAACGGGATATTCGCCATTTGCGGAAATCTGTAATAAATCAAAATAAAATATTTCCCCTTGATCATTTGTTTGAATTACTAATTGTGTGTTATCAGTGAAGTTATCTTTTCTCTCAAGCTCATTTACGTAAACTATGTCTCCTCCTACAACAGTATCAAAATCCTTTTCGTAAACACTATATATTTCATCACCAAGTATTTCACCGCCACTATAATTTTTTAACCACCAGACATAAGAAGGAGGAAAAACAACATTTAAACGGGCTTGTGCGCTATTGATCCAGAAGTCGGATACACCTTTGCCGAACTCACCAAAATTTATATTGTCTAAATTTTCGTTGATTAAGGTTACTACCTCCTCATACCTTTTTTCCATTTTTTGATTTATTGCAATTGGTCGGATTAATTATGACCTAATCTCTGATCTCCAACCTCAAATCTCCTCCACCAATCACACCTTTCCTCCATTAATCAATTTTGCCATAACAAAAGCTGCAGCAGCGGCCAATGCGCCAATAAGCAATACCTTTAATGCTCCTGACAAAGCTGGCTGACCAGTTACCTTACTTTTAAAATAGCCAAAAACAAACAGGCATACCATGGTAATAGCACATGAGTAATAAAGTGCAATTTGTGAATTAGCCTCGAAAAAATATGGAGAAAGTGGGATTATGCCGCCAACAATGTAAGAAAGCCCAATAGTAACAGCGCTTTGTGAAGCCCGGTTAGCCTCCGGTTTTTCGAGGCCAAGTTCATAACGCATCATAAAATCAACCCACTTATCTTTATCTTTTGCCATTTCATCAGCAATTTGATTTTGTAATGCTGCTGATAAGCCAAAATCAGCAAATACAACTTTAACTTCAGCTTTTTCCTGCTCAGGCACCCTTTCAATTTCTTCGTACTCACGCTTTAATTCCGAATTGTAATGATCAGCTTCAGTACGACCTGCCAAGAACCCTCCTAATCCCATGGCAATTGACCCCGCAACAATTTCGGCAATACCAGCGGTTACCACAATACCCGAAGAGTTTACCGCTCCGCTTAAACCGGCAGCCAATGCAAATGGGACTGTTAATCCATCAGACATTCCTATAACAATATCACGTATAGTATCTGAGCTTTTTAAATGATGTTCGTGATGCATGGTTTAAATGTACTTGCATATAATAGATTAATTACAATAAAAAATCAATTTATTATTAGTCTTAATCATTTGCTCTTATTAATACTATATTTAGCATTTAACAAAAGAACCTCCAATCACAATGAAACATTTTAACGCCTTATTATTAACCCTTTTTTTATTGCCATTATTTTCCTTAGCCCAAAGCAATTATAAGCCTGGTTATCTCATTACTTTAAAAGGCGATACTCTCCGTGGATTTATTGATTACCAGGAATGGGATTCCAATCCAACAGCTATTTCTTTTAAAACCGCTATCAGTGATCGTAAACCACAATCGTTTACGATTAGTAATATCAGCTTTTTTAATGTAGCTGAACTGGCAACCTACCAAAAATATATCTGCCCGGTTAGCATGGATGAAACCAATACGGCACGCCTTAGCTCAGGCAGGGATACCAGTTATAAAATTGATACTGTTTTCTTAAAGATATTACAAAAAGGGAAAAACGTAGCGCTTTATTCATATTCCGATGGTTTTAAAACCCGGTTTTATATTAGTGAAGCACCTGATTATGTTCCTACAGAACTGATATATAGGATATATGATGACACTGGGATCTCAGCCAATAAAGAAGGAAATACAGTTATAGAAAACACTTATCTTAAACAATTATTTGCCATCGCAAATAAACATAATGCGTTGGACGACGATTTATCAAGAACTTTTGAAACGGCAAGTTATTCACAACCCGACCTATTGACTATTGTAAGCAGGATAAATAATATATCAAAATCTGAGTATGCGAAAAAATATGCCGGACACAGTAAGCTTAATTTTTATGTCAGTGCTGCATTAAATATTTCTAATACAAGTTCTAATAGTTCTGCTCCGTATACTACCGGAGGAGGAGGATGGCCATATACTTCATATCTGCCGGCAGTTTCATTCGGATTAAATATTATACCGAAGCCAAGTACAGGTAAAGTAGAATTACGGGCTGAACTATCATTTGCCGAAACAAAATTTAGCTCATCCTACCAGCTTAAAGTTAGCCCTTATGTGGGTGAGAAGGCTTCTTTTAATCAGCTTGGCATCTCGTTAATACCACAGATTATTTACAATATTTATAATGCAGAAAATTTTAAATTTTATGTTGGGGCCGGAATTGGTGTTACTCGTTTTGTTTATAGTAATGCTTATTTTGGAAGTCAAGACCCCAATATTTCAGACGGTGGCATCGGATCTTCTGACCCTTATTATTTCAATGGAACTGATAGCTCGTATCTGTTAAAAGCAGGAGCAAAAATTAATAAGAAGTTCGAAATCTTTTTTAATTATTTCACAAATACTGCAACAACCCAGGGTGGTTATTTTCAATTTGTGAATAGCAGCAAACAAATTGGTATTGTTTATTTACTTGGAAAGTAATTAGGATAAATTTAAATAAATGCATTAAGAGTTATCTTACAACAAATACCCAACCTGTAATTTTTGGAGTGTTATTTTTCAGGTCAATAACATAATAATAAGTAGCCTCGGGCAATTGTGAACCATTATAAGTACCATTCCAGGGCTTGGCATATCCTGTACTTTGATATACTTTTTGTCCGTACCGGTTATAAACCATTATTGAACTTGCAGGGTATGTCACCAAAGCATCAATATTCCAATAATCATTTATACCGTCGTTATTTGGTGAAAATGCATTTGGTATAATTATTTTTTTATAAACCCTCACAAAAGCATTGCTAGTGGAAATACCGCAACTTAACGAAACAACATTTAAAGTATAAGTGGTATTATCTGTTGGGCTGGCAATTGGTGTTAGCGACGCGGGATTATCCAGAAAAGTTGACGGTGTCCAATAAAAACTGGTAATATTATCACCAGCTAAGGTTCCATTAAGTTTTACCGACTGACCTTCAAATATTACTTTATCGCCGCCAGCATTAGCAACAGGATTTTGATTTACCGTTACCGTTACTGATTTAGTGCTATCACTGCAACCACCATTGCTTATATCAACAGTGTAGGTAGTGGTTCGTGTTGGGCTGGCAATTGGATTTGGAATAGTACTGCTATTGAGCCCGGAAGAAGGTGTCCATTTATAATATAATCCGCCAGATGCGGAAAGCGGTGTTGTTTCGCCTGCGCATATCGCTACACTGTTACTTATAGCCGGAATTACTTGTGGTACAACCTTTACTAAGGCTGTTACAGGAGCAACAGCACAACCACTATTTGATGTCGCCTGAACTGAGTAAGTACCCGCATTTGCAGAGGTAACATTATTAATAATCAATGGATTTTGGGAGGTTTGGGCCATGTTGGGTCCTGACCATATATAACTTGCACCACCCGAAGCCGTTAACTGCAGCACATTCCCCTGGCAAACAGTTTGCGGGGCAATAGCCGGCACTACCGGGAGCGGATTTACATTTACCGTTAACGGAGGCGAATATACGCGGCATTGAACAGAAGAAATATTTGAACCATTTGACACTCCAAGCCGGTATTGATACGTACCTGTAATGGCATTTACAAAGCCAATATTAAGTGAATCGGCAGTTTTGCCTACAATATCTGCCCAACCATTACCACTATTAGATTGCCATTGATAGGTAGGATTGTTATTTCCAACAACATTGGCTTTTAAGGTGTAATGGCATTACTGCCCTGACATAATTCTTTTTCGGTTGCTCCGGTTATCGATGCAAAACCTGTTTGAATTATCGGGCCGCATGCCCTGAATGTAATATCATCCAATATAAGGTCATTACCGTTTCCACCGGGCGCATTGTTGGTCATCGTTACAACTACATTCGTAACATTTGCCGGAGTGGTAAAATACATTCCATATTTATTCCATGTAGGACCTGCGGTTGGTGGAATAATTCCTGTTGAATTTATGGCTAAAATTTGACCTAATGTTGTTGCTATGGAAAATGTAATATTAGGTTCACTTACATCCGGGCCGCTGGCTGCAAGTGTTATCAAATTAAGAATATAGGATGAGAACTCATATGTGGTATTAGGACATAAGCCACTTGCTGTTTGTGTAAAAAATATACTTGGCTGATAGGATGCATTAACGATCATCATATAACCGTTCGGATTTCCTGAATGGTTTGAAGTAACATTTTGCCAGGTACTATGACAATTGTTAGCCCCTGAAATATTATTAGATATTGTATATTCTCCATCATTAGGGCAATTGGAAGAAACATAGGTAAGCGTAGTAACACCAGCAGCCAATGGAGACCCCGGATTTGTTCCTGACCCAAAATCCTGGTTAATAACGGGATCACCTAAACTGCCTGTACAGGTTTGGGCCTTGGTTTTTATAGTTAAAGCAATAAAAATTATCAGTAAAAAAAGCTTTACCTTAATTGGTCTCATCAATAAACTGGATAACAACAGTTATAATCAAAATAATTTATTAAGTACATATAAAGTATAATTGGCACTATCGGCTATTTACAATAAAAAAACAATATAAGTATCCAGAATTTAAGAAACTATCTTTTTTTAATTAAAAAAAGTACTTTTGCTATACTATAGTAAGACAGAGTCAGGAAGTAAGAATCAAGAGTCAGGAAAAAAATAACTGCTTATTTCATACTTTAACTTCGCTTCTTGTTTCCTGATTCTATTTGTTATTCCCTATTAATACTAATGATAAAAATTTACTTCCCCTTAGTTTTTATTTTTGTTATCTCATTAAGCGCCAAAGCCCAAAACAAATCCGATAGCTTAAAAAAAGATAGCGCCAAATTGCTGCAAGCCGTAACAGTGCGGGGATATCTGTCAGAACAGCCAGTGCTTAGCGTACCTGCATCAGTTGGTGTAATAAACCAGGCACAATTAAATTTACAGCCTGATAATTCTTTTATTTCGGTATTGAACAGTGTTCCTGGTGTACGGGCAGAGGAGCGTTCACCCGGCAGTTATCGCCTGTCTATCCGGGGCAGTTTGTTACGGTCACCTTTCGGGGTACGCGATGTAAAGGTTTATTATGATGAAATACCGCTGACAGATGCCGGTGGCAATACCTATTTAAATGCTATTGATTTCAACAGCGTACATAATATGGAGATATTGAAAGGCCCCGACGGCAGTTTATTTGGAGCAAATTCCGGAGGTGTTGTTTTACTTAGTCCGGTTAACCGCCATGCGGATAGTAACTATGTATCTGCCGGATTAAATGGCGGTTCATATGGCCTGTTACATGAAAATACTGCGTTACAGCAACATTCAGGCAATTATCAACTGAATTTAAACCAGGGCTATGAAAGCTATGGTGGCTATCGCCAACACAGTTATATGCAACGCCATTATGTACAGGCTGTTAATAACTGGACATATAATAAGAATGACGACATTCGTGTTCTAGCCTTTTATTCCGATTTAAATTATGAAACGCCAGGTGGTTTAACTTTAAGTCAGTATCAAACTAATCCTCAATGGGCCAGGCTGCCAACAAAAACCATACCCGGCGCTATCCAACAAAAAGCGGGAATTTACCAAAAGGTACTTTCTGGAGGCATAGTAAATGAATATCATATTAATGATCAATTACGCAATGTTTTAAGTGTTTTTGGCACTTACGTAGATTTTGCAAACCCATTTATTACTACTTACGGACAACGCTATGAGGGAACCTATGGATTTCGTACTTATTTTGAATATACCGGAAAAAAACGGACTAATTATGATTGGAAAGCAAACTTAGGCGTGGAGTGGCAGCAAACTAATTCGGATATTAATAATTATGGTAACAGAAATGGCGTAAGAGATACTGCTCAAACATTGGATAAGATAAACACCAATCAGCATTTTTTCTTTGCCCGGTATTCAGCTGATATTTTTAAGCGATTGCATATTGAAGCTGCTTTGAGCTTGAATTTTTATGATTACAAATTCCTGAATGTTTTTCCGAACAATGAGACAGCATATACTGATCGCTATTTTACACCGCAATTTATGCCCAGGATAGCATTATCTTACCAGTTAACTAATGATTTTATTTGGAGAGCTTCGGTTAGCCGCGGCTATTCAACACCAACTACTGCTGAAATACGGCCAACCGACCATACGATTAATCCAAACTTGCAGGCTGAATATGGCTGGAATTATGAAACCGGATTTAGGTTGAGAAACACAGATCAAAGTATGTTTTTGGATGCTTCTGTATTTTACTACCATGTGCAAAACGCTATTGTTCCCCGTTTTAATGCTGATGGATCCGAATACTTTATAAATGCCAGCGGTACCAACCAACCCGGGGCCGAATTGTATTTTACCGACTGGATTATCCGCCAAAATAATTCTGGTTTTATCAGGGGACTTCAGTTTAATGAATCAATTACTTTAGATAAATTCACTTTCAGCAGTAATTATAATGAAGGTACAGCAAATTACTCCGGGAACCCATTAACAGGCGTACCCGAGCAGGTTATTGTTACCAGTTTTCAAATTAAATTCCCTCAATATTTATACTTATTCATTGAGCATAATTATACAGCAAGAATCCCGCTTAACGATGGCAGCACCGCATATGCGCCACATTATAATTTAATACAGGCAAAAGCTGGTTGGCAGCATAAATTTAACCGTAAAGACCGGTTAGAAATTTATGCTGGCGCTGATAACTTGCTTAATGAAAAGTATAGCCTGGGTGATGACCTGAACGCTGTAGGAGGCCGCTACTATAACGCTGCGCCCTTACGTAATTATTATGTTGGCTTTAATGTGGTGTTTTAGAAAGTATACTTATTGTAGAGACACAATATTTTGCGTCTCCCGTATGCGATTATTTTTATAAACTCTTATTCTGGATAACCCAAGACGCAAAATATTGATCTCTACATTTTTTAAAGTTGGAGAGCGATGAGGGCGTTTTTAAAAAATACCCTCATCGCTTGGTTATTGGATGTCTGGTTCTGAAACGTTGCCTCCCCGGCCCTTAGTATCAAAAGCCCGGAACTTTATCGCACTCCCTTTAATTGTAACGCCATTGTTATATACAGCGCTTTTTGCATCCGGATCTTTTCCGTTTGTAGTATAGCGAATGGTTAATCCCGGAAATTGTTCATTTGCAAGGTATTTGCCATCCTCTAAAATAACTCCCGGTTTTGGTACACGGTAATTGTAGCCGCCGTTATAATAGCTTAAGCGGGGCAATTCTCTTTTGCCTAAAACATTTAAAAATCCAACCCATGCCTGTTGGTAAAGGGAATCACTTTTTGCGGCATTTTTCTCAGTTGCCCAATCCGGGTCTTTACTCCAGGCACGTTCGGCAAAGCCTAATAAGCGTGGCAGCATCATATATTCCAGGCGTTCGGTGCTTTTTATGTTTTCGCCCCAAACTGCACTTTGTAAACCTAAAATATTGGTCTTGCCATAATCTGTAAGGCGTTGTTTACCAATAAAAATATTCGGGTTTATTGGCAGACCGTTTTTATCAACTTTCGAGTTTTTAAAATAATCATAAGGAATAAAAGAAAAGGGTTTATCAATATCCGCGAAAGCGCCCCAATAATAGCCCGGCTCATCAAATGATTTGTAATGAGCCATATCAAAATACAGATTAGTTACGCAGGTTAACACCACTTTGTAACCCCCGTTTGCTAATTTGTAGGCCAGGTCTTCATTGCCGCCCCCAAGGGTATTGTTCCATACTTCGGCCTGTAAGTGTTCGGGCATAAAATCAGGGTTAGGAACATAAAATGCATTGCCATCAATCTGAGTTTTACGCAGGCACATTTCTTCCCATCCCGAAAGGTAAATGCCTTTTGCTTTCATCAATTGGTTAACCCTGCCATAAAAGTAATACCAAAGATCGGCTGTACTTTGAATTTCGGGGTGACTGGCTTTCAATGCAAAATAAGCCGGTGATTTTTCCCATACATGGGCAGGCACTTCGTCGCCGCCCCAGTTAATGGTTTTTAAAGGAACACCAGCCTCTTTATACATGCTAACAATATCGCTGATCACGGTTTCAACAAAATTGTATGTTGAAGGCAGCGACACGTCCATCACGTTATCCGTCCAATATTGCGCGGTACTGTATTTTGAGCTGTCTTTCGGATCATAAAGCAGGTATTTTTCGGCTTCTTCTTTTTTACCTTCGGCCATTAAGCGGTTATAGCGGGCGTTCATGGACTTAACTGCAGAGCGGGCATGGCCTGGGGCTTCCATTTCAGGCTGAACCATAATATGCAGTTTATCGGCATATTTTAATATTTCAATAAAATCGGCCTTAGTATAATAGCCTGTACCGGTTTTATTTTCAATTTCCCCGCCCGAACCATGCGAAGGCGGCAAATTATGTTTTGCATCTAATGTATGCCCGCGTTTTGCGCCAACTGTTGTCAATTCGGGTAATGATGGTATTTCTAAACGCCAGCCTTCATCATCGGTTAAATGCATGTGGAACACGTTAAGCTTATAAAGCGCCATCACGTCAAGCACTTTAAATATTTCACTTTTTGGCTGAAAGTTTCGGCCAACATCAATCATAAAGGCACGGTAAGCAAAACGGGGTTGATCCCGAACCTGCACACATGGAATATCAATTCCTTTTTTGGGATTAATTAGCGCAGACGGTGGAATTAAAGTTTTTAAAGATTGAATGCCGTAAAAAGCACCGGTTGAAGTTGATGCTAAAATAGTAATGTCATCTGCGTTTACCGTAAGCCTGTATTCTTCCGGTCTAAGATCGCCTTCAAACAAAATATTTATTATTCTAAGCGGACCGGACTTTCTGCCTGCATCAAATTTTTCATCTATCAACAACTCTAAATATTCTTTTAACAGGTTAATTTCTGTTTTAAACTTGTCATTTGGTCCGGCAATAATAGCTATGTTTTTATTTAAATTAAACACTCCCCCCGTCTCCTTATAACTTACCGGTGTTGGAAACACTTTTGTTAACTGTTGTTCCGGTATATCCTGTATATTTTTATTCTGCTCATAAATTGTAGCCGGGGTAATTAAGCCTACATAATTTGGTTTAAATGGTTTAAGAGTAAATGTGCCGGTATTATATCCTTTACCAGGCTGATTATTCCAAACCACATAAAAACCTTCGGGACCGTCGGTTATATTAACTACCGGCTCTTCATCTATAAATTCAATACGAACAGATTTACCGGGTTTTATTTCGGTAAAAGTATTGGTTGGAGTTAAGCTAAACAGGTCGCCGTTTACAAAATCAATTTTGGCATTGCCGGTTACAGTTGCGGGCACAATTAAACGTGCGGAGTTAAAATATATTTTCCAACCGCTTGCCGGGAATGTACTTTTGCCGTTATTGGTAATAGTAATTGCGTTTAATGATTGATCCGGTTTTTGATAGTTGTTTTGTATAGGTTCCCATACTATACTCAGATCATGAGTGTTAAACTTTGGTTCGTCCGCCGGTTTTGCAACTACTTTAACAAAAGCCGATGCTATCAGCATAACAATAAGAAGATGACGCATGTATAAAATAATTAGGATATGATTGAATGAGTAAATATAGAATAATTATGAAATACTAAATACTTTTTAAAAAAATTTAAAAAGTTGATATGGCTTCAGCCCCCTCTAAATCTCCCCCGGTAGGAGGAGACTTTTTAAAAACTATTGGGTACAATTATTTTAAGAAGCGAATTAAAGTTCTCCCTTCCGGGGAAGGATTCAGGTGGTGCTTAGCTGATAGATAGGCAATCCACACCGATAAATGGTCTTTTTTGGTTGATAGAACAGCATTTAAGCTTTGGTAAACCAATTGTTTATTATTTATTGGTTAAAATTGGCGACTTATCTATTTCTTTAGACGCATGGTCTATTTCATTTTTTTGTGAGGCGAATAGGTTGTTGTTTTGGACATTGAAAATAACAAACAAACCACACTTAAAAAATAAAGAAAATGAAAACAACAATTTTGACCATCGCCATCCTGATAGCCACTGTATTTGGTATCAGTAAATCAACTTTTGCAAAAAGTGCCGCCAAAGAAGAAGTAAGCACACTTTTAACCGGTGTAACCAGTATTAACAAAATTGAAGTACATGGGAATGTTGAACTTTACTTAACAAGCGGTACTACTGATCAGGTAAAAGTTTATAACCACTATTATGCCGAAAACGCCTTGGTACAAGACGAAAACGGGGTTCTGCGCATTACCAGCTACGGTGCACAAAAACTGGTAGTTTGGGTTACTGCGAGCGACCTGCGCAAACTTGAAGTTTATGATAATGCCGAAGTAAAATCATTTGGGAAATTTTCGGCTATCAACCTTAATGTACACTTATATAACAAGGCTTCAGCTAAACTTAACCTGGATATCTACTCAGCTGAAATTACATTAAGTAGTAGAGCCAAAGCAGACCTTTCTGGTTCAGTTACCGAAGCCGATTTTCAAATTGACAGGTCTGCTTTTTTAAACACAACAGACCTTGCTGCTCTACATTTAACTAAAAAAACAAACACCTGTCATGATCAATCTGAATTGGCATCCCTTTAGTCCAGCATTACTTAAATAAAAAACCGTCCGGATTTTATTGAGACGGTTTTTTTATGTGGGATTTTATTAACCAGGCATTAAAAGTTGATAAATTGGCTGTTTAGTTTTACACCAAAAATTCAAACAAAGTTTGATCGCGGTTTAGCTCAATAACCTCAAACTTATGCGTTTGCATTCGTTCAATTAATGAAGGATAATCATCAGCAGATTTCAATTCAATACCTACCAGTGCGGGTCCGCTTTCCTTTTCAGTTTTTTTGATGAATTCAAAGCGTGTAATATCATCATGCGGACCTAAAACACTATTTACGAACAGTTTTAATGCACTGGGCCTTTGTGGGAAACGGACAATAAAGTAATGCTTTAGTCCCTCATAAAGCAGTGATTTTTCTTTTATCTCCTGCATGCGTGCTATGTCATTATTGCCGCCGCTAATTACGCAAATTACTTTTTTGCCTTTTATTTTATCCTTGCAAGCATCTAATACAGCAACCGATAATGCGCCGGCCGGCTCAACTACAATAGCATCTTCGTTATATAATTGCAATATGGTTGTACACACTTTCCCTTCAGCCACCAGCAGCATTTCATCGAGTACTTCACGGCAAAGTTCGTAGGTTAACTTGCCTACAGTTTTTACTGCAGCGCCATCTACAAAGCGGTTTATTTCGGGCAGGCTTACCGGACCACCATGCTCAAAAGCCTTCAGCATACTCGGCGCGCCTTCGGGCTCAACACCTATTAAATAAATATCCGGATTTTGCTCTTTTATATAACTGCCTGCACCAGCAGCAAGGCCACCGCCGCCGATGGGCATAATAACTACTTCTATACCGGGTAGGTCTTCCATTATTTCAACGCCAACGGTTCCCTGTCCTTCAATTATGCTGTAATTATCAAAAGGTGGTATAAAGGTCATTTTGTGTGCCTGGGTATAAGCTAATGCTTCTAACAGGCAATCGTCAAAAGTATCGCCGACCAACACTATCTCTACATGGCCATTGCCAAACATTTCGGTTTGCTTAACTTTCTGTTTTGGAGTTATTTCGGGCATAAAAATCACGCCGCGGATATTCAATTTATTACATGAAAAAGCAACCCCCTGTGCATGGTTACCTGCACTTGCACAAACTACACCGCGACTAAGTTCTTCCTCAGTTAGCTGACTGATCATATTAAAAGCGCCACGCAGTTTATAAGAGCGCACGATCTGCAAATCCTCCCGCTTAAGATATAATTCGCATTCGTACTTTTCAGACAAGCCTGCATTGTACTCCAGAGGGGTGTGTTTTACAACATGTTTTAATCGCTGTGAAGCAGCTTTGAAATCTAATATAGCGTTAGCCATGTTTACCGAAATTGTAACTGTTACCTGATTGATTAACGGTTTTTATTTGTTATCCCGTATGGGGATGTCAATAAGGTAATGAAAGAATATTTTTTAGTGCTTTTCACCCTCTTTTTTGCCTTGCAAAAGAGAGGGTGGTCGAGCGAAGCAAAGACCGGGTGAGTCGTTATACGATCGACATTAACGCAAACGCATTGGCGGACTATTTACTCACCCCGACCAGCTATTTTTTAGCCTATTGACGTCTGTGAATGAAAAAACTGTTATATATTTTTAGCCAGCCAGTCACCTACCTCGCTTGTTTTGTAAGCTTTGTTTTTCCCGGCCAGGTCTTCTGTTACAATTCCTTCGGTTAAAGATTTGTTTACAACTGTTCTGATTAATTCTGCTTCTTCTTTTAATCCGAAAGCATCTTCAAACATCATAGCAGCAGATAGTACAGTTGCCAGCGGATTAGCTATATCTTTACCTGCAGCCTGAGGGTAAGATCCATGAATAGGTTCAAATAATGAAGTATGTATGCCGATTGAAGCAGAAGGCATCAATCCCATAGAACCAGAAATTACGGAGGCCTCGTCAGTCAAAATATCACCAAAAAGGTTTTCTGTAATCAGCACATCATAGGTATTTGGCCATTGAACCAGGCGCATTGCAACTGCATCAACAAACTCATAGCTTACCGTAACTTCGGGATAATCCTTTTCCATATCCTGTACTGTTTCTCTCCACAAACGTGAAGTTTCCAACACATTTGCTTTATCTACACAGCAAAGTTTTTTACTGCGGGTCATGGCCATTTCAAAACCTAATTTTGCCAGACGCTGAACTTCTGCCCTTGTATAAGTACAGGTATCAAAAGCCGTGTTTCCATCATCCAGTCTTCCCCTGGCGCCAAAATAAATTCCACCGGTTAGTTCACGAAGAATAATGATATCGGTACCTTCAATACGCTCTCTTTTTAATGGCGAATTATCAATTAACGACGGAAAAGTAAATGTTGGGCGAACGTTTGCAAACAGTCCCAGTTTTTTGCGCATTTTTAAAAGCCCCTGTTCCGGGCGAACGGTAGCTTTTGGATCATTGTCATAACGCGGATGGCCGATAGCACCAAACAAAACCGCATCTGCAGCCATGCATATTTCATGTGTTGCATCCGGGTAGGGTTCACCAACAGCATCTATTGCACAAGCACCGGTTAACGCCGATGTCCAGGTGATTTCATGATTAAATTTTTTTGCTATTGCATCAGATACTTTAACAGCCTGAGCAATAACCTCAGGACCAATTCCGTCTCCTGCCAAAAGTGCGATATTCAGTTTCATTTATTTTTGTTTGTGTTTTAATAATGTTAATTAACCAAGGTCCGGGGGTATACATCATTTTGTTAAAACCCCTATCGGGGTTAAATATCGGTAGAAAAAATAATCAAAAACGATTTGCGTGCCGTAGGTACGTAATCCTTTTTTCATGTTTGATCAAATAACAGATAATTTGCCGTTGCATTGGGTAATTAGTGCCGTACCTACGGCACGGAAAACTGCCTTATTCTATTATTCTACCAATATTTTGCTTCTAACGGAGCATGACTGATCAACAAATTTTTTAAATAATTAAAAATGCCTTGTCTCGTAATTTTGCCACTAAATTATATTCAGCATTTTCTGGGTAGCCTTAATGGCGCAAACCGTCTGGTCAGAATCCAACCCCCTGGTAATAAATTTTTTCATATCAGTCTTCCAGGTAATAATAGTTTCGCATAAAGCATCGGAACTACTGCCCGGTGCTATACGGACCGCATAATCGATCAGCTTGGGTAAACTTCTTTTTTTCCTGGCGTAAACCATTGCCAGCGCATTCATAAAAGCATCAAACTGACCGTCGCCCTGTGCATTTTCTTCAAACCTTTCTCCGTCTATCTTTACACAAATAGTTGCCGAAGGACGCAAACCCATGGAATGCATTAATACATACGATTCTACAACAACCTTCTCTTCATAAAGGCTACTATCCAAAACATCCGAAATAATATAGGGCAGGTCTTCTTTTGTTACCGTTTCCTTTTTATCACCCAATTCAATAACACGCTGGGTAACTTTCTTCAGGTCGGCATCATTTAACTTTAGGCCTAATTCCTGCAGGTTTTTCTCAATGTTTGCTTTCCCGGAGGTTTTTCCTAATGCATATTCCCTTTTTCTTCCAAACCGCTCAGGAAGCAGGTCATTAAAATATAAATTGTTTTTATTGTCCCCATCGGCATGTATCCCTGCCGTTTGTGTAAACACATTGTCGCCAACAATTGGCTTGTTCGAAGGAATTCGTATCCCTGAAAATGTTTCGACCAGCTTACTCACCGTATAAATTGACGATTCTTTTATTCCTATTTCAACTTCAGGTGCAAAATCATGTATAACAGCAACGGCGCTGGCCATTGCAGCATTCCCAGCCCGTTCTCCCATGCCATTTACCGTTAAATGCAAGCCATTTGCTCCCGCCCTTACAGCTTCCAAAACATTTGCAGTACCCAAATCGTAATCATTATGTGCATGAAAATCAAAATGGATATCCGAATATTTTGATTTCAGATCTGTTATAAATTTGAAAGTTTCCGATGGAGTTAAAATTCCCAGGGTATCTGGCAATAATATCCTTTTTACCGGTTGTTTGGAAAGAAAATCTAATAACTGGTAAACATACTCAGGCGAGTTACGCATGCCATTGCTCCAGTCCTCCAGGTAAACATTGGTTAAAATATTTTTACTTTGAGCCAAATCAATAACGTGCTTTATATCCGCAAAGTGCTGTTCAGGTGTTCGCTTAAGCTGATGTGTTAAATGGTTTAATGAGCCCTTTGTTAACAGGTTCTGAACTTTAACTCCCGAATTTACCATCCAGTCGATCGAAACACCATTATCTACAAAGGATAATACTTCTATGCGATCGGAATATCCATTTTCTGCAGCCCAGGTTAAAATGCTTTTAACCGCCTGGAACTCCCCTTCGGATACACGTGCAGAAGCAATTTCAACCCTGTCAACATTGAGCTCTTCTAATAATAGCTGGGTTATAGTTAACTTTTCAGACATGGAAAAAGACACGCCCGATGTTTGTTCCCCATCGCGAAGTGTAGTGTCCATTATCTCTATTTTCCTTCTTTCCATGTACTGGATATTCTTTGGTTTGATTGGTTAGTTAATTGCCTCACCTAAATCCTCTCCAAGGGAGAGGACTTGAGCTTCGTTCTTCATTTTAAGTCCCTCTCCTTTGGAGAGGGGTTGGGGTGAGGCGAAAACTAAAGCGGAAGATTTTCAGCAAACTCCTCAATTTCAGTTTTGATGCTTTGCAGATAATCGATATCATCAAAGCCATTTATCATATTATCTTTTTTGTAAGGACTAATTTCAAACGTTTCTTTTGCTCCTGTTGCTAAAAGCGTAATGGTTTGAGCTGACAAATTTACTTCTATTTCTGTTTTGGGATCTGCAAAAACGGCTGCAAATATCTTTTCAGAAAACTCTGGGCTAACCTGAACGGGCAACACGCCAATGTTTAAGCAATTGTTTCTAAAAATATCCGCAAAAAAGCTGGATACAACGCATCTGAATCCATAATCGTAAACAGCCCATGCAGCATGTTCCCTGGAAGAGCCAGAACCAAAGTTTTTACCGCCAACCAATATTTTGCCCCTGTAAACTGGATTGTTCAATACAAAATCCTTTTTTGGTGTATTGTCGGAATTATATCTCCAATCGCGGAAAAGATTATCACCAAAGCCAACACGCTCGGTAGCTTTTAAAAAGCGTGCAGGAATTAATTGATCGGTATCTACGTTCTCTATTGGAAGCGGAACTGCAGTGCTTTTTAATATATTAAATTTATCGTAAGCCATTTTATTATTTTTTGATTTCACCGATTCTTTTTGATCCCGATAGCTATCGGGACACCGATGACTTATTAATTTGTTTTTGCCTAATCTCTAATCTCCTGTCTCTAATCTCTACTCTAAACGAGTTCTTCAATTAACGTTCTTGGATCTGTAACGACACCGGTAATAGCGGCGGCGGCAGCAACTAACGGACTGGCTAACATGGTTCTTGCACCCGGGCCTTGTCTTCCTTCAAAGTTTCGGTTTGAGGTGCTTACAGCATATTTTCCGGCGGGTATCTTATCATCGTTCATCGCCAAACAAGCAGAGCAACCCGGCTGACGTAGTGAAAAACCGGCTTCAGTTAAAGTGTCGAGTAAACCTTCTTCTTTAATTTGAGACTCAACAATATGAGAACCCGGAACCAGCCAAACTGTAACGTCGTCGGCTTTGTGTTTGCCTTTTACAAGGGATGTAAACGCCCTGAAATCTTCTATACGGCCATTTGTACAGCTGCCAACAAAAACAAAATCTACTTTTTTCCCTAACATGTGTTCGCCTTCGGAGAAACCCATATAGTTTAGCGATTTTTCATACGTTGCTGCTCCACCTTCCACATGGGCTGCATCAGGGATTTCATTTGAAATTCCCATTCCCATACCAGGGTTTGTTCCGTAGGTGATCATCGGTTCAATGGAGGAACCATCAAACGTTAATTCTTTATCAAAAACAGCATCAGAATCAGTTTTCAACGTGCGGTAATAGGCTAATGCTTTATCCCAGGCTTCACCTTTAGGGGTAAACTCACGGCCTTTTACATAATTGATGGTGGTTTCATCCGGAGCTATCATCCCGCCACGGGCACCCATTTCAATACTTAAATTACAAACCGTCATACGGCCTTCCATGCTCATGTTTTCGAACACATCACCAGCATATTCAACGAAATACCCGGTTGCGCCGGATGTAGTAAGCTTAGAAATTATGTACAATGCAACATCTTTCGGAGTAACGCCTCTGCCTAATTTCCCGTTAACATTAATGCGCATTTTTTTAGGCTTTGGCTGCATGATGCACTGTGTAGCCAAAACCATTTCTACTTCGGAAGTACCGATACCAAAAGCTATCGCACCAAAAGCACCGTGTGTAGATGTGTGTGAGTCGCCGCAAACGATAGTAGCACCTGGCTGGGTAATTCCATATTCAGGACCAACAACGTGGACAATGCCATTCTTTTGATGACCTAATCCCCAATAGCTGATACCATATTCGTTAGAATTTGTCTCCAATGCTTTTAGCTGGTTGGCCGACAGTGGATCGGCAACTGGCAAATGCTGGTTTATTGTAGGCGTGTTATGATCGGCAGTAGCAAATGTACGCTGCGGGTATAAAACCCTTATTCCGCGACTTTTCAATCCTAAAAAGGCTACCGGGCTTGTTACTTCGTGGATAAGGTGACGGTCAATAAAAAGCACGTCGGGTCCACCCTCAATTTTACGCACTACATGCGTGTCCCAAACCTTATCAAATAATGTCTTGCTCATTTTTATAAATTCTATTTATTACTCACTTCAGTAAAGATTGACTCACAAAGTTACCGCTGTTAACCAACAATAAAAGGTCGTTATCGTTTATATCTAATTTATTATCGGCTAATGTTAAAAAGTTCTTGTATGTTTCATCCAATTCGGCGCGATCAAGTTTATAACCAAGTCTTTCCAAATGAAATTTCAGCGCATGTCTGCCGCTGCGGGCGGTAAGCACAATGGTAGCACTTGGGAAACCTACATCTTCAGGTTTAATGATCTCGTAATTTTCGCGATTCTTTAAAAAGCCATCCTGGTGTATGCCTGAGCTATGCGCAAAAGCGTTGCTGCCAACAATTGCCTTATTTGGCTGCACCGGCATACGCATCTGGCTGCTTACCATATGGCTTAACTCGTAAAAATTACGGGCATTAATGTTGGTATGTAAACCTAAATTTTGATGGGTTTTTAATATCATAACTACTTCTTCTATAGAAGTATTGCCAGCACGTTCGCCGATGCCGTTTATAGTTCCCTCTATTTGACGGGCTCCATTTTGAAGTCCTGCAATAGAGTTTGCCGTTGCAAGGCCAAGGTCATTATGACAATGAACTGAAATAATAGCTTTATCGATATTTTTTACGTTTTCTTTAAGATAACGGATCTTATCGCCATATTGGTTGGGCAGGCAATAGCCATTGGTATCAGGTATATTAACTACCGTTGCTCCGGCAGCAATTACCGCTTCGATCATCTGAGCAAGATATTCTATATCTGCACGACCGGCATCTTCAGCAAAAAATTCAATATCTTCAATAAATCCTTTTGCGTATTTCACTGCATCAACGGCACGCTCTAATATTTTTTCGCGCGTACTATTAAATTTATGCTTGATATGCATATCGGACGATCCAATACCAGTATGGATACGTGGCCTTTTAGCATATTTCAAAGACTCAACGGCGACATCAATATCCCCTTTATTTGCCCTGGTTAAGGCGCAAACGGTCGGCAATGAAACCGACCTTGATATCTCAACTACACTTTGAAAATCGCCAGGACTTGAAATGGGGAAACCCGCTTCAATAATATCTACGCCCAATGCCTCCAGCTCTCTTGCGATCTCGATCTTTTCAGGGGTAGTTAACTGGCATCCCGGTACCTGCTCGCCATCGCGAAGCGTGGTATCAAAAACATAGACTCGGTTTGGATCGTGTAACATAGTTTTTCTTTTTTAATGTTCATTAGTAGCGAGTTAGTAGCAAGTCGCTAGTATCAAGTACATATAATCTTTCTGTCTTGATACTTGATACTAGCTACTTAATACTACTCTTTAATAGCTATAAATTTTAATCTCTTATAATCAGCGTACCACTGGCCATTTTCATTATACTGAGGCTCCAGCAGGTCGGTGATTTCTTTTAATAATTGTTGTTTTTCCGCTTCGGGTACACCTTTCATGTATTCATCGCCAAACATTGCTATCCATTTGGCTACTCCTTTATCTCCATCCTGTAACGGTGTTTTGCGATCATAATGAGTAGCAAATGTCACCCTGAATCCCTGGTCTTCCAATCGCTTGGTGTATTCACCCAAACTTGGGAAATACCACATTACTATTGCGGCCTGGTCAACATATCCATATTTTAACAAAACCTGTTGCGTTGCTGCAATCATTTTACCAACGTTTCCCCTTCCGCCCATTTCGGCCACGAAGCGGCCACCGGGCTTAAGGTTATTATAAACCGTTTTTATTAAGCTATCCTGATCTTTTATCCAATGTAAAACAGCGTTGGAAAAGATGGCATCAAACGGCTCTTCGAAATAAAAATTTGTTGCATTGGCAACACTAAATTTTATTTCCGGAAAATTCTCCTCTGCCTGCTGTATCATTTCAGCAGAAGAATCAATACCCGTAACTATAGCCCCAAGACTCTGGATACGCTGTGTTAAATGCCCTGTACCACAACCCAAATCAAGAATATTCTCTCCCGGTTTGGCATCCAGCAACTCAAGCAGGCTCTCTCCGTATTGGTATACAAAGGCATGCTTTTGGTCATATAATTCAGCGTTCCACTTCATTCTTTTTAGTATTGAGTCATTTTGTCTGAACTCGAATTTTTCGAATTGATTGAATTTTTTGAATTCTGTTAATTCTAAAACTCGAAAAATTCGAGTTCAGACTTCATTCAATTCGAACTTTGGCGATGTTTCTTATTTAACAGTCTTTTAAACTGTAAACTTTTACTACCAAAGTTTATAAGTAAACCGATTTTAATATTGTAAGCTTCCAAATAATTAATGCCTTGCGCCAAATGAACATCTTCTAAGTTTATTAGCGCCTTCAATTCAACCATTATTTCATCTTCAACAAAAAAATCTACCCGTCTTGTCCCGATCTGTTCCTCTCTATAAAAAATGGGCATTTCCATTTCCCTCATAAAACTTAAACCCGCAACACCCATTTCTATTTGCAATGCCTTCTGATAAATTACTTCCTGAAAACCATTACCCAAAGCTGCATGAACGCGCATTGCACACCCAATTATTTTACTTGTGCAATCGTTAAACTCCTCCGGCGTTCTTCTAACAGCCTCCATTAATTCGGCATCGGACAATTAAATTCGTTAATTCAATCAATTCGCTTAATTCGAGTTCAGACAACTACGCTTCTACAGCCTGGTTTTCAGGGCGTAAGCTGCGTACTGTTTTGCCTGCTTGCCACATTTCGCTGTCGCGTAATTCTTTTAGTTCGATATTTAGCTTTTCGCGATAATCAGGCTTGCTGTTTGAATCAATTGATTTTTGTGATTCTTTGCCTGTTGCTACGCTGTTGTATAATTCTTCAAATACCGGTTTGGTAGCATCACGGAAGCGTTTCCACCAATCCAATGCGCCACGTTGTGCTGTGGTTGAGCAATTGGCGTACATCCAGTCCATACCATTCTCAGCTACTAAAGGCATTAACGATTGTGTTAACTCTTCAACAGTTTCGTTAAAAGCTTCGGATGGTGAGTGGCCTTTGCTGCGCAATACATCGTACTGAGCTGCAAAAACACCCTGGATACATCCCATCAATGTACCGCGTTCGCCGGTTAAGTCGCTGTAAACTTCTTTTCTGAAGTCTGTTTCAAATAAATAACCGCTGCCTACAGCAATACCAAGTGCGATAACTCTTTCTTTTGCCCTGCCTGTAGCATCCTGGAATATAGCATAGCTTGAATTTAAGCCGCGACCCTGTAAAAACATGCGGCGTAATGAAGTACCTGAACCTTTTGGAGCAACTAAAAATACGTCAACATCCGGTGGAGGTATGATGCCGGTTTGCTCTTTAAAAGTGATACCAAAGCCGTGTGAAAAATATAGGGCTTTGCCTTTTGTTAAATGTTTTTTAACAGTTGGCCATAATTCAATCTGGGCGGCATCGCTTAACAAGTAGCAGATAACCGTTCCCCTGTTTAGGGCTTCTTCAATTTCAAAAAGCGTTTCTCCGGGTACAAAGCCATCATTTACTGCTTTATCCCATGTTTTTGTGCCTTTACGCTGACCAACAATTACATTGATGCCATTGTCTTTTTGATTAAGCGCCTGACCAGGCCCCTGAACGCCATAGCCAATTACCGCTACAACTTCATTTTTTAATACGTCCTGTGCCTTTGATAAAGGGAACTCCTCGCGGGTTACTACGTTTTCTTCAGTGCCGCCGAAATTTAATTTTGCCATTGTATTTGATTTTTATGATTACACCGATGTTGTTTTGATTACACCGATTATATTTGGTTTTATTGTTTACAATTCCAGACTTACGAAGTTTTTAAAACTTCGTAAGTCTTCTCTTATCGCGATGCATCGCATCTCTACCTGCATCTACTTCTTTGTTATAATAACAATACCACTTGCCCAGCCCATTTTTGTTAAGATGATATCGTCCCGGCTATCTAAATCTGCCAATAATTGTGTTGCCTTTTCGGCATGCCCCAAAGGCCAGTTTTGCTGGGGAAGCATGTCATCAATAATATAAAAGCCTCCCTTTTCAACCATATCCAGCATTTCTTCGAGCAGCGTATATTTACCGGGCCAGGTATCAGCAAAAATAAAACTGAACTTTTTACCTTTATTTTTCTTTATCCATTCGCCACCATCGGTGCATATTAGTTTTAAGCGCTTATCAACTCCTAAATTTTCTTTCGCGATATTTAACAACGTTTCATCATTATCAATTGATATTAATGTCGATGATTTATCCATCCCATCCAGTATCCATGTGGTAGATAAACCGGTACCTGTTCCCATCTCTAATAGTTTACTACCCGGTTTTGATCCCGCCAAGGTTTTAAGTAATGAACAAGTCAAAACTTCCGAAGGCATAGTAAAACCGTTCCGCTCCGTTGCAGTTTTTATAGCATTGTATGCCTGTGGATATTGGCCCCCCGGCCCCCTGAAGGGGGAGGTTTCAATTGCATCTTCTCTTTGTTCATTTTTCATTTTATTTTTTGTTATCCCGTCATCGTTCCCCCTTTAGGGGGTTAGGGGGCTGGCCCTTACATTGTAAAAACCTTGTCCCCTTTATTCAAGAATTCGTTTTCTATTACGTCTTCACCTGGTTCTAGTCTTTCAAACTCGCGCAGTTTGCTGTTAAAACCTTCGCTGTCTTTTATGATTGCTACACGTGCGCTGCGTACAAATTCAATCAATCCATAGGGTTGTAAAATACTGATCAGGTTATCTGTTTCTTCACGGTGACCTGTGGTTTCAAAAACTGTATAATCCTTGCGGAGCACAACAACGCGTGCGCCATTTTCGCGCAATAAGCGCTCAACACTTACCTTTTCGGCGATAACATCAGTCGAGACTTTATATAGCGCCATCTCCTGCCAAATCACATCCTCGTTGGTATGATAATACACCTTTAAAACTTCCACTTGTTTTTCTATCTGACGGCAAAGCTTACGCACTACATCTTCAGATTCGTTGATCACTATATTAAAACGGTGAATGCTTTCTACCTCTGACGGCGAAGTATTCAGGCTGTCGATATTAATTTTACGGCGTGTAAAAATGATAGCTATCCGGTTTAAAAGGCCGATCTGGTTTTCGGTGTAAACCGTGATGTTAAATTCTTGTTTTTCCATTTTAATTTCGTTTAAAGTCCGCTTCTTCGCCTCACCCTGCCCTCTCCAAGGGAGAGGGTAAAAACTCTTAAAGTCCTCTCCTTTGGAGAGAATTTAGGTGAGGCATGAAGCCTATTTTAATCTGATCTCGCTTACACTGCATCCTTGCGGAACCATCGGGAATACGTTATTCTCTTTGGTCACCATTACTTCTAAAAGATAGGAGCCTTTGTTATCCATCATTTCTTTTAATGCACCCGGCAAATCGGCCCTGTCTGCAATGCATCTTCCCGGAATGCGGTAAGCAGCGGCAACAGCAACAAAATCAGGGCTTTGAATATCCACAAAAGAATAACGGCGTTCGTTAAATAACTCCTGCCATTGGCGTACCATGCCCAAAAAACGGTTGTTAAGAATAATGATCTTAATATCAACGCCGCTTTGCATAATGGTTCCTAATTCCTGTAAGGTCATCTGGAAACCGCCATCGCCAATTATGGCAACGACATCACGTTCCTGGGCACCAAACTTCGCGCCTATGGCAGCAGGTAAAGCAAACCCCATTGTGCCTAAACCACCACTGGTGATATTGCTTCGTGTTTTGTTCAATTTGGCATAACGGCAGGCCACCATCTGGTGCTGGCCAACATCGGTAACAATAACGGCATCGCCATTTGTCAATAGGTTAAGCTGTTTGATAACTTCGCCCATAGTCATCTCTTCTGTAACAGGGTTCAGCTCATCAAAAATTACCGCATCAAATTCGTTTTGGGTATATTCTTTAAATTTATCATGCCATTCGGTAAGTGTTTTTCGTTCTACCAGCTCGGTAAGCAATGGCAGCGTTTCCTTACAATCACCCCAAACAGGTACCGTGGATTTTACGTTTTTATCAATTTCGGCAGGATCAATATCCAAGTGGATAACCTTTGCCTGCTTAGCATATTTATCAAGGCGACCGGTTACACGGTCATCGAAGCGCATGCCTATTGCTATTAAAACATCACATTCATTGGTGAGCACGTTAGGGCCATAATTGCCGTGCATACCCAACATACCCACATTAAGCGGATGGTCTGTTGGTAAAGCGCCTGCCCCCAAAATGGTCCATGCTGCCGGAATACCGCTTTTCTCAACAAAGGCTTTAAATTCCTGTTCGGCACTGCCTAAAATAACGCCTTGTCCCCAAATGATGAACGGCTTTTTTGCCTGATTGATCAGTTCCGCAGCTTCCTTAATATATTGCGGACGTACAATAGGTTTTGGCCTGTAGCTGCGTATGTGATTACAAGGCTTATACCCTTCAAAGTTAAATTTTTGTATCTGCGCGTTTTTAGTAATATCAATTAATACAGGCCCTGGTCTGCCGCTTTTAGCGATGTAAAAAGCCTTGGCGATAACCTCTGGAATTTCATTGGCATCGGTTACCTGGTAGTTCCATTTGGTAACAGGGGTGGTGATGTTGATCACATCAGTTTCCTGGAAAGCATCGGTACCTAACAGGTGGGCAAATACCTGCCCGGTAATACATACCAATGGTGTGCTGTCTATCTGTGCATCAGCCAGACCAGTAACCAGGTTGGTTGCACCAGGGCCGCTTGTCGCGAATACGACGCCCACTTTGCCTGATGTGCGTGCATAACCCTGACCAGCATGGATACCGCCCTGCTCATGGCGGACCAGGATATGGTTAAGTTTATCGTTATAGTCAAACAAAGCGTCGTAAATGGGCATAATAGCACCACCCGGATAGCCAAAAATGGTATCCACACCCTCAGTGATCAACGCCTCTAATAACGCTACTGATCCTGATACCTCTACCGCTTTCTTAGCGATGGGTTTGGTTAGTATTTCCTGTGCAACTTCCATATTTTCTTTATTTCGGATTCGAATGTTCGTCCCGATAGCTATCGGGATCGAATTTATTTTATTTTTTCTTCTTGTCATTTCGAGCGATAGCGAGAAAACTTAAACGATGTGCATAAACGCCTTGCATGTCGGCTTTGCATTTAGTATAAGTTTTCTCCTCGTTCCTCGTCGAAATGACATAATTTTTACCTTTTTTAAAACTCATCAGTAACACAACCTTCTGCAGCTGTGCTAACTGTTTTTGCATATTTGAACAATAGTCCGTTTTTTGCTTTTAGTGCTGGTTGTACCCATTTGACTCGCCTAGCCGCAATTTCTGCTTCCGAAACTTTAAGATTCATGGTGCGGTTAATGGCATCAATTTCAATAATATCATTATCCTTTACCAGGGCAATCAAACCGCCATCGTAAGCTTCAGGTGTGATGTGTCCTACCACAAAACCGTGCGTGCCACCCGAAAAACGGCCATCGGTAATCAACGCTACCGAAGCGCCTAAACCTGCGCCAAAAATTGCGCCTGTTGGCTTTAACATTTCGGGCATGCCGGGTGCTCCTTTGGGGCCAATGTTGCGGATCACCACCACATCACCAGCTTTAACGCGACCACTCTGTATACCATCTATCAGCTCAAACTCACCATCAAAAACACGGGCCGGGCCTTCAAATCTTGTTCCTTCTTTGCCTGTTATTTTTGCCACGCTGCCGCCTGTTGCAAGGTTGCCGTATAATATTTGTAAATGTCCTGTCGCTTTAATTGGTTTTTCAACCGGGAAGATGACCTTCTGAGTGTCAAAATTAATTTCTGGTATATCTGCCATGTTTTCAGCAATGGTTTTCCCGGTAACAGTAAGGCAATGACCGTGCAGCCAGCCTTTTTTAAGCAGGTATTTCATCACCGCCGGAACACCGCCTACTTTATGCAGGTCTTCCATCATGTATTTACCGCTTGGTTTCATATCTGCCAATACAGGGATGCGATTGCTTATTTCCTGGAAATCATCCTGGGTTAACTTCACACCTATACTTTTTGCTATCGCGATTAAATGCAAAACTGCATTGGTTGAACCACCAAGAATCATGATCACCGTAATGGCATTTTCAAATGCTTCGCGGGTCATAATGTCCGATGGTTTTATGTCTTGCTCCAGCAAAATCTTTATTGCTTTTCCGGCTGCTAAACATTCTGCTTTTTTCTCCGGACTTAAAGCCGGGTTAGACGACGAATAAGGCAAGCTCATACCCAAAGCCTCGATAGCCGCAGCCATAGTATTAGCTGTATAAATACCGCCGCAAGCGCCCGCACCCGGACAAGCATTTTTTATGATCTCTTTAAAATCAATCTCGTCCATTTGTCCGGCTATTTTTTTGCCTAAAGCTTCAAATGCCGAAACTATATTTAAGTCCTCGCCTTTATAATGACCTGGTTTTATAGTACCACCGTAAACCATTATCGACGGACGGTTTAACCTGCCCATAGCCATAACTGAACCCGGCATATTTTTATCACAACCCGGAAGCGCGATCAAACCATCATAATACTGCGCTCCGCAAACTGCTTCGATAGAATCGGCTATTACATCGCGGCTAACTAAGGAATAACGCATGCCGTCGGTTCCCATGCTCATGCCGTCGCTAACGCCAATGGTATTAAATATTAGGCCTACCAAATCTTCTTCCCAAATGCCCTGTTTAACCAGTTTGGCCAAGTCGTTCAGGTGCATGTTGCAGGTATTGCCATCATAACCCATACTCACCACGCCTACCTGTGCCTTTTTCAAATCATCATCCGTTAAACCGATCCCGTAAAGCATTGCCTGGGCTGCCGGTTGGGTAGGGTCCTGGGTAAGTGTTTTACTGTACTTGTTTAATTCTATTGCTTCTAAGGTATTGTGTGATGAACTCATTTTTATTCGCTGTAACTGCTATTTAACTGATTAAATTTGACCAATAAATTAATATTGCGGGGTATTATAATTTTATAATTGTAAGTTAGATATAGCCAAAAGGATACGCAAGGATTATTAAAAATTTATTCAATTAGTATTTAATTCGGCTTTTAATTAAAAACTCAATATTATAATTGGTAATTAAACGCGGTAATGATATTAAATTTTCAATAAAATAGACCAAAGTTCAAAACGGTATTCGGTACATTTTATATGCATGCATAGCAAGTTGCCGATTTTCTGCGTGAAAAGGGGGTGTGGATGTGCAAATGTGCGGATTTGCGGATGTGCAGAGGGAGGAATTTGATGTGCAGATATGCGAATATGCAGACGGCAAATTAATGATGAGATGATTTGGGCGTTCCATCCTGATAGAAGGGTGTCAGGCTTTCCACTTATACTACACGGGGCATTAGTCACGGGCCGGTATCCGTTGCAATCCTTAACGCGAGGAAGTGCGTATAGGGTTACTACAGAAAGATCCTTGCAAGTGATGGATAGTGCGACTTTTCAATATGTACTTATTTAAAGCTGATTTTTTCCAAAGGATACTTCGCGGAACGCTCCAGTAATAACGGTTTACCTTCTTGCGACATATCTTTGTAGACAACATTTTCTCTTTCCCAATTATTGTTAACATAAAACATACGAACACTTTCCATAAAAAAACCATTATTCGAAGAATAAAATAGATTTAATCTTATGCCTTTTTCCTTGCTCATCTTGACTTTATAAGTAGTCGCCATAGATTGGCCTGGGTACAGATTTCCAATTGAGATATTTGTATTAGATGCATTGAAATCTTTTGTAGTTTCGTAGGTATTCAAATCAAATATCCTTACAGATAAGTCTTTTAAAGGATTTTTTCCTTTAGGTTCAAATAATATTCCTCCTAGTTCACCACCATCTTGAAGAATATGCATTGTGCAATACCCTCCAGTACCTTTGTTATATTCATCGATTTCATTAGACTTCTCCTTAACTTCATGAGTTAATTGAATATTTATTTCAGATAACTCTTTTTGCAATTTGGCATATTCAAGATTCTCTCTAAGTAAATTCTCATTAGCCTGACCTAATGTGTTATTTTTAGTAGTAAGTTCGATGTTTCGTTTAGCGAGGGTCTTATTTTCTTCAATAGAGGAATTGGTTTTTTGGCTTCCAACTTCGGCTTTTATGACAGCTAAATATGCTCCAAACATCGTAATGAGGGTTCCTATCACAATAAAAATTTGAGGGTTGATCTTTGATGCTATACTTTCCAACATTCGTTTCATTCCTTCGATTATAAAGGATAATCAATTAGGTATTTTTTTTCTAAGCTATGACTTTTTTATAATTATTTCGAATGCTTACTTTTTCACACACTCTACATTTTCAAAAGCAATTACATTGCCATGCCCCGAAAGCCAAAAGGCAGCCATTGTAGTCCGTTGGCAGGTGACGAAAATTCACATTTAGACAAAAATTACGGTTCGTTGATTTGCAAGGGCAGAGATAGCTTCGCTCCTGCCAATGACACATTGTATAATATGCTGATTATAAGACATATATAAAAGTGTCATTTTCAATGCAATTGTTTGCGAGCAAAAATAGGTTACTCGCCATGACGAGTTGGTGAGTTGTCTGAACCATGATTTTCAGGATTAAAAGATTGCCATGATGCGCTTCGAAAAATCCTCTAATCCTAAAATCAAGTAAATCATGGTTCAGACAAAATTAGGTCCATTGATTTACAAGTGCAGAGATGGTTTTCCCGAATTAGATTCGGGACAGACTGTTTCTCGCCATGACGGGTTGATGAGTTTGTCTGAACCATGATTTATAGGATTAAAGGATTGCCAAGATCCGCTTTGAAAAAATCCTGCGAATCCTAAAACGGCGCAGCCCTCTTGAACGCAATTAAAAACAAACAACAGGTGAAAAATCCTGCAAATCATGGTTCAGACAAAAATTACGGTTAATTGATTTACAAGTGCAGAGATGGCTTTCCCGAAATAGGTTCGGGACAGGCTGTTCCTTGCCATGACAGGGGGGGGGAATTTGTCTGAACCATGATTTACAGGATTAAAGGATTGCCAAGATGCGCTTCGAAAAATCCTGCGAATCCTAAAATCCTAGCATATTTGACTTCAAAAACTGATAAACTTTTAAAACGAACGAAATTATGGCAGAAGTAATTATTCCTGACATTATGCAGGCGCTTAAAGCGGTTAGCCATAGCAATGCGGATAACTTACATATACGTTACGATAAGGAAGCGGATGTAATGTATGTAAGCTTTGGACCGCCTATACCCGCCGATGACAGCGAAATGGGCAACGACGATATTTTATACAGATACAGGGATGGGGAGGTGGTTGGGCTTACCGTTACCCATTTCAGCAGCCGGTAACAGGCGTTCATTTGGGCGTTCACGGTGAACGTAAATGAACGCAAAACCAGTGAATTTGCTATTTATCGGCTAAAAAAACCTGCATTTTTCTTCAAAAAAGCTGCAAAAAAATGCAATTTTTCTGAAAAATCAGCAGGGTTCTTCATCAATAAATTACTTTTAACGAAACATCAGGCCTTTATTTCAGACTAATAACTAACCGCTCACTTCATCTATCTTTTTCATTTTTACCTCACAAAGCCCCATAACGGCAGCATTTACCAGGGTATTTCCGGGTATATCGGTAAGTTTCTTTTTAAAAATCGCGTTCATATATAAATCGGCCGAGTCAATGTTTCCCAAAGCAATAAACACGCGGCACATACAGGCATAATAGTCGGCGGCTTCGGTTATGTAAAATGTTTTTCTATCGGGGTATAAATAATTAAGGCCTGGCTGGCCGTTAAATATTTTAAGCGCATCTTCGGTTTGTCCATTATCCGTAAGCAACGTGGCATAGCCAATTTTTGAATATAAACTGTCAGGGAAGCGGTTATACATATCAATAATCAACTCATTGTGTTTATCGTGTTGTTTGCTAAAATAATAAACAGGGATTAAAAGGTCGTAAAACGCCGGTTTACCGGAGTATTTTTTAATTGCCGCTTTTATGCTCTTTATGGCCAATTCGTCGTCGTCACCATCAATAACCAAGTGCTTTAACCTGTTATACTCTTCTTCCTGTTCGTCATTGTCGAAAGTAGTATATTCATTTCTCACTACGCCTTCTGTTACTTTATAGGCTTTACCGATGGAAGAATTTCGGATTATTTCTTTAGTCTCCGGCCGCCTTACCAATTCGTCATAAACCTTATTGATTTTCTTTAATATCTGCCTGAACTCTGCGTTTGACTCTTGTTGCATTTCAGCGATTCCTTCAACAAAACTGTCCTCATCAAATTCATCCGCATCAAAATCATCATCCTCGTCGCTATCGTTGTCAAATTCATCACCGTCTTTATCAAATTCATCGTCCAAAGGATCTAACACTTCAAAATTACCAGGCCCGGCGGTGTGTTCCAGAGCCGTGGTTATCCTCTTAATTTTAGCTTCATCATCATTGGGACCGGGAATAAAACATGGCATCCCCTGCACACCAAATTCTATTTCCATAAGTTCTACACGGTCATCATCCTCTTCAAGAATAAATTGGGTAACAGCCCAGTCCTTATGCGGCTTAAACCCGTATTCCTCCGCAAAAGCGACGGCCCCGTAAATAATGTTATGTGCCAGGGCATATTCGCAAGTTACCAAACCATACTCACCCTTCGAATAATCATAGTAACCAGGCAAAGTATTAAATTCGAAATGTGTATCCTTAAGACCCAGGCAATATAAATCTATTAAATACATGCCTGCTGTTATATTGCCGGTATTATGTCGCCGGGCAATAACAATATTGCAGATACCTGCGTTTTCCCAGCCTTTAGTTATAAGACATTCAAAACAGGCAATGAGCGCGCTTGTGTTTTTATATATTTTTCGGGACTTAACTGTCCCGGTTTCGAACTGGCAACTTTGCCTTTTTTATTTTTTGACATAAACAGTAATTGACTGATTAACAATTAGATAAACTGGGTGAAGATTTCTTAAATTATAACTACTTGGTTATCAAATCGTTCATGATTATTGCTTGAGTGTTCACATGAAATGAACGTGAACGGCACAAAATACAAGATTTATTTTTAATCCTAAAATCATGCAATTCATGGATTCATGGTTCAGACAAAGAGTGCGGTTCATTGATTTGCAAATGCAGAGATGGCTTCCCGAAATAGGATCGGGACAGGCTGTTCCTTACCATGCCGGGTGGTGAGTTTGTCTGAACCATGGATGAAAAGATTGTCCTGATGCGCTTCGAAAAATCCTGTGAATCCTAACATCTGTAAATTCTGATTCAGACAAATTTATGGTTCATTGATTCGCAAGCGTAGCGGCTGCTTCGTTCCTCCCAGTGAGGGGTTGGGTATTTAACAAAAAAATCCCTGGCCATTAAACCAGGGATTTTTAAATATCGAGTAAAGTAAAAAATTACTTATGCGTAATACCTTCGGCCAAAACAACTACTTTGTTGTTCGAGGCTTCTACAACTCCGCCTTTTATAAAATAAACTTCTTCTTTGCCAGCACTGCCGCCGCGTACGGTCAGCTTGCCATCTTCCAAAGTAGAAATGATGGGTGCGTGGTGATTTAATATTTCAAAAAAGCCCAAAGTCCCCGGAAGGGTTACCGAGGTAGCCTCGCCTTCGTATATGGTTTTATCGGGAGTAAGAATTTCTAAAGTCATTTTTTAAATTATAAAGTATCAAGTCGCTAGTATCAAGTATCAAGATAAATAGTAGCCTTTGGTCTTGATACTAAATACTTGCTACTAGCTTTTCAGAGTTTTAATATCAAATTGCAAGTATCAAGATAAATAATGGTCTTGCTACTTGATACTAGCTACTTGATACTAGTTATTCGCTTCCGCTAACAGTTTTTTACCTTTTTCTATCGCTTCTTCAATGCCGCCTACCAGGTTGAATGCTGCTTCTGGATATTCATCAACTTCGCCATCCATAATCATGTTGAAGCCTTTGATGGTTTCTTTAATATCAACCAATACACCCTTTAAACCGGTGAACTGCTCGGCAACGTGGAACGGCTGTGATAAGAAACGCTGAACACGACGTGCACGCGATACTACCAATTTATCTTCTTCAGATAACTCGTCCATACCAAGGATGGCGATAATATCCTGCAGCTCTTTGTAACGCTGTAAAGTCTCTTTTACCCTTTGGGCAGTGTTATAATGCTCGTCACCTAAAATTGTAGGGCTCAAAATCCTTGATGTAGAATCCAAAGGATCCACTGCAGGATAAATACCTAACTCAGCAATTTTACGGGACAATACGGTTGTAGCATCCAAGTGGGCAAATGTAGTAGCCGGCGCAGGGTCAGTCAAGTCATCCGCAGGCACATATACCGCCTGAACAGAAGTGATTGAACCGCGTTTTGTTGAAGTGATACGCTCCTGCATCGTACCCATTTCAGTTGCCAGTGTCGGTTGGTAACCTACCGCTGATGGCATACGGCCAAGCAACGCTGATACTTCAGAACCTGCTTGCGTAAAGCGGAAAATGTTATCAATAAAGAATAATATATCACGGCCTTTACCTTCGGCATCCCCATCACGGAAATATTCAGCAATGGTTAATCCTGAAAGCGCTACACGTGCACGTGCACCGGGAGGCTCGTTCATTTGTCCGAAAACGAAAGTAGCTTTTGAATCTTTTAATGCTTCCGGGTCTACTTTAGATAAGTCCCATCCGCCTTCTTCCATGGAATGCATAAATGCATCGCCATATTTTATAATGCCCGATTCCAACATTTCGCGCAACAGGTCATTACCTTCGCGGGTACGTTCACCCACACCGGCAAATACCGATAAGCCTGAATAGGCTTTTGCTATATTGTTGATCAGTTCCTGGATCAATACTGTTTTACCAACACCGGCACCACCAAACAAACCAATTTTACCACCTTTTGAATAAGGCTCTAATAAGTCAATAACCTTGATACCGGTAAAAAGCACTTCCGTTTCGGTAGAAAGGTCTTCAAACCTTGGTGGGTTATTGTGGATAGGTCGTCCGTCTGTTTTATCTAAATTGACAATGCCATCAATAGCATCACCAACCACGTTTAATACACGGCCTTTAATATCATCGCCAACAGGCATTTTAATAGCTGATT
>JAQBOA010000009.1 GCA_028288305.1 Mucilaginibacter sp.
AGCCGGTACAGGTGTCGTCAACCTTGGGTGGATATTTGCCTAACAACGCGGTCGATGAGAATATTAAAACTTATTGGAGCGCCAAAACAGCAAATTCGGGCGAATGGATACAAACTGATTTGGGTAACGAAAGTACGGTAAATGCCATCCAAATAAACTATGCGGATCAGGATGCCACCGTATTAGGAAAAGCTAAAGGCATTTACACCCAATATAAATTGTATTATTCGTCCGACAGTAAAAAGTGGCATATTTTAGCAGACAAGAGCAATAATAAAACAGATGTGCCTCACGACTATATTGAATTACAAACTCCGGTAAAAGCCCGTTATATTAAATTAGAAAACGTGCATATGCCAACCGGTAAATTTGCGATCAGCGGTTTGCGTGTATTTGGCAACGGCGGCGGAAACAAACCTGATACAGTAAAAAGCTTTATTGTTTTACGTACCGAAAAAGACAAGCGCAGCGCCTGGATAAAGTGGCAAACTGTTGATAATGCTTATGCCTATAACATCTACACCGGCACAGCTCCTGATAAACTTTACAATTGCATAATGGTGCACACCAGCAATGAATATTACTTTAAAGCAATGGATAAGGACATGCCTTATTACTTCTGTATTGAAGCGATTAATGAGAATGGTGTTTCGCAACGGACGAAGGTTGTAAGGGTGGAGTAAGCATCCATTTCCTTTTTGTCATTTCGACGAGGAACGAGGAGAAAACTTATAAAACTTGCATGGCGAACTTTGCATAGCGAATATGCATGACGGACTAAGTAAATTGTATAAGATTTCTCTCTATCGTTCGAAATGACAATTGCTATTATTATTCTCCCTCCACTTTTGGAGGGATATTTTTCATATTGAAGCGGGGCTTGTAAGCAGGCTTCGCTTCATTTTTTTCGTCCGGTTGTTCAGGTGGTGTTTTTTCAGGAGCAGGAGTATTTGAAGGCTCTTCTTTTTTATCGTCAGTATTTACAGCAGGCTTAGGCATATTACCCATCTTAAATTTTGGCACAAAACCTAATTTGGGTGATGGGGGAGGAGGCGCAGTTTCGGTTAAGCTCTCTGTAATAGTTTGTTCAGCTAAAGGATTTGCTATATGCGGTTTTTCAGTTTTAACTTCGGGAGCGAGTGGAAATTGGCGGCGTAATTTGTTGAACCAGTATTTTTTGGTGTGATCAAAGCTTTTTTCGCCCATTTGATCATAATGAACTTTAAATTCAGAAAACAAGGCCGGCTCAGCCTGCTCTAAAGCAACCAGGTCAATTCTTTTCTTCTTAAAAAACTCCTCGAAAGTCATGTATTTAATTTGAAAATTTGAAGATGTGATAATTTGAAAATTAGTTAATTTGAAAATTTAAGGATGTACTAATTTGAAAATGTATAGTTAGTTTTTCATTTTTCAAATCATAATGTCCAAATCAATTTTATTAAAATGAATGCCCTTATCTGTTTGTATCCAATCTTCACGTTCCTCATCTGATGCATTCAGTAATTTAGGGAACCACTCCAAAGGGAAAGCCTGTTGTTTGCCACCGGGTTTTTCAACAAAAAGCAAACCATTGCTAAAGGTTACTTTAACTTTTTTTTCCTGTTTACGTGAGGTAAAAAGTGGCATCTTAACTTATTATTAAAAGCGTCATTTCGAGGTACGAAGCAATCTCTATACAGGACAATCGACGAACCTTACTTGTTATAGAACGGGGTCAATTAGAAGCAATCGTCTGTTTGATTTGCATAGTTCAGAGATTGCTTCGTTCCTCGCAATGACGGGTAGTTATAATTCCGAAATCGAACTTCCGAAAGCCGAAATCAAATTACTCCGCCATATTATGATAAACCGCCTGCACATCATCGTCTTCTTCGAGGCGGTCGATCAATTTCATTATATCGGTAACCTGTTCTTCGGTCACTTCATGAAACGACTGGGCAACCCGCTCAAGTTTAGCCGATTTAACCTCGATACCTGATTCTTCTAAAGCTTTTTGCATCTTGCCAAAATCTTCAAAAGCAGCGTGTACCACTGCAACATCGTTACCATTCTCATCTGCCTCAACAAACAAATCCTCTAAGCCGGCATCAATCAGTTCGAATTCCAGTTCTTCAAGGTCGCGGTTACCGGGCTCAAAAGTAAAAACAGATTTACGACTAAAAATAAAATCAAGCGAGCCGGTTTTACCCAAAGAACCGCCGTATTTTGTAAAATAACTGCGTACGTTAGCTACTGTACGGTTAATGTTATCAGTAGCGGTTTCAACCAATATGGCAACACCGTAAGGTGCATAACCCTCATAAACTATTTCTTCATAATCTTTTTCGTCCCTGCTGATCGCTCTCTTTATAGCAGCATCAACACGGTCTTTAGGCATGTTCACTGCCTTGGAGTTTTGAACGGCAGTTCTTAAACGCGAATTAGTATTTACATCACCACCACCGGCTTTTACAGCCATTACAATTTCTTTACCTAAACGGGTAAACTGCACTGCCATTTTAGACCAGCGCTTAAGTTTTCTTTCTTTACGGAATTCAAATGCTCTTCCCATATCTATTTAAAGTTCACTAA
>JAQBOA010000001.1 GCA_028288305.1 Mucilaginibacter sp.
TGGGTTTGCTTTGCAATTGCCTCAATTACCTATATTTTAACGTTAGAGCCTTCAGTTAGCTTTTGGGATTGCGGCGAGTTTATTTCCTGTGCATACCGGTTACAGGTTTCGCACCAGCCCGGATACCCGCTTTTTGCGATACTGGGCAAAGCTTTTTCATTACTATCACTTGGTGACCATACAAAAGTATCTTACTTTACAAATATGATGTCGGCACTGGCAAGCGGTGCAACTATCATGTTCCTGTTTTGGACAATTACAGCTTTGGCAAAAAAACTCTTATTTGGTAAAGATGAGAAGGTTATAGACCAAACAAAACTTTGTTTGATTATGGGAGCAGGTTTGGTAGGAGCCCTTGCATTTACTTATACCGATACTTTTTGGTTCTCGGCTGTAGAAACTATAGTATTCGCGCTGTCTTCTCTTTGTACAGCAATTGTTTTCTGGGCTATACTCAAATGGGAAGCCCATGCAGATGAACCGGGTGCCGATCGCTGGATTATTTTCATCGCTTATGTTGTTGGCCTTTCTATCGGCATACACTTGCTTAATTTGTTAACTATTCCTGCTCTTACCATGGTTTATTATTTCCGCAGGAGCAAAAAAATAAATATTAAAAGCGGCGTTGTGGCCTTTTTTATAAGTATAGTAATATTGGCGCTGGTTCAGTTTGGCATACGCGGGTATAGTATTTATTTCGCCGCCATGTGCGACCTTTTCTTTGTAAACTCACTTGGTTTGGGTTTTGGCAGCGGCGCAATAGTGTTTTTTCTTGTACTCGCCGGTTTTCTTGTTTTTGGTATATGGTATAGTATCCGCAATAAAAAACCAATATTAAACCTGGCACTTTTATGTATGACCTTTATTTATTTCGGGTACAGCTCGTTTGTTTATATTCCAATCCGGGCCGCCGCAGGTACTGATCTGAATAACTCCCGTCCGGATAACGCATTTACTTTATACGGCTATCTTAACCGTATACAATATGGGGAAACGCCATTGCTTGCCGGCCCATATTATGATGCAAAAATTATTGATACGAAGGAGGGAAGTCCAATTTACCAAAAAGGCAAAATCCGGTACGAAAAAGCAGGTAAAAATATAAATTATGTTTACGACCATAATACGCTGTTGCCGCGTATGTGGAGTACCGAAGCGGATCCTTATTATGCACAGAATGTTCAATTTTATAAGCAATGGCTGCAAATTCCGGATGGACAGGCACCAACCTTTGCAGATAATATGAAATGGATGTTTAGCTGGCAGTTATATCAAATGTATGCCCGTTACTTTTTATGGAACTTTGTTGGCCGGTATAATGATATGGATGGGCAGCAAAGCATGACTGACCTTAACGGAAACTGGACAAGCGGTATTTTTGACGGAGGTAAGCATTTGCCAAAGTCGGTTATACATGGAATCAGTTATACACCGCTATATGCTTTACCATTTATACTTGGTTTATTGGGTGCATTTTACCATTTCAGGAAAAAAAAGCGTGATGCTTTGGTGATTGCTTTGCTTTTCTTTTTTACAGGGATAGCTATTGTATTATATGTTAATCAGAACTCTGTGCAGCCGCGAGAGCGCGATTATTCCTATGTAGGTTCATTTTATGCTTTTGCAATATGGATAGGATTAGGTGTAATTGCGCTTGCTGAACTTATAAGAAAAAGATTAAATGCCCGGTTTGCGGCTATAGGGTCTTTTGCAATATGCATGATTGCGGTTCCGGTATTATTGGCATTTAAGGAATGGCCCGGGCATGACCGTTCAACAAAAATGACACCGCATGATATGGCATATAACTTTTTAATATCCTGCCCTAAAAATGCAATTCTGTTTACCAATGGTGATAACGACACCTATTCCCTTTGGTATGATCAGGAAGTGGAGGGTGTAAGACCGGATGTTCGCATTGTTTGTTCAAGTTTGTTTACAGGCGATTGGTATATTCATATGATGCAGGCAAAAATGAACCAATCAGCGCCTTTGCCTATTACTTTACCCTTCGAAAAATATAAAGAAGGTGTTCGTGATGTGATTTATTATAATGATGCCAAAATACCGGGTTCGGTAGAAGTAAAAGACATATTTGATTTTATTACTTCAGATGATTCCCGCACTAAAAATACTTACCAGGATGGTGAAATTTTGAACTACCTTCCCACCAAAAATTTTAAATTAACAGTTAACCCTGATGATGTGGTTAAAAATGAGGTTATTACTCCTGACCAAAAGAATAAAGTAGCAACCAGTATGGAGTGGAAATACACCTCTAATTTTATAACTAAAGATAAACTGGCGATGCTGGATATTTTGGCTCATAATGATTGGAAAAGGCCAATATGTTTTACTGCAACTATGGGCCCGGAAGGTATGTTTGGTTTACAGCCTTATTTATATAAAGAAGGTTTTGTTTATCGTTTAATTCCGTTTAAACGGGATACTGCAAACAACCAGGAAACAAAAACCAATAGCCTGGTAATGTATAACAATGTGGTAAATAAGTTTAAGTTCGGAAATTATAAGCATGCCAAGTATTTAGACAACGTATCAGCCACTCAATTTTATCTTACGATGGAATTTACATTTAACGATCTTACAAAGGGCTTGATGAAGGATGGGCGCAGGGATCTGGCCTTAAAAGCTATCCATAAATTTGACGAGCAAATGCCGGATATTAACCCTGATATTGATACGGCCGCCCATAAGTTTTTTCTGGCTCAAACAGCATATAAACTTGATGATTTAAAATTGGGTAACAAGTACGTAAAAAGCGTTGATGATTTTATTACGGATCAGTTAGATTATAACTATACCCTGCTTCAAAATAAACAGGACATTGACCAGCGTACTGTTCAAATCGGTGTACAATTATTGAATGGTATGACAGATACTACCAGGGATAATCATCAAACGGAATTGAGCAATCAATTGCAGGCCCAGTTGAAGGATTATGAAAATAAGTTTGCTGTTTTACAAGGAAGATAAGAAAGATTTGCTTTTGTTAATAAATATCAAAGCCATGAATTGACCATATTTATTTTGATAAAAAATAAAAATATGTATTATTGTATTTAATATTTGATAATACATATAGAATTTACTATAAATTAATATATTTATTATTTCAGTAGTAAAATATAACCCATAAGAGGTTTTTAACGTAAAAGAATTTTTTTATCTAAAAGAAAACCTGGTTATAAGTGCTTAATTCTTTAAAAATTCCTTTAGCTTTTTTAATAACCGGTATTTGCTGGGTTCTATTTAGCGATCACTTAATTACTTATTTTACCAGCCTTATAGGATTTACGGACAAGAATTTGTTCAGGAGTTTAAATGATCTTGTTTTTGTCGTTATTATAGCTTTTGTTTTGTATTTCGAAATTAAAAAGCATGAGCTTAAGCTATTCAAATCTGAAGAAGAATACAGGCATCTTTTTGAATCAAATCCCAATCCTATGTGGATTTATAATAAGCAAACGCTAAGATTTATTAAAGTAAATAATGCGGCCATTGAAAAATATGGATACAATAAAAATAAGTTTTTAAGAATGACCATAAAGAATATCCGTCCTGCTGAAGAACACGATAGACTTACGGATTATATTAAAACTCAAAGGCATGGTATTCAACAGGCAGGCATTTGGAAGCATATAAAAGGAAATGGAGAAATTTTTAATGTGTCTATCATTTCCCATCCAGTTATATTTAATGAACAGTGCTGTGAACTGGTTATGGCGACGGATATAACCGAACTTTTGGATAAAGAAACTAAATTGCAGCGGGCATACCGGAAAATTAAGACTGCTAATGCGGCTCTTTTACGCGTTAGCTGGTCAAATTCTCATGAATTAAGAAAGCCGCTCTGTTCCATATTGGGCCTTATTAATTTAATGAAAGAGTCTGATGATGAACAGGAAAAAAAAGAAATTCTACGGTTACTTGAAGAATGTTCATTAGAGCTTGATAAAGTTATAAGACATAACAACGAAAGGGTTACTGAAATAGAAACGCAGGAATTAAATTAAATGATGTTTTTAATTCAATTTGTAACAATTTTTAAAGTTTTGTTAACGGCTTCAAATCTGAATAAAACTATTTAATCCTCCCATATTTTCTCAACAGTTCAATTACCTTGTCATGCGGTAATGCGTAAGATTTGTTGCCGTTTATCCCTTCCATTGTATCTGCAGCAACCATGGCGTTAATAATGGCTTCCTCAACGGACTGTACAGTTGCTTCGAACAAAGGGTTAATCTGGTCATTTGGAAACTGCTTTACATTCACTACCGATTGCCTGTTAAATGCCCCCGGATTAGCAGTGGAAAAGGCTATGAAAATATCGCCCGAGCCATTTTCGCCTCTGCCGCCCACTTTGCCTATGCCAAGGGCTATACGCTGGGCAATACGTTTAAGCTGGTGCGGCAGTAAAGGAGCATCAGTAGCTAAAACAACAATGATAGAGCCGTCGCCTTCCTGTGCATGTGTTTGGGCTAATTTGTGAATTTCTGAATTCAAAGTATCTTTTAATTCAATACCTATCGGTACACCGGCTATGGTAAGGTTGTGCTTATTCCCAAAGTTAGATTGCACCAAGACCCCAAGTGTATAAGTGGAATCTTTAATTTTAATGACCCTTGAAGCTGTACCTGTTCCGCCTTTGAAACCCAAACACCTCATGCCTGTTCCGCCACCTACGTTACCTTCTTTTACCGGGCCTGATGAAGCTGTGTTGAGCGCCTCAAAAGCATTGGCTTCCTTTACATGAAAGCCATAAATATCGTTTAATACTCCATCCCAGGTTTCGGCAACAACTGGGTAAGTGTACCATCCTTCTTCTTTTATCCAATTCTTTTGAACAAACCATTTGAGCATAGCATCCCTGCACACTCCCACGCTATTGGTGTTTGTTATCAGGATAGGCGTTTCCAAAAAACCTGATTCAGTTATCCAGGTGGTACCTGTCATTTCACCATTCCCGTTAAGGGTATACCAGTTTGCATAAACCGGCACGCTCGACTGACCTCTTGGAAATATGGCCGTAACCCCAGTACGTGCAGGGCCTTTTCCTATAATATTTTTACCCTGGCCCTCTATAATGGTGCTAAACCCCACTTCAACGCCTTTTACATCAGTTATGGCATTATATTTTCCGGGTACGCCTTCAAATGGGATCCCAATATCCCTGGCTCTTGGTTTCTGAGCTGAGACAGATAGCTGAATACAAAATATCATGGCAAAAGTTAATATTATTTTCATGTTTAATTCTAAAAAATAAATAATGAGTAAAAATACTTATTTGAAACATGCTTAAATTAATATGCTAAATTTTAAAGAGAACAAGACAATCATATGTATGTGATTTTCAATTATATTTACTTTAATTCTTACCAGAGTTATAAAAGAGTATAAACAAACATCATTTACCATGAAAATCAAAAAAAAGCTTCTTTTGGGGTTTGGATTATTATTTCTGGTTGTTCTTTTTTTTGGTATAGTCTCCATATATTACATCGAGGAAATATCTGAATATTCAAAAGTTACTTTAAAGAATAACTACGAGACGCTAACCTTTACCAGGGAAATGCGCTCATTATTAGATGAAAATGATTTAACGTTAAGCCCACAGCTTGCCGGATCATTTGATAAAGTGCTTAAAAAGCAAGAAAACAATATAACAGAACCTGGCGAAAGAGAAGCAACCGCAGATGTAAGAAAGTCATTTGGGGCATTAATTAATCCTTCATTAACTTTACGTCAAAAATTGCATGCCGAAAGAAATGTCCGTATATCGTTGAAAACGATTGAGGGGTTAAATATGCGTGCAATTGTGCAAAAAAACAACTATATCCATTCAACAGTAGCAAAGGCAACCTTTTACCTGGGGGCTATTGTATTTATTACCTTTTTAATCCTTTTTATTTTTATTGTTAATTTCCCCGGTTTTATACTTAACCCGCTTCAAGAATTTACAGAGGCAATGGAGCAGATCGGTCAAAAAAATTATGATGTGCGGCTTGATTTTAAAACAGACGATGAGTTTGGCGAATTAGCTGAAACATTTAATGAGATGGCGGCCAAACTAAGTGAATTGGAAAACACAAATCTCACAAAAATTATTGTCGAAGAATTGCAGATAAAAACACTGATAGAAGAAACGGAAGATGCTGTAATTGGAGTAAGTGAAAAGAAGGAAATTTTATTTATAAACAGCATGGCCATAAAAGTTTTAAACCTGGATGAAAAGAATGTTATTGGCCATTCAACGGATGAGTTAGTGAAAAGTAATAATTTACTGAAAAACATACTGGAGAATAAAGAACCGGAGAATATTTTTAAAATTAAAGTGGATGGAAAAATGTCTTATTTTCAACAAAAAAACTTTGAAATTGTGGCTCCAAATTTAAAACCAGACCTCTTTGTCACCGTACAATATGCAGGCTTTACAGCCGGGATTATCTATATTTTAAAAAAGGTAACCGAACCGGTAACTGGTTAGTTAGTTGATTAAGTGGGTTGTTTATTTGTCTTAAAACTATTCACTTAATCAACCTAACTAACCGCTCACCAAATTTATTTATAATATTAAAGCAACTGGCACTTAAATGGCTACGTACATATAAATAAAGTTATATGCCTTTTGTAGCAGCCATTTCAAAAATAGATCTACCTTATAAAGCCGACCAGCAAGAAGTTAAACAACAAGCAAAAGAGACGTTTTCAGCTAATTTTCCTGAAGCGGGCCGTTTAATTTTTGCTTTTGATAATACTGAGATTAAGTATCGTAACTTTTGCCAACCGCTTAGTTACTACATCAAACCGAATACATTTGAGGAAAGAAATAACTTATATATCCGGCTTACATTGGATTATTCAGTACAGGCCATTGAGGATTGTTTAATTAAGGCCGGAGTTAATAAACAGGATATTACTGATATTTTATTTGTATCCACTACTGGTCTCGCTACGCCAAGTATGGATGCACTAATTATTAATAAATTGCGGCTCAATCCTCATATTAACCGCATACCCGTTTGGGGATTGGGCTGTGGCGGAGGTGTTTCAGGTATGGCAAAGGCCAATACCGTAGCAAAGGCCAATCCTGATGCTATTGTACTTCTGGTGGCCGTAGAACTCTGCTCATTAACACTTATAAAAACCGATTATAGTAAAAGCAATTTTATTGGCTCCAGTTTGTTTTCTGATGGGATAGCAGCCTGTATTGTTAAAGGCGATAATCATAATAATGAAAAACAAGTTAACTATATAGCATCGTCCAGCAAATTGTATTATGATTCTTTAGAGGTAATGGGTTGGGATTTCCAGGATACCGGTTTTAAAGTTTTGTTTTCAAAGGATATCCCTGCCTTTATTAATGAGCACATAAAAGAGGATATTGTAGATTTTTTATCTAAACAAGGGCTTGAGCTGAGCCACATAAAAAATTTTATTTTTCACCCCGGAGGGAAAAAGGTGCTGGACGCTTACCAGGATGCATTAGGTATAGGAGGAAATTTCCTTAAAAAAACACGGGAGGTGATGAATGATTACGGCAATATGTCGAGTGCTACGGTTTTATATGTACTGGAAAAATTTATACGCGAAGGTTTTGAATCCGGCTATGGATTAATGCTTGCTATGGGACCCGGTTTTTCGAGCGAAATGGTTTTGCTGGAGATGGGAGGTGAAGGGGAAAAGGCGAAGGGTAAAAGGTAAATAGAAAGACCGAACCTTTAAAAACCTTTTACCTTTATCCTTTCACCTTTTACCTAAATTAAATATGTATTTCACCATCTTCATTTCCTTTTTCGTCCTGCAAAGGCTTTCTGAGTTATTTATTGCCAAAAGAAACGAGAAATGGCTATTGGAACAGGGTGCAATTGAATATGGGCAGAGTCATTATCCCTTTATGATTGCTCTGCATACCTTGTTCATCTTTTCCCTTATAGCCGAATATATTTTAAGCGGCCAGCCACCAATAAGCTGGATGTTTTTGGTGATATACCTGGCTGTGCTTTCATTTAAATTTTGGGCATTATCTTCATTAGGAAAATATTGGAACACCAAAATATACCGAATTCCCGGCGTATATCCTGTTAAAAAGGGTCCGTATAAATTTTTAAGGCACCCTAACTATATGGAAGTTGTTTGTGAAATTGCCGTTATCCCGCTTGTGTTTCATTTGTATTATACTGCTATAATTTTTACAATTCTTAACGCTGCTATGCTTTTTGTGAGAATAAGGGAAGAGAATAGAGTGTGGAGAATGTGAAAGCTAAAGCCATATGTATCTTTCGGTCTTTGGAACTGAAAACAACTAATCTTTAACTCCCAATATTTCATCAATCATCCCAAACTCTTTAGCCTCTTCTGCTCCCATCCAAAAATCACGATCCGAAACATCGTGTACTCTTTGATACGGTTGACCGCTGTGTTTGGCGATAATGGTGTATATCTCTTTTTTTACTTTTAGCACTTCCCTGGCAGTTATTTCGATGTCTGAAGCTTGCCCTTGCACACCGCCTAATGGCTGATGAAGCATAACTCTCGAATGATTTAGGGCGGCGCGCTTACTCTTAGCCCCTGCACACAGTATCACAGCGGCAAAAGAGGCCGCCATGCCTGTGCAAATGGTTGCTACGTCTGGCGCGATTAGTTGCATGGTATCGTAAATGCCATATCCCGGATAAACTGATCCGCCCGGTGAATTAATATAGATCTGTATGTCGCGCTTCGGATCAGCCGATTGTAGGAAAAGTAATTGTGCCTGTATAATATTGGCAACATTGTCGTCAATAGCAGTTCCCAGGAAGATAATCCTATCCATCATCAGCCGGGAGAAAACATCCATTTGCGAAATGTTAAGCTGGCGTTCCTCCATAATATAGGGCGTCATGCCCATTCGGATAGCATAATTGCCTGTTTGCGAAACGTAATTGTTTACATAAGTTTGGTCAATACGAAGGTGCTTCACAGCATAGCTGCGAAATTCTTGTTGGTCGATATTCATGATTTAATTGTTTATTGTTTAGAAAACAGGCTCAGTATCCGCTGCCTGAAACTTTGATGTGTAGGTTCATTGAAAAGCTGCCGGTGTACGGATTCGATCTCAGCTTTCAGCTTATTGCGACTGAATTGTAGTACTAAAGCATGTGTCCTATTTTGCCACATAACCTGGTTGGACAATGCCGGATTAAGGATGAGCATGGCATCAAAAAGGAGTTTGTCCTCGATCAGCCCGTTTTTAAAGATATACTCATCAATTAATTTGATCTCATTCAATGAAGTCCTCATAAGCCAGTGATTTTTCTTTAATGGTTTCCCTTACTTTTTCCATGCATTTGTATTTCTGTACTGTTGCAGACCGTACACCCGAATAGCCAAATAAGCCAGCTATCTCATTCACAGGTAAGTTATCATAATAAAATGCTTTCAATATTTCCATGCATTTTTGCCCTGCTGTTTCCAGGTAGTTTAATAATTTGGCAGGGGAGGCGTGTACCTCTTCGCGCTCGATAAAATTCTGGTCATCCTTATAAGTATCAAGCGTGGTATAATGCATGTCTTCCCTGAATTTTTTAGCCCACAAATGTTTAGCTATCCCCAATAAATATGCCTGTTCATTGGTATGCAGCAATATTGAAGCGCTTACCAGTTTTTCATAATAGATGACCAGCGCATCCTGGAAAACATCCTTCGCTTCATCAAATGAGCCGCCCATTTTGCTTATATACTTTGCAACTGCCGGGAAAGCCTTTTTATAGAGCATTATAAAAAGCTGTTCCCTTTCGGCGGGGCTGTTTCTAAAAAAATTACTATCTGCCATAAGCATGCTTTTTATTAACAAGTGTAATAAATAAGCAATATATCACCCGCAAATTTGTTTTTTATTTTTTTGAGGAATAGATTAGTACACAGGGTGAAGTACCCTTAATAATAATTTCGATAATAAAATGAATGTTAATGCTTACCCACCTGTAGAATTATTAAGACCTTTCGTTAAGACTTACTTAATTATTGAAAGTCTGGATGAAATAGTAAATAGGGTGTTGCCCAATACATCACTTGCTATCGCTTTCCAATACAAAGGGCAAGTAAATTATGTTATAGATAATAGCACTTGTAAGGTGCCAGCTTCTGCTATTTCAGGATTAAGAAAATCGGTAAGATTAATTAATTATTTAAAAGATACCGCAACAATTATTGTTCTATTTAATGAAGGCGGAATGAGTGCTTTTTTTCGGGAACCACTTCACGAACTGTTTGAAGAAAGTGTTTCATTAGACAATTTTATAACTCAACAAAAAACATTAGTTATAGAGGAACAACTAGCTGAAGCCCAAAATAACAATCAACGAATTGCTATTGTTGAACAATTTTTGGTATCCAAACTATCCTACCGCAAGCCCGACAAGTTAATTTTAACAGCCTTGCAAAAAATTCATTATTGGAAAGGCAATGTTAAAATAAAAGAATTAGCTGACACACTTTATATTAGTCATGATGCTTTTGAAAAACGGTTTAGAAAAATAGTTGGGACATCGCCAAAACAGTTTTCATCCATTGTCCGCATGAAATCAATCGTAGATCAAAAGCAACATAGCCAAAGCCTTACTGAAATTGCTATTGATGCAGGATATTTTGATCAGCCACATTTCAATAAAGACTTTAGATTGTTTACAGGTCAAACACCAACCGACTTTTTCAATTCCGCTGTATTTTGGTAAATCAATGATTTTTTACAATGATCCGGTTTCTGTATTCCTGAGTTTTGTATAACAAAAATTAAGGAAAATGAAATCAATCGTCAATCTGGCATTCATACTTTCAGGCGCATTGCTTGTAAGTATGCCCGCATTCGCACAAGTAAAAACAGATCATTCATTAAATAAATCAAAAATGGAGGTAAAAATGGAAACAAATAAAAGTGTGGACAGTAACAAGGCCATAATTCGTAAACTTTATGAAGAAATTTTAAATACTGGGAAATTAGAATTATTAAGCCAGGTAGTTTCTGATGAATATACCGGACCTCGGGGAATGAAGGGACCTGCAGGGTTTGCCGAGGCTATTAAGCCCATAATACTGGCTTTTCCAGACATCAAATGGACGATTGAAGATATAATTGCAGAAGGAGATAAGGTAATGGTAAGGTGGTCGTGGACGGGAACTAATAAGGGGTCTTTTGATGGCTTTCCACCTACTAATAAAGTAGTAAATCACAACGCAATTAACATTTTTCTGTTTAGTGGTGATAAAATCATTAAAGCCTGGATGCAGTCTGACAGATTAGGATTTTATCAACAAATCGGAGTTATTTCGTTGGACGCAGTAAAACCACTGGTTAAAAATTAATTTACGGCTGGCTGGAACGCCATCGCAAGTGAAATAAAGAAAAGCATCAGCGCCCAGCCGCCTTCTATTACATATTTTGAAAACTCATGCCAATAAACAGCAGCGAGAAAATAAATGCGGTATAATAGCCTTTATTCAATATCGTATTCCTTTTTTAAATAGGCGATGAGGATGGTGGTGTATTTAAGTTGTCCTTTTTGCATCTGGTTATAGCTTTTTAAGCTTTCTGATATCATAAAACATTTGTTATAAAAATTATATATTTTCGCCTTGTCATTCGTTATTAACATCGGTGTTGATGAAGTGGCTGATTGGAATTTTCGCACGGAATTCAGATCGAAAATTGAACCAACGAGATCGTATGTTTTTTCAAGGCTGCCAAAAAAGTAATTTCTCTGAAAATTAATTCCCTGTATCCTTGTTTCATAAACTTCTATGCTATTCAATACATTTTCGTTATGGATTAACCTGTAACCACTTGCATTACGAAGCTGTGTTAGTGTTATATCATCAATTAGAAAATCACCAGCAGAAAAAAGATACGTATAGGTGTACTGGTATAATGAATCCTGTACCTTTACTTCGTTAAGCTTGTCTCTTGAAATACTTCTTAACGTGTCAATTCCGCTGATTTGTACCCTGTTATTTTTGATCGTTCTTTTTAAATTCATAGTATCAACTTCCAGGTTTTTAATCAAACCAATTATATACTCATGTTCTTTGGCATTATCTGATAAATGTTCGCGAATATTCTCAGCAATAAATCCCATAGTTACCGCCAGGAAGATCATTATAAATTCAAGAAAATACTCTTTAAACCGCTTTTTTTCTCCATGCGGTAATTCGGGATGGTGATGTACTTCCACTTTATAATTATTGAATTATTTGTTTTTAGTCCGGAAGTCGGAAAGTCCGGAAGTCCGAAGATAATAAATATTAATTATGACCCTAATATCTTGCTGATCTCAATCTCTGACCTCAAATTAGTTATCTCCGCTCATCATAAACTCCAAACTCTGCAATGGAGGCCTGGTGATCGGATTTATCTATCCAAATCCTCACCTTGCTTCCCCACACCCGGTCGAAACGGTTTATTTTTATTTTGTTACTGTTTTCGCCATTAAAAATCGGTTTCCATTCGCTGTTTGAATAATACTCCAGGTGGTATTTGCTGATGTTTGATTTTTCTTGAGAAATGCTGATTGTATTAAAGGCTTTCTCGTGGTCAAAATCGATTTCATACCAGGGTTTGTCAACTGTTGTATTTGAAATCCACGATGTAGAAAAATCATCATCATTGGCAAAGTCCATAATATTATCGTCATCGCTCCAGCTTGAGTTGGATATTTGTTTTTTAGCAATGTTCGATGAAATTATTGGCGCATCGAGTTCGGGAAGCTTAGCAACCGGACCTTCATTGTGCCATATTTTACCGATTTCTTTTAATGCCGCAAGCGCGTTATCATCAATTAATCCATCACGGTTAGGGGCAACATTCAGTATAAAGTTACAATCAACTTTGTTTAAAGGAATAATGGTTTCATTTACCAGTTTTGCCGGGTCTTTTACTGGTTCATTGGGGAAAGATGTTTTCCAGAACCAGGCTTTGTTAATAGGCAAACACGCTAATGCCGGCATATGATTACTTTCTTTAGATATGCGCTGCCCGGCACCCATTTCATAAGTTTTTATATCAGAGTAATATAGTCCTTCTGCAGGATATTTGGCGCCATTCAAATCCATCAAAACACAGTTGGGCTGCAGTTTTTTAACCAGCAGGTATATGTCTTCAAAAGGTATATCATCATAAGATATCCGCGACCAGGGGGCATCCCAGCCATCAATGATCAGGGCTGATATTTCACCATAATTACTTAATAATTCGGTAAGCTGCGCCTTTACCATTTCAATATGCTTGCGCGTAATAGAGTTTGGCCTGAGCCTGTGATGGGTATCAAGTATAGAATAATATAACATTACTTTTAAACCATTGGCCCTGAAAGCATTAGTAAACTCTTTTACCACATCTCTTTTTAACGGACTGTTCATCACATTATAATCAGTAGTTTTTGTATCCCATATACAAAAACCACTGTGGTGCTTGGTGGTTAAACAGCCATAGCTCATATTGGCCGATTTAGCAGCTTTGGCCCATTGGTCACAGTTTAGCTTTGTTGGATTGAAAATTGATGGCGATGCTTCCGGATCTGGCCAATCCTGGTTCATATAGGTAGGGATGTTAAAGTGGATGAACATACCAAACCGGAGATCGACAAATTGTTGCTGAAGAACCGAAAGTGGAGTCTGGTTTTTTGACTTTGTATCTTGTGCGGCAGCAGGGATTACGTAATGACCAATTGCAATAAGAATCGTATAAAGGAATAGCTTTTTGTTCATGTTTCAAAGCTAAAAAATTTCGAAAAAGTTTTTATTGCATGAAAATATTATTTTAGAAGATTAAATTCCCTCTCAAAATATTAATATTGCAGTTCAACCTTAATTATTATGAGAAGTCTTTTTTCAAATTTCAATAGCAGGCTGCTGGCTATCCATTTCATTGCCTTCTGGTTTTTTATTTATGCATTCCAAACGCTGGGTTTTTTGCATGACTATAAATTTTTATTTATGATTCAGGAGCGTGTTAACCGGTTAAATTTTCCGGACAGGTTTAACGCTGATATGGTATTTATTCAGCAAGTCGGTAATATTGGCCTATTAGCAGCTTATATAATTTCCTGGACTATATCAACAAATAGAAATTGGCATTGGATAAATTCAGTGGTTATTTTTTTGCTGGCATTTGTAATAAAAAATTTCGTTCTGGTAAAATGGAGCAGCTACAACAATGTTTTCATGTCTCCCGGAGGTGTATTTAAGGTTTATAGTATTTGGGGGCACGTCGCTATCGGATTGATCGCTATCGCTGTTGGACTTGCTATATTTTTTTCAAAAGCATTAATACGCTATATTGAAAAGCGCTCTGCAACTGATAAAAAGTCTACAGGTAACAAGAAGGTCAATGTAAAAGGGGTAAAACGATAAATTAAAACTGATCTTTTTAGTAAGTGAAATAGTTTAAAATTAATTATCCATAGTTTCAATATGGTAATCTAATTATATTAAAGCCCAAAGGCTATGCCTGAGCACGCCTTTAAATCATACCGCCAGCCATCAGTGCCAAATTTTATTTTACTCATGTTAGGTTATAAGTAGATTAAAATCCTATTTTTAGCGCCTCAAAATTGATAAAAGGTTGTCGATCATTTATGGTTAAAGGAAGCGTGAAATGAAAGTCTTAAAATTTGGCGGAACGTCTGTGGGAAGTCCGGAGAGGATGAAAAAACTGCTGGATATTATTGATCCTGCCCAAAAGCAAATTGTTGTGTTATCAGCAGTATCAGGTACTACCAATAGTTTGGTAGAAATAGGAAAGGCTTATCTGTCGGGCGATAAAAATAAAGCATCAGACCTTATCAGTACTTTAAAAGAAAAATACGAAGTTTTTATAAAAGAACTTTTTTCCAAAAGGGAATACCTGGAACAAGGTAAAGAGGTTGTCGATTATCATTTTGGGCTGCTTGGCAACCTGGCAAATGATTATTTTACTTCAATCGAAGAAAAGGTAGTTTTGGCACAGGGCGAGTTGCTTTCTACAACCCTATATCACATATATTTAAAGGAAATTGGGGTACCATCTGTATTACTTCCTGCCCTTGATTTTATGAAGGTAGATGAAGATCATGAGCCTTTAGTTGATTATATAACAGCACATATTACTCCTTTACTGGATAAGTATCCGGATGATAATTTATTTATTACGCAGGGTTATATCTGTCGTAACAGCTTTGGTGAGATAGATAACCTGCGCCGTGGCGGCAGTGACTATACCGCATCCTTGATTGGGGCTGGTATCCGCAGTGAAGAAGTGCAGATATGGACGGATATTGACGGTATGCATAACAACGACCCACGTATTGTTAAAGGTACAAAGCCGATTGCACAGTTGTCATTCGATGAAGCTGCTGAGCTGGCTTATTTTGGTGCGAAAATATTACACCCACAGAGTGTTTTCCCGGCACAAAAATATAGAATACCGGTGAGATTGCTGAACACAATGGATCCAAAAGCACAGGGCACACTGATTACAAATACCAGCGAAAAAGACCAAATAAAATCAATAGCTGCTAAAGATGATATCACCGCTATCAAAATACAATCTAGCAGGATGTTACTGGCACATGGTTTCTTGCGCAGGGTGTTCGAGGTTTTTGAGCGTTATAAAACGTCAATAGATATGATCACCACTTCAGAAGTTGCCGTATCATTAACTATTGATGATACCACTTACCTTGATGAGATAATTGCGGAGCTGTTAGCTTTTGGTACGGTAGATATTGATACAGATCAAACCATTATTTGCGTGGTTGGCGACTTCGGTGCAGAAAAGCATGGTTACGCCGCCCGTGTACTGGAAGCTGTAAAGCATATCCCTATCAGAATGATATCTTACGGCGGCAGCGACCATAATATGTCGTTACTGATAAAGACTGAAGATAAAATAGAGATTTTAAGAAGTCTGCATAACAGGCTGTTTTAATTTCGGAATTCGGAATTTCGATTTCGGATTTATAATAAATACTTATAATTAATTGTCATTGCGAGGAACGAAGCAATCGCGAACTATGCGTATCCAACGTGCATACCGGAGATTGCTTTGTTCTTCCAATGAAAAAATAAAGAATCATGTTTAACACAACAACCATAAATCGTTTTCAGCAATTAGAAACACCATTTTATTATTACGACCTTAATGTTTTGCGCAAAACGTTAGAAACCTGCAGCAATGCTGCAACCCAATATGGGTTTCATGTGCATTATGCCATGAAGGCTAATTTTAATCCAAAAGTATTAGATATGATACAGTCTTACGGCTTTGGAGCAGACTGTGTAAGCGGGAACGAGGTTAAAGCAGCTATTGAACATGGTTTTGGTAAGGAAAAAATTGTTTTCGCTGGTGTTGGCAAATCCGACAAAGAGATAAACTTAGCCCTGGATGCTGATATTTTTTGTTTTAACGCTGAGTCGGTACAGGAACTGGTTATCATCAATGATCTGGCGAAAGCCAAAAATAAAATCGCCAATATTGCTATACGGATCAACCCAAATGTGGATGCGCATACCCATCATTTTATCACCACTGGCTTAGAAGAAAATAAATTTGGTATAAATACCTGGCAGTTGCCTGATGTGGCCGATGCCTTGCGTAAATGCTCTAATCTTCAATTTTTAGGAATACATTTTCATATCGGCTCACAAATAACTGATATGGAAGTATATAAAAGCCTGTGCATCCGAATAAATGAAATACAGGATTGGTTTGAAAATCATGGTTTTAAGGTTAAAGTATTAAATACCGGCGGCGGTTTGGGTGTTGATTACCATAACCCGGATACTAACAGTATTGCTGATTTTGAAAGCTACTTTAAGGTTTTTAAAAAGTTTTTAAATGTAAAGCCTGACCAGGAGGTTCATTTCGAATTAGGCCGTGCCCTGGTTGCACAAAGCGCTGCCCTGATTTCCAGGGTACTATATGTAAAGAATGGTTTAAAAACAAACTTCCTGGTACTGGATGCAGGTATGACAGAACTGATCCGCCCGATGCTTTACCAGGCCTATCATCAGATAGAGAATTTAAGTCGGGATTCCGAAGTCGGAAGTCGGAAGTCGGAAGTCGGAAGTCAGGATTTGACTCAAGACTCAGAACTTAAGACATCAGACTTAAAATACGACGTAGTCGGCCCGATATGTGAAAGCACGGATTGTTTTCGTAAGGATGTAGAGTTGCCTCAATCTTACAGAGGTGACCTCATTGCTATCCGTACAACCGGAGCTTACGGTGAAGTTATGGTATCAGGTTATAATTTAAGGGATAGGGTAGGGAGTGTGTATTCAGAATAATACCGGAGACTTTACAAATGTTTCTTTCCAATTTTAGAGATGAACCTGAACCACTTGGCACACCTGGCACAGCAGCGCTAATCCGGATTAGAACCCAATTTGATCTAAAACTTAAAACCAAATCTTACAAAAATATTACTGCCTACCTCAAAGGTCCCGAAATAGTTTTTGAATTTAATAAAGTAACTGGCTTTTGGGAAAATGTTACGAAACATCTTTTGTGTAGCTGAGTCGTTAGAATAATAAGTATCATCTAAAACATTGTGGCCCAAAGTGGTTCCTATAAATCCACGTATACCATGCTGAATATTATTATTGTCCCTGTTATGAAATATTACTTCCGAAGTTAGCCCGACAGTGAACAAATCAGTCCTCGTGTCTACAAAATAATCCGGTAAGTTACTTACAGATTTCCTGAAATCAGCATAAGAGCCAAACTCATGACTATAAGCAACTTCCATGCCTATAAACCTGATATCCGCCCTGCCCGAAGTAACAAAAAGATTTGCCGATGCTCTGCCTCCGACAGCTGCTAAAAACTTATCAGTAAAATAATTCGGATCTCCTTTACTGATAGCGCCATTCTGATAGTCGCCAAAAACGCCAAAGGCACCATATGCAAGATTAAAATTGTTAAAAACATGACCACGGCTTAAATTGAACTGACCACTGACTAAAAAATCACTGAGGCGTGAATCAGTATATGCATTTAATCCGGCTGAAATATAATTTGCAGTTTTTGCAGTATCAAAAGAGGTGGGTTTCGGCTGATATGCTATATCCTGGTGGTAAAGCGCAGGTTCATAAACACGTGAGCATGATGTAAATATTATTGCAATGAAAAATAAAATCAGTAAGGTTTTTATATTCATTTATCATTAAATATATAGGTGAAAGTACGGATTATTTAAGAAATTGTAACAACTGGTAAATATTTAAGCTTTAAGCACTTGAAGTGTTAACTTTTATCCCTGTTAATCATCTTTTGAATAAGATCAGATAGTATACCATTACTTAGTAATAAAAAAGAATAAATGTAAATTAAACAATTAAGTGTTTTATTCCTAACAACTATTGCTTTAATTTACAGTTATAAACCTTTATACCCTAAATGAATAAAGACCAATTTGTTATTGGTGTTGACTATGGTACTGATTCGGTACGTTCAGTAATTGTTGATACCTTTAATGGTAAGGAATTAGCATCTTCCATTTTTCACTACCCACGCTGGCGG
>JAQBOA010000013.1 GCA_028288305.1 Mucilaginibacter sp.
GAAATTGCCAGTGCATTGGCTGCTGAAACTAATTTTATTTTGATTGATGAGACATTTGCCGGTTTAGACCCTATTGCAGTTGAAGAAATACAGGCTATGGTAGCTAAATTAAGACACCGGAACATTGGTATACTTATTACAGACCACAATGTACAGGAAACGCTTTCTATTACTGATCGTGCTTATTTGCTTTTTGAGGGCAAAATATTAGAATCAGGAGAACCTGAAGTGTTGGCTGCCAACGAGATGGTGCGTAAAGTTTATCTTGGTGCAAACTTTGTACTAAAAAGAAAAACCTTTGCTCAGTCTTAATATTCTATGACAATTTTTAACTCTGTATTTACATGGTTTATAAAAAAGCGTATCCACCAGATAGAGCTTTTTATGAAATATCCTAATGAAGTACAGGAGGAATGGTTTGAACAGTTGGTATCAGGCGCTGAGAATACGGAGTGGGGAAAAAAATATGGCTATAAGAGTATCACCAGTCTTGACCAGTTTAAAAGGAGAGTACCCATACAAAATTACGAGACACTAAAACCCTACATTGAGCGGATGCTCCTGGGTGAGCAAAATGTATTATGGCCCTCAGAGATACGCTGGTTCGCAAAATCATCGGGTACCACCAGCGACAGGAGTAAATTTATTCCCGTAAGCGAAGAGGCCCTTGAAGAATGTCATTTTAAAGGCGGTAAGGATTTATTGACTATTTACTTCAATAATCAGCCGAATGCTAAAATGTTCACCGGTAAAATTTTAACCCTCGGCGGCAGTTACCAGGTTAGCCAGCTGAGTGCCGATACTTCCTTTGGTGATCTTTCGGCAGTGCTGATGAAAAACTTGCCCCTGTGGGCCGAACTTCATCGCACACCTCATATGGACATTGCCCTGCTTGAAGATTTTGAGGAAAAGATTGAGAAAATCGCCTATGCCACAAAAGATGTCAATGTTACCAGCCTTAGCGGTGTGCCTACCTGGAATATTTTATTGTTTAAACGTATACTCGAAATAACCGGCAAAAAAAATCTATTAGAAGTATGGCCAAACCTGGAGCTTTATTTTCATGGTGCAGTAAATTTTACACCTTATCGCGATCAGTTTAAAAAACTAATCCCTAAGGATGATATGTATTACCTGGAAAACTATAATGCGTCTGAAGGTTTTTTTGGAATTCAGGATACAAAAGAACCTGGCGAAATGCTGCTCATGCTGGATTACGGTATATTTTACGAGTTTTTACCATTAGAACACCTACACGACGAAAATCCCAAAACACTTACACTTGATGAGGTGGTGCTTGATAAAAATTATGCACTAATCATCAGCACCAATGCCGGGCTTTGGCGTTATATGATTGGCGATACCATTAAGTTCACATCGCTTTCACCTTTCCGCATACAGGTTACGGGGCGTACCAAGCATTTTATAAATGCGTTTGGCGAGGAATTAATTATCGATAATGCCGAGCGTGCATTGGATGAAGCTTGCCTGCAAACCGGTGCTGTTATCCGGGATTATACTGCGGCCCCCGTTTATTTTAATGGTGATGAAGGTGGTGCCCACGAATGGATAATTGAGTTTGAGAAATGTCCGCCGGAATTTGAACGTTTTGTTGATATATTGGATGGGACCCTGCGCCGCATAAATTCTGATTACGACGCCAAACGCTTTAAAGATATGGCCCTGCGCCGCCCTGTAATTCAAAGTGCACCAAAAGGTACTTTCTTTAACTGGATGAAAGAAAAAGGCAAATTAGGCGGCCAGCATAAAGTACCCCGCCTGGCTAACGACCGGGAATATGTAAATAGCATTTTGAAGATGATGGAGTTGGTGGGGTGATTGTTGGTTGGTAATTAATCTTTAGCAAGCTCCTTTTATCCGCACATCTCCCAAATCCTCACCGCTTCAACCGCCTCCTTCACATCATGAACCCGCAATATATTGGCGCCCTTTGTCAAAGAAATGGTATTTAAAATAGTAGTACCATTTAACGCTTCTTCAGCGGTTATACCAAGCGATCCATAGATCATTTTTTTTCTGGATATACCAACAAGTACAGGCAATTGCAGCATATTAAAATCCTGCAGACGGTTCATCAAAGTATAGCTATGTTCCACTTTTTTCGCAAAACCAAACCCCGGATCAATAATTACATCGTGTACTCCAAGCTGTTTCAATTGATGGTAACGATCAACAAAATAATCATATACCTCAGCAAACACATCTTCATAGTGAGTCTGTTGATTCATGTTTTGCGGATTGCCCTTCATGTGCATTAAGATATAGGGCACCTGGAGTCTTGCAACGGTTGCAAACATTTCAGGATCCAACTGGCCACCCGAAATATCATTAATGATATGTGCCCCGGCTTTTATAGCAGCTTCAGCAACCTGCGAGCGGAAGGTATCTATAGATAAAACAGAGTTCGGGAAATGGCTTAAAATAGCTTCAACTACAGGCAGCAGGCGATCTGTTTCTTCCTGCAAAGAAATATCTTCAGCGCCCGGACGTGAGGAGTAAGCGCCTAAATCTAAAAATGTTGCACCTTCATTCAGCATTTTTTCGGCTTGCTGTAACGCTTCGTCAATACCTTGCTTACGGCTTCCTACATAAAAAGAATCTGGTGTAATGTTAATTATACCCATTACTTTAGGGCTACTTAAATCAATCAGCCTGCCGCCGGCATTTAAGGTTGCCTTTTTACGAAAAAATGTATCTTTAGCCATTCTAAAATGCGAACGTTGTAAAAGTTTTGAAAGGTTAAAATTGGTTAACCTTTTCAACAACTACAACTTTTACAACCTTTAATAACAACATGAAAAATAATAAATCAGTAGCGTGGTGGGTTTGGACTGCCAGGATAATAGTAGGATTACTCTTTATTTTTTCGGGATTGATCAAAGCAAATGATCCGCTTGGCTTTTCGTATAAGCTTGAGGAGTATTTTGAAGTTTTCCATACTACATTTTTAAACGGTTTTGCGTTAAGCATAGCCATTTTGTTATGCGCGCTCGAAATGATATTGGGTTTTGCACTTTTAATCGGTGCGCGCGCAATATCTGTAGCCTGGGGTTTGTTGTTGCTTATCATTTTCTTTGCCTTTTTAACCTTTTATTCGGCTTATTTTAAAGTGGTGCAAACCTGTGGGTGCTTTGGTGATGCTATCCCATTAACTCCTTGGCAATCGTTCAGTAAAGATTTGGTGTTATTGGTGTTAGTATTGGTGTTGTTTTTTAACAGGAAAAAGATACAGCCATTGTTTGCAGCCAAAACTGGGGACAGACTATTAATAATTGCAGCTGTATTGTCCATAGGATTTGGAGTTTACACCTATAACTTTTTGCCTGTAATTGATTTTTTACCTTATAAAATTGGTGCTAACATTTTAGATGAAATGAAAACGCCACCCGGCGCCCAGCCAGACGAATTTGAACTGACCTATCGTCTCAAAAATAAAAAAACTGGCGAAACCAAAATAATGACCAATACCGATTATCTTAAAAGTAACATATGGAAAGATAGCAATTGGGAGGTTGTCGGAGAACCCGAAAGTCGCCTGGTTAAAAAAGGATTTACGCCAAAGATCAGGGATTTGGCCATTCAGGATGCACAGGGTAATGATTATACAAAGGAATTACTATCCAACCCTTTTTATAACATCATCATAGTTGCTTACGATTTGAACAAAACTGATGGCGAAGCCATTAACCGGCTAAACGCACTTGCATTAAACCTTAGCCAGGGTTATAACACACGTACAGTATTGCTTACTTCTAATTCAGCAAAAGATGCTGAGGCATTTAGTAAAGAACATCATTTATTAAGCGAGATTTTTTATGCCGATGAAGTGCCGTTAAAAACGATGGTAAGAGCAAATCCTGGAATATTACTGCTTAAAAACGGAACGGTCATTAATAAATGGCATTATCATTCCATTCCGAAATTTGATGTACTGGTAAAGAAATATTTTCAACAATAAAATGATCAACTACCTCATTCGCAAGCTATTTTATGGCATGGCTGTAATGCTTGGCATTGTGGTGGTGGTGTTTTTTCTGTTCAATATTTTACCGGTCGACCCGGCAAGAATGACACAGGGGCAGCGTGCAGATGTACAATCATTACAGGCGATACGTAAGGAGTTTGGTTTGGATAAGCCAGTGCCGGTACAGTTTGCCTATTATATCAATGACCTTTCGCCGATAGGCATACATCTTAATACAAATGAAGAAAAACAACGCTATCATTATATAAAGTTGTTCCCTGTTTCAGCCGACAGGGTAGTTGCATTAAAGTGGCCTTACCTGCGGCGCTCATACCAAACGCATAAAGAAGTTGCTGCCCTGCTGCTTGAAGTAATACCCAATACGCTGGTATTGGCTACAACTGCAATGATCTTTGCCATCAGCATCGGTGTATTTTTAGGGGTAGTAAGCGCCGTAAATCAAAACACCTGGATAGATAGGCTGGCAATCAGCTTTTCGACTTTGGGGATATCTGCACCTTCGTTTTTTGCAGGTATTATTATCGCCTGGGTATTTGGTTTTGAGCTGAATAAATATACGGGTTTAAATATGTCGGGAAGTTTAACTACTTACGATCCTTTTAAAGGTGAGGTGATTACCTGGAAAAATTTAATACTGCCGATGGTTACTCTCGGGTTACGACCACTGGCTATAATTGTACAGCTTACCCGTAATGCTATGCTGGATGTACTGGGTCAGGATTATATCCGAACAGCAAGAGCTAAAGGATTGAGTAATAATGCCATTATTTACCGCCATGCTTTAAAAAATGCTATGAACCCGGTAATCACCGCTATTGCCAACTGGTTTGCTTCGTTACTTGCAGGCTCATTTTTTGTTGAATATGTTTTTGGGTATAACGGACTTGGTAAAACTACGGTCGATGCGCTGGAAATGTCAGATTTTCCGGTGGTGATGGGATCAATCCTGTTTATTGCGTTTATTTTTGTGGTGATAAACATTTTGGTAGATATAATTTATGTTTGGATTGATCCGAGGGTGAAGCTGGGTTAGTCATTGGGTCATTAGTCATTAAGTCATTGGTCATTCGGAGCTGTTAAATTCCGAAACTCTGAAGGAGAAATAATAAAAGAGCGTTGTCATGCTAAGTGGTAAAATTAGGAAAACTCAGAAGGAGAAATGACAAAAAGAGCGCTGTCATACTGAGGCCCTCGAAGTACGTGCGGGTGGCTGCCGGATCTGCAATGGTGGTATAATCCATAGGCAAGGTGTTAATGCACGGCGGCAAGGCCTTTGCGCACATGGTTCGAGAGCCTCACCATGACACCCTTGTTTTAATAACAAACATGTCATAGATAGGATTTTTAAGTATTTAAATGAGTAATAACGAAAATAAGATTTCTGTAAATAGTTCCCACGATGGCCTGGGTCTGATCTTTTTGGTTGGTTTTATGGGGAGCGGCAAAACTACTCTGGGCCGGAAATTGGCATCACGGTTGGGTTATGAATTTATGGACCTTGACCATATATTGGAAACACAGGTTGGTATGAGCATAACCGAATATTTTTCTTCTTTTGGTGAAGATGCCTTCAGAAAGCTTGAATCGGAAGTTTTAAAACAAACAAAATATCCTGAAAATACGGTGATTTCAACAGGCGGTGGATTGCCTTGCTTTTTCGATAATATGCAATGGATGAATACCCATGGTAAAACCGTTTACATTAAATTATCACCAAAAACCTTAGCCGACCGGCTTGAGAACGAAAAAGAAAAACGCCCGGTACTTAATGGAGCAAAAGGCAAAGACCTGTTTGCTTTTATTGAAGGAAAATTAACAGATCGGGATAAGTTTTATAGCCAGGCTACTATAATTGCTGATGGTTTAAGTTTGACTGCGGAAAAGGTAGAGCAACTATTGAATAAATGAGTATAAGATTTGCGAAGTTTTAAAAACTTCGCAAATCTTATAAGTCCAATCACCTCAGATAAACCGCATCTTCTTCCCCATCTTCATCCAACACAACATCCACATGTTCCTTTAATACGGTTGATAGGGCAAGACCGGCATAGTCGGTAGTCATTGGAAATTTTTTGTGATTGCGGTCTATTAATACGGCTGTGCGTAATTTTTTTAGGGGGACATCCAAAAATACGCCGAAACCATAAGCCATCGCTTTACCGCTGTTTAGTACATCGTCGACTAAAATAATCACCTTATTGCTGCAATCTTCTACTTCAAAATCAATTTTAGCGTTTAAACTGGTGCTGTGTTTATCAAGTTCGATACCGATTAATTTACTTGTAAAAGGTGCTATTTCATCCAGTATAACTTTTAAGCGCTTTGCAATTTTGGCTCCGCTTGGCAAAATGCCAGCAATAAGTATCTCCTCTTCTTCAAAGTTGTCTTCCAGTATCTGATAAGCCATACGGTCTATCTTTTGCTGAATCTGCTGCTGGTTTAATATAAGAAGGTGTTTTTCTGTCATGTTTGTTGTAAGGTTGGAAAGTTGAAATGTTTTCAATAACTCTTAACTCATGTTGTAAATATAACAACTTTACAACATTCAAACTTTTCAACCTTCCAACAATTATTCCTTTAAATATGGGTAATAAATAAAATTAGCTCCTTCCGGTACTACCACAAACACGCACATAAAATCGTGCGGGTTTTTGTACGATTGTAGAAAGCGTTCCTTTAATAATTCCTTGATGATGCCTCGTTCTACAAATTCTTCCAGTGTAGAAGCGTGTATACTCCATTCTGTATGCAGTTCATGACGGTCTAATATCAGTTCACCTAATTTTAGCTCATGCTGGTGGGCTATAAAAATTGGGTAACTTGATAAACCTTCCATCATAATTTCAACAGCAACTTCCCTGATGGATTCGTTAAATAATTTTAAGTCCGGTTCCAAACTTACCAGCGGACTTTCTTTTTTATTTTCTTCGCTATTTTTCTCTTCGTTTAGCAGTTCTTCCGGTTCCATATTCGTCTGAACCATGATTTTTAGGATTCATGGATTTCCTTGATTAAAATGCAAATTTAACTAATCTCTGATAAACTAACCTCTAATCTCCGTTTTCAATACCAATAACACCACATTCTCTACATGCTGCGTATGAGGGAACATATCAACAGGTTGAATTTTTACCGTATCATATTTCTCTTTTAATACCAGCAAATCGCGGGCCTGAGTAGCGGCGTTGCAGCTTACATACACAATTTTTTCAGCTTCAATTTCCATTAGCCGGTTAACCACATCCGGATGCATTCCCGCGCGGGGGGGATCGGTGATAATAACATCTGGTTTACCATGTTCGGCAACAAAACCAGCAGCCAGTACATCTTTCATGTCACCGGCATAAAATTTTGTATTGGTGATATTGTTGATGGCCGAATTTATCTTCGCATCTTCAATTGCCGATGGTACATATTCAATTCCAACAACTTCCTTTACATGCCCTGCAATGAAATTGGCAATAGTGCCTGCACCAGTGTATAAATCGTAAACCAGCTCATTGCCTTTAAAACCGGCAAAGTCGCGGGCTATTTCATAAAGGTGTAAAGCCTGGATAGAATTGGTCTGATAAAATGATTTTGGCCCGATACGGAAACGGATGCCTTCCATTTCTTCATAAATGAATCCTGCTCCCTTGTAAACCAGTACTTCCTGGTCAAAAATGGTATCGTTCTTTTTTTGATTGATGATGTACAACAGGGAAGTTATTTCAGGGAATTGCCCGTCAATAAATCCCATTAGTTTATTTACTTCTTCCTCATCTGCATAAGCGAAAACTACAATTACCATTGTTTCGCCGGTTGATGAAGTACGTACAATCAAATTACGCAAAGCACCACAATGTCCTTTAAGATCGTAAAAGCTGTAGCCATTAGCAATTACAAAGTCACGGATGCTGTTTCTTAAGGTGTTTGATGGTTCGGCCTGCAGCCAGCAATGATTGATATCCAATATCTTATCAAAACGGCCAGGGATATGAAAACCCAGCGCGTTCATATTCAGTATTTCATCTGTGAGGTTTTCACCATCATTCAGCCAGCGTTTGTTTGAGAAAGTATATTCTAATTTGTTGCGGTAATATTTATCGGCAGGGGAGGGCACTATAGGCAACATTCCTTCGATATCTATTTTCGCAATTCGTGTTAAGGCATCCGCTACAGATTTTTGTTTGAATTTTAGTTGCGCGGCATAAGTCATGTGTTGCCACTTGCAGCCACCGCAGGTGCCGAAATGTTCGCAGAACGGCTGTGTACGATATTCGGATGGTGTTTTAAGCTCAGCTATTTTACCTTCGCCAAAGTTTTTTTTGCTTCGGTAAACCTCTATATCTGCTATATCGCCCGGTACTCCCTTATCCACAAAAAGAACAAAATCATCAGCTTTGCCAACGCCTTTGCCTTCTTCGGCAATATCAATTATACTAACGTTTTCAAAAAATCTTTTTTTTGCGATTTGATTCATCAGCCTGCAAAGTTAATGTTTTAGTTGTTGTGAATTTGAAAAGTTGAAAAGTTGGAATGTTGGAATGTTGGAAAGTTGAAACGTTGCAGGGGGAGTGTTGAATTGTTCAACTGTCCGTTGGTCTGTGTCCTCATAGACTGCCGCTTTTAATGATAATGGGCAAAACGATAGCTGTTGTTTATAAGGTATAAACAATGAGGCTATTATTCTGAAAAGGCCGGCTTTAAATGAACATATTTAATATTGACTCCCAAAAATCACCTTCTTCAATCTCTGCAACATCAAACTGCTCATCAATAAGATCTGAAAATTCAATTAGTTCCTCGCTCATGATGAAATGCTTTTATTATCACAAATAAAGTAATTATTATACCAAAAACCAAATTGGTATTGTGTTTTTATTGTAACAAAAAGAGAAAATGGTGTAATGCATTTTCCCCTTTTGTACTTTAATGTTTATCCCAATTAATTTTTCTAGAGAAATACATCAGCAATGCTACAATAATGAATAAAGCGATGCTGCCAATCATTAATGCGAAATCTTCTAACTGTATAATTACATAGATGAAAATATAAAACACAGATAAGATAAAACCGAAAAGCAAAGCCGCACCCTTGTTTTTTAGTAGGGATCCGATAAATATGGTTATTAGGCTTACTGTTGCTGCAGATGCAACCAGGTAAGCCAGGTTAAAACCGATCTGTTCGGAAAATGATAATAAAAGTGAGTAATAAATTATCATTGCAGCCCCTATTAACAGGTAATTAAATGCATGTACTTTTTGTTTACGGATTACCTCGGTAAGGAAAAGAGATATAAAGGTGAGAATGATAATCAGCAAGGAGTATTTACTGGTACGCATGGTTTTTTGGTACTGATCAACAGGCAGGCGTAACTTTATACCAAATGTTGCATCCTGCTGTTTTTTCCGATTATTTAACATCGAATTATCACCAGTCCATTGTTGAGGATAAGGCCTGTTATAATATAGCATATGCCATTTTGCTGAAAATCCTTTATCATCAATTTTGCGGGTCTCCGGTAAATAACGGCCGTCAAAACTTGGACTACTCCAGTTCCCATTCACTTCAACATTTGTTGTTTTGCCTAAATGTAAAAAGCTTAATTCCTGGCTGCCCTTTAAATCAAGCGAATAATTAAAAGATACTTCGCTATCTTTTGAAGCAGAAAGATCAAAACCTGCCTGTAACCCATTGTTAAACAAAGTATCTCCATTAAAAGATGGTTCGGCTGTTGAACTTTTCCCCATTGTGGTTACTACCGGGTTGGTTTTTAAACCTTTAAGATCAGAAATACTAAAGGTGATTTTTGATTTGCTTAAAATAAGCTGATCCGGTGATATACTAAGCGCATTTAAATCCGCTTTTGCAAAATTACCCGAAACCTTAACTAAAGTATTGTATACAACTACGTCAAATATCCCTCTGTGTAAAATTTCAGTTTTTAGTTCAGCTTTAATGTGCAAATCGTCAGGTAATACATATAAATTTTCAACTACATCTTTCTCCTTTTCCTTTTGTTCATTATCAAGGTATTTCACATGCTTTTGATAGGGGATTATTAATACGGGGCCAGCAATTAATTGGCTGCCAGACCATTTGTCAGATACATCTTTCATCATTTCCTCCTGCCGGGTTGCACGTTCATTAATCAGGTTTTCAACTAATGAGGAAGGAATAAGAAGCACCAGGATAAGTGCCCCGATAAAAAATAATTTTACGGTTACCGACTCCTTGAGCCAATCCATAAATCCGTTTTTTTGTTCTGGTTGTTCTAACATTTTGTGTTTTTAAAAGTACTTTGAATTTAAAAGTAAATGGATAAAAAAATTTAGATTGATTTTTGTTCTGCGGATTCCTGTTTTTGAAATTTGGTTATAAGCAGAAAGCAATTTGTTACCAACAGGCCCATCAATACAACATAGGAGGCTTTTTCAGGCAATGTGCCGCTAAATCCTTCATCTATTGCATTGAACGACATCCATAAAATAAAGAGAATATTGCCGCTTATTGCAGCAAATCTAAAAAATGAGATCAATTGTTTGGTTTCCATAATTAGTGAATTATTGAATTAGTAATTGTTTTATTGTTTCTGTTGCTTTATTAGTTGTTCCAATGCATCTAAATGCTGTTTAAAGGCCTTTTTACCTTTTTCGGTGGCCTCATAATTAGTGTTTGGCTTGCGACCAAGGAATGTTTTATGAACAGTTATATATTCCTCCTTTTCAAGTCCTTTTAAATGCGATGCCAGGTTGCCGTCGGTTATATCCAATAGTTCTTTTAACGAATTAAAATCATACCGGTCATTTGCCATAAGCACACTCATGATTTGTAACCTTAAACGGTTCTCAAAGGCCTTATCTAATTTTTCAAATGGGACTTTCACCTGTCGTATTTAAAATACACCGTACTGCCATATATAATATGGAGCAAACCAAAACCAATTGCCCAAAATAATAATCCGTAGCCGGGTAAACATGCTGCGATAAGACCAAGCACTATTTCGCATATACCCAGGTATTTTATATAGTTAAAGGTGAAATTACCTGCACTTATTAAAGCTAAGCCATAAAAAACCAGCATTGAAGGCGCTATAATTCCGAAATATCCACGACTGATAAAAATCAATATCAATATACCGCCTGTTATTAAGGGAGTAGCTAAATGAAATAACATAGCCTGGCTTGTTTTACCCCAAATAGGCTGACCATTCTTTTTAGCTTTCTGAATTGAAAGTAAAATGCCTGTAGTTATTGATGCCAATAATACAATTAGCGCAATAAGTAGTAAGTAAATAATCGTGTCTTCGAATTTTAAGAGCGCTTTAAAAAAGCCAATTACGCCTCTATAGGTTGAAGTATTATTTTCGTTTATAACGGTATAAGCTACTCCCGCGCCAACTAAAGCGTAAATGCCTGCCAATATGCCTGATAACCCGCTTAGAGATATAAACTTTGAGGAGCGTTCCATCAGTTTGCGGATGGAAACTAACTCGTCCTGTATTTCTTCTTTTTTCACTTAAAGTACTTTGTTTTTCAAAGTAAATAAATATAAATTTGTTATCAAAATATTTCAGCGGATAATTGGAAATAAAATGAAAAAAATAAGGGAAAAATTATTAGTCGGCATAGCTGGTGTTTTACTGGGTATCATTTCGTACTATCTCATAAATGGATGGTATAACATAATTCCATGGGCAATTATTGCTTTGGCAATTGGCTATTTCGGTAAAAGCCGTGTTAATAGCATTATCAACGGGGCTATATTTGGTTATTTTTTATTCCTGGCTTATATTTTTATTGGCTACCAGGGCAAAACAGATGCTGATAGTGTACTAAAATTTATGTTGTTTGATTTTGTATTTAGTCTGATTGGCGCTGTGGTAGGTTTGGCCGGCGGGTTTGGCGGATTTTTGATGAAAAAGGAAGAAAGGAAATAATTTCGAATGTTCAATTTCGAATTTGTCTGAAATCAGGATTTGCAGGATTTTAGGATGTACAGGATTCGCTTTGTTAAGCCAATAAATTGAATATCATCCTGAAAATTCTAAAATCCTGTAAATCTTGATTCTGACAAAAAAAATTTCGAATTTCGAAATCAAATCCGCTATTTAATATAGTTCACGTTTAAGATGATTTTTCATCAAAATCAGCCGGAAGCTTAACAGATCCTACTATCCGTTTTAATTTTGGAGAAAGTTGTTCTTTGTTTTTATTACCCTCAGTCAGGGTTTGCAGGTAGTTTTCAATTAGTTCAGACAAGCTTCTACCAGTATGTTTAGCATATGACTTAGCCTTTTTAATAACGTTTTCTTCTACAGTTAAAGTCAATTTTGCAGTCATGTTGTGTGTGCTTTAAACAAATATACGTATTGGATTGATGTTAAAAAATTAAAGGTTGCAATTCAAATTGTCGCTCTGGCACGAAACGTTCCTATGGAACGTAAATGGCTGTTGTACGTTTTTTCTACCAACCAAGCGACCTTACAGGACGCTTATTATAAATTCGTCCCTATAGGGGCGCTTGGTGGGTAGCAATGAAAATTAAACCTGTGTTGAGCGTTCCATAGGAACGCCTGGTGATGAGAAAGCGAAAATTTGAATAACATCCAAATTAAATTAGACGTAAACAAACAAATCCGAAATCGAAAATCCGACTTCCGAAATCTAAATCGTTATCGCCGCCTTAACCAAATAAGGTAAAATTTCTTTCTGGAAAGAAACAAAATTCTTGCGCACATCCGAATCACTTACCGATGTAAAGGCAAAGCTGAATACAATGTCTTTGCTGCATTTTATTAAAAAGCGAAGGCGTTGCTGATAAGTTTCGTGTTTGCGTATGCCGCTTAACTGCGAAAAAGCAGTAACCAGCATTTCTTCCAGTTCGTTGGAAAGATTTTTAAGGAATGCCTGGGAGTTGGCTGATTCGCGTATAAAATCCCAGCCAATAAACTCATTACATACGGTGTAACTAAGGCGGCAGGTTTTCATGATGAGGTTATTTAAATGCGCTTCCTCGTCTTCTTCGGGCGTATTGCTGTTGATCAGATCGTGAACACTTACCTTTATATAATCCATCAGCAAAGAGTGTAAAACATCTTCTTTACTATCAAAATACTTATAAATAGTAGCTTTAGCTATTTTGGCTTTTTTAGCAATTTCGTTGACGCTGGTTTTATGATAACCGAATTTGCGGAACAAATCTTGCGCCGCCCGTTTTATGCTGTCTTTTATTTTGTCGGCTTCCATGTATCTATTCCAGATACAAATATGCCAAAAAATAGTGAATTGTGAGTGGTTGATTAAGTGAGTAGTTAATTAAGGAAAAAGGCCAAACACGGTACCCGCCTCAACTACTCACTTTCCGATAGCTATCGGGATCCACTAAATCAACCTGTCACTAACTCAATTAGAAACAAATATCTCAAAGTTACTCACGTTTGTATTATACGATTTAAGCGATTTAGTGGCTGGCCCTTTTACAGGAGTGCCATCAAAAAGGGCGAATTTTGAACCGCTACATGGATCAGTAACCGTAAAATTTCCAGAATCAAGAGTTACCGCGCATTTATTTTGGGGCATATAGCTGCTGCACCGGTCATAAGCCGCGTAACTGCCATCAGACCCACGGTAGAGTATTAAACCGGCCACCCCATAGCCGCTAATTAAAACCACGCCTCCGGGAACGTTCAATGCACTTAACCGGGGATCGGTTAATGATGCCTGGAAATTTATGGCAACATTAGGTATAACATCGCCGCTTTTACCGCATGAAAAGCAGGTTAATGCTACGATTACTATCAGTAATATTTTTTTCATATGATCTCTGTTTGAAATTGTCTCAAAAAACGAACATCGTTCTCAGAGAATAAACGCAGATCACGTATAACATATTTTAAGTTAGCAATTCTTTCTATACCCATACCGAAAGCAAAACCTGTAAATTTCTTGCTGTCGATGCCGCAGTTTTCCAAAACGTTAGGGTCAACCATGCCGCAGCCTAAAATTTCTACCCAGCCGGTGTATTTACACATATTGCAGCCTGTGCCTTTACAGATGGTGCAGGATATATCCATCTCGGCAGAAGGCTCAGTAAATGGGAAATATGACGGCCTGAAACGTACTTTAGTATCGTCACCATAAAGTTCCTGTACAAAATGATAGAGGGTTTGTTTCAGATCGGAAAAAGATACATTTTCATCGATGTATAAACCTTCAACCTGGTGAAAAAAGCAATGTGCCCGTGCCGATATAGCTTCGTTACGGTAAACCCTGCCGGGCATAATAGCCCTGAACGGTGGTTTGCCGTTTTCCATCATCCGCACCTGTACAGATGAAGTATGTGTACGGAGGGCAATATCATCTTTTCCATGACCTTTTTTGATAAAGAAGGTATCCTGCATATCCCTTGCTGGGTGTTCTTCAGGAAAGTTCAATGCCGAAAAGTTATGCCAGTCGTCTTCAATCTCCGGCCCTTCAGCAACAACGAAACCTAATCTTTTAAAAATATCAATAATTTCTATCCTCACCAAAGAAAGCGGATGGCGCGAACCAATTTCAAATCCATCTCCAGGTAAAGTGAGGTCGATTTCGTCCGCCATCCGGCGGATCGGATTTTCGATTTCGGAATTAAGATTTTCTTTTAGCTCATTGTATTTTGTTTCGGCCAATTGCTTAAACTGGTTAAGCACTTTGCCGAATGTGCGTTTTTCTTCCGGGCCTACAGTTTTAAACTGTTCAAACAGGTCTTTTATAATTCCTTTCGTACCTAAAAATTTTATCCGGAATGCTTCCAGTTCATCAGCATTTGCAGGTGAAAAAGCGTTGATCTCGGTTGTATATTGGTCTATTTGAGCTTGCATTATATTATAAGATTTCTAAAAATTGTTCTGCTGTTAAAACAGGCAAACTGAATTTTTTATAGTGTTTAATATTTCGACTGATAATAAGATCGCATGAATGTTTGTTAGCAATGAAAAACTGTATAGTATCTTCAAAATCTACGTGTTCACTATTTAAGGCCATTTCTACGTCGTCAGGCTCGAAAGGTAACATTCGAATTATGCCTGTTAATACTTTTAATTCTTTTTTTGCAATCTGTTTGTTAAAATTCTTTGCTATTAAGTAATAAATGTTTGCCAGTATTAAGGTAGACGTACATAGTTTAAACTGACCAGTTTTGCCTTGTTGTAGTAAAAGTTCACTAAATCTATCAAATGGTCTTCTGGTTAATAATAGGTCAAGGAAAATATCACTATCAATAAATATGTTTTTATAAATCATATTTTTCTTTCAGATAGTCGTATTTGGCATCCCATAAATTAATATCATCAGGAAATTTTCCTTTTAAAATACCGGTCAAAGCTTTTATATCATCAGAAATAACAAGGTCCTTATATTTTTCTAACACAGGATTTTTCTCATCCTTTTCTTTTTCCACTATACTATCAAAAAACTGTTGAACCAACTTTGATACACTTGTATGCTGGCGTTTGGCGTATTTTTTTACTAATGGCAATGAGTCGGATTTAACACTGAGGGTTAATTTGGTACTTTCCATAACAATACGATTATACGTACAAATATAATAAATCTATACGTACTATTTAATCACTTTCAACTCTTTTCCCACCTTGGCAAACGCTGCAATGGCCTTATCCAAATGCTCCATGTTATGTGCAGCCGATATCTGTACCCGGATACGCGCTTTACCTTGTGGAACTACCGGGTAATAAAAACCGATCACATAAATGCCTTCATCAAGCATTTTGGCAGCAAATTCCTGTGCCAATTTTGCATCGTACAACATAACTGGTACTATAGGGTGTATACCAGGCTTAATGTCAAAACCGGCTTCGGTCATTTTTTTGCGGAAATATTGAGTATTGGTTTCCAACTTGTCGCGAAGACCGGTAGTTTGGCTCAGCATATTTAATACTGCTATGGAAGCACCGGTAATTGATGGTGCAAGCGTATTTGAAAACAAATAAGGCCTTGAACGCTGGCGCAGCATGTCAATAATCTCTTTACGCCCCGAAGTAAATCCACCCGAAGCGCCGCCTAACGCTTTACCAAGGGTGCCTGTAATAATGTCTATCTTGCCCATTACCCCATGATGTTCATGTGTGCCACGCCCGGTTTTACCCATAAAGCCTGAGCAATGACTGTCGTCGACCATTACTAAAGCATTATATTGTTCGGCTAAAGCGCAAATTTTATCTAGTTGGGCTATGGTGCCATCCATGCTGAATGCGCCATCGGTAACAATAATCCGGTGACGGCAACCGGTTGTAGCTTTTAGCTTTTCTTCCAGGTCGGCGATATCATCATGTTTATAGCGTTGACGTTGGGCCTTACACAAACGTACCCCGTCAATAATAGAAGCATGGTTAAGTTCATCCGAAATAATTGCATCCTGCTCATTAAACAGGGGTTCAAAAACACCGCCATTGGCATCAAAAGCGGCGGCATAAAGAATAGTATCCTCAGTGCCTAAAAATTCAGTAATCTTCTTTTCCAGTTCTTTATGTATATCCTGGGTTCCGCAAATAAAACGGACTGATGATAATCCGTAACCGTGTGTATCCATCGCTTCTTTTGCAGCAGCGATCACTTTTGGATGAGCAGAAAGCCCCAGGTAATTGTTGGCGCAAAAGTTAATTACATGTTTACCACCCCGAACTTCAATATCGGCACCCTGCGGAGAGGTTATAATTCTCTCTTTCTTATATAAACCGGCATTTTCTATTTCGGAAAGTTCCTGCTGTAAAACAGGCTTTAGTGTATTATACATAATGTAGAATTTTTAAAGCGGTAAAATTAAACATTAACAACTATCTGAACAGTTAAATGGGTTTAAAATATTTATATGTAAAACAAATTACATGAAAAGGTTATTAGATAAGAATATTTTTATGATGAAACTTTTACTGATCCTTTTTTTTACTTTAACTGTTTTTAAAGTATCTGCCCAACAATATACTTTGTCAGGCCAAATAACCAACAAGAAAAACATACCTGTTTCTTTTGCTTCGGTTTATATTAAAAACTCAACGTACGGAACCACCGCTAATGAAAATGGCGACTATGTGTTTAAATTAGCCCCTGGTATTTATGATGTTATTTACCGTTTTCCGGGATATAAAGAAAAAGCGGAGAGAATTTCTATCAATCAGGATGTGCAGCATAATGTGCAGCTGGATACTGATTTATTCCAATTACAGAAAATAACAAAAAAAGAAAATGATGCAAATGACCCGGCAATGGATATTATGCATCAGGTTATAAACAAACGTGAATTTTATTTAAATGAAGTAAAATCTTACTCCTGTACGGTTTACATCAAGGGCGTAAAAAAAATAATAAACACTCCAAAAACCTTGCTCGACAAGGGAATGAATAAAATACTTAATCTGGACACTAGCGGAAAGGGCATCTCATACCAATCCGAATCACTATCTGCTTTTAATTATGAACAACCTAATAAAATAAAGGAAGAATTCATCGCATCAAGGGTAGCTGGAGTAAATCCTCCCTTTGGTTACAACAAGGCTTCGGATCTGCAGGTGAATTTTTATAAAAATATGTTTTTTGTTAACGAACTTAACAATCATGGTTTTGTTTCGCCGGCAGGTGCTTATGCTTTTAAGTATTATAAATTTCAATTACTGGGAACCATCGTGCAGGATGGAAAAAGAATTGATAAGATACAGGTAATATCAAAGATTGGCAAAGCCTTATCATTTAGCGGGTTTATATATATACTGGAAGGCGATTGGCGAATTTATAGCGTAGATTTGACCTTAACAAATTCATCCAATAACTTAAATTTTGTTGATACGCTAAGAGTAAGTCAGCAATATATTCCCGTAAAAGATAATACCTGGATGCCGTTGTCTTTTCAATACAGTTACAAGGGGAACGTACATGGCCTTAAGTTCAGCGGATATTATTTGGGGATATATAACAATTATAAAATTGACACTGTTTTTAAACCAGGTTATTTTACCGGTGAAATTTTACGTACAGATACTGCAGCGAACAAAAGAACGCCATTGTATTGGGCTAACATCCGGCCTGTTCCCTTAACATTTCAAGAGGCAGCGAATTATCATAAAAATGACAGTCTTGTTGTTTTGCAAGAATCAAAAGCATACATGGATTCTGTTCAGCATGCTCAAAATAAAATAAAAATATTCCCTGTATTGGTACATGGTTATTTAGCAACTTATAAAGCAAATAAAGATTCCCTGTTTATATACCCCGTATTGCAAACCGTTTATTATAACACTGTTGAAGGTTATGGAATATATTTAAGAGGCAGGTATTCAAAAAATTATGACGATAACAGGTCTTTCAGCATATCGCCGGGGGTACGATATGGTTTTGCGAATAAATTGTTCAGTGCTAACATGCATTCAGAATATACTTACGACCAGGCGCATGCCGGAAAGTTTTTTCTTGACTTTGGCAGTGATGTGCTTGATTTGAACAACCTCGGTACCCGCTCACTTTATTTTAATACATTAAGTACTTTACTAAGCGAACAAAATTTTGTTAAGTACTATCGTTCAGTATTTGGCGATTTTGGATACCAGCGGGAAATTGCCAATGGTATCTTATGGATGGCGAATTTGTCATATGCTGACCGCACTCAATTGTATAATACATCCTATAATCATATTTTTACCTATCCTCATCTGCGATACACATCTAACAATCCGCTGGCGGCTCCCAATGCACCGGCTAACGATCAATCGGAATTGTTCCCGCAAAACCAGGCACTCATTTTTAATACTTCGTTCAGGTTTACTTTTGATCAGCAGTACATGACACGCCCAACCGGTAAAGTCTATTTACCATCCCTTTATCCGGTTGTTACGGTTAATTACAAGAAAGGGATAAATGGAGTACTCGGTTCAGATGTAGATTATGATTTTATATCCCTCGATATTACTCAGGATCGCATACCGATGGGTTTATTTGGCCATTCAGCATTTAAGATTAAAGCAGGTGGGTTTTTAAACCGGAAAACTGTGTACTATATGGATTATAATCATTTTTTGGGTAATGAGGGTACAACATCCGACCCTACCTATGTAGGCAGTTTTCACTTTGTGCCTTTTTACACTTTCAGCACCGAAGATCCGTTCGTCGAGGTGCATTACCAGCATAATTTTTCGGGGGCCATACTTGATAATATTCCATACTTAAGACGGCTGAAACTGGAAGAAATAATTGGCGCCAATTATCTTACTGAAAAAACCCATCAAAACTATACAGAAATTTATGTAGGCCTTAAACGTTTAATTTATGGTGCTGATTATGGAGTATCATATCTTGGCGGCAAAAAATACCTGCAGGGTTTCAGAATATTTATAGGATTGAAGTAATTGAATAGTTTTAGATATCACTTCATTATTCTACATTCAAAATTCATTATTCGATATTCAAAACCTTTATCCTTTTACCTTTCGCCTCAAACTCTTACCTTTGCACTTCATTTAACACCGTTTGCAGCGGTATCAATGATTTTATGACGAAATATAATACACTACTATACTATTGTTATTCAACAATAGCAGATGGGGAGCAATTTGCTGCTGATCACTTAAATTTTTGTAAAAGTCTGGGTTTAGCGGGCCGCATTATTGTAGCTACGGAAGGCTTAAACGGCACTGTTTCAGGAACTGCAGAAGCGTGCAAAACCTATATGGCTACCCTTCATGCCGATCCGCGTTTTGCAACTATCGACTTTAAAGTTGACGAAGTTGATACTCCTTCGTTTGTTAAAATGCATGTACGTTACAAATCTGAAATTGTACATTCTGGCTTACGCAATCCCAACATTATTAATCCTCAAAAACAAACCGGCAAACACCTGGAGCCCAAAGAGTTTTTGGCAATGAAGGATGCTGAAGATGTTATTATACTTGATGTACGGTCAAACTACGAGCATAATTTAGGTAAGTTTAAAAATGCAATAACGCTCGATATAGAAAATTTCAGGGACTTCCCCGAAAAGATAAATGAACTGGCTAAATACAAAGACAAAAAAATAGTTACCTATTGTACAGGAGGAATAAAGTGCGAAAAAGCATCCGCTTTATTATTGCACGAAGGCTTTAGCGATGTTTATCAATTACATGGAGGCATCATAAAATATGGCAAAGAAGCCGGCGGACAAGACTTTGAAGGCAAATGTTATGTTTTCGATAACAGGCTTTCGGTTGATGTGAACAGTGTAAACCCAGTGGTTATTTCAACTTGTTATACCTGTGGTAAAACAACGCATAAAATGATCAATTGTGCTAACCCAGAGTGTAATGAACATTTTACCCAATGCGATGAATGCGGCGAAAAAATGGACGGTTGCTGCAGCGAAGCCTGTAAAGCACATCCGCGCAAAAGGGTATATGATGGCACAGGTTATTATGTTAAAGTTCCACAGCCGGTAAATGTTACTAAGAAGTATAAAGCACAAATTGACGCGAATTAAATCGAATTACACTAATCCAATTCGCGAAATTCGATCAAATTCGTTGTGGTTAATCCAATCAAATTCGTGAAATTCGATTTAATTCGCGATAATTAGTGTTATTATAAACCTATGCGTAAAGCAATTCTATTTCTTACATTTTTTCTAATTCTAAATATTTGGAACTCCACTGGTGCCGATATAAAAAACATTGGTGTTCCTTACGTGCAAAATTATACCAAAGCACAATACCAATCAGGTAATCAGAATTGGTCGGTAACAAGGGATGAGCATGGTATTATGTATTTCGGAAATGCAGAAGGTTTGCTGGCTTTTGATGGCAAATATTGGCAGCTTTACCGTATGCCAAACGGGTTAATAGTCCGGTCAGTAGCGGCGGATGGAAAAGGCAAAATTTATGCAGGGGGATTTGGTGAATTTGGCTATTGGGAAAATAATAAACAAGGGTTTTTAAAATACAACTCGCTCATCCACCTGGTACCTAAAGCTTATATTCCGAATGAAGAAATATGGAAAATTTATGTTGAGAACGACCGTGTAATATTTCAGTCCTTTGGATCAATATATATTTATTCAAAAGGCCGGATCAGCATTATAAAAGCACATAACCCCTTTCTGTTTTTATTTAAAACCGGTAATCGTTACTTTGTTGAACAGGTATCGGCAGGTTTATTTGAACTTAAAAACAATCACCTTGATTACATTACCGGAAGCAATATATTAGGTAACAGCGGTGTATTATCCATATTGCCTTTCCATAATAACAAATACCTTATAGGTACCGCTAAAAACGGATTATTTATATATGATGGCAAACAAATAAGTCCATGGCGTAACCAGGCCAATGATTTTTTAAAAACCTATCAGCTTAATAACGGAGCCATAATTCCCAATAAGTACTTCGTTTACGGTACTATTCTTAATGGAATAGTGATCATTGATACCGGCGGGAATGTAGTACAGCATATCAATAAATCGAGCGGCTTACAAAATAATACGGTTTTAAGTTTATATACTGATACGGAGCAAAATCTTTGGGCGGGTTTAGATAATGGAATTGACCGGATAGAAGTAAACTCTCCGCTTTATTTTTATTTTGATAAAACCGGTAGGTTCGGTACCGTTTACTCAAGTATTATATTTAATAAAAAAATATACCTGGGCACCAACCAGGGGCTTTTTTATAGTGAATGGATACCGGGCGGCAATAACCAGCTATTGCAATCATTTGATTTTAAATTGATACCACGTTCACAGGGCCAGGTATGGGACCTTTCCTTATGGGATGGCCGGCTGCTTTGCGGGCATAATGATGGAACTTACCAGGTGAATGGCGGTGACATAACCAAAATATCGTCTGTAAACGGCGGATGGACCATAAAAAAATTAAACCGGGATATGCTGATACAAGGAACTTACACCGGTTTAGTGATTTACAGGAAAGATAATAGTGGCAACTGGGTGTTTGATCATAAAATTGAGGGCTTTGGCGAACCTTCGAGATATGTTGAACAAGATAGTAAAGGACAGATTTGGGTAAGCCATGCTTATAAGGGCATTTATAAAATTACACTTAGCAGCGATTTGAAAAAAGTAACGTCTTATAAATATTATGATAAACGTTCAGGTTTACCGGATAGTTATAACATTAATGTATTTAGTCTTGACAATCGCATTGTTTTTTCATCTGATTCCGGCTTTTGCGTTTATGATGATATTTCTGATCATTTTTATAAATATCAGCAATTAAATAAAATGCTTGGCACATTTGCCTCATCAAATAAAATAATTGCGGCCATAGGTAAAAAATATTGGTTTATAAACCATGGCAGGGTTGCGCTTGCTGATTTATCCATACCCGGTAAATTAACTATCGATTCAAACAGGTTCAATACGCTGAACGGCCAGATGGTGCAGCATTATGAAAATATTAACCTCATTAACAATTCTATTTATTTGATTAGTGTAGATGATGGTTTTGTAATACTTAATGATGACGATGCAATGCTGCCTAATAGGATTAAGTTACCTGAAGTACTGATCAGAAAAGTTGAAAATATTACCGACAAGGTTGCTGTAATTAGCGAAAGCAGTAATAGCCTTAATAATATCGAGATTCCGTTTACGCAAAATAATATACGCATCGCCTATTCATTGCCGTATTACAGGCAATCAAAAATTAAATTTCAATACTACCTTGAAGGTTATTCAAGACAATGGTCTGATTGGACAGCACAAAGTCAAAAAGAGTTTACTAATCTTAGCCAGGGCGCCTATAGTTTTAAAGTAAGGGCCAAAATAAATGACGAAAATGTATCTTCTGTAACCACCTTTACTTTTACCATACTTCCGCCTTGGTACGCTAGCAATATTGCCATGTTTTTTTATTTGTTGTTGATAATTTTAGTTTTTTATGTGATAAGAAACTATTATCATTTAAAATTAAAGCGGCACCAGCATTTTATACAAGAAAAACTGCATAATGAAAAAGAAGAATTTTTGAAGCAGGAAGCGATAACCAATGAGCAGCATATTGTTAAGATTAAAAATGAACAATTACAGGCTGACCTGGCAAGTAAGAGCAGGGAACTGGCTAACTCAGCCATGAACATTGTGTATAAAAATGAGCTTTTACAAAAAATAAGTGAAGAGATTGCGCATCTTAAAGACAGTTCGGGAAAACAGTTATCGGAGGAGCAGCTGCGCCGGATCCAAAAAGTAATTGATGAGGGAATGAATGATGAGCGGGACTGGAATATTTTTGAAAGCAGCTTTAATGAAGCACATGAAAACTTCTTTAAGAAATTAAAATCCGGTCACCCCGATCTTGTACCTAATGATTTAAAACTCTGTGCCTACTTGCGCATGAACATGAGCAGTAAAGAAATGGCTTCCCTTTTAAATATTTCATTACGAGGTGTGGAGATACGCCGCTACAGGTTGCGAAAAAAGCTAAATCTGGAGCATGATAAAAACCTTGTTGAGTTTCTCATCGAGTTATAATATTAATTTTATTTGTTAAATTTGTTTATGGAAACAATAATTGTACATCCCAAAAATCAAAAGCAACTGGCAACTATTGAAACAATATTAAAAGCCTTGGATGTCCCTTTCAACAAAGAAGAAAAAAGCCCTTATAACCCAGCTTTTGTAGCTAAAATAAAAGAAAGCATTGAACAAGTTAAACAAGGAAAGGTCACTGTTATTAAAGACCCCCAAAATATATGGCCAAGTATTTTGTAGTTGTTGAAAAAGAAGCACAATAACAACTTCAGGCACATTACAAATCCGGCGATAAAAGTTCTATTAAAAAGATAGATCAGATATTTGAAGAATTGTCTGAACACCCTGAAACAGGTATTGGGAAACCCGAAAGATTAAAATTTGAGTTATCTGGACTTTGGTCAAGACAAATCAATAAAAAGGATAGATTAATTTATTGATCGAAGATAATATTATAACTGTTACGGTAGTCTCAGCTAATGGACATTATACCGATAAATAATTCCTTCAAATTAATTACAAGTCTGTGATTAATATCACCTTCCCATTAATGTTTTTTTACCGGGAGTAGAGATACGCCGCTACAAGTTGCATAAAAAGCTAAATCTGGAGCATGGTAAAAACTTTGTGGAGTTTCTCATCAAGTTATAATACTACATCATTACCTCTCATACCATATATGCAGTGTAGTAGTTCTCTCTTTACTACTGTAGTATGTATATTATACACTAACAAGGTCTAAATATCTTGATTATTAGCTTTTTATGAAAAAATTAAAAACAACTTGAGAAAGTGTTTGTTAAGTGATGTAATAATGTAGAGTAACATAATTTGTTAAAATTATAATATCTCTGCAATTTCGAATTACAAAAAACCAATTTTTAAAACCTTCTTTCTTAAATTTTAATTAACCACTATGAAGAGAATCTTTACAATCTCAGGGTTAGTACTATTTTGTTTCTTTTTTATTAACTCTGTATTTGCGCAGAACCTTACCATAAAAGGTAAAGTTACCGACGCAACTACCGGCGAATCTCTTATTGGGGTTAGCGTTGCAGTAAAGGGAACAACAACAGGTACACAAACCGATGTGAGCGGAGCGTTCACTATTACAGCTCCTTCAAATGCAACTTTAACGTTTTCTTATGTCGGTTACACCAACCAGGACATTGCTCTTAACGGACAAACGATTATAGACGTGAAATTACTGCCTACGTCCAAACAGCTTGAGCAGATTATAGTGATTGGTTACGGTACACAGCGCAAGGTTGATAACACCGGGTCTGTAGCCTCTGTAAAAGGTGCGGATATTGCAAAGGAAGCGTCTCAAAATGCACTTTCATCCCTCCAGGGCAAGGTAGCCGGTGTAAACATTATCAACAGTGGCTCGCCTGGCGCTTCGCCGCAGGTAACCATTCGGGGTTTAGGTACGATCGGCGGCAGCTCGAACCCACTCTACGTAGTTGATGGTGTTTGGTACGATGATATCAGCTTCCTGAACACGGCCGATATCGATAATATATCTGTATTAAAGGATGCATCCAGTACTGCCATTTACGGTATACGCGGTGCTAACGGCGTTATGGTTATTACAACCAAAAGGGGCGCTAAAGGCAAGCCGGTTATCAGTTATAATGGTTACGCTGGCTGGCAAAAAGCTACCAACCTGGTAAAAATGGCAAATGGCACCGAATATGCTACTGCAATTAATGAGCTTTACCAATATAATGGCATCACGCCGCCTTTGTTTGCCAACCCGTCAAGCTTTGGTACAGGCACCAACTGGTACGATCAGATACTGCGTAATGCATTTGTAACCAATCATGAAATCTCTGTGGGCGGAGGTTCACAAAGCAATGTTTATAATGTGTCCTTCGGTTACCTTGACCAGGATGGTTTGGTAAAAACTAATAATTACCAACGCTACACGCTGCACATTTCGGATGACTGGACCGTGGTAAAACCGCTTAAAATAGGATTTACAATAAGCGGCCTGTCGAGCGATTCACGTGATATTAATGGCGGCATCTTCCACGAGCTATTTGGCGCTTCGCCAACCCTACCAGTGTTTTATGCCGATGGCAAGTACGGCGATCCCAACGATTACCATACAGGCAATGGCAACAACTACAATCCCCAAGCCACTATTGACTTTTTTAACCAGCACTCAAGAAACAAGCGTATAACAGGTAATGTGTACGGCGAATTGACTTTCTTAAAGGATTTTAAATTTAAAACCAGTTATGGCGGCGACATTGGCCAGGCCGAAGTAAGAAATTATACCCCGGTTTACTTTGCCACTCTGGCACAGCAAAGCACTTCGAGCAGCCTGGATATAATGCATACCGAAACACGCAATTGGATTTGGGAAAATACCCTTACCTATAATAAAACAATAGGTGATCACAGAATTACCGGATTGGTTGGTATGACCGCGCAAGACTATACCACTTATTATGCGCATGGATACGCCAAAAATGTACCTTATGTAGCCAATGGCAGCTTGACTAGCTCATACCCTGATACTGTTAAGAACGCAATGCAACCAGTGCTGCCTTCCCAGCAGCCGCACATCCGCGACCTTTCCTATTTCGCGCGTGCTAACTATTCATTCAAAGACAAATATCTGTTAAACGCCTCGATACGTCAGGATGGTTCTGCACCTTACTACGGAAAAACTGGCGCCAATGTCTTCGGCTATTTTCCCTCGGTAGGTGCAGGTTGGGTTATCAGCAATGAATCGTTTATGAAAAACCAGCATATTTTTGATGAGTTAAAATTGAGGGGAAGCTGGGGCCAGGTTGGTAACAGGAACGTACCCCTAAACCTTTCAAACCAGGTGATTACCAGCGATCCGTCGTACCTTACAGCGGTATTCGGTAACCCACAGGCACCAGTTTTGGGAGCCAGCATAAATACGGTTGTGCCCCCATTAACAATTTGGGAAAAGGCACAATCAACAGATTTCGGTATTGAAGGCGCGTTTCTGAATAACAGGTTATCGTTTGAGGCCGACTATTACAACAGAATTACTGAAAACGCCATTTTTGCTATTCCAATCCCTGCATCAGTTGGTACCGCAGGTGGCAATATACAAGGTAACCAGGCAAAGATCAGGAACAGAGGAGGTGAGTTTTTAATAAGCTGGAAAGATCAGCCTTCGCATGACTTTTCTTATGCTATCAGCGCAAATATAGGCATCAATACCAACGAAGTGCTAAACGTAATAACAGGTAAAAACCCAATATATTCAGGTGGTAATGGTATTGCCAACGGCGCTTTGGCCACACGCACGGTTGAAGGGCAACCCATCGGCGAGTTTTATGGCTATAAAGTTGCAGGAATATTTCAACAAGATCAAACTGCAGGCGCCCAACCGGCTGCGAAAGCAGGAGATTTTCAATATGTTGATGTAAATCATGATGGTGTGATAGATTCCCGCGACCGCGTTGTTTTAGGCAACCCGAATCCTAAGTATAACTACGGCATCAATACATCCTTCACTTACAAGCATTTTGACCTTGCGGTTGATATGCAGGGTGTGGCTGATGTTAGTATCTATAATGCCAATATTGCCTATCGTTATGGTAATGAGAACTTTACCCAGGATTTTTATACTCATCGCTGGCATGGGGCCGGTACATCAAATACCTATCCGTCTGTAAATGTAGGCTCAAACGCCAACGCGGCCCCAAACTCTTTTTATGTTGAAAGCGGCGCATATTTCAGGGTACGTAATGCGCAGTTAGGATATACATTTCCAAACGCAGGCCTGAAAAAATGGGGTATACAAAAACTTAGAATATTTGCTAACGCACAAAATCCACTGAATATATTTGGCTATAAAGGGTTTAGTCCTGAAGTTGCAAATACTACCGGCGATCCACTCAGCCAGGGACTGGATGCTAATGTTTATCCGCTTTATGCCACCTATAACTTTGGTGTTAACTTAACGCTTTAACAAAATTAATGATGACGAATATGGAAAAATATTTAAAAGGGGCCGTAGGTATATTCACACTGACTGCCCTTATAACAGTTCAAAGCTGTAAAAAAAGCTTTTTGGATGTAACCGCCAAAGGGACGGTTGCCTCTACCCAGTTTTGGCAATCACAGGCTGATGCAACCTCGGCAGTAGATGCGATGTATGCTAACCTGCACGAGTGGACAAATATTGCATTTGCACCGATAGCAGTTGAAAGCATGGGATCTGACGATGTGAACAAAGGCAGTACGCCAACCGATGCAAGCTTTATGAATGATTTTCAAAACTTTACTGCAAACTCGGGCGAAGGACAAATTTCGGATTTTTGGGGTGGTGAATATAAAACTATAAACTTTGCTAACCAGATACTGGATAATGTGCCTGCTATTAATATGGATGCAACTTTAAAAGCAAGGTATTTGGCCGAGGCTAAATTTATAAGGGCTTATGCATATTTCAGATTGGTAAAGGCTTTTGGGGATGTACCATTACGTTTGCATGTACCTAAAGCTGCAACCGAGTATAACATACCACGCACCCCTAAAGCCCAGGTGTGGGCAGCAATTGAAACCGATTTAACTGATGCGGCTTCTGTATTGCCCCAGGCATATAGTTCTGTTGATATTGGCCATGTAACTAAAGGTGCAGCCCTTGCTTTACACGCTAAAGTATCAATGTACCAGCAAAAGTGGAGTGCTGTACTTAACTATACTAACCAGGTAATGCAATTAGGCTATTCGCTATTTTCTAATTACGAGCAATTGTTTAGGACAAACAATAAAAATAACTCCGAGTCCATCTTTGAAATTCAGTGTATGCTGATTCCAAATAACCCGACTGCTTCCAATTCGCAATACTCACAGGTGCAGGGTGTTAGGGGGGTAACCGGTGGTGGCTGGGGCTTTAATGTTCCAAGCGCTGACTTGGCTGCCGCCTATGAACCTGGCGATCCGCGCAGGGATGCTACTATCATATTCGATGGCGAAACGACTCCCGAAGGCGATGTGATTCCGGCAAGCCTTGATAATCCGATGTATAACCAAAAGTCTTACGTGCCGTTCAGCCAGTATGTTTCAGGATTTAATGAAGGCTGCCAGCAGGACAAAATTGTATTGCGTTATGCAGATGTATTATTAATGAATGCCGAAGCTAATAACGAATTGGGTAATACTGCCGCTGCTTTGGCATCGTTAGAAATGGTTAGGGCACGTGCAAGGGCCGGTAATAATTCAATTTTGCCACCAGTTGTCACTACTGATCAAACTACATTACGTAATGCCATCTGGTTTGAAAGAAGGGTTGAGTTAGCTATGGAGTTCGACCGTTATTTTGATGTAATACGCCAGGGAAGAGGCACCGCCGTATTTGGCGTACGCGGATGGAAAGCAGGTAAAAATGAAGTTTGGCCTATACCTCAAAATGAAATTGATTTAAGTGCAGGAGTATTGACTCAAAATCCTGGTTATTAATTTTAATAAAGAAAAGAAATAATGAAAACAATAAAAAACACAATTTTAGCGGGCTTAACATGCTTAGCTATAGTTTTCACCATATCCTCGTGTCAAAAAGGCTTCGACCCAAAAACGTATGCTCCGTCAAAACCTTTACCTACATTTGGTGGATATAGCAGTTCAAAGCAAATTGAAACCAGTAGTTTGGTTGACTATTTCCCGTTCAACGGTTCAAATACCGACAGCCTGGGTAATTTATCTGGCACTACCGCAGGTAATATAACGTTTGGTAACGGAGTAAGCGGCAAAGCTTACCAGGGAGCCGCAGGAGCTTATGTGGTTTTTGGTAACGCCGGGCCAGGTGCAAACCTGCAAAGTTATACGTTATCATTTTGGATGAATAGTCCAAAAACAGCTGGCTTGGCAAGGGGTATATTCTCTTTTAACAATCCTACTGATTTTTGGGGCAGTTTAGATGTTTATTTAGATAATCCGCCACCTACTGACCCCAAAGGTGACACTTTGATTTTTAAGGTTCACATGAATAACGCCAGCGGTGTAGCTTTTGCCGGTTATTTCCTTCAAGCTAAAGTGCCCGATGCGATTAATGTGTGGACACATATGGTTATAACCTATGATGCCGCAACATCTATCATAAATATATATCAAAATGCTGCCGCCATAGGTATTGCCGGCGTAGCAGGAACAAAAGGCTTTGTTGTGGGGCCAACAATCCCCGGTTCAGATCCGGCAAAAACACCTTTAATCCTATACGGACCTTTGAAATTTACAACAACAGCTGCGGTTTTAGGCACATGGCAATTTCAAACTAATCCCAGCTTAACAACTTCTGCAACAGCTCAATCGTGGGCTGAAAGTTATGCGGGATTGTTAGATGATTTCAGGATTTACAATAAGGCTTTGTCTTCAGCTGAGGTTTCGGCTTTATTTAACCTGGAGAAATTAGGAAGATAAACATTTGATTTGGTTGTAAGGTGTCTGCCGTCCGCCCGTAATGGCGGACGGGCCAGGCATCATTTATCGTAAAGTATTGAAGGTTTTATACAGGCATTGCGGGGAATGAGAAGTTTAAAAATTTATTTGGTATTAGTTATAATTTGTTGGCTTTATGCCTGTAAAAAGGAAAACAAGCAACCGGCACAGCCGTCTGTACCTGCATCTTTTAGTTTTAGTGCTTTGAAAGTGAATGGCATTTACAATGGCTTTAATTATAATGGCGTAAATACTGCACCGGTTATAAAACTATCCTTTTCGGCTCCTATAAATCGCAATTCAGTCAGTAATAATATAACTTTTAAAAATAATTCCGGTGCGGTGGTAACCTATAATACAGCCTATCAAAACAATGATAGTACTCTTGTTATCACACCATCAGCTTTGCAGCCTATTACACAGTACGCATTAAATGCTTCAACCGGATTACAATCGGCCGGAGGGGGCAGCTTGCAGTCAGCATTAACTGTCAATTTAATAACAGCTATTGATACAACTAATAAATTTCCTATAATTCCAGACGATCAACTGCTTAACCTGGTGCAGCAGCAAACATTTAAATATTTTTATGATTTTGGGCATCCGGTAAGCGGGTTGGCGCTTGAGCGTAATACATCGGGCGATGTGGTAACAACCGGCGGGTCAGGCTTCGGAATTATGGCGCTGGTTACCGGTATTAGCCGCCAATTTATTACACGTACCCAGGGTTTAACCAGGATGCAAACCATTGTTGCCTTTTTAAAAAACAATGCACAAACATTTCACGGCGCTTTTCCGCATTGGCTCAATGGAACTACGGGTGCGGTTGTTCCTTTCAGCGCGCAGGATGATGGTGCTGATTTGGTTGAAACCTCTTTTTTAATGGAGGGTTTACTTACAGCCCGTCAATACTTTAGCGCCGCAGGTTCTGCCGAAACTACACTTAGAACGGATATCACGACGCTCTATAATAATGTACAATGGAGCTGGTTTCAAAACAGTCAAAATACCTTGTTCTGGCATTGGAGCCCTAATTACGGATGGTCGACAAATATGCAGATAAACGGTTGGGACGAAGCATTAATGCCTTATGTTTTAGCTGCATCTTCACCTACTTATCCTATCCCAAAAATTGTTTACGATAATGGCTGGGCAGGTAATGGAAGCATGAAGAATGGAAATTCCTATTATGGGCTCACTTTGCCATTAGGCCCCGCTGGTGGAGGTCCGCTGTTTTTTGCCCACTATTCTTTTTTAGGAATAAACCCAAATGGACTATCAGATGCTTATGCCAGCTATGATGTGCAAAACAAGGCACATGCTATGATTAACTATAATTACTGTGTGGCTAATCCGAATAATTATTATGGATATGGCAGCACTTGCTGGGGTCTTACAGCAAGCGACATACCTAACGGCTACGCAGCAAGTTCACCAACTAATGATGTTGGCGTTATTGCCCCAACTGCTGCTATAGCTTCGTTGCCGTATACGCCAATACAATCTATGCAGGCTTTAAGATTTTTTTACTATAAGCTGGGCGATAAAATGTGGGGACCGTATGGGTTTTATGATTCGTTCAATTTAAACAGCGCCTGGTTCGCAAGTTCAAACCTTGCCATTGATGAAGGGCCAATAATTGATATGATAGAAAACTATCGCAGCGGACTGCTCTGGAATTTATTTATGAGTTGTCCCGAAGTGAAAACAGGTATGAAAGGTTTAGGATTTCAAAGTCCTAATTTATAAATAACCTCCTATTGTCATTGCGAGGAGGAACGACGAAGCAATCTCATAGCTGTGCATGACCGTTATGCATAGTCCGCGATTGCTTCGTGCCTCGCAATGACAATTGGTAACAACAAACTAATTACTATAATGAAAAAATTATTACTCCCCTTCTTAATAATAATATCTGCTCACTGTATTGCCCAAAAGGCTGAAAAAACAGCAGCACATGAATTAATCAAACCTGTTGGCATCATTAAAAATTTAACCGACAGCGCTTTGTTGGATGTAGTGCAACGCCAAACATTCCGTTATTTTTGGGATTTTGGGCACCCTATAAGCGGCCTCGCACATGAACGCAGTAATGTAGCTTATGATTATGGCAACGAAGTAGTTACTATTGGCGGCTCGGGTTTTGGGATAATGAGCATTATTGTAGCCGATCACAGAAAATGGATAACCCATGAGCAGGCGGTTGACAGAATGCTGAAAATTGTTGATTTTTTATATAAGGCAGATTCTTATCATGGCGTATTTCCGCATTGGTTGAATGGTGAAACGGGTAAAATTATTCCATTCGGTCGCAAGGATGACGGCGGTGACCTGGTTGAAACCTCTTATCTTTTCCAGGGCTTATTATGTGCGCGGCAATATTTTACTGCTGATGACCAAAAGGAAAGAAATCTCCGGTCAAGAATAAACACGATGTGGAATGATATTGAATGGAACTGGTACACCCGTGATGGCCGTGATAATTTATACTGGCATTGGTCGCCCAACAATGGCTGGGCAATGAATTTTCCAATCCGCGGGTTTAACGAATGTTTAATTACCTACATACTTGCCGAATCGGGCGAAAGATATCCTGTTACAACGGATGTTTACCACCGTGGGTGGACACAAAGTGATTTTTTTAAAAACGGAAAGTCCTTCTATGGACATGTACTTCCTTTAGGATTTGATTATGGTGGTCCGCTTTTCTTTTCACAATATTCTTTTCTTGGATTGAATCCTAAAGGATTAAAAGACAGGTATGCTGATTACTGGGAACAAAACACAAATCATACCCTGATAAATCATGATTATTGTGTAGATAATCCAAAAAAAAATAAAGGTTATGGCGCAAACTGCTGGGGACTTACCGCAAGTGATAATTTTGAAGGCTATAATGCCCATTCACCTGCAAACGATCTGGGAGTGATTTCTCCAACTGCAGCGCTTTCCGCATTTCCGTATACACCACAATATTCTATGCTGGCTCTGCGTCATTTTTATTATGATTTGGGAGATAAGTTATGGGGCCAATATGGATTTGTTGATGCCTTCAGTGAATCACATAATTGGTATGCAAAATCGTATCTTGCCATTGATCAGGGGCCTATTATTGTAATGATAGAAAATTACAGGAGCGGTTTATTATGGAACCTTTTTATGAGCTGTCCTGAAATAAAGCAAGGTCTTAAAAAGCTTGATTTTGAAAGCCCGTTTTTAAAATAAAAATATCAGGTCATTTCTATATATCCATGTCATTTCGAGCGATAGAGAGAAAACTTAAACGCTAAGCATAGTTCGCTTGCATTTCGTTTAAGTTCTCTCCTCATACCTCGTCGAGATGACATGGATATTTTATACAGTGCTAAGTCTCCAAATTTATCTAAAATGAAGAAAAAACCCTTTCTTTTTTTACTCATTGCAAATTGCATACTGCTATCTGCAAACTGGTCTAATGCCCAACAAAAACAGCTAACCTATTGCAACCCGATAAATATCGACTACGGTTACACGCCCATCCCCAATTTTGCAACCGAAGGCAAGCATCGTGCAACAGCTGATCCCGTAATTACCATGTATAAAGGTGATTATTACCTGTTTTCAACTAACCAATGGGGTTATTGGTGGAGCAAAGATATGTACCACTGGAATTTTGTTTCCCGCTCGTTTTTAAGGCCGGAGCATCATGTGTACGATGATCTTTGTGCCCCTGCCGTTTGGGTGCAGGGTGATACTCTACTGGTATTCGGATCAACCTACTCGTCGAATTTCCCGATATGGATGAGTACCAATCCAAAAGCAAATGAATGGAAGGAAGTTATACATGAATTTGAACCCGGCGGCTGGGATCCTGACTTTTTCAGGGACGATGATGGAAAACTCTATATGTATAACGGTAGCAGCAATGCATACCCACTTTATGGAGCAGAAATTGACCCTAAATCTTTCCATTTAAAAGGAACAAGGAAAGAAATGTATTTTTTACAGCCTTACCGCTATGGCTGGCAGCGCTTTGGAGAATATATGGACGATACCTTTCTTGATCCGTTTATAGAAGGTTCGTGGATGACCAAACATAATGGTAAATATTACCTGCAATATGGCGCTCCCGGAACAGAATTTAGCGGCTATGCCGACGGGGTAGTGGTAGGCGACAATACGTTAGGGCCATTTAAACCACAATCGATGCCTTTTAGTTATAAGCCAGGTGGTTTTGCACGGGGAGCGGGCCATGGCAGTACTTACCAGGATACATGGGGTAACTACTGGCATATATCAACCATGGTTATCGCTGTTAAAAATAGTTTTGAGCGGCGACTGGGCATATGGCCCGCAGGTTTTGACAAGGATGATGTATTATATTGTAATACTGCCTTTGGCGATTATCCAACTTATCTTCCTGATGGAAAGGCAGATCATTTGCAAAGCCGCTTTACAGCCTGGATGCTGCTCAATTATAATAAGCCGGTACAGGTGTCGTCAACCTTGGGTGGATATTTGCCTAACAACGCGGTCGATGAGAATATTAAAACTTATTGGAGCGCCAAAACAGCAAATTCGGGCGAATGGATACAAACTGATTTGGGTAA
>JAQBOA010000022.1 GCA_028288305.1 Mucilaginibacter sp.
CAATTTTTAGCCAAACTGGATTCGGTATTTACCCTGCCTCCTATTTTTGACGATAGTTATTATGGAGAAGTTATTCACGAGATCCGTGAAATGCAGATTGTTAACATGGGGCAATATGCACATGGCAACCAGCCTATACAGCATATGCTTTACTTGTATGGATATGCCGGCGAGCCATGGAAAACACAATATCATGTAAGGGATGTAATGAATAAACTTTATATGGCTACCCCCGATGGCTATTGCGGTGATGAAGATAATGGCCAAACTTCGGCCTGGTATGTATTTTCAGCGATGGGTTTTTACCCTGTTTGTCCGGCAAGTGATCAATATGTATTGGGTGCTCCTTTATTTAAAAAACTAACCATAAACCTGGAAAATGGTAAAAAAGTAGTAATAAATGCTCCAAACAATAATGATAAAAACATATTTGTCAAAAGCATGAGTGTTAATGGCAATTCTTACGATTATAATTGGTTAAGTCATAAAATGCTCATGCATGGGGCTATCATCAATTTTGATATGTCATCTCAGCCAAACAAGCAACGGGGTATAAAAGAAACCGATTTTCCTTATTCTTTATCAAATGAAAAATAACTATTTATGAAAAACCTTAATAAATCCATCAAAAAATCAGTTCTGCTTACATTATTAATAAGCACATTTATAACCGTTGCAGATGCACAAAATAACTTAAGATTAGGCATAGCAGGTTTAAACCACAATCATGTTTACGGAATTTTAAACAGTTATAAAAATGGGAAAGCTGATATTGTGGGTATAGCTGAACCAAATAAGGCATTATGGGTGAAATTTGGCAAACAATATAATATTCCTGATTCCTTGTTTTTTACAGACCTTAAAACAATGGTGCTTAAAAAAAAGCCTGATGCGGTTTTAGGTTATAACGCAGCAGCAAATCATGTTGATATAGTTGAAATATGTGCTCCGCTTGGCATACCTGTTATGGTGGAAAAGCCGCTGGCGGCAACTTTAACCCAGGCAAAACGAATTGACGAACTGGCCAACAAATACCATATAAAGGTATTAACCAATTATGAAACCACCTGGTACCCATCTAACCGGGACATTTATAATACGGTAGCCACAGGCACCATAGGGCCAATAAAAAAGATGGTGGCACATGATGGTCACCAGGGGCCAAAGGAAATTGGCTGCAGTGAAGAATTTTTGAGCTGGCTGACCGATCCTGAATTAAATGGCGCCGGAGCACTTAATGATTTTGGATGTTATGGAGCCGACCTGATGACCTGGATGATGCATGGCGCAAGACCTATTGCAGTAACTGCAATTGGGCGGCATTATAAACCCGCTATTTACCCCAAAGTTGAAGATGATGCTACTGTTATTGTTGAATACCCTGGTGCAACCGGACAAATTGAAGGATCGTGGAACTGGCCGTTTAGTATTAAAGATTTTGAAGTTTTCGGAGAAACGGGATACCTCCATGCTTTAGACAATAGCCATATAATAAGCAGAATGCGCGAAAACATTAAAGGAGAAAAAACCGTAGAAGCCCTGACAGCACCAATAAATGATCCGATCATTTATTTAACGGCAGTACTTCATAATCAGTTACCAGGCACAGATGATCTTTCATCCTTAAAATATAACATGGTTGTGATGGAAATACTTGATGCTGCCAAACGATCAATTAAAGAAGGTAAGCGTATTGTTTTATAAGTTTAGATATAAATTTTTTATTAATAACTAAAAAGAACTGGTCATTCAATAAACTTAATCATCCAACCTTAACTAAAAGAAAAATTATATTATTTTAGCGACAAATAAAAATTAACTGATATTATGTTTAAACAGCTCATTATCTGCACCATCCTTTGTTCTTTTTGTTTAATTTCAAAGTCTCAGCCTATCAATAAGGCGGCCATTATGGCTCGTAAACAAGTTCCGGTTTTATGTTATCACCAAATTCGCGATTGGCGGCCTACCGACGGAAAAGTATCCAAAGATTATATTATTCCTATAGCTGCATTTAAAGCCCACATTAAAATGCTGGCTGATAGCGGTTACCATACCATATTGCCCGATCAGTTGTATAATTATCTTACTACAGGTGCACCGCTGCCAAGTAAGCCTATTATGCTAACATTTGATGATACCGACTTAGACCAATTTACCATTGGCGAACCTGAACTAAAGAAATATGGTTTTAAAGGAGTCTTTTTTATTATGACGGTTTCTATCGGTCGCCCGCACTATATGAATAAGGAGCAGATCAAACAACTTTCTGATGAGGGGAACGTTATTGGCAGCCACACATGGGACCATCACCGTGTTGATAAATACAAGCACGATGCCAATCCTAAAAAAGACGATTGGGTGGTACAAATTGAAAAACCAACAAAAAAACTGGAAGAAATCACTGGCAAAAAGATAGACTATTTTGCTTACCCATTTGGGGTATGGAAAAAGCCGGTTTTGCCTGTTATACAAAAATACGGCTTTAAAATAGCGTTTCAGTTAGCTGATAAACGCGACCCTGACTATCCATTATTGACAATAAGAAGGATATTGGACAGCGGCTACTGGACTGTAAAAGCTTTTAGCAATAACGTTAAGCATAGCTTTTAGCCCCCTGTCCCCTTAAAGTGATCAAAATAAATATAAATCCCCTTTAATTATAATTAATCAAAGGGGATTTGTATTTATATTGAATCAATTAAATTTCCTAAATATGGGGTTGTATTTAAAGCTTGAACAACCGATAGGCTAAACTTAAATTGAACAGGCTAACTCTTGTCTGTGATGCTCCATAGTCTTGTTTGGTAATACCAGCTTCATAGCGTAAGTCAACCGAAATCCTTTGTATATCTAAGCCAGCTCCAAATTGCCAGGCAAAATTTTGGTCGTGATAATTAAGTGCAATTGCATTTCCGGCAGCCTGACTTAAACTTTGACTTTTATCTATAGCAAATGAAACTAAAGGCCCTGTATAAAAACGTGCGCCAAAACCAAAAGCACCAATCTTAGCACCAACTAATAAAGGAACATCAATACTTGTAAACTTTGCCTTGGTTTCGCCCCCACCAGTTGAAGTAACGTTAACATTTTTAGAGGTTAAATAGATTTCGGGCTGAAAATTCAAACCTAAGGCGCCGAATCGTGCCCAAAAACCTGCCAGATAACCAGCCTGGTTGCTACTGTTAAATGTTGAACTTGATGATGAAAGGCTTGACAGATTTACCCCGCCTTTAACGCCAAACTGAAAAGACGGTAAAACCTGCGCCGACGCAAATTTTATAGCGGCCGCAAAAATTGCTAATGTGAGTATAAGTTTTTTCATAAAAATGATGTGGAGTTAATAAAACAGGTAAGACTTATATTTTGTTTAAAGAAATTTATACAGAACTTTATTAAATTGAAATATCCGGTTCACGGGCTATGTAAGCTGACGCAAACCGGATATCTGAAAAGAATCTGCGATAAAATTAAATATTATTTATTAATACAATAGCTTTTTATAAATAAATTATAAAGATAATTTCCCCTGGTAATAATCAAGTATTTTGCTGTAAATAAAATAGTCATACCTGGCACTGATTAAATTTAGATTAGCGGCATCTAAATTATTTTTTGCAATTATAAAATCCGTTGAGTTAATCACCCCGGCATCCAAACGTATCTTAAATATACGGTAACTTTCCGTATAAGCCTTCACCTGTGCATCCAATGCCTGGTACCTGTTATAAGCAGCCATCATATTATAGTAAGCTTGTTCAACACTTTGTCTTAATTGTATTTTTGTGTTTTCCTCAATATTTTTATAACTAAGCAAATTTATTTTTGCAAGCGCTACGTTATTCCTTTTTATCAAATTTGTGAATATTGGAATATTAAGGCCAAGCGTTACGGCCGTTCCATAATTGTTTTTAAACTGATCCATATAGCTTATATTCTGGCTTGAATAATTAGCCTGATTTGCATAAACAGATTGTTTACCTGAAGGTGTATTTATAAATGCTCCTGTTGGTACAACGGTTGAATCAATAAATACTGATCTTTGACCTGCACTTGAATAATTTGTAGATATACCCCCGTTAATTGCCAAAGTGGGAAATAATAGGCCCTGGGCCACTTTTACACCCTTTTCGGCACTTTCACGTTTCAATGTGGCTGATTTTACTATCGCGAGTTGTTGCAAGGCTGTTTCATAAACCTGATCGGGACTAACTCCATATTGACCCACAAGATCCTGTGCATTTAAAGGCTGAAATTCTGCGTTTTGATTGTATGGGATGTTCATCAACTGAAATAAACTAAGTTTTGTGGCATCTAATGAATTTTGTGCTAAAACTACATTAACCTGGCTGCCTGCGTAAGCACCTTTGAAATCAGTGAGATCTGATGCTACTTTGTTTGCTCCATTACTTTCTAAAACCTCCGATCTGTTAACATTTTCCTGTGCTGCCGCTAATTGGTTTTTACTGACCACTAATATTTCTTCTGCATCCAAAATAGATAAATAGTTAGTAATAATATTTACCGTAACAAGGTCCTTAGCCGATTGAAAATCCATTTTACCCGCCTGATAGGCTAATGAGGTTTGTTTTATTGCATTTTGTAAAGCTAATCCGTTAAACAAAGTCAAACTGGCGCCAAGTGAGTAATTATCAGAAGTAAGGGATTGGTTTACATAAGTATTAGTAACCGGGTTAATACCGCGTCCCTTGCTAAGTTGACGGCTTGCATTACCTGTTATTGAAGGTAAAAGATTTTCTTTAGCCTGGTTAAAGCTTATCCGGTCCTGATCCATTATCAGACCGGTTTGCTTTACATTTAAATTATTTTTTATAGCAATATCAAGGCATTGCTGTAGTGATAGTGTATTGCTTTGCTGTGCGTAAGCTAAAATGTTGCACGCAAAAAAAAGTAAGGTTAAAAGGTATTTATTAAATCGCATTTTTATTATTCTATATCTAAGTTTTTAGAACTTTCTTGAGGAATCAACTTTACCATCCAAAAGATTTATAATACGTGAGCCGTACTCAGCATTTTTTTCGGAATGTGTTACCTGTATAATAGTAACCCCGTCTTCTTTATTCAGCTTGCGGAAAAGCTCCATTATTTCCATGCCTTGTTTAGAGTTTAAGTTACCAGTGGGTTCGTCTGCCAGCAGCAATTTTGGTTTTGCTATTAAAGCCCGGGCTATACCCACCAGCTGTTGCTGACCACCGGATAACTGAGCCGGGAACAGATCTTTTTTACCGACGATCTGGAAACGGTCCAGCATATCAGCTACCATAGCTTTACGCTCTGCTCCTTTAAAATCCTGGTAAATGAGTGGTGTTTCAATATTCTCATAAACGGTAAGCTCATCAATAAGATGGTATGCCTGGAATACGAAACCTATGTATTGCTTATATAAAGCTGATCGTTGTTTTTCTTTAAGCTGATGTACGGCATTTCCAACAAAATAATGATACCCTTCCGACGGTTCGTCAAGCATACCAATAACATTTAAAAGTGTTGATTTACCTGAACCTGAAGGGCCCATTATAGAAATAAATTCGCCTTCATCAATTTCAAGACTGATATCGTTAAGTACAATGTTTTTGTTGCCGCCTGCCTGGTAATATTTGGATACGTGTTGTAATGATAACATTTTTAGTTTTGAATTAGTGAATTATTGATTTAGTGAATTGAATGCTAATTTATGAATAAGTGATTGATTCGCATCTAATTCATTATGGCACAAGTGTATCAATAACATACCAAACTATTAAAACTTTATTAATCAAGTATTTATACATAAAATCACAAAAAAATACTGTTCGCTTATGTAACAGAGAGCGTACGGTTATGATACAACTAGTTTTAAGTCTAAAGTCTTAAGTCCAAAGTCGGAAGTCTAGTTGAACTTTGGACTCAAGACTTACTCCTACTCACTTCTAAGGCTCTTCACCGGGTTAGCTACTGCCGCTTTGATGGATTGAAAACTTACGGTAAAAAACGCGATAAGTATCGAAACTACACCCGCTATAATAAATATCCACCATTGAATGCTGATGTGATAAGCAAAGCCTTGCAGCCAATGGTGCATGGCAAACCATGCAACCGGCCATGCAATTATATTTGCTATTAAAACCAGTTTTAAGAAGTTTGCTGAAAGCAGTACGGTAATATTTTGAACCGACGCACCTAAAACTTTCCTTACCCCTATTTCTTTTACCCTTCTTTCAGCAGAATGCGATGCCAGGCCAAACAAACCCAAACAGGAAATGAAGATTGCCAGCCCGGCCAGGATGCCAACTATTTGGCTAACCTGGTTATCCGCTTTATAAACTTCATTAAAATGGTCATCTAAAAACTGGTATTCAAAAGGATATTCCGGATAAATACTATCCCATTTCGATTTAATAAAGCCTATTGCTGCAGTGGTATTATTCCCATTAATTTTAACAGATACGTTGCGGAATCCCCAATGTTGTGCACGTACCATAAACATGGGTTCGATTTTATACTGCAATGAATTGAAGTTGAAATTTTTTGCAACACCAACAATAGTTCCCAGTGAATCAAATCCGAATTGTGCTCCTAATACAGAGGATACCGGATATTTAGGGTGATCCTTCAAAAGCTCTATAGCCAATGCCTCATTTACGATGTACTGCCTCCCATCCGGCATTTTATCACCCGAGAAATTTTTACCCGCTGCTAGTTTAATTTTATACAGGCTAAGATAATTGGTGTCGACAACTAAAAGCGTTGTACCCAGCTGTTGTTTTGGCCCGTTAGCAGGTTTAAATGTTACTCCGGTTTGATCCAGATGACTTCCCAAAATATCCTGTGAAGCTGTAACGCCTGAGATTAAAGTACTGCCGGACAGTTCACTTTTAAACAGGTCATATTTCTTTGTGGTAATTCCATCCAATGGTACATTCACAATTTGGTCGCGGTTATAGCCTGGATCCTGTTTTTGCATATACTTTAATTGTTTTAATACAAATACAGTGGCTATCATCAGGAAAATAGCACTGGTAAATTGAGTAACAACTAATATATTTCGTAAAGAGCCTTTGTTTTTACCTACCTGCACAGAACCTTTTAAAACTTTTGCGGCCTGAAATGACGATAAATAAATGGCTGGGTAAATACCGGATATTAAACCAATAAGTATAGTGCCGCTCAATACAGTTATGATTACACTAAAACTGCTGAATATATTAAAAGAGATTTCTCTTTCGCTTAAGTTATTTATATAAGGCAGTGCTAATTCGACTAATACGATGGCGAATAATAGTGCAATAAGAGATATTAAAACTGTTTCGCCAAGAAATTGAATGGCCAATTGAAAACGATAGGCCCCAATAGATTTTCTGATTCCTACCTCTTTTGCCCTTTCTGCTGAACGTGCCGTTGAAAGATTAATAAAATTGACACAAGCAATCACCAGCACAATAAGCGCGATAATGGCAAATAGGTTGGTCGACTTTTTATCAAATTTCTGATAATTTATATAATCAAGCCCTATATCAGCCGAGTTAGCATGTACATCTTTTAGTGGTAAAACAAAAAGTTTATAAAATTTCCAACTATCACCCTTCAAATGTCTTTTAAGATAAGCCGGGAATTTTTTGTCTAATACTGCCGCATTTGTGCCTGGGGCTAATTCAAAATAGGTATTAAGCCAGTTACCACCCCAGTTAGTAAACATCCATGGTTTATAAATGCTGCTGAATGAAAATAAGGCGTCAAATTGTAACTGTGAATTTTTAGGAACATTGGCAATTATGCCGGTCACTGCAAAAGTTACTGTGTCATCACCATAGTGGGTTATTCTTTTACCTATCGGATCAACATCACCAAATAACTTTTTTGCGGTTTCCTCGGTCAGTAAGGCAGTATGGGGTCTTAGCAAAGCAGTTTGTCTATCGCCCCGTATTACTTTAAAATCAAATATTTTAAGAAAGGTGGAATCAACAAAAAATGCTTCCGGCAAAAATATCCTTTTACTATCTTGCGTTAACTGGTATTTTTCACTCCAGCGTATTCGGGTAAAGTTCTTTATTTCAGGGAATTCCTGTTTTAAAGTTGCCCCCATCGGAAACATAGACAACGCCACTTTTTGAGTAGCTCCCTCCGCACCAATAGTTTGTACCTCATTTAAGCGGTAAATATTTTTTGTATGAAAGTTGTCGAAACTTTTTTCGTATGAAACAAACAACATTATCACAATACAAGCTGCCATGCCGACAGACAATCCAATAATGTTAATGGCCGAAAAAACCTTGTTTTTCCAGATGTTACGCCAGGCGATTTTAAGATAGTTCTTTATCATTTTATTTGGTCATTGGTCATTAGTCGTTTGCCTCATCCTAAATCCTTCTCCAAAGGAGAAGGACTTTTTTGTTTTTCATCTTATTTTTAAAGCCCTCTCCTTTGGAGAGGGTTGATTGAGGCATTATTCCGATCTTAAGCTATTCACCGGGTTAGCAAGTGCAGCCCTAATGGCTTTGTACCCTACAGTAAGCCATGCAATTATTACCGATGCAGCAATAGCCAATATAAATATACCCGGTCCAAGAGATATTTTATAAGTAAAAGCTTGCAGCCATTTATTCATAAAATACCAGCCAACCGGTGCTGAAATGGCGAATGCAACTAAAATGAGCAGTGTAAATTCTTTGGAAAATAAATAAACAATATGGCTTACAGTTGCGCCTAATGTTTTGCGGATACCTACTTCTTTTGTACGTTGTACGGCCATAAAAGAGACCAGCCCATACAAACCAAGGCACGATATAAAAATGGCTATGCCGGCGAATATTTTGTATAACGTGGACAATTGAGTTTCGCGGTCATAAAACCCTGCCACTTTCTCATCTAGGAACTGGCGGTCATATACATAGTCGGGAAAAGTGCTGTTCCATAGTCTTTGTATTGATGTTAAGGTTTGATTGATCTTACCTGTTTGCAGTTTGATATTGATTGTTTGGTAAACATCTTTCCACGAGGCCATTAAAACAGGAGGAATAGGTTGACGCAGCGACGCAATATTAAAATCCTTTACTACTCCTACAACACGTGCAAATTTGGATTTGTCATCCCATAGATTTATAGATTTTCCAATAATATCTTTGGGATCATGTATGCCTAATTTTTTAACCAGAGTTTCATTTACCACATATTCACGCACCTGGTCGCTTTTAATAAAAGGACGCCCGGCAATAAATCTCAAACCATACAGCTTAAAGTATTCTGCATCAGACCATTTTAAACTAGCGCCAAAATCTGTTCTTTTAGGTGAGTTATTAAATTTAAAATCAGTCCCCCATCCGTTATTATCCGAAGGGCTTGCAAAGCTGAAACTAACGCTTTTTATACCCGGTTGCTGAAGAAGCTGATTTCGCAAAGCATCAATTTTTAAATGACTAACGCTGTCAGATGGTACATTTACGTTTACAATAGCCTCTTTGTCAAAACCAAGCGAATAATTTTTTAAATAATTCATCTGGGTTATTACTACAAGCGTACCAATAACCAATACCTGGGCAATGCAGAACTGAAGAACCACCAATCCGCGCCTCAGGGAAATTCCGCTCGAACGGCCGGCGGCAACCTTATTTTTTAAAGCCGTTATAGGATTGAATCCCGATAAAACCATCGCAGGATAAAATCCGGATAATAAGGTAACCACTAAAATCACAATTATCAGAAATGATAGAACGACAGGGTCTATCATAAAGCCTGAGCTTATTTTAACATCAAGCAGCTGGTTTAAAAAAGGCAGTGCAACCTGGGCCAAACCGATTGCCAGTATCACAGCAAAAAATGTAATAATAAATGTTTCGCTTATAAATTGAAATACAAGTTGGGCGCGGTTACTGCCAAGTACTTTCCTGATCCCTACCTCTTTCGACCTGTTTACAGCCTGCGCAGTAGCGAGATTTATGAAATTAACACATGCAATAATTAAAAGAAATAACCCGATTAAACTTAAGGCGCTTATCAGTTCCCTGCTGAATGTGTGACCGCTAAATACGCCAAACCTCGAATCATAATGCATGTCAGTCAATGGTACCGCTATCAGACCTTGTTTTACATATTCGGCTGGCTTATGTTTTTTGACAAAGGCAGCCAGGTTATTATTAAACTGGTTAACAGTTATGCTACCGGGCAGCACGATAAAACAATAATGATAGCTAAACGTGCTTACCCAATCTTTAAGATTTCCCTTAAAATTAGTATTGTTAAGGGTTGCATGCGAGATAACAACACCTAATTTAAAATCGGTATTTACAGGCACATTTTTTAGTATCCCTGTTACTTTTATGATATTTTTATTTTCATATTTAATAGTTTTCCCGATGGCAACCCTCCAGTCACCAAAATATTTTTCAGCAGTTTCTTGTGTTAAAACTGCTGAATTAGGTTCGGTTAGCGCTGTTTTTTGATCACCTGCAAGCCAGTCAAAATCAAATATGTTGAAAAACTGAGGTTCAGCAAAGTACACATTCTCCTCTTTAAACTTTTTTAAGGGTTGCCCATTGCTGCCCTCCACCGTTACCTGGCTTTCATTTTTTAAAATTGATGCCACCGGAATTTGCGGATAATCGATACGCATAGCTTCTGAAACAGGCAAAGGAACACCGGTTTCATAACTCATACCTTCCGGGGTTTTGGAAGCTGTGACAACTCTGTAAATACGATCCCGCTTTTTATGAAAATTATCAAAGCTGGTTTCAAAATGAATAACCAGGAAGATCAGCAAACATGCTGCTATTCCTACTGCTAAACCAATAATATTTATTGCTGTATAGCTTTTGTTGCGAACCAGGTTTCGCCAGGCAGTTTTTAAATAATTTTTTATCATTGTGTTAGTCATTATGTCATGTTCGCCTCATCCTAAATCCTTCTCCAAAGGAGAAGGACTTTTAAAGCCCTCTCCTTTGGAGAGGGTTGGGTGAGGCATTATTCACTTCTAAGGCTTTTAACCGGGTTCATTAACGCCGCTTTAATTGCCTGGAAACTTATGGTAATTAAAGTGATAACTATTGCCACGATGGCTGATAGAACAAATACACCCGGGCCAATAGTTATGCGATAATCATATTTTTGTAACCAATTACGTAAGAAATATAAAGCAATAGGCGATGCTATCACACAGCTTATAATCACTAATAGTATAAAGTCCTTTGATAACAACAGCCATACTTGGGATATTGACGCCCCCAAAACTTTGCGTATGCCTATTTCTTTGGTGCGTTGTTCAGCAACATAAGCAGCAAGGCCAAACAAGCCGAGGCAGGAAATAAAAATGGCTAAGCCTGCAAAAACGCCTGCCAGTTTGCCCACCAGCATTTCAAGGTTAAACTTGTGATTATACTCTTCATCAACAAACTGATATATGTAGGGATATGCGGGATTATAAGTATTGAATATTTTAGTTATTTTTTGAATGGCATCCTGGGTATTTACATTTTTAGCAAGGCGGTACATTATATTATTGCCTCCGCGACCGTGATTAAAAATTGCAGGTTGCACAGGGAAAAATGGCGATTCCATTAGCGCGTCTTTTACCACGCCGATAATGCGCCTTTTATTACCCATGCTATAATCTATAATCTTATTAATTGGATTCTTGAAGCCGATCCTTTTTATAACAGCTTCATTTACGATCACATTATTGGTATCGGCGCTCCAGCTACTTGAAAAATCGTGGCCTTCCACTAAACTCATTCCTAAGGTTTTTAAATACGTATCAGAAACCGATATGGCGCCAATATTAACCGATTCATCACCCGGATTTTTTCCCGGCCACTTATCCAGCGACATGTGACTGTAAACATTAGTGATCGGACTTGATGCTGATGCAACACTTTCTACCATCCCTGAAGCAAGCAGATCATTTTTAAGTGCAGCATAATGAGTTTCCAAATCGCCGCTCATATCTGTCATCATTAGTCGATCGGCATTATAACCTGTTGGCCGACTTTTGGCATATTGTATTTGTTGATAAACTATAATTGTGCTGATAATCAAGGCTATTGAACAGCTAAACTGAAGTACTACTAAAATCTTTCTGGGCAATGCTGCTGCTTTACCTACCTGGATAGCTCCTTTTAAAACCGTTACCGGATTGAATGATGATAGATAGAATGCGGGTCTGCTACCAGCTAAAAGACCCGTAATAAGAACATAACATATCATCATACACCAAAACAGAGGATTGCCATAAGGGATGCTTATAGAACTGCTAATAAGTTCATTAAAGAATGGTAAAGCCAGTTGAGTAAAAAGTATGGAGAACAAAAATGCTATAAAAGTGATAAGAATTGATTCTGTTAAAAACTGGAATATCAAGTCTTTGCGTTGAGACCCTATAGCTTTCCTTACGCCTACTTCGCGTGCTCGCTTTTCCGATCTGGCGGTTGACAGGTTCATAAAGTTGATACAGGCAATGATGAGTACCAGCATACCAATAATGCTAAACATCCGTACATAATCAATAAAACCTCCGGCTTCTTTCCCGTTTTTAAAGTCTGAATATAGATGCCAATCTGCTAACGGATGCAGGATCACTTCCGGCTTTGCCACACGCAATTGCGGACTTTTCTGATAAACAATATTCTTTATTTTAGGCGCAATTTGTGCAGAAGTAACTCCAGGTTCTAACTCAACAAATTCATTAAAGGAGTTATTTGTCCACGTGGTACGGGCGTCTTTCATCCAGCTTTCAGTTTGCTCTTTAAAACTAAAAGGCGTCAAAAAGCTAAATTGTAAGGTGGCATTCTTAGGGATGTCTTTTAAAACGCCTGTAACTTTTAAGTTCTGTTTATTATCAAAACGGACATATTTGTTTATCGGGTCTTCATTACCGAATAAAGCCTTAGCGGTTGACTCGGTTAAAACAATCGAATAAGTTTCAGTTAAAGCAGCTCTTGCATTGCCCTTAACAAATGGATACTGGAATATATTTAAGAAATCGGGATGAGTTGCTCCGCCACCAAGATAAAGCTTTTTATCACCAACCAACAAGTCATGCCATTGCCAGCCTACCCAATCAGTTTCGGCCACACGTTTGATGCCCGGAACTTCTTTGCGGAGCACTTCAACCAAAGGGATGGGTACTGCCTGCTGAGTATGTTCGCCATCATGCTGACTGGTAAAATTCAAGTCAACGCGGTATAATTGCTTGTAATTCGGCAGGAATTTATCGTACGAAAATTCGTTAAATACCCATAAGCCGATAAGCAATGCCACAGCCATACCAGCTGCAAGGCCAAGAATGTTAATTGCGCTGTAAACCTTATTGCTTACAATATTGCGCCATGCGATTTTTAAATAGTTCTTTATCATGTCTTAGTCATTATGTCATTAGTCATTAAGTCATTGGTTATTTTAGGTCATTCATTAATTGCCAACGTTGCAATGACTAATGACCCAATGACCAATGACTATTTTATTCGCTCCTCAAACTCTTCACCGGGTTCATTAAAGCTGCTTTAACAGACTGAAAGCTTATAGTTAATAATGCAATAAAAATTGCAGCTGATCCCGATAAGAGGAATGTCCACCCGCTTATATTTATCCGATAGGCAAAATCCTGCAGCCATAAATGCATAAAATACCATGCAATTGGCGAGGCTATTAATAATGCAATGACAACCAACACCAAAAAGTCTTTACTTAGCATGGCCACAATTCCTGTTGCAGAAGCGCCTAAAACTTTCCGGATGCCAATTTCTTTTATGCGTTGTTGTGCTGTAAAGGTTGCTAAACCAAATAAGCCCATACACGAAATGAATATGGCTATAGCCATTGCGGTATTCATTAACTGCGCGGTCTTTTGTTCTTTATCGTACATGTTGGCTATAGTTTGGTCAAAAAAGCGGTATTCAAACTTATCATTGGGATAAGCTATTTTCCATGCTCTTTCAATTTGGGCTATAGTATTTTTAAAATGATCAAGCTGTTTTCCTTGAGTAGCCAGTTTAATGCTGACACCCCTTTCATTCCTCTTTTGCGAAGCCATAAAAAACGGTACAATAGGCGCATGTAATGACTCGGAATGAAAATCCTTTACTACACCAACAATAGGCCCTTTAGCGTCATTTATGCCTACCTGTACAATTTTCCCTAAAGCATCCTCAGATTTTTTGAAGCCAAGCGCTTTGGAGCATGTTTCATTCACCAAAAATTCTTTAATGGTATCAGAATGCAAAATATTACGCCCGGCGATAATTTTCAGGCCGAATAGAGGTACATAATTTTCGTCGCAAATGTCAAATGACGCATCTATTTTAACCCCGCCGCCACCTTTGTAATTAATAACAGTACCTGAATGCCGTGTTGAGGCCGGTGTTTGCTGATGCCTGGTTATTAATGTTACTCCAGGAATTTGTTTAACCTTGTTGGCAAATACACCTAATTGGGTAATAGGATTATTATAATCGGTATGTATGGTTATAATAGCATCTTTATTAAAACCAAGGTCTTTATTTAATATAAAATGGATTTGATTGGCAATTACTATAGTACCAATAATAAACACAAGTGAAACAGTAAATTGAAATACAATAAGCGATTTACGGAGATAACTTTTGCGGTTTAGCTTTTGTGAACCCTGCCCTTTTAAACTTAATACCGGTAAATAAGATGATAAAACCCTTGCAGGATAAAAACCGGCAAGCAAAGCTGTTATAATAATTATCGAAACCAAAAACACCAAAACAGCCGGGCTGAAAAAATGTAAAACTACACCCTTTGGAATGATAGATCGGAACGATGAAATAATTGGATTGGTAACAATTACAGAAATTATCACTGCGATTATCGTCACGATAAGTGTTTCAATCAAAAATTGAATGGTTAAACTTGCCTTGCTTCCTCCAAGTACTTTGCGCACACCTACTTCCTTAGCCCTCCGTAATGATTGGGCTGTGGAAAGATTAATAAAATTAATTGCAGCTATAATTAATATAAATGCAGCTATAGCCATCAAAGCGTAAAGCGTGGGCAAATGTACCTGCCGCGAATAAGCATCGTTATAGCGATTATTAAAGTGTATATCTGCCAATGGTTGCAGCAATAATTTAACTTTCATGCCGGGTGGCATGGAAAGATGCAGCTTTACAAATTGAGGAAACTGTTTTTCTACCTGTGCTTGTGTTACTCCCGTTGCCAGCTTAACAAACCCCTGCGAATTATAACTCCACATTCCCCAATTTTTAAGGTCAATATCATTTTTTACAAAGCTGTTTTGAACGGTTGCAAACGAGATAAAATCCTTAAAACCAAAATCAGTATTATTATTCCAATCTTTTACGATTCCGGATACATTAACACGCAAAGAATCATTGTAAATCACTTCTTTGCCAATAATATTTTCCAACGGGATTGAACCAAAATATTTACGGGCTTCCAGTTCAGACAGTACTACTTTAAAAGGTTCATTTAAAGCGGTTGAGGGATTGCCTTGCAGCCATTGATACTTAAAAATAGAAAAGTATTGTGGTTCAGCAACAACAACGGGCGAGGTCTCCTCTCCTTCTTTTGGGGCATCAAATTTTTTAGCAGTATTGCCTGCAGTGGGAATAATTATCTTAGGGAAATAGTTATAAAATCCGGTAACGTTTTCCAAGCCTGTAAGCTCTTTCCTCACCTGCATAGGCAAAACGCTGATTGCTCCGGCTATGGCGTTGTTTCGTCCCTCCGGGTCTTGAAGGTAGGTTACAATTCTATAGATACGTTCCTTGCCGGGATGAAAAGTATCATAGCTTAATTCAAAGTTGGTAATCAAATAAATAATTAAACAGGCAGTAACACCCAGAGAAAGCCCAAGAATGTTTATTATGGTATACACCTTATTCCTGCTGATGTTCCGCCATGCGGTAATAAAATAATTCTTTATCATGTTATTGGTTTATTGGTTCACTTGTTCATTGGTCCTTGTATGCTTTACAACTCAATCTCTTATCTCTAACCTCTAATGACTCCTACTTTATTCACTTCTCAAACTCTTCACCGGATTTATTAAAGCTGCTTTTATTGCCTGGAAACTTACCGTTATAAGGGCGACTAACAATGCCGTACAACCTGCCAGAGCAAAAATCCACCAATGAATAGCCACTCTGTATTGATAGCTTTGCAACCAGTTATTCATCATCCACCAGGCGACAGGGAAAGCAAGAAGACACGAGATCCCAACCAGTTGCAGAAATTCCTTTGACAACAGGCCAGCGAGGCCCGGCACGCTTGCGCCGAGTACTTTGCGGATGCCGATTTCTTTTATCCTTCTTTCAGCCGTATAGGCTGCCAGGCTAAACAAGCCGAGACATGAGATAATTATAGCCAATACTGCAAAAACACTTGATAGTTTACTCATCAGCACTTCGCCCGAAAACATGGTATTAAACTGGTCGTCAACGAATTTGTACTGGAAAGGGAAAGCAGGATTATTCTTTTTGATCACCGCACTTATTTCAGCTAAAGTTTGCTGCGAATTGTGCCCATTTTTTATGCGGACATACAGCAGATTCGCATTACCTTCTATATCCTTAAATGGCGGCCTGCATAAAAATATTGCCGGTCCCGATTGGCCATACATATTACCATATACATAATCATCCACTACGCCTATGATCCTTAAGTTTTTGTATGACCCTTCTTTTTGTTCCCGAGGGGACCGTATTATCTTACCAACCACTCCATTTTTATCGATTATCTTTGCAAAAGATTGCGTTACAATAGCATTTGAGGTATCTGAAAGCGCCTCCGTAAAATCTCTTCCTTCAGCAATATGCATACCCGATGTGGAAACAAACTCAGCGCTTACATCTCTGAAGGTAATAGCTACTCTATTATCGGGCGATTTGCCATCCCAGGTAAACCTGTCGTCCAGGTTTCCACCGTATATGGTGGTATGGTCCGACAACGCTGCATTCTGCACTAAACCTGTATTCAAAAGATCTTGCTTTATTATCAAAAAATTTTTTGCAAACCCATGTTGCATATCTATTTCAACAAGGTTATCTTTATTGAAGCCCATATTCCGGTCTTTTACATGCTGTATTTGCAGGTAAATAATAATAGTACTAATGATAAACACTACAGAAACGGTGAACTGCAATACAACTAATCCTTTGCGGATCATTGTTGCACTGCCAGTTTTTATCTTTAATCCTTTTAAAGCTTTTATCGGATCAAACGATGACAGATATAATGCAGGGTAACTGCCGGCGAGCAACCCGCATATGGTTGCAATAACCAACAAGGCTACAATATGTACCGGATCGTTTAAACCGAGGGTCAGTGTCTTTTGCACCAGTGTATTAAACGCCGGCAGCGCAATGATCATGATAACAATTGCCAGGATGGTGGCCATTGCCGACATCAGTAGCGCTTCAACTATAAACTGTAATATCAATTTTTTTCTGCCTGATCCCAGTACTTTACGTACACCTATTTCTTTCGCCCGTTTTTCGCTACGCGCCGTGGCCAGGTTCATAAAGTTAATGCAGGCAATAAACAACACGATCCAGGCAATAAGCGAAAGCATACGTACCTGTTTAATTGCCCCGCCGCCGGTTTCTTTTCCGTTTGCAAACTCGTTGTACAGGTGCCAATCGTTCATCGGAAATAAAAACGCAGCGCTTTTTTGGGTCGCGTCTTTATGGTGAATATAATTGTAAAGCTTTTTATTTACAGCTGTCAGGCTAGCCGATGGAGCTAATTCGACATAAGTGAGCGGACCGTAACTGTTCCATGCATTATCAGCATGTCCATATTTTGCTATTTGCTGCTGTATTTGGGCTTCATAAGGCGCCAGCCACTCAAATTGCAAAGTTGAATTTTGCGGCACATCTTTTACCACGCCTGTCACAACATAGTCCTGTTCATTATTAATCCGTACCGTTTTACCGATAACGTTAGGATCGTTACCAAAGAATTTTTTGGCTGTTTTTTCGGTTATGACAATAGAATGCAACTGCGGGAATGGGTCACTTGCTTTTCCTTGTATAAAAGCAAGTGTAAACATGCTGAACAATGAAGGATCAGTATATCTTCCGGATGCATACATCGCATTTCCTCCAATATTTACAAGGGAATTTACATCCTCATCCGATAAACGGCAGGCATTTGCCACACCAGGTATTTCCGCTTTCAACGAAGCCGCCATCAACCGCGGCGTCGAGCCCATTGTAAAGGAATTACCCCCGTAACTGGAATTAACCTGCACAGAATAGAGTCTGTCCATCTTAATATTGCTGTTATCAAAGGTCAACTCATCAGCAACCCATAAAAATATTAGCCCGGCACAGGCAATGCCGATAGCCAACCCACTGATGTTCAGTAAGCCGTAAGCTTTGTTTTTTAACAAGCTGCGGATGGTAGTTTTTATTTGATTAGTCATTGGTCATTTGCTTCGCGTCATTTGGTCATTAAGTCATTTTTGCTTTGGTCTTTCGGTTAAAACTGCTAACAGCCTACTCTGATCGAAGGCTCTTCACCGGATTCATTAAAGCTGCTTTTATAGCCTGGAAACTTACTGTAACCAAAGCAATCATCATGGCTAATATTCCTGCTAAAGCAAATATCCACCAGTGGATGCCTATTCGGTACTGGTAGCTTTGCAGCCAATTATTTAACGCCAGCCACGCAACCGGAAATGCTACCAAGCATGATATTGCAACCAATTTCAAAAAGTCTTTAGAAAGCAAGCCTGCAAGGCTGGAAACGGATGCACCCAATACTTTTCGGATACCTATTTCCTTTATCCGGCGTTCAGCGGTGTATGCTGCAAGTCCGAATAAACCTAAGCAAGAGATAAATATGGCAAGAGAAGCAAAAACACCTGCTAATGTGCCAGTTAAAGTTTCCGTCTTAAACAATTGGTCGAAATCGCTATCGACAAATTGGTATTCAAATGGATAGCCGGGGTAATCAGCTTTTGCGATGGCGCCGGCTTTGGCAAGAGCCTCCTGAATGTTAACACCGGATTTAAAACGGATGCTTAAAATACTTGTACCTGATGGATGATTGAAGAATATTAGTGGAGCAGCAGTACCGTACATATCGTTATACAAGTAATCTTTCAGAATCCCAATCACCTGCAGAGGCCTTGTGCCACCTTCCCGGACAATCCCACCAACCCTTCCTTCTTTGCCCATTTGTTTGGCAAATGCTTCGTTGATGATCGCGTTGGTGCTATCAACCGCCGGATCGTTATTAAAATCGTGACCCGCAGCGAGCTTTAAGCCCATTGTAGAAATAAATTGCGGGCTTACGTTTTGCCAGGAGATAAGTGGGTTTTTGGAAGCATCCTTGCCATCCCACGAATAATTGTCGTTATTGCTGCCTATTTCAAGCGCTTTATTATCGCTCAATGCGGCATTTTCTACAAAACCAGATCGCATCAGGTCGTTATAAACGGGTGCAAAATGTTCGGCCTGTTTGCCCTGAAGTTGTATATAAACCAAATTATTTTTGTTGTAACCAAGGCTGCGGTTTTTCACATGTTGTATTTGCTGGTAAATAATCACCGTACCAATGATCAATATAATTGATACGGAAAATTGTATGACCACCAAACTTTGCCTGACAAAGCCAGAACCAGCGCTTGATTTTATTTTTATATTCTTTAAAACGGCGATTGGATTAAAAGATGACAGATAAAATGCAGGATAACTTCCAGCCAATAAACCTGTTACAAGGCTTATCGTAACTAAATATATAAGATGTGATGGCTCAAAAATATTAACATCCAACTCTTTTTGAACCAAGTTATTAAAGGATGGCAAAACAATATAAATTAATACCACAGCTACCAATACAGCTACAAATGACATGATAACCGCTTCGCCAATAAACTGACCGATAAGTTTGCCTTTACCGGCTCCCATAACTTTACGTACGCCGACTTCTTTAGCACGCTGCTCAGATCTGGCTGTTGAAAGGTTCATGAAGTTGATACAGGCAATCAAAAGGATGATCCAGGCGATGAAAGAGAAAGTCTTTACGTATTGTATCCTACCGCCGTCCATTTTTCCGTCGGTGAAATTGTTATGCAGGTTCCAGTCGTTCATCGCAAAAAGGAAACACTGGGTATTGTTCGTTGCCTTTGTTTTCGAGGCAATGTAACGACTCAATTTTCGATTAATCGCGGCTAAATTGGCATTCGGTTCCAATTCAACAAGTGTACGCGCCCAGTTGGCGCCCCAAATGTTCATCCAGGGTTGTTTATGGTCGATATTCGCCATCGGAGACAGCCATTGGAATTGATACGTCGAGTTTTTAGAAAGGTCTTTAAATACTCCGGTTACAGTAAAAGCCTGGTCGTTATTAACCTTCAGCGATTTACCCATAGGATCAGCGTCACCAAAAAACTTTTTAGCCATTGTTTCGCTGATTACCACTGATTTAAGCTGCGCGAAAGCATTAGCGCCTGATCCCTTCGAAAAAGGCAATTGCAGCATCGAAAATATTTCCGGATCTGCATAATTGCCTTTTTCAGTTATCGCTTTATCATCCAGCGCAAACAACTGGTTGTCGCCATCGCCGGTCATTCTTGCAGCATTTTTTATACCGGGTATTTCCACTTTCATCGCTTTCGCCATTGGCCCCGGCGTTCCAAAAAATGTACTGGTCTTTCCTTCATAGGTCTGATTTTCATAAACCTTATACAACACCTCGCGCTTGACATAATTATGATTAAAGGTCATTTCATCCTGCACCCATAAAAATATCAAGGAAGCACAGGTAATACCAATTGCCAGTCCGGCAATGTTCAAAAAACTGTAGCTCCTGTTCTTTAACAGGCTGCGTAAGGTGGTTTTAATGTAGTTCTTTATCATCTTTTTTAGTCATTAGTCATTATGTCATTGGTCATTAAGTCATTGGTTATTTCTTTCTACCTATTCACTTAAACCAAACAGTAAAATATATACCAAGAATATAATAATTTAATAATCAATAATTTAATCAATATAAGTTATTACGAATATGTTCGTAAGTGTAACAGTAGGTGTTCGGTTATGATACAGTGCCTGAGAAAAAAGTTTGCAGTTTTTAGTGGGCAGTTGGCAATTAAAACGAGATATTAATAACTGCCAACTAAAAACTGCTTACTGAAAACTGTTTCTACTCGCTTCTTAAACTATTAACCGGATTAGCAACAGCAGCTTTGATAGTATGGTAACTTACTGCTATAACCGCTGTAAGCATGGCAATTATACCGGCCACGGCGAACAATATCCAATCAGGTTTAATACGGTATGCAAAATTATCAAGCCACTGATGAACCAGGTAATAAGCTATTGGCACAGCGATAATGAAAGAGCCGGCAGCCAGGAAAAGCGTTCCGCGGTTAAGTAACAGGAACAAATTAGATACGGACGCTCCCAAAACCTTACGTATGCCGATCTCTTTTGTACGGTTGATAGTAGTTAGCCCAGATAATCCGAATAAGCCGAGACAGGCCACTATAATCGCTAAAAAGCAAGATGTAGTTATCGTTGCCATCCATCGTAAGTATGCATCATAACTTTTAGCAACTTCCTGATCCATAAAAGTGTAATCGAATGGTAAATTGCCGGTCAGTTTTTCCCAGTTTCCTTTAATCTTATTAACGGTATTTGGAATGCTTTGCCCGGCCTTTATCTTTAACCAGTAGCTATTATTCACCCAGGCATTTATAGTATGATAAGCAGGCTCGATCTTTTTAGTAAGGTCCTGGGTATGATAGTCTTTACATACCCCAATTATTATCCCTCCCATCTGGCGGTTCAATTCGCCTACCGGCGGTTTCCCTAAAATTTTATATAAGGTTTCATTCACCACAACTGAACGAAAGGTTAAATTAGCTTTTTGTGATTTTTCTAAATCGGGATAGCTTAATTTGGCACTGTCAGTAGTTATATCCCTTGAAAAAGTGCGTCCTTTAATGATCGGTATCTTTAAAAACGAAAAGTAATTATAATCCACATTTAAATCCTGAAGCATTATTTTTTCACCATTTATAATGAATCCATTATAATTGACGCCGCCGAAATCGATTGAACCGCTTGTAATGTCTTCAATTGCAGGATCAGTAGCCGCATACTGATTTAGCCGGGACCTCAGAGATAGAGTTCCTTGCTTATCTAACCAGCTATACGGTGACCGCAGCATTAATACTTCGTCCTTATTAAAGCCCATGTTAGTTTCATTCAGGAAGTGTATTTGCTTATTAATTGCCAGGGTTGAAATAACCATTATAATACAAATAGTAAATTGCAGAACAACCAGGCTTTTTGATAAAAACGGGTTTATGCGATAAGCGGAAAATCCGCGCATAATATTTAAGGGCTTTAATCCGGACATGGCTAACGCGGGATAGATCCCCGCGAGCAAACCTAATGTTAATCCTAAGATAAACAGAAACAATGCAATAGCGCCAAATGAAAAGTTTGACAGGTCGATATTGGTCCCGGTTAAGCTTCTGAAAACTGGAAGGCATACTACAGAAAGCAAAAAGCCTGCTATTACAGCGATAAAGGCAAGTACCTGGGTTTCGGTATAGTATTGCAGAATGATTTGCATGCGGCCGGCGCCGATAGTTTTACGCACACCAACATCCTGCGAACGGGATAGAGTACTGGTAAGCGTAAGCAAAATATAATTTAAGCAGGCAATGAATAAAATAACAACTGTGAGGCATAGCAACTGATAAATGTTTTTTAAATCGGTATAATGATACCACCCTGTTGCCTGGTTATAATGCGCCTCGGCAAATGGACGTAAAAAAATATGCATGTAACCCGTGTTTGTTTTGAGGTCATTCTTTTTTATCGATTCCATAAAGGGTTTAAAATATTGCCTGGCAAATACATCCAACTTTGCCTGGAATTTTGCAGCATCTGTCCCCTTTTTAAGTTTTAAAATCAGCGGGTCACTGAATGAGTTTACCCCTCTGTTATAATTGGCCTGGTAATCAGGGTTTGATTCCATAGGCAAGATCATATCAAATTGAAAACTGGAGTTTGCAGGAAAGTTTTTAAATACTCCGCTTACAGTTAATGGAGGTTGATTGTTTTCGTTCGGCATCAACAAGGTTTTACCAACGGGGTTCTCTTTTCCAAAATATTTCTCTGCTAATCTTTCACTGATTACCACTTGGTTGTGACCCAACATTACTGTGGAAGAATTACCACTTATTAGGGGATAATTAAATACCTGGAAAAAATCAGCATCCGTATAGGTTATATTATCATCCTTTTCCTTAAAACTTTGATTCCCCACCCTAATGGTTTCGGCGCCTAAACCTTCAAAGCGTATAGCATTTTCTATTTCCGGAAAATTCTTTTTAAGATCAACCGCCAACGCGGTTGGGGTCTGGATCATGTTTTTTTGTTCCGCATCTTTCATTAAATCGGAGAAGAAGTTTTTTTGCGGTTTCGCACGCAATGAACTGAATACATCCGATTCTTCTACCCTGAAAAGTCGCTCCTGGTCATGATGAAAACTGTCGAACGACTGTTCATTTTTTACATACAAATAAACCAATATGCAAAAAGCACTTGCCACACCCAGGCCAATTATATTTATGGCGGTATACAATTTATTCCGGAAAATATTCCTGATAGCCAGTTTTAGGTTGATCTTTAACATTTTATTTAGTTATTAGTTATTTGGTCATTAGTCATTATGTCATTAGTCATTTGGTCGTTAATCTTTTGCGTAATTAGTCAATAACTGATTGCCAACTATGCAATGACTAATGACTCAATGACCAATGACTTTTTTATTCACTTCTCAAACTCTTCACCGGGTTAGCCACAGCCGCTTTTACTGTTTGAAAACTTGATGTAAATGCCGCTGCTAATAACATCCCTGCGCCACTTGCTGCGAATATCCACCAGCTTATGGTAGTATGGTCGGCAAAGCTTTGCATCCATTTATTCATGGCGTACCATGCAATGGGGGTTACTATTACAAAAGCCAGTAAAATCAGTAAAATTAATTCTGTTGAAAGTAGGGCTACAATCTGTGTAACGGTAGCTCCAAGTACTTTTCGTACTCCAATTTCTTTAGTACGCTGATTGGTGGTATAAATAGCCAGACCCAATAGTCCCAGGCAACTTATAAATATGGATAAACCGGTAGCCCAGCTAAGCAGTGTTGAAGTATGCTGCTCGTTTGCATACAACCTGGCTATATTCTCATCAAAAAAATGATATTCAAAGTCGTCATCAGGATAAATCTCTTTCCAAGCTTTTTCCATATCTGCTATGGCAATCTTCCAATCGTTACTGCCGGAGCTTTGCGATTTTAAAGCAATATGAAATGTGCCATTAAAATATTGATTGGTACTGGTAATTATAGCAAGGGGTGAAATTGCCGCGTGGATTGATTCCTGATTAAAATCGGAAACAACCCCTATGATCTGCATTTTTGTATCGCCATTAAAATTATCTATCTGTTTACCAACAGCTTGACGCGGATCTGTAAAACCAAATCTTTTTGCCAGCGTATTGTTGATTAGCAATACCCGCGAAGTATCACCCTGGCGAAGATTGCGGCCGGCGAGCAGTTTAATATGATAAACTTTAATATAGTTCTCGTCGCCGAACTTTAGACCCAGATCCTCAACTTTGATCTCTTTTTTACCATCCTTATATGCGCCCTCGGTTGAATGCGGATCGTCAGATATAGGTGCATCGCGACCAGCGCTAACTAATTCAACCTGGGGTATCGACTGCAGTTTATTCATGAATACTATATTGCGGCTCGCCTGCCTGTTTTTCCATGGTGAATTAATTATTATAATGGCATCCTTTTTAAATCCAAGGTCTTTATGTAAAGCATAATAAATTTGCTTGCTTACCAATACTGTTGCCATTATAAAGAATTGCGCAATAACAAATTGGGTAACAGTTAGCGATTTACGCAGTAAGGCATTCCTTGTTTTGTTGCTTTGAGTCTGGTTTTTAAGAACCAATACAGGCTTATAACCCGACAAAATAAGAGCAGGATAAAACCCGGACAGCAGACTGACAACAATGGTTAACACTAAAAGAAATAAAATTATATCAGGCTGGTTGAACAGATCTGCTCTCACACCTTCCGGAATAAAGCCGTCGAAGAATTTCAATATAACCGGCGCCATAACGGCCGAAACAACAACAGCAATAATCGTAATAAAAAAAGTCTCACTTAAAAATTGAAAGATCAATTGTTTACGACTGCTGCCCATTGTTTTACGGATACCAATTTCTTTTGCCCTTTGAGCTGACTGTGCAGTTGTTAAATTTATAAAGTTGATGCAGCCTAATAATAATAAAAACAGCGCTATAGCAAACAGTTCGTACAACGTTGTTTTATTAGCAATTCGTCCGTTAAAGGTTCCATAGTTTTCATTAAAATGAACATCGGTTAATGCTTGCAAATGAAATTTCTGAATACGGTCTTTATTTTGGGGAGTTGTAGGATTATTTCTTTTAAGGATATCGTTTAATTGCTGCTCAATATGAGCCACCGTGGTTTTTGGAGATAACTTTATAAATAGTTGTCTTTCTGGACTTGTGCCGCCCCAATTGCGTAAAGACATTTGCCTTTTCAGATCCGGGTTGGCTATAGCAGTTGAAAAAGAAATAAAATCATGAAAAGTTAGATCAGTGTTTTCTTTTATTGTTTGGACTATCCCGGTAACGGTTGTTTTAATAGTGTCATAAACCACCGAATGTCCAATCATTTGATCATAGGATAGAGAAGGAAAATATTTCTTTGCCTGGTCAGAAGTAAGCACAACCTGGAACGGCCCATTTAATGACGTTTTAGCAGAACCTGCAAGCCATTTGTATTGAAACAGGTTAAAATAACCCTCGTCTGTAAGAATCACGTTATCCTGTAACTTAAAGCTGGATTGAATAGCTTTATTACCGGATATAATTACATTAAGCTGGGATAACCTAAAAATCGGAGCATTTCCATCCAATCCTGTAACCTGACTTTTAACAGCCCCTGGTAATGGCCCGCAAACTCCGGGATTATAAGCCGGCAAACCTGAAAATGAAAAGTTTGTAACAACCCTGTAAATGCGGTCGCCATCCTTGTGGAATTTATCAAAAGTAAAATCGAAATGTACAATAAGGTAAATTACCAGGGCAGCGCCAATGCCGATAGATAAACCAATGACATTGATCAAGGTGAACAGCTTATGTTTCCAAAAGCCCCGGAATGCGATTTTAAAATAGTTTTTTATCATGATTGGTTCATTAGTTCACTTGTTCATTAGTTCATTGGTCATTTTTGCCTCATCCTAAATCCTTCTCCTTTGGGGAGGGTTGGGTGAGGCGCTTACTCACTTCTTAAACTCTTCACTGGATTAGCAATCGCAGCCTTTACCGTTTGAAAGCTTGAGGTAAATACCGCTGCCAAAAGCATCCCGGCACCACTTGCTGCGAATATCCACCAGCTAACGGTTGTGCGGTCGGCAAAACTTTGCATCCATTTATTCATAGCCCACCAGGCTACGGGTGTTACTATTATAAAAGCCAGAAAAATTAATAATATTAATTCGGTTGACAGTAGGGTTACAATTTGTGCAACCGTAGCGCCCAACACTTTGCGTACGCCAATTTCTTTAGTACGCTGGTTGGTGGTATAGATAGCCAGGCCCAGTAATCCCAGGCAACTGATAAATATGGACAAGCCGGTGGCCCAGGTAAGTAAGGTTGAGGTATGCTGTTCGCTTTCATAAAATTTAGCGATCGTTTCATCGTAAAAATGATAATCAAAATCGTCATCAGGATAAAGTTCCTTCCAGGATTTCCCCATCGCTGAAATTGCTTTTTTCCATTCATCGCCATCTGCGGTTTGAGGTTTTAACGAAACATGAAATGTACCGGTCTGATAAATATCATTGCCTACCAGGATAGCTAAAGGATTAATAGGTGAGTGTAATGATCTTTCATAAAAATCTGCAACAACACCCACTATGGTCTTTTTTTTATCCCCATTAAACTTGTTCAGCTGTTTACCAATTGCTTCATGCGGATCCCTGAAACCAAGTATTCTGGCATAAGTATTATTGATCAATAATGATTTCGAAGTATCTGCCGCTTGTATATTACGACCGGCAAGCAGTTTAATTTTATATAGCTTAATGTAGTTTTCATCGCCAAACTTCAATTCCACTGCTGTCTTAATTTCCTTTTTACCGTCTTTGTAGGTGATAGCAGTAATATTCGTCTGTCCGGACGAAGGCGCCCCCGCTCCTATGCTTACCAACTCAATTTGTGGTATGGAGCGTAGTTTGTTCAATAATACAAAGTTGCTGCTCATTTTACGGTTTTTCCACGGACTGTTAATTACAATAATGGCGTCCTTTTTAAAGCCAAGGTCCTTGTGGAGAGCATAATATATCTGCTTGCTAACCAAAATTGTAGCCATTATAAAGAACTGAGCTATAACAAACTGCGAAACCGTTAATGATTTACGAAGCCATGCGTTTCTTGTTTTGTTACTATTACTTTGTGCCTGGTTTTTAAGTACAAGCACAGGTTTATAACCCGATAGCATAATTGCAGGGTAAAAGCCTGATAAAAGGCTTACTATAATAGTTAAAATTATAAGAAACAAGATAATATTTGGTTGATGAAGAAAATCAGCTTTAACGCCAGGAGAAATAAAATCAGCAAAAAGCTTTAAAATTAAAGGAGTTAGCATTACCGAAATAATAACGGAAAGTAAGGTTATAAAAAATGTTTCGCTCAAAAATTGTACAACTAATTGTATCCGGCTGCTGCCCATAGTTTTGCGTATACCAATTTCCTTTGCCCTTTGAGCTGCCTGTGCAGTAGTTAAATTGACAAAGTTTATGCAGCCCAATAATAAAAGAAATGCTGCTATAACTAACAATCCGTAAAGTGTTGTTTTACTGGCTGCTGAGGTAAAATCAAAAACCCCATACTTTTCATTAAAATGAATATCATTTAAAGGTTGTAAACCAAATGCATGGGTACTTCCCTTATCTTCTGGCCTTGGCGGACTGCTCTTTTTTAGTATACTATTCAATTGCTTTTCAACATTTACAGCTGAAGCATTTGGTGACAGCTTTACAAAAACTTCAAATGCAGAATTTGTACTTTCCCACTCTTTTAGCTGCAGCTGGTCGCCAAGAAATTTATTCGCTGTAGCGGTACTGAAAGATATAAAATCATGAAAAGTAAAATCTGTATTCTCCTTTATGGTTTGCACTATACCTGTAACCGTTGTTTTAAGGGTATCGTAGGTAACAACTTTACCTATCATTTGATCGTACGTCAGTTTTGGGAAATAAAGTTTTGCTTGTTCGGATGTTAATACCACCTGGTTAGGCGAATTTAATGCGCTTTTTGATGAACCGGCAAGCCATACATAATTAATTATTTGGAAATATTGCTGATCTGCAAGTACAACCCTTTCCTGGGCTTTAAATCTTACAGGAACATTTCTTTTTCCGGCAATAAACACGTCTGGAGACAATGTAAAAAGCGCGGCAGTAAACTCCACACCTGTTGCCTGACTTTTAATGGCTACCGCTAAAGGCGCGCAAACGCCGCTGGTATAACTCGGCTGCCCCTGGAATGAAAAGTTTGTAACAACCCGGTAAATACGATCACTATCTTTATGAAACTTATCAAAAGTGAAATCGTAATGTACGATGAGATAAATCACCAGCGCGGCACTAATGCCGATGGATAAACCGATAATGTTTATTAGGGTAAACAGCTTATGCCGCCAAAAATTACGGAATGCGATTTTAAAGTAGTTTTTTATCATGATTGATTCATTAGTTCACTTGTTCATTAGTTCTTGGGTTCATTGGGTTCATTGGGTTCAGCCCCCTCTAAATCTCCCCCGGTTGGGGAGACTTTTGATTTGCGCCTTAAGTTAATAATTCATCCTGCCAACTGCCTACTCACTTCTAAGGCTCTTCACCGGGTTTGCCAGTGCAGCCTTGATCGATTGGAAGCTAATAGTCGCAAAGGCGATTAGTAAAGCTAATACCCCCGCTATCACAAATATCCACCAGCTTATGTTAATGCGGAATGCAAAATCGTGCAGCCATTTGCTCATAGAATACCAGGCTATTGGAAATGCAATTATTGTGGCAATTAAAACCAGCTTTAAAAAGTCTTTTGATAACTCGATTACAATTTGCGGAACACTCGCGCCTAATACCTTCCTAACACCTATTTCTTTAACCCGTTGGGTTATAGTAAAGGCTGATAAGCCAAATAGGCCTAAACAGGCTATGAAAATTGCTATAAAAGAGAAGATAGTGAACAAGTTTCCCTGTTGCTGTTCACTCCGGTAAAGCTGCTCAAATTTTGTGTCTAAAAAAGTAAAGTCGAAAGGAGTTTCAGGCAGATAACGTTGCCAGGTGCTTTGTATGGTGTTAATAGCTGACTGAACATTACGGCCACTAATTTTTATTGATAACCTACCGTAATAGCCCTGGGACGGTAATTGAAATAATAAAGGAATAATAGCCTGATGCAGTGATTCAAAATGAAAATCTTTTACCACTCCAATAACTTTTCCTTTAATGCCACCATAAGCAAGATCCTTATCTAGCGCGTTTTGCGGAGTTTTCCAACCAAGCATCCTTACCGCCGCTTCATTGATGATATAATTATTGGTGTCGGTTGAAACGGCCTTCGAAAAATTTCTTCCAGCGGCCATCTGCATGCCATAGGTTGGTATAAATCCATAATCAGCAGTGATAAATTTCAAATCTACTTTAATGGGCTGCATTGACCCGCCTTCTAAAACTTTTGCGTCCTGATCATCAAGTAACCTACCTGAAGGAATTCGCGAAGATCTGCCCAACTCTTTTACAGCACCATTTTTTAACACATCAGCTTTAAATGCATCATATTGTGTATTTAATAACCGGGTATATTGCATGGTTAATACGTGATCCTTACTAAAACCCAGATCCTTATTTTGTAGATACTGCAGTTGCTGATAAACTACAGTAGTTGCTACAATTAAAATAATTGAAATTGAAAATTGCAGTACTACCAATACTTTTCTAAAAGAAATATTTCCTGAACCTACTTTCAACACTCCCTTTAAAACTTTTACAGGAATAAATGATGACATGAAAATTGCGGGATATATTCCGCTGATCAGCCCGATAATAAATGGAAGTGCCAGCACCGGTAATAAAATCTGCCAGTGCAATAAACTATTAACAGATAAATCCTGACCTGAAAGCTTATTTATTAAGGGTAGTAAAAGGCTTGTAAGTATCATTGCCAATATCATGGCTACCCACGTAATTAACACCGACTCACTTAAAAACTGGCTTATAATTTCTTTACGCTCCGCGCCAACCACTTTTCTTATGCCTATTTCCTTTGCTCTTAAAGCTGAACGCGCGGTAGACAAGTTCATGTAGTTGATACAGGCGATCAGCAAAATGAATAGTGCAATGGCTGAAAATATGTAAACACGTTTAATGTCGCCATTCTCTTCAACTTCATCATCAAGATGCGAGTGCAGATGAATATCAGTTAGTTTTTGTAAAGTAAGTTTAGTGGCCTGGTGGGTTTTAATATTGCCGGGCATACCAGAAAGATGTACATATTTATCAAGGAAATCCGGCAATTGGGCTTTTACCCTTTCTATATAATAGTTTTTTGGGAATAGCAGGTAGGTATAAAAAGAATTGTTGCCAAAATTGGTTTGCAATTGTTTTTCGCCATAAATAGCAGGATCTTTTAAAGTATTAAATGACATCAATATTTCCGGGTGCATGTGCGAGTTGGCCGGGAACGGACTAAAAATTCCTGTTACCCTAAATTCATGCTTATTATTATCCAATAACACTGTTTTATTCATGGGATCGGAATCGCCAAAATATTTTTTAGCAATTGCTTCAGTCATCATAACAGTATATGGCTCGGATAAGCCTTTGTGACGATCTCCTTTTAAAACAGGCAGGCTAAAAAAATCGAAAAAATTCTCATCTGCAAGAAACGCATTGTTTTCATTGAAAAGTTTATCCTTATATCGAAAAGGTGTAACGCCGTTTGGCAGTACCCGGGTCATCTTTTTGATGTCAGGAAACGCACTTTGTAATAGTGGACCAAACGGTGGAGCGATTGAACTTAAATGAAGGCTTTCCACATTCGGACCTGAATAAAAAATGCGGGTTACCCTGTAAATGTCATTGGCGTTTTTGTTGAATTTATCATAACTGCGCTCATTGACTATGTAAGCCAAAATAAGCAGGCAACAGGTTAACCCAACGGTTAAGCCAAATATATTGATGAATGAGATAAACGGATGCCTTTTGACATTACGAATGGCGCTCCTCAAATAATTTTTTATCATGGTATTTAGTCATTAGTCATTGTGTCATTAGTCATTTTGCCTCATCCTAAATCCTTCTCCAAATGAGAAGGACTTTAAAGCCCCCTCCAAAGGAGAGGACTGGGTGAGGCGTTATTCGCTCCTCAAACTATCCACCGGATTTGCAATTGCAGCCTTAAAGGCGTGGTAGCCGATGGTTAGTACGGCAACTATCATGGCCAATAAACCCGAAGCCGCAAACATCCATAACTGAATATTTATCCGGAATGCAAAACCTTGCAGCCATTTTTCCATAGCCCACCACGCTATTGGCGATCCTATAACTATAGCCAATAATATCAGCTTTAAAAAATCTTTTGATAACATTGTGGTGATTGCTGACAAGCTTGCACCCAATATTTTGCGGATGCCTATTTCTTTGGTGCGTTGCTCAATTGTAAATGCTGCCAGGCCAAACAGACCCAATGTTGCGAGTAAAACAGTTATTCCGGTAAACAGGGTGAATATCGATGCCAGCTTATCCTCGGCTTTGTATTGTGCGTTAAAGGCATCGTCCATAAAAGTGTAACTGAATGGCGTTTCCTGGTCGTATTTCTTATACCTGGCTTCAATAGCCGAAATAACGGTCGGTAAATTTGCATGCGGCTTTACTTTTGCAAACAAGCATCCTCCCTGTACACCCCAATCCCTGGTCGTATCCGACGCTATAAATAAACACAACGGCTCAACGGTACTTTGCAATGAACTGAAATTAAAATCTTTTGTTACCCCTACCACCTCGTATTTCTGCTTGCCGCCGAAGTCGACAATTTTACCGATAGGGTTACCCTGTAAATTCAATTTCGTTATAGCCATTTCATTGATCACCACCTTGTTTGGCATAGCAATAATGTCGTCAGATACAGGCTGTATTTTCCACGTGATATTTAACGTAGGAATAAAAGCTTTGTCAACGGATAATACAGGCATGGCGATGTCCTCCTTTTTAACTCGGTCGTGCATAATAAATATATCATAGCCTTTGTACATTGGGTAATGTGATGTGGCTGCCTGGCTTATGCCTGCTATCCTTAAAACATCGCTCTTAAAACTCTGGTAGTTTTTTCCGAAGCTACTTGTAATGGGTATCATCACTACGTTTGCACGGTTAACCCCGGTATCGGTATGCCTGAAATAATATAACTGCCGGTCGATAATGATGCCGCAGACGATCAATCCTACCGAGATGGCAAACTGAAATGTAGTAAATACTTTACGAACCGTAACACCGCCGGTTTGCTTGTTCATCTTTCCTTTTAGCGTAATTGCCGGCTTAAAGGCTGATAAAACTACCGAAGGATAGCTGCCTGACACTAATACAGTTACAAGTAGTAACAAGAATAACATTATCAAAACCGGAATACTGAATAAAAACGCCGTGTCGATTTTTAACTCCAGGATATTTAAAAACCATGGTTTAAAGAAATAGCATAACATGTATGCCAGTATAAAAGATAAACACGTAAAGAGAGCCGACTCGATATAAAATTGTAAAGCCAGCGAAGCGCGACTTGCGCCGTTCACTTTTCGCACCCCTACCTCCTTCGACCTCAAAGTCGAGCGGGCGGTTGAAAGGCTCATATAATTAACCAAAGCCAGCAGCAGTATCAAACCAGCCACAAGCGGGAATATTTTCAGGTACTTGGTATTGGATGAATCGCTGCCGGTGTTGAGATGCATGTCTGTTAATGGAATAAGCTGCAGTCTATCGTTTTTGGAATCCGGGTTATTTTTTATGAATGATTGAACAGATCGCGCGACAGCTGTTGAATCCTGCGCATGCTTCAAAAGCAGATAAGTGGCGAATGCTCCTCCCTGCACAATTTGCGATTTAAGAAAAGGCTCCGCTTCTCGCATTAATTTAAGGCTGGCGTTCGATGCGAGGAAATTAAAGTCGATACTGGAATTCGAAGGCGCATTTTCAGCAACTCCGGTTACTGTGTACTGGTAGGTATCGTCAGTTGTAATTTTCAAGGTTTTACCTATCGGATTTTCGTTACCAAAATATTTCTTGGCCATACCCCTGGTGATCACCAATGAAAAAGGCTTGGTCAGCAGGTTTGAAGCATTACCTGACAATAATTTGAAAGAAAAAAAACTAAAAAAATCAGCATCAGCAAAAAACATCTTGCTTTCAGAAAACCTGGAACTTGTCACCAACGGGCTTTCAACAACCACATCTTTGAAAACCTTCCTTGTCCGCATATACCCAGCCACCCCCGGTATGCTTTGCTTAATGATCGGCCCGCTTGCGTAGCTCGTATGTTCCAGGTTAATTTCCTGTCCGCCTATTTTTATATGTTCGTTTAAAGCAACTATTCGCTTTGCGTTTACGTGAAACTTGTCGTAGCTCAATTCGTGAGCGACATACAACATAATGAGCATACAAACAGCCAAACCAATGGCCAGCCCGGAAATGTTGATCAAACTGTAAAGCTTTTGCCGTGTTAAACTGCGCCACGCGATTTTAAAATAGCTTTTTATCATTTTATTTGGTCATTAGGTCATTGTATGATTAATCATTTTTGTCTGAACCGGGATTAAGCCAATTTGGCGATTTTTATTCGCTCCTCAAGCTCTCTACCGGGTTAGCAATAGTCGCCTTAAAAGCATGGTAGCCGATAGTTAAAACAGCAACCACTACAGCAAGCAAACCTGCAATTCCAAACATCCAAAATTGAATAGTTATCCGGAATGCAAAGCCTTGCAGCCATTTTTCCATAAAATACCACGCTATTGGTGAGGCAATAACTATTGCCAGTAATACCAACTTTAAAAAATCTTTTGATAACATTGTGGTGATTGCCGATAAGCTTGCACCCAATATTTTGCGGATGCCTATTTCTTTTGTGCGCTGTTCAATAGTAAATGCTGCGAGGCCAAACAGGCCAAGTGCTGCAAGCAAAATAGTGATACCAGTAAACACACTGAATATCGACGCCAGCCTGTCTTCGGCTTTATATTGTGCATCAAAAACCTCGTCAACAAAAGAATAGCTGAGAGGCGTATTTTGGTTGTACTTTTTATAGATCGTTTGCATCGACGCAATGAGCGAAGGCAAATTGGTATGGGGCTTAATCTTTGCATACAAACAGCACCCCGGCATCGACCATGTAACGGAATCAGGCACCACAAAAAGACCAAAAGGCTCAATGGCATATTGCATGGATTGAAAATTAAAGTTCTTCAGCACCCCGGCAACTTGCGTTTTACCGCTGCCATTAATCAGCGGCAGGAAACGCCCTACTGGATTTTCACCGAGATTGAACTTTTCAACCGCCGTTTCGTTAATTATCACTTTTGTCGTATTCGGGTTGGACAATTCTGCACCCGGGGGCGGGGCAAACTTCCATTTCAATCCTAACATGGATATAAAATTACGGTCGACTGCCTGCCAAAAAAAGCGTATACTACTATCTCCTGACTTACCTTTATAGTCGGATTGATCATACATCCCGAACAGCGTATAATTTGATGTTGCAACTTCACTTATCCCGGCCAAAGAACTGATTTCCTTTTTAAGCGGCTGATATTTTTTTCCGAAGTCGCCCGGTATTGCCAGCATAACAACGTTGTCGCGATCCATACCCGAATTGGTATGCCTGAAAAAATACAGTTGCCTGTCGATGATTATTCCGCAGATGATTAATGCGATGGAAATAGCAAATTGTAACGTGGTAAATATTTTTCTGATCGTTACACTGCCAGCCTGTTTGCTCATTTTGCCTTTCAGGGTTACCACCGGTTTAAAGGCTGATAAGGCCAAAGCGGGATAAAAACCGGCTACTAAAATGGTTAACACCAATAGTGCGGCTAAAAGCGTTAAAGCTAAGGGACTGTATAAAAACGAGTTGTCGATCTTAAGCTGCAATACATTTAAAAACAAGGGTTTAAACAGATAGCACAGCATATAACCGAGGATAAAGGATAAAAAGGTAAATACGGCAGACTCTGTATAAAATTGAATGGCCAGTGTTTTTCGGCTCGCGCCGGAAATTTTCCGCACGCCAACTTCTTTAGCCCGTACCGCGGCACGTGCGGTTGAAAGGCTCATATAGTTAAACAGAGCCAGTAACAAAATTAAAACAGCAACAACCGGGAAGGTTTTAAGGTATTTTACATTAGAATCGTTAGCGATACGGGTATTTAAATGTATGTCTGTAATTAATGGTAACGAAAACGCAATTTTTGCTTTTCCTGGTAACGGGTCCTTTTTAATCATCGACTGTATACTGCTTAAAACTTTAGCCGTATCGCTTGGATGTTTTAGCAATAAGTAAACATTAAAAACACCACCCCCAAGCCTGGGTTGGCCACCCAAATATGGAAACGGGCTTTTGATCTGCTGTAAACTGGAAGCAGAAGCGACAAAATTAAATTCGATCGAAGAATTGGAGGGGTTGTTTTCAGCAACACCTGTAACCTGGTAGTTGTAAGTTCCGTCAGTTTTTATGGTAAGGATTTTACCTATAGGGTTGCTGCCGCCAAAATATTTTTTTGCCATATCCCGCGAGATAACTACAGAAAAAGGCTTACTGAGCACATCTCCCGGCTGACCGGATATTAATTTAAAGCTGAAAAAATTAAAGAAACCGGCGTCAGCATACAAAAGCTTATCCTCGTTAAATTTTGATTGGGCTGTTGAAGCGTTGTTTACCACGAATGGCATAAAATAATTAAAGCAAACCGAAGAGTTTTCTACGGCCGGTACCTCCGCTTTTAACGCAGGCGCCGTTGCTTCGCTAAAATGTTCCGAAATCCGGTCATCGCCATTCATCACAACTTTAGCCCGCAGGGTAACTATCCTGTCTGCATTTTTATGAAAGCTGTCATAGCTATGCTCATGCGCAACATAAAGCATAATCAGCATACAAACAGCCAAGCCAATGGCCAGCCCGGAAATGTTTATCAAGCTAAACAGCTTTTGTCGGGTTAAATTGCGTAAGGCAATTTTGAAGTAGTTTTTTATCATTACTGGTTCATTAGTTCACTTGTTCATTAGTTAATTGGTGAAATGTTCATTGGTCACTCGCCTCATCCTAAATCCTTCTCCAAAGGAGAAGGACTTTAAAACCCTCTCCTTTGGAGAGGGCGGGTTGTGCGTTACTCGCTCCTTAAACTTTTCACCGGGTTTGCCAATGCTGCTTTTATCGATTGAAAACTTATGGTTAAAACTGCAACCAGCAAGGCAATGCATCCGGCCAATAAAAACACCCACCATTCAATATTAATCCGGTATGCAAAATCCTGCAGCCATTTGTACATTGCATACCAGGTTATCGGGAATGCTATTAATGAGGCTATTATGATCAATTTTAAAAATTCCTTTGATAGCATTGCTGTTATGCTGCCTGTTGATGCACCCAGCACTTTCCGGATACCTATTTCTTTTACCCTTTGACGTATCATGAATGCTGCCAGGCCAAACAAACCAAGGCATGCAATGATGATGGCGATTATAGAAAAAGAGGTAAATATTTGGCCGGTACGTTGTTCTGACGCATATAACGACGCGTACTGTTCATCAAGAAACGAATAACTAAAAGGTGCACTTGCATTATAAGTATTCCATTGATTTTTAATATCATTTATTAAATGATTTATATCTGTCGTTTTTATTCTGAGTATAATTGATCCTTTACTATTATTGGATGCTAACATCATTAAAGGGGCGATTTTTTGTTTTGCCGATGTATAATGAAAATCCTTTACCACTCCAACAATAGTATAGTGTCGTTGTCCGGAACGTATAATAGTTTTACCTATAGGATCGGTATTCCCGAATCCAAGATCGCGCACAGCAGCTTCATTAATAATAACTGATGCTGAATCAGCCGGTGATGAAGGATAGAAATTCCGCCCTTTTGAAAGCTGCATTCCTAATGTTGGGATATAAGAATTATCAATCCAATAAATTCCGGTTTGTAACTCTGTGCGGGTACCTTTATCTGCTATATCCTTCACATATATCTCCGTGCCTCCCATGCTATTGTAACCCGGCACATTGCTTGATATGGTGGCATTTACCACACGGTTATCATTTAAAAGCTGCTGTTTAAACGCATTTATGTTATCACCAAGCATATAAGTGTCATTTATCACCAATACCTGGTTTTTATCATAGCCCAGCTTTTTATTCTGCATAAAATGTAATTGCTGGTAAACTATAAATGTGGAAATTATTAATGCTGTTGATATAGCAAACTGGAAAACAATCAAACTGCTGCGAAGGCCTCCCCTGTTTGCCGGTTGTGTACCGTTGCTTCCTTTTAATATAGAAATAATCTGGAAAGATGACAGAAAGAATGCGGGGTAAATCCCTGCTATTATGCCAACAATTAGTGTTAATGCAGTTTCTAAAATTAAAGCTTTATAATTTAAAAAGAATCCTATAGCTACCTGTTTTCCTGAAAGATCATTAAAATAAGGTAACAATAAGTAAACCATACCTAAGGCAAAAAGCAAAGCCAAAAAAGTGAGCATAACTGACTCTATTAAGAACTGAGAGACCAGCTTGTTTTTTGCAGAACCGAGCACTTTCCGAATGCCTATTTCTTTTGAACGTTTGGTGGCGCTTGCTGTTGAAAGGTTAGTGAAATTAATACAGGCCAGCAATAATATAAATAATGCAAGGGCGCCGAATATATAGATGTAATGAATATCGCCATTAGCCTCAAATTCGTACTTCGTTGATGAATGTAAATGAATATCGGTAAGCGGTTGTAAAAAGAATATGAAAGAATTTACGGATTTTTGAGCTTCCGCAAGACTAACACCCATATCATGCTGAATTTCCGGCACCACAAATTTTGCAACCAATTGTGGAAAGCCAGCTTCCAGCTTTTTAGGATTAGCATTTTTATCAAGCAAAAGGTAAGTATAGTACCCCACATTGCTCCACGTTTGTTTTGCCCTGGGTGTAACAAAAGTTACCATGCTCATAAACGCATCTGCATGGAAGTGAGAATTATCAGGTATTTTATCAATCACCCCAGTTACTTTTACGAGGTCGCTGCCTACCGTTAAAGCTTTACCAAGCGCCAGTGAATTACCAAAATATTTCTTTTCAAACGCCTTTGTTATCACAATACTTTTGGGTTCTGTAAGTGCTGTTTTAATATCTCCCTCAACCAATGGAATGGAAAACATTTGAAAGAAATTTGAGTCGATAAGTACTACCTTATCTTCTTTAAATTGATGTTCCTGGTATTTAACAAATACCGACCCCCTTCCTGTCAAACGGGTAACGGCTAACACTTCTGGAAACACGCTTTTTATTCCTTGCCCAACGGCTACATCCACACTTGGAAAATCAGCTGCAGCATTGTTTCCATTTGAATGAAGGGCCACACGGTAAAGCTGCTTTGCCTGTGCCGGGTAGGTATCATAGGTTAGCTCCTGGTATAAATATGCCCCAATGAGCATACAACAGGTAAGTCCGATCGATAAACCAAATACATTAATAAATGAGAACACCTTGTTGCTTTTAAGGTTTCGCCAAGCGGTGATAATGAAGTTTTTAACCATACCCTAGCCTATTTTTTGAAAGTATGTTTAAATTACATACCAAACAGTTAATTAATTGATAATAAGACAATTAAATTTGCAATTTAATTGCAACTGTTCGCATGCGTAACACCTACTGTACGATTATGATACAGTTAAAAAATTTCGGATTTTAGCCCCCTCTAAATCTCCCCCGGTTGGGGAGACTTTAAAATTCTAATTAAATTTTGTTGGCTAATTAAAAAGCGGTTTTAATGTGATTAAAAACACATCAAAACCGCTTTAATTGAGAATATAAATTTATCTGTAATATTAATTGAAACTCAACTCCAGATGTCCGCTTGCATCAACATGAACTGGTACACCGCCACCGTTTACCGAGCCATGTACATGATCTTTTTCCCATTCACCACTAAAATTGCTTAAATCTGGTTTGTTTATCCTATTTGCCGAAAGGTCAAGATTAAGACCTTGTTTTGATGGTAATCTCAAATCAATATGTCCTCCGCTGTCATCCAGCTTTACGTATTTACCTACATGCAATAACTCAACATGCATACTGCCGCCGCTGGTTGATGCTTCCAGACTGCATGACAATTGAGTTAAATTTACGCTGCCACCAGAGGTACCGGTAATTAATTCGCCTTCAATATTGTTTGCTGATACACTGCCGCCGCTTGTATTTGCATTTATTGACCCCTTTAAATCTTCAAGGTGCAAAGAACCGCCAGATGTTTCCAACCGTATTTTTCCCTTGCAATTATTGGCATGGATACTGCCGCCGCTGGTTTCCAAATTAATATTGTCACCAGAATTGGATACTTCAATGCTGCCACCTGATGTTTCTCCTTTTATTATGCCGGTAAGTGCGTCAATATGCAAGCTACCGCCGCTGGTGCCAAAATTTTCATCGCCTGATAAATTATCCAAATGGATGCTGCCCCCACTGGTGCTTAAATGGGTAGAAACCTGTTTTGGAACATATATTTTAAAGGAGATACTTAATTGCTTCCTCCAGTCCCAGTTAAAACCATTTTCACGTTTTCTTTTTGCCTCAGCATGCACTTCATGGTCACCAACTGAAACCTGCAAGATATAATCCTCATCAAGCCGTTTTTTAATTTCTTCACGGGTAAGGTCCTGATTATTGTTACCATGTACATATACTTCAACACGAGGTGCCTGGCCTGATGCACCACTAACAGTAATGCTTCCGCCTGATGTTTTAACAAACACCTCTTTTATAGCATCATTGGCTAATGATTTAGTTTCATAGGGGGTTTTATTCCAATCCTGTCCAAATGCAACGTATGTCTGGCAGGCAATTAATAATAGTAAAAAGTAAGTTTTCATTTCTATTGTGTTTGTTTTTTATAATAGACCTACTTTTAATATGTTACGTTGCATGGGATTGAAATAAGTTTGCAGTAAGCAGTTTACAGTGGGCAGTTAAAATTTCATTGCAAACTGCCTACTGTAAACTGCAAACTTTTTCATTCGCTCCTTAAGCTCTTAACCGGGTTTGCCATTGCTGCTTTTAAAGCCTGTACACTTACCGTAACACCTGCAACAATTAACGAAGCCGCGCCGGCTACAATAAATATCCACCAGTGAATTGATATACGATAAGCAAAATCCTGCAGCCATTTATTAGACATATACCAGGCTATAGGCGAAGCAATTGCTGTTGCGATAATAACTAATATCAAAAAGTCTTTTGAGATGAGCAGGATAATATTGGATACATTTGCTCCTAAAACTTTCCGGATACCTATTTCTTTTGTACGCTGTACTACAGCATAAGCAGTTACAGCAAATAATCCCAGGCAGGCCAGCAATATAGCAAGTACCGAGAAGGTTGTAAAAACTTCGGCAGTACGCTGTTCAGTGCGGTATAAAGCATCATAATCTTCATCTAAAAACTTGTATTCAAAAGGCCTTCCGGGGAAACGTTCCTTCCATATTTTTTCTAAAGCCGTTATAATTGATGCCGTATTATTTCCATTTATGCGTATAAATACGTTCTGGGTTTGAAAGTGATCTAAAAATATAAGCAGTGGGCCTATCGGGTCATGAAATGATTTGAAATTAAAATCCTTGACCACAGCCTTTACACGCCCCGGAAAGCCTTTTTTCAATTCCTTGCCAATGGCCTGCTCCGGCGTCCATCCCAGTGCACGGGCGGCAGATTCGTTAAGCATAAATGAAAAATGGAAATTTTTACTCTGGTTGGTTGTATCAATTTGTAAAACATCGGTTTGGTTATAGTCAGTACCGGCAATGATCTTTATTTGCATAGTTTTGATGAAATCCTCATCCATCGGCAGTGCGTTTACCGAAATATCCTTACCGTCGACGGTTTGGATGGCATCGCCCCATTCTACATTTACAGGTTCGTTGTTTGCGGTCGCAACACCTTCAACTCCGGGCAGGCTGCCGATAGCTTTTTTAAGGCCGGTAACCAAGGGCAGCATTTTATAGCTTACCGGTAAAACGACCACGTTACTTTTGTTATACCCGATATCCTTATTACGGATATAGGATAATTGCTGAAGAATAACCACAGTTGTTGCTATCAGAAAAATTGAAATGATAAACTGGAAAATGATAAGCGACCTGCGCACATTTTGCCCGGAGGTAAATGAAAAGCCCGACTTTAAAATCTTAGCCAGTTTGACATTGGATAACAATAATGCAGGATAAACTCCGGCCACCAAACCAATAGCGCTTCCTAATGCAGCCAAGCCAAGGATAATCATCGGGTCGAGCAAAATATTAAATTGGAGTTGTTTGCCCGATACCTGGTTGAACAGCGGCAATAACAAAAATGCCAGTCCGAAAGCGATGATTGCGGCAATAATCGTCACGAAAAGTGATTCACCAATAAACTGCCTGAACAGTTGGTGTTTGGCGGCGCCCATAACCTTACGGATGCCAATTTCGGCGCCACGGCCTGCTGATTGCGCGATGGACAGATTTACATAGTTAACACAGGCAATAACCAGTATCAATACAGCTACAATAAGCATAATATAAATATAGGCAATGCTTCCGTTTGGTTCCGGCGCGTTAGGAAGGTTCGAGTGCAAATGAACACTGGTTAATGGCTCTAAATGATAGGTCAGGTGTTCGCCCGCCGGGAGTTTTAGCTCATTTTTGCCGATATCGGACATGTAATTGCTTATTTGCGACTTCAAAGGCTGAATGTCAGCGCCGTCCTTAAGCAGCAAATAGGTAATATAGTTAGCCGACCACCACTGCTCCGGTCTTTTTGCAGCAGATAGGTTGCTAAACGGAACAATAAAATCGAACCTGATCTGCGAATTGGTTGGCGCGTCCTCAGCCACACCGGAAACCATGAAGCTTTGGTCGCTAAGCTTTAAGATTTTGCCAATGGGGTCGTCACTATCAAAGTATTTTTTAGCTGTACTTTGCGTGATGATAATTTTATTGGGTTCATTTAACGCCGTTGTTTTATCTCCCTTAACGAGTTTAAACGAGAATATTTTTAAGAATGATGGGTCGGCAAATAAAAGACTGCCTTCCTTAAAAACACGGTCGTTACAAGTAACTACCTCCGACCGCTTTTCGAGCCGCACAAAATCCACTACTGCCGGAAAGGTCCGCTTAAATTGCGGGCCCACTTTTGTGCCGGTTACCGCCACTTTCTGCGGGGCTTCGCCATGCCCGTAATCCATCGTAACGCGTACTATCCTGTCGGCATTTTCATTAAACCGGTCATAACTCAATTCATGCTTAATATAAATGCCTATTAACAGGCAGCTAACAATACCAACCGTTAACCCGATGATATTTATAAAAGCATATAGCCTGTTCTTTTTTAAATTTCTCCAGGCGATTTTGAAATAATTCTTTATCATAATTTAGTCATTAGTCATTGGGTTATTAGCTGTTTATTATTATCAGGTCATTCATTGCAAGTTATACAAATGATTAATGACCAATGGCAATTTATTCGCTCCTTAAACTCTTCACCGGGTTTGCCAACGCTGCCCTGATGGATTGAAAACTTATAGTGATTAAAGCAATTAATATAGCTGTAACGCCTGCCAAACCGAAAACCCACCACTGTATAGTTGCGCGATAAACAAAATCTTCCAGCCACTTATTCATAGCATACCATGCGATTGGTGTTGCGATTATAATTGCAAGTATTACCAGGGTTATAAAATCTTTTGAAAGCATAGTAGTTATATTGATTACCGTTGCTCCTAAAACTTTTCGTATACCAATTTCTTTTACTTTTACCTGTGCCGTATAAGTTGCCAGTCCAAATAAGCCGAGGCACGAAATCAATATAGCTATTACAGCAAAAACATTAAACAATGTGCCTGTGCGCTGGTCTGATTTGTACAGGCTGTCATAAGTTTGATCAAGGAAAGTGTAATCAAACGGGAAGCTCGGATTGTATCGTCTCCATACTTTTTCAACCACTTTTATGGCTTTTGGTGCGTCTTTACCTGTAGTTTTAACAAAAATTTGCCAGGTATCCGGCCTGTACCGAAAAATGAACGGTTCGATTTTTTGCTTTAAGGAAGCAAAATGAAAATCTTTAACCACCCCGATGATAGTCCCGTTTGTACCCCAAAGCTTAAAGCGTTTTCCAACCGGGTTTTTGATACCTGCATTCCGCACAGCAGTTTCATTCAGAATATAATGTACTGAATCCGTCTTTGCACCAGTGAAGTTTGCGCCATATGCTAATTTCAGCTTAAAAACGTCAAGGAAATCCTTGTCAATACTCATCGGATGAATTAAAAAGCCCTCATTTGGATTTTTTCCATCCCAATCGGTATCGCCGGTAGTACCTCCCTGGCTTATAATGTTGTTATCAGCAGTGGTAACACCAAGAATAGCTGATTGGTTAAGCAATTCGCCTTTTGCGGCTAAGTAATGACTTTCCATATCGCGCATGGGCACCGAAAACACGTACGCTTTATCAAAGCCTAATTCTTTTTGCCTTATATAATTTAGCTGCCGGTTGATGATTAAAGTACCAATAATCAACCCAATTGAAAACACAAATTGACAAACCACTAATACTTTCCTGAAAACTGCATTACCCATACCTAAGGATAGTTTACCCTTTAATGCATTGATGGGTTTAAATGAGGATAGCAACAAAGCAGGATAAATACTTGATGCAACCAGTGTAATTAATACTGTAAATCCTATAACTTTCCATATATCCTCATTCAACAGGTCGAAATGCATTTGCTTAGCTGAAATGTCGTTATATAATGGCATTAACAGTGAAATAATTGCAAATACAAGGATCAGCGATATGGAAAAGAACAAGATGGTTTCCATAATAAACTGCAGAAATAGTTGTGTTCTTGCCGCTCCTATTATTTTACGAACGCTTACTTCTTTTGAACGAAGCATTGCCCGCGCTGTTGACAGATTGATGTAATTTATTGCAGCTATTAATAGTATCAAAATAGCCACTATGGCAAATACTTTAACAGTTTGCATTGCCGATGAACTGCCATCGGGATTATAAAGATGCGTTTTTGTAAGTGGCTGAAGAATATAATGCCCATCGGATAACTTTGAACCGGCCTGGTGTGATACGTGAATTCGGGTAAGCTTATCCTCTACCGCTTTAAGCGAAGTTCCGGGCTGTAGCTGCAGGTAAGTATAAGAATAATAGTTGCCCCAATCTTCGTCCATTGATTTCCAGTAATCTTTAGAGCTGTATTGATTTTTCCGTATATTGATAGAAAACAGCATGTCGGCTTTGATAGAGGAATTCCCTGGAAAATCAGCCATAACGCCATTAACTACATAATTATCCTTATTATCCGCCAGTAATACTTTTCCTATTGGATTATCATCCCCGAAATAGCGTTTGGCAGCACTTTGGGTTATAATAATAGATTTGTCTGTCGGGAACGGATTATTGACATCGCCTTTCAGCAATTTAAAATCGAAAACTTTAAATATGGATGGATCTGTAAATTTCAATGTTCCACCCTCTTGCCTTAACAATTTATCATGATATCTGAATACTGAATAGTCGTCATTCCCAAGTATTCTCACGGCATTCTTAACGCCAGGAACTTCTTTTAAAGCATAGGTAGCCACCGGTCCCTGCACCCACTCCCATACCTGTTTGCTGGTTCCGGTGCCAATCTGGGCATTAACTTTATAAATTTGATCAGCCTTTTTATTAAAGCGGTCAAAACTTAACTCGTCATTTACCCAAAGCAAGATCAATAATCCTACAGCCAAGCCAACAGTAAGGCCGATGATGTTAATAGCGCTGTAAAATTTATTGTTAAACAAATTGCGCCAGGCGGTTTTAAAGTAGTTTTTTATCATTTTGTTTAGTCATTATGTCATTGGTCAGTGGTCATTGAACATTGGTCATTTTTATTTAGTTATAAGCCAGTTGTGCACAATGACTAATGACACAATGACTAATGACCATTTTACTCGCTTCTTAAACTTTTCACCGGGTTCGTTATCGCGGCTTTAATTGCCTGCCAGCTTACAGTAAGCAAACAAATGGTCAGGCTTAAAAACATGGTTATTAAAAACACCCAAATACTTATTGAGGTATGATAAGTATATTTATATAACCATTGATGGATATAATACCAGCTGATTGCTGATCCTATTATAAACGATATGATCACCAATCTTACAAATTCCTGAGATAAATTAAACCATAAATGGCCTGTTGTGGCGCCTAACACTTTGCGGATACCTATCTCTTTTCTTCGTTGTTCAGCAGAGAATGAAGCCAAACCAAATAAGCCGAGGCATGAAATAACAATGGCAAGGCAAGTAAAGCCTGCTGACATTGTGCCCAGCAATCTTTCGCTGTTAAATTTCTGATTGAACTTTTCGTCAGTGAACTTATATTCAAACGGGTATTGCGGGTTGTATTTTTTATAAATGCTTTGTAAAATATTGAGACTTGTCGATATTGACTTTTTTGGGTTTAACTTTAAAGCTATGTTGCCTTTCCAATCGTTAAAGCCTATAATAGCGGGTTTAACGGGCTCATAAGGCGAGCCCCAAACAAAATTCTCGATGACTCCCACCACTTTACAATTTTTCCCCTGGTATTTTACAATTTGACCTAAGGGTTGTTTAAAACGCATCAGTTTTACAGCTACCTGGTTAAGCATAATCCCAGCAGAATCAGAAGGGTACGCGGCAGAAAAATCCCTGCCCGCAATAAGCTTTAATCCATAAGTACTCACAATGTGATAAGTACCTACAAGCTGATCGATCGGCAGTTTATCTTCGCCCGGCAGCTGTCCTTGCCAGGTAATACCCCACGAACTGCTGCCATTATTGGCTATGCTCATAGAGGTCAGTGCTCCGTCGGTGATCGCCCCCGAGTTGATAGCATCCAGTCTAAAACTTTCAAATTTCTTGTCCATTACACCTTCTACCGGCAGGTCTACTAACCCGTTGCGGTCATAGCCAACAGGGCGATCTTTAATGTAATTGATTTGTTTATAAATAAATATGCTTGACAATATGAGGCAAACGGCAAAAGTAAATTGCACAATTACCAATATCTGCCGCGGGCGCACAGTGGACTTTGTAGTAATTACCTGTCCTTTTAATACTTTAACTGGTTTAAACGAAGAAAGAAAAAGGGCCGGATAGCTGCCCGCAACCAAACCAGTAAATACAGTTACTCCAATGGCAGCACCCCATGCCCACAAATTGGTATAAGGTAAAGACAGCTGTAAATGGATAATGTCGTCAAAAAATGGTATTAATACAATAATCAATACCAGCGATATGATTAATGCTAAGAATGCCAGCAACAACGATTCGCCCATGAATTGCTGTACAAGGGCAAACCGACGCGCGCCCACTGCTTTGCGCACCCCAACCTCCTTGGCGCGCCGCTCGGATCGTGCTGTGGAAAGGTTCATGAAATTGATGCAGGCAATGATCAATATCCCGATAGCCAGGAATAAAAATAGCTTTACTGAATCAATGCGTCCGCCGGTATTAACCCCGTTTTTAAAATCGCTAAATAAATGGAGCCTGGTAAATGGATAAAGAAACATGGTATTTTCCTTATTATTAGGATCATATCGCTTTACTATATACTTGAGCTTCGAATTTACCGAAGCAAGTGAAACGCCGGGTTTCAACATCACATAAGTGAAAAAAGAATAATTTCCCCATCCTGAAGTTTTCAGCCATTGCTGCTCGGCAGTAAGCTGCTGCCATGAAATGAGCGCCTTAAAAACGAATGATGAATTTACAGGATTATCTTTTATTACTGCGCTAACCTTCAATGGATATTGGTTATTTAATTTTATAACCTGGCCAACAGGGTTTATATCTCCAAACAAGGCTTTAGCTCCTGATTGCGTAAGTACTATTGACGACATATCAGACAAAGCATTTTTATTCCCATAAATAAAATTAAAACTGAACATAGTAAGCAAATCCGGATCTGCGGCCATGGTATTTATTTTAATTGCTTTATCCTTATAGTTCATCAAAATATCATAAGGCCAGTTGGTACGGGCAACTTTATCTATTTCTGGAATATCTTTTATCATTGCAGGCGCCATCGGTACAGGGGTAGCAGTTCCTGTTTGTAACTCCCCATTGCTTGGCTGATTTCTCATTACCTCGTACAAACGGTCGCTGTTTGTATTGAACTTGTCGAAACTAAATTCATTATAAACATACAACAGCAGCATAAAACTTACAGCCATGCCAATAGCAAGACCGCCAATATTTATAATGCTGTAAAGGCGATTTCTAACCAGGTTACGCCACGCGATTTTAAAATAGTTTTTTATCATGGTATTTGGTCATTAGTCATTGTGTCATTAGTCATTTTTTTAGACGTTTATTCTTTACTTAATCTACAACTAAAAAATCTTCAGTTTATAAGACGGTTATAATAGAATTTACGTTGCAGTAATAATTAAATAATACATTTTAATATTTGATCATTAGTCATTTTTTATTAATAATTAGCAACTATGCAATGACTAATGACATAATGACTAATGACTATTCATTCACTTCTTAAACTTTCTACCGGGTTTGTCAATGCCGCTTTTATAGATTGAAAACTAATAGTTATTAAGGCAATAGCCATCGTTACTCCTGCTGCCAGGAAGAACACCCACCAACTAATATTAGTTCGGAATGCAAAATCCTGTAACCATTTGCTCATAGCATACCAGGCAATCGGAAACGCGATGATTGAGGAAATTATCACTAGCTTTAAAAAATCTGCGGAAAGCATAGTAACTACATTTTGTACTGATGCGCCCAATACTTTCCTTATGCCAATCTCTTTATTACGCCGCTCTGCAGTGTAAATGGCAAGACCCAGTAAACCTAAACAAGCTACCGTTAATGATAAAAAAGTAAATACACTAAATACTTTACCCATAGTTTTATCGGAACGGTAGAGTGCATCAAATTCTGCATCCATGAAACCATAGTCAAATGGCAGATCAGGAGCTATCTCTTTCCATTTATTTTGGATGGAATTAATTGCTTTACTGTAATCGCCCGGTTTAAGTCTTACAGCGATATATGAAGATCTGATACGGTAAGTTTTTGATGTGGTATAAAACAACGCGAATGGCGAAAAATCGCTTTTCAATGATTCTATGTTAAAGTCTTTTATAACACCTATTACTCTAAACTTTTGGTCGCCATTACCTGGATAAGTAAGGCTTTTACCAATCGGGTCCTTCCATCCTATCTGTTTAACTGCCGTTTCATTTAACAGGACTGAAGCTGAATCTGTAAATTCTTTTGAAAAAGCCCTCCCTTTTATCAACTTCAGGTTAAGTGTGGGTACAAATGCATCATCAACCATAAAAGAGGACAGAAAAATATTTGTTTCTCCACCATTTACATTTCCTGGATTCACTTCAGGCACATATGTATCTCCAAAAGAACTTTTCGCAGGCATACCTGTAGATATACTTGCATTTGCAACTTTCGGCAGTTTTAATAACTCCTTGCGCAAACTTTCTTCCCTGTTTCCGAGCCTGCCCGTATTAGAAATTATTACTACGTTTTCTTTATCAAAACCAAGATCCTTAGTTTGATTAAATACCAGTTGTTTATATACGATAATGGTACAGATTATTAATACAGTAGATACCGTAAACTGGAAAACAACCAACGCATTACGGGTGAAAAATCCACCACTTGAATTTTTAAATAAACCACTGCCTTTTAAAATACTAACCGGTTTAAATGAAGTAAGAAAAAAAGCCGGATAACTGCCAGCCAGCAAGCCGGTTATGAGTACTAATGATAAAATGCCTAACCAAGTTTTAAAATCGAGAAATACTTTTAAGGAAAGTTCCTTGTCGGACAATTGATTAAATGCAGGCAATACAAGCATTATTATAAGTAAAGCCGCTATGGCGGCAAATAAAGTATACAACATGGCTTCGGTAATAAATTGACGTACCAGTTGTTTTCTTAAAGATCCTAAAACCTTTCTGATGCCTATTTCTTTGGCCCTTTTTGCTGACTGTGCAGTTGATAGGTTCATGAAATTTACACAAGCCAGCAGCATGATAAATAAAGCAACTGCTGAAAAAATATAAACATATTTTATATCCCCCTGCTCGAAAAATCTAGTGCCAATATTTGCCGAATACAAGTGCAGATCCGCTAAGGGCTGTAAACGCAAATCCCAATGTCCCCCTTTTCTTTTAAACTCATCCCATGGCTGGCCAATCCGTTTAAATGCACTTGCAGCTTGTATAGCTACCATTTGCGAGAATTTACTTTCTAATTTGGCAATACTGGCCGGGTCGGCAGCTACATTGGCCCGAAGTTTAACATAGGTTCCCATTTGCAGCCAAACCCAGCTCCAACTAAAATGCTTTATCGCTGGCATGCTTGCCGCAGGCTGCAATATTTCAAATTGAAGCGACGATTGTTTAGGAATATCTTTTAAAACCGCAGTTACTGTAAACGGTGTTGAGTATTCGTCAAAGATCAGCGTTTTGCCTATTGGAGATTCACTACCAAAATATTTTTTAGCAGCCTTTTGTGTAAGAATAACTGAATTAATGCCATTCAAACAGGTGGCAGCATCTCCGGCTATCAATGGATAATTAAAGAATTTTAAAAAATTGGAATCAACCACCAATATGCTTTTTTCGGTAAGCGAATTATGCTGGCCTTTATTTTCATAGTGAATTATTTCATCGCCCGGCGATAGTATACGAGTATAACTTTCAATTTCAGAAAAATTATTCATCAGAGCAGCACCTGCGGGCGGCGGAGTGTGACCGATCAAAAATTGATCATTCCCCATTTTCCCATCCAGGTTGACCCGGTAAATACGATTGGAATCTTTGAAAAACCGATCGTAACTCAACTCATCCTTAATGTACATACCGATCAGCAGCACGCAAGCCAAACCAATGGCTAATCCGCTGATGTTAATGATGCTGCTAACCTTGTTCCGAACAAGATTACGCCATGCAATTTTGATGTAATTCTTTATCATGATTAATCAATTATTGAATTAATGAATTATTGAATTAGTAATTAAGTCATTAATTTTTAACTGCAAACTGCCTACTTCAAACTGTAAACTTCTCCTATTCACTTCTCAAACTGTCCACCGGATTAGCAATTGCTGCTCTGATTGCATGATAGCTTACCGTAATAATTGCCGTTATTATGGCAACAAAACCTGCTGCTGCAAATACCCACCATGATATAGTTATCCGGTAAGCAAAACTTTGAAGCCAGTTATGCATAGCCCACCATGCAATTGGGGAAGCAATAACTATTGCAAGTAGTACCAGTTTTAAAAAGTCCTGTGATAATAATGAGTTGATTGAGGCTACGCTTGCACCTAAAACTTTGCGTATTCCTATTTCTTTTGTACGCTGCTCGATAGTAAATGCGGCAAGGCCGAACAAACCCAGCGTAGCAAGGATGACTGTTATATATGTAAATATGCTGAATATGGAGGCCAGCCTGTCTTCAGCTTTGTATTGCTCATTAAAAGCGTCGTCCATAAATGTGTATTCAAAGGGTGTATCCTGGTCATATTTTTTGTAGATGCCCTGCATCGTATTTAGCAGGGTTGGCAAATTGGTGTGGGGATTTATTTTTACAAACAGGTTACAACCCCATTTAGAAAAGTATGGGTCATCTTCTTTTGCAATATTTAGTGTTAGAGGCCGAATAGCGTACTCCATTGAAGTGAAATTGAAATTTTTTAATACACCAGCTATTTCTATCTGCTGATCACCGGATTTTATATAACTGCCAACAGGGTTTGCAGGTAAATGTAATTCTGTTATTGCGGTCTCATTAATTACTGTCTTTTTGCGGCTGGCAAGCTCAGTATTAGGAGCTGGGGCATATTTCCATTGCAAACCAAGCGTTGTGATAAAGTTTTTATCGGCAACAAGAGCTGCAAGACCTACGCTTTCACCCTTTGTTTTACCATCGTAAAAGTTCATATCAAAACCTTTAAACATGGCATAATGCGATGTGGCAACACTGCTTATACCGGCCATAGACTTTACATCCCGTTTAAACGCGGGATAATTTTTACCAACACTATTTCCTATAGGTATCATTACTACATTATCCTTATTAATACCGGTATCTGCATGACGAAAAAAGTAAAGCTGGCGGTCAATAACAATTCCACAGATGATCAGACCTATTGATATGGTGAATTGCAACGTTGTAAATATTTTACGAACTGTGATACCGCCAGCCTGTTTGCTCATTTTTCCTTTAAGGGTAACGACCGGTTTAAATGCGGATAATACAAGCGAAGGATAACTCCCTGCTATTAAAATGGTTAGCAAAAGCAAAACAAAAAGTAAAGTTAAAACCAACGGGCTGTACAAAAAAGAACTATCAATTTTAAGCTGAAGTGTATTTAAAAACCAGGGAGTAATCAAATAGCATAACAGGTAACCCAATATGAATGATAAAAGGGTAAACAATGCTGATTCAACATAAAATTGTGTGGCTATGGCTTTACGGCTTGCGCCTGATATTTTACGTACACCAACTTCTTTTGCCCTTAGTGTAGCTCTTGCTGTAGAAAGGCTCATATAATTTACCAATGCCAGCAATAAGATTAAAATAGCTACAAGAGGAAATATTTTGAGATATTTGATATTTGAAAAATCGCCGAAATTGCTTTTCAAATGTGTGTCAGGCAATGCGGACATTGAAAATTTAATATCATCGAAAGTTTTGTCTTTTTTGGCCATCAAATTCATGCCTTTCGTTAATCGTGCAGTATCCGATGCATGTTTTAATAAAAAATAAATATTAAACGAACCGTAACTTATTTGCTGTGATCCAACATATTTTGATGCTTCTTTCATCGTCAGTAAACTTGAGTTAGCTGTCACGAAATTAAAAGTGATAGAAGAGTTTGATGGTGCATTTTCGGCAACGCCGGTAACCTGGTAGGTATAAGCGCTATCCGTCCGGATAATAATCGTCTTGCCAACAGGTTCTTGGGATCCAAAATACTTTTTGGCCATATCCTTTGAAATAACCACGGTAAACGGTCTTTTAAGTACATCCAAAGCATTACCTGATAGTAACTTAAAAGAGAAGAAACTAAAAAAAGCAGGGTCAGCAAATAACAATTTATCTTCAGAAAATTTTTCTTGTGGCGATAACGGATTACTGACTACTACAGGTCTGAAATATGGCAGCGTACGCATATAATCTTCAATGGTTGGCTGATTTTGTCTGATAATTGGAGCAGCAGCATAACTCATATACTCCATATTCATGGTATTGCCACCAATTTTTAATTGCGCACGAGGGCTAAATACACGATCTGCATTTTTATGAAAACGATCATAGCTCATTTCATGAGCTACGTACATCATTATCATCATGCATACAGCAAGACCAACAGCCAGGCCAGAAATATTGATGAGACTATATAGCTTCTGTTTTGTTAAGTTGCGCCAGGCGATTTTTATGTAGTTTAATATCATGATTTAGTTCATTAGTTCACTTGTTTAGCCCCCTCTAAATCTCCCCCGGTTGGGGAGACTTTAGCTTCCCGTTTTTAACCTTTTAGCTTTTGCCTTTCAGCTTTTACCTCCTCCTACTCACTCCTCAAACTATTCACAGGGTTAATCAGCGCAGCTTTTATAGCCTGATATGAAATAGTTATGGCAGCAATGCTTACTGATGCCGCAATTGCTATTATAAATATTCCTGCACCAATATTGATGTGATAAGCATAATTCTGCAACCAGTTATGCATCGCATAATACCCTATTGGCGCGGCAATAAAGAATGCTATAGAAATGAGCAGGATAAATTCTTTTGAAAACAATCCTATAATGCTCATTATTGGCGCGCCTAACACTTTTCTTATACCTATTTCTTTGGTGCGTTGGGAAGCGGTAAATGATATAAGGCCGTATAAACCAAGACAACCGATGAGTATGGCAATGAAGGAGAACAATTTGAACGCTGTATATACTTTTTGTTCCTGTGTATAAAAGCTGGCTATATGTTCATCAAGAAATTCGTATTTAAAAAGATCATTTGGAAATAACGACGACCATGACTTGTTGATATGATCAATAGTGCGTACCATTCCTGCAGGTTGTATTTTTACACTTGCCATAAAAAAAACACCTGCATTATACTCCAATGCACAAGCACGCCTTTTTTTGTGTTTTGATTCACTTTGAAAATCCTGAACTACACCAATTATTGTAGCTGACCTGCCGTTAAGCCGGATACGTTTTCCAACAGCATCATGAGGATTCATAAAGCCAATTTTATGGATCAATGTTTCATTCGCAACAAAGGTTTGGGAAGTGTCCTTGACATCCTTTTTAGTGACCTTTTCCCCTGCCAGCATTTTAAGGCCGAACATATCAATATAATTTTCATCGATAAATTTTACTTCAGTCACATCGTCTTTTGTAACGCCAAAAGCTGGGGCTGAAAAACTGGTAAAATTATTATTGTAAGATGGCGCACCGGAAGAAAAACTAATTCCTTTCACACCGGGATTGTTGGCGAAGTCTTGTCTTAAAACCTCAAGTTTGGACATATCTGGAATACCCATAGAAATAATGGCTTCTTTGTTAAATCCCAAATCCTGATTTTGGAAAAAGTCCATTTGATGGGCTACTACTAAGGTACCTACGATCAAAATTTGAGAAATTGCAAATTGTGCCACCACAAGACCCTTACGCAAAGTAAAACCACGCGCAAAATGTCCGGTTTTATTTTTAAGCGAATCAACAGGCTGAAATGCAGACTGAACGAAGGCAGGGTATAATCCTGCTATTAAAATTACCAGGATAGTTAAACAAGCTATCCATCCTATAACAATTGGTTCAGCCAACTGGCCGGCATCTATTTTAATATTCAGCCAGTTACCTGCTTCAGATAAAAACAAGGCGGCTATACCTACACCCAGTATCAATGCCATTAATACCAATACAGTGGTTTCGCCCAAAAACTGTTTGATCAATTGTGATCTTTGAGCTCCCAAAACCTTACGAACACCTACTTCTTTGGCCCTTTTTATAGCTTGTGCTGTGGCCAGGTTAATAAAGTTGATACATGCTGTAATAATTATAAGCAAGGCTACCCCAAGCAAAGCATAGTAAGTATCTTTTGAGGTGGGAGTTATTACATTATTGATATAACGCTGGTCAAAATGGATGTCTTTTAGTGGTTGTAAGGGTAAATGAACATCTTTTCCAACATCTTTTTCCCAGTTTTTATGAAGAAATGCTGGTATTCTGCTTTCAATGCGATGAATAGAATAATGCTGCGGAATTAAAATAAAAGTAAAAAAACCACCCCCAATAGCCCAGAAATTAGACATATTGTCTTTCATTCTACTTTTTATAGTCTCAAAAGATACCAGAAACTGGAAAGGTAAACTGGTATTACCCGGTACATTCTTGATAACGCCTGTTACCTTTGAATTAAATGTATTCTCCAGGAATATCATCTGACCAACAGGATTTTTATCACCAAAGTATTTTTTTGCAAGACTTTCTGTCAATACTATATTATTAGGTTCGTTAAGAGCGGTTTTGGGATCGCCTGCAAGCCATTGATAATTAAATATTTCCGTAAAGTGCTCATCTGCGAAGACACATTGTTTCTCTATAAAACGATTGTTGTTTACTTTGACTAAGGGATTTTGCCTATAGTAAACCTGCGATACTTGCTCCAACTCAGGAAAATCGGTACGCATGGCCGGAGCTATGGCCATTGAGACATTTGAATTAAAGTCAATAGCATTTAACGTTACCCGGTAAGTACGGTTGGCTTTATTAAAATTATCATAAGTAAGCTCATTTCTTACGATTAAAAAAATAACCAGGCAGGAGGCTATCCCCAGGGTTAGCCCGAAAACGTTCAAAAAAGCATAACTCATGTTACGCCGGATATTCCTGAATGCGATGATGATGTAGTTCTTTATCATTTTATTTGGTCATTAGGTCATTTGTCATTTGCCTCATTCTAAATCCTTCTCCAAAGGAGAAGGACTTTTTTAACGTTACTTTTAAAAGCCCTCTCCTTTGGAGAGGGTTGGGTGAGGCGTTATTCTGATCTCAAACTATTCACCGGATTACTTAGTGCTGCTTTAACTGATTGAAAACTTATAGTTATAAAAGCAATCAGTATAGCTATTGATCCTGCCAGTAGAAACACCCACCAACTGATATTTATCCGGTAAGCAAAAGCCTGGAGCCATTTATTCATACTGAACCAGGCAACAGGTACCGCAATCAAAATGGCTATTAACACCAGTTTTATAAAATCTTTGGCCAACAACCCAACTATTCCGCTTACACTGGCCCCTAATACTTTACGAACACCAATTTCGCGGGTGCGTACCTGGGCTGTGAAAGCAGCTAATCCTAATAATCCTAAGGAGCAAATAAATATGGCTATAGTGGCGAAGTAGGTGAATAAAGTCCCTTCACGTTGTTCACCCTGGTAAAGGCTGTTAAATATTTCATCCAGAAAAGCATAACCAAATGGATATTCACCATTATATTGTTTAAACTGATCTTGTGCTGCACGGATAGCTTTAGGAGCATCCTGGCCGGTTGTTTTTATGTAAATTGTGTTAAGATATTGGGGATAGTAATAGAAAACAGCAGGTGCAATCTTTTCCTTCATCGAGGCGAAATGAAAATCTTTTATTACCCCTATTATTGTTCCCTTAAATTTCCACATCCTAAACCGCTTGCCTATAGGATTTTTCATGCCTATTTCTTTGATAGCGGCCTCATTTAAAATAAGATGCGTGGTATCGGTTATCGCGCCTGTAAAACCCGCACCTTTCACCAGGTTCATTTTAAAAAAGGATATAAAGTCTTTATCTACCGCTATTGGGTGTACAATAAAAGTTTGGCCGGGCGCTTTTCCATCCCAGTCATTATCGCCTGAAATGCCACCAATTCTTACAATATTTTGATTTGACCTGGTAACGTCTAACACGCCCGGCTGCTTTAATAATTCGGCTTTTACAGCATCATAGTGTTTAGCCATGTCACGCATCCAGAATGAAAATACATTGCTTTTATCATAGCCCAATTCCTTTGAACGGATATAATTTAACTGTCCCGTTATTACTATTGTGCCGATAATGAGCACAACCGAAAACATGAACTGTGTAACCACCAGTATTTTTCGGAACATTATGTCGCCAATACCGGCAGATATTTTACCTTTCAAAGCTTTTAATGGTTCAAATGATGAAAGAAGCAAAGCTGGATAAATACTTGATGCTGCAAGGGTACCGGTTATGGTAATAAATATTACAGTCCAGATATGATAATCAGTTAAATCAAAAATCAACTGCTTACCTGAAACCTGGTTAAATAAGGGCATCAAAACGTAAATAAGCCCAAATGCAAGGATAGTAGCTATAGAAAACAATAAGGCGGTTTCGACAATGAACTGCATAAACAGGTGAGCTTTGGCAGCCCCCACAATTTTACGCATGCTTATTTCTTTGGAACGAAGCATAGAACGCGCTGTAGAAAGGTTTACATAATTGATACAGGCTATCACCAGTATCAGCAGCGCAATGACGATAAATATTCTAACTGTTTCAATCCCTTTATCAGTCAGGTCAGCATTATATAAATGCATCTTAGATAAAGGGAGCAATAAATAATCAGCGTCGGTATCATCTGATTTATGGCCGATATGGATCTTAAATAATTTAGCTGACAAGCTTTTTAAGGATGTGCCTGGTTTAAGCAGTAAATAGGTATCGTAACTATAGTTGTTAAAGTCACTATTTAAATCTACTTTATTATCCGCATACATTTTTTTGATATGAAAGCTCATGGGCATAATCATATCACAGTTTATACTGGAATTAGCAGGAAAATCATTTATAACACCGCTAACGGTAAAATTTGCATTACCGTCAGCCACAATAACTTTACTTAAAGGGTTCTGATCTCCAAAATATTTTTTGGCTGTTTTTCTTGTTATAACAACAGAGTTATCACTGGCAAATGGGTTTGACGCATTACCTTCAATGATTGGAAAATCAAACACTGAAAAAAATGAAGGGTCTGCAAAAATGGCTTTTTCATTGCCAAAAACTTTGTCCTGGTATTTATATAAGGAGAAGAAATAATTACCTGTTAAACGAACTTCATCTTTTACTTCGGGCAATTGTTGTTTTGCAAGAACACCCATTGGGGCCACAGGCGATTGCCATATTTGCTTGCTGGCACCCGTTCCACCCCAAAGCTCAAGCCGATAAATATTTTTTGTTTGTTTGTGAAAACTATCAAAACTCAATTCATCCTGCACCCATAAAAGTATCAGGATACCTATGGCCAATCCAGCCGTTAATCCCGCTATATTAATAAGGGAATAAAATTTGTTCTTCAACAAATTTCGCCAGGCGGTTTTTAAATAGTTCCTTAACATTTATTTGGTCATTAGTCATTGTGTCATTAGTCATTTTCGCCTCATCCTAAATCCTTCTCCAAAGGAGAAGGACTTTTTTACTGCAACTTTTAAAAGCCCTCTCCCTTGGAGAGGGTTGGGTGAGGCGCCTATTCGCTTCTCAAACTGTTCACAGGATTTGATAATGCAGCCTTTATTGATTGAAAACTTATAGTAATAAAAGCAATCAATACTGCTGTAAAGCCAGCCAATACTAAAACCCACCATTGTATGTTTACCCTGTACGCAAAATCCTGCAGCCACTTATTCATTAAAAACCATCCCGCAGGTAATGAAATTAGAATGGCGATAAATACTAATTTTAGAAAATCAATTGACAGCATACCGGCAATGGTAGTAATGCTTGCACCTAATATTTTCCTGATCCCTATTTCTTTTGTGCGTTGCTCGGCAGCATAAGCGGCAAGGCCAAACAAACCCAGGCAAGCAATTATTATTGCTAATGAAGTAAACACAATGAATATTCTGCCTACCCGCTGTTCGGCACGGTAGGATGCATCAAAATCTTGATCCATAAAAGAAAAATTCATTTGTATATTGGGTGAGAGCGCCTTCCATTTGTCTTTAATTTGGGATAGCAGGAAAGGAAGATTGGTTGTATTTACCCTTACACTTAACGCTCCTTTATTTTGAGCCAATACCAACACTACCGGGCTTATAACATCCCGCAAGGAGCTAAAATTAAAATCCTTAACAACCCCTATAATATGATACTCTTTTGAGTTTGATATATCCTGTTTACCACCGTTCGACCTGTATAGCGGCTTATTTAACGGATCTTTAAGTCCTAAAAATTTCGCGGCAGACTCATTAATGATAATACCTGATGAATCTGTTAACATTTGGCTTGAAAAATTGCGTCCCAAAGCCATTTTCATGTCCAGCGTTTTGATATAATCCTCATCAATTTCCCACGTTTGAGGAAACAATGCTTTTTTCTGATCAAAAGCGGCATCTTTAAAAAATATCGAGGTATTTTTCCAGTTGGATGTTGGCAGAAAACCGGTTAGGGTTGCGTTTATAACACCCGGTAATTGTTTAACCTCTTGTTTAAAAACCCGGGCCTGGTTATTTAATTCAAAAGTGTTTTGAACTATTAAAACCTGGTTACGGTTGTAACCTAAATTTTTGGTTTGGATATAATTTAGCTGGTTGTATATAACCAAAGTGCCTATGATGAGGAAAATGGATATGGAAAATTGTAAAACAACGAGGAAGCTCCGCAATCCAGCGCCTTTAAAGCCTGCAGACAATTTGCCTTTTAGTACGTCAATTGGCTGAAATGAGGAAAGATAGAAAGCAGGGTATGAACCCGCCATCGCTCCAACAAATAAAACAATAAATAACAATGCCGGAATAAGCCAGGTAAGGGTTTGTGCCGAAATAGATAGCTCTTTACCAGCAAGTTGATTAAATGCCGGCAAAAGTGCCACTGTGGAAAATAAGGCTATAACAGTAGCAGCAAAAGTCACCATTATTGATTCTGTAAGAAACTGGGTTATTAAATGTCTTTTTGCAGAACCTAACACTTTGCGCACACCAACTTCCCGTGCTCTGTTTGAGGATCGGGCAGTTGAAAGATTCATAAAATTAACACAGGCGATTAACAGGATAAAAAGTGCAATAGCCGAAAAAATGTATACATATTGCACAGTGCCGTTAGGACCAAGCTCACCGCTGCGGTTTGATTTAAGGTGAATATCCGTTAATGGAGTTAAATTTAACCTGAAAAAACTACCGCCTTTTTCAAAAGCGGCCATGCTCATGTTTAATTGTGATTGCATTTGTGCCCCACTGTATTTATTTAAGAAAGCAGGCAGTGCTGTTTCAAGTTTTTTATGATCTGAGGCTTCTTTAAATAAAACGTAGGTGTTATAGTCACTTCTTAGCCATTCAGTCGATCTGCTATCAGGAAAAGTCGACATTGATATAAAAAAGTCGTAGTTAAAATGCGATTGCCTTGGTAGGTCACGGATTACACCGGTAACTTTATAAAATGTGTTATCGTCAAATGTTAATGTTTTGCCAACAACATCCCGATAGCTACCGGGAGTGCTGTTAAAGTATTTTTTTGCAATGGTTTCATTTATTACAACACTGTTTGGTTCTGCTAAGGCAGAAGCAGGGTTACCATTGATCATTGGTAAAGTAAACACATCAAACAAGGAAGGATCGGCAAATGCTATATTGTTTTCAAGAATGTTTGTGGTACCCTTTTTTACATGCCTTAAACCTACATTTTTTATCCTGACAGTATTTTCAACATATGTAAAGTCGCTTTTTAGTGTTTTTGCTAACGGTGGCATACATACTGCGTAATGAACATTGTTTTCACCCAGCTTCAGATCTTCATTTACACGATATATCCTGTCGGCTTTGGTATTATAACGGTCATAGCTTAACTCATCGGCAACGTATAAAATAATAAGCAAGCAACTTGCGAGACCCAAAGACAGCCCCAAAACATTTAATACCGTAAAACCTTTATTTTTTATAAGGGAACGATAGGCGGTTTTTATGTAGTTTCTTATCATCGTATTGGGTCATTAGTCATTGTGTCATTAGTCATTTTATTTAGTCATCGGCTATAGCATCATTGGCTCTGTTTCTCAGATCAATTTCTTCTTTCGGGCTTCCGAACTTTTCCGACTTTCCTACTCAAAATAAAAGCTACACTCAAGCCAACCCCTCCAATATGGAGGAGATTAGCAGAGGCACTTATTAACTTACATAAACTATTGTTAGATCGGAAGTCTTTAGTCAAAAGTCAGATTTTAAAATCCAATGACTAATGACCAATGACCAATGACCTTTTTATATCATGATGTTTTCCATCACAGTTTGTCCATCCAGCAGGCGAATGATCCGGTGGCTGTAGCGGGCATCATGTTCAGAGTGCGTCACCATTATAATGGTTGTTCCCTGTTCGTTAAGATCAGTCAATAACTCCATAACATCATTACCGTTGCTGCTGTCGAGGTTACCGGTAGGCTCATCCGCTAATATCAGTTTAGGTTTATTAACTACTGCCCTGGCAATAGCCACACGCTGCTGCTGACCACCCGATAATTGTTGTGGATAATGGTTGCGACGGTGCATGATTTGCATCTTGTCCAAAACCTCTTCCACTCTTTTTACTCTTTCGGCAGATGGAACGCCAGTGTAGATCAATGGTAATTCCACGTTTTCAAACACAGTAAGCTCATCTATCAGATTAAAGCTCTGGAATACGAAGCCGATGTTATGCTTACGCAGATCGGCACGCTTACGTTCAGTGTAATGGGCCACTTCAACACCGTTGAACATATAGCTTCCATCATCCGGATCATCAAGCATGCCCAATATGTTAAGCAATGTTGATTTGCCGCACCCTGATGGACCCATTATGGCAACAAACTCACCTTTTTTAACTTCAATGGATAGCTTGTTTAAAGCAATGGTTTCTACCTCTTCGGTACGGTAAAACTTTTCGAGATCAGTAATTTTTATCATTTTGGCCTCCTGCATCCTTCCTTTTTTTAATGGAAAGAATTTGATTTTATAGTTTAAGTTAATTAATTGACTTGTTATCGCCCTCTCTAAATCTCCTACGCCAGCTGGCGGAGAGACTTTTGATTAGCCTGGTTTTTACTTTCTTCCTGATTTTTGACTCTTATTTCTTGGTTCTTTCTCTACTACTTCTTAAGCATCAATTCCTGTATATCTCCATACGTTTCATAACTGGATGTAATTACCTTATCGCCCACTTGCAATCCTGATGTCAATTCATAATAATCAGGACTTTGCCTGTTGATCTGTATGTCTACCTTGTAGGCTTTTTTACCATCTTCACTCACTTTAAATATCCAGTTACCGCCTGTTTGCTGGTAAAATCCTCCTTTAGGTAATAACAACGCAGTTGTTTCATCGCTCAAAGCCAATCGTACCTGCAATGTCTGCCCTTTTCTTATTCCCGTAGGTGCAGGACCAACAAAAGCCATATCCACGTTAAACTGTCCATTAATTACATTTGTAAATACTTTTTTGATAACCAGCTTGTAGGTTTTGTCTGCAAATTGAAAATCGCCTTTTAAACCAGTAAAAACTCTTGATATATAGTGCTCTTCAACGCCCACTCTAACTTTAAACCCAGATGCGACGTCAATTTGTCCTAAATGCTCGCCTTTAGTTTTATTCTGTCCAATTTCAGAATCAAAATTAGTTAACTGTCCGTCAACAGGCGCCCTTACTGTAAGATCGCTTACTTTTTTTCTCAACAGGTCCAATGTGTTTTTCATTTGCGCAAATTGCTCTTTTGTCTGACTATCCTGTTGTTTAACTACGGCTGTGTCCTGTTGCAAAATTTGTGCTGCTAATTTTTTGCGGCTCAGTTGATACTGGTATTGATTTTGGGCCGACTGAAACTCCTGCAGTCCAATAGCCTTTTTTCCAAAAAGATCTTTATCAAGCCTATAAACCCTTTCAGCTTCTTTAAAGGCTATATCCACATCGGCCATGTTGTTCAGTTTGGTAATGGTATTTTGCTGAGCCTGGTTATGCGAGATTTGCATTTGTGTTTGATTGGCATAAACCGCTGTTTCTTCATTAGCCAGACTAAGTTCAAGATCGGTATTTGATAACCTTAAAATAGGCTCACCTTTTTTAAGAGTTGCACCATCCTCAACATATTTTTGTTCAACCCGTCCGCCATCAGAAGCATCAAGGAAAATAGTAGTAAGCGGCATCACTGCGCCGTTAACCGGGATAAACTCCTGAAATGGGCCTTTTGTTATTGTGCTTATCGTTAATCTTTCGGTATCTACATCCAATTTGCTTTTGCCCGACGTAAAATAAATGCTTCCTGCAATTAGTAAAACAATGCCTGTTATGCCGGCAATAGTCAATAGTCTTTTTGTACTCCAGGTCTTTTTTTCAATTACTCTATCCACTGTTATTATTTTATATTTTGTTATTAGTTACAAAAAGATATGCCACAAATTAAATAGCTGTTTTTCAGTTGCTTAAACTTAAAATACAAGTTTAGGGCGTACGCTTCTGTTACAGCAAGTGTTCGGTTATGATACAATCCATTTGGTCATTAGTCATTGTGTCATTGGTCATTGAGTCATTAAACTATTTAAGTCATTTGTTATTTGTTTATTGGTAAACAGGTTAATAGTTATCGTCAATTGTTTATAATGAAAATTTATTGTTCATATTTATTGCCTTGATGGTATTTAGCATAAAAATTGCAGCACTTGGGGGAAATGTTTACAGTCAGATAAATTAATGAACACAATTTATAAAGTAAATTTACGATTTTACATCCCATAACTACCATAACAATGACTAATGACACAATGACAAATGACTAACAAAGATGATATTAAAAAAAGCTACTGTTTTAATTGTTGATGATGATCCGGATGTACTTACGGCAGTTAAACTTTTGCTAAAAACTGAAGTACAGGAAGTAATTACTGAAAAGAACCCTGAAAATTTAAACTGGCTCCTTCAGCGAAACGAGGTTGACATTGTTTTGCTTGACATGAACTTTAACAGCGCTATTAATACCGGCAATGAAGGTTTATACTGGCTTCGAAAGATTAAAGAATGGAAGCCCGGCGTTTGTATTATTATGATAACCGCTTATGGTGATATTGATCTTGCAGTCCGCTCGTTAAAAGAAGGTGCAAATGATTTTATTGTAAAGCCATGGCATAATGAAAAGCTTATTGGAACTATAAGGGAACTGCTTGACAAAAAAGAAGGTGTTAAAGCAGTTAAATCATCTGTAAAAAGTACGTCAGGGGATACTTCCATACTGGGAGAATCGGAGGTGATGCAGGACATTTTTCATAAAGTAAATAAAATTGCTCCCACCGATGCCAACATTTTGCTTCTGGGCGAAAACGGTACTGGCAAGGATTTGATGGCAAAAGCAATTCATGAACGATCCCTGCGGGCCGATAAACCTTTTGTAAAAGTTGATGTAGGGGCATTGACAGATACGTTGTTTGAAAGTGAGTTGTTCGGGCACAAAAAGGGCGCTTATACGGATGCAAGAGAAGACAGGCCAGGCAGGTTTGAAGACGCTCATGGCGGCACCTTGTTTTTAGATGAGATTGGTAATATTTCCCTACAACAGCAGGCAAAGTTGTTAACCGTATTGCAAAACCGGCAGGTAACCCGGCTTGGTACTAATAAGCCTGTGGATGTAGATATCCGCCTTATCTGCGCCACCAATCTGCCGCTGTATGAGCTGGCCAACGAAAACCGTTTTCGTAAGGATTTGATTTATCGTATAAATACTGTTGAAATTAATATGCCGGCTTTACGAAAACGCAATGAAGATATTGTGATTTTAGCCCGCCATTTTGCGAAACTATACGCAGGTAAATATCTTAAACCTTCTGTTGATTTTGACGCTACGGCTTTGCAAAAATTGAAGGCCTATAATTATCCTGGAAACGTAAGAGAACTCCAATATACTATTGAACGGGCGGTAATTATGGCAGATGAATCTTTGTTAAAAGCTGATGACCTTATATTTTCTATTATGGAAACGCAGGCAGATATAGTTGTTGATGATGATAATGTTCCATTAAGCACCATGGAAAAAAATGCCATTCTGCGTGTAATCGAAAAACACAACGGCAATATTACCAGGGCCGCAAAAGAACTTGGATTAACCCGTACCGCTCTTTACCGCAGATTAAGCAAATATGATATTTAACCGATACGAATGGCGGCTGGTTTTGCGTGTAATATTCCTGTTTATCACGCTTACCTTAACATCAATATTGGTGGTAAAGGATTTGTACTTGTTTTTAGTGATCACCATTCCGTTAGTAGTGTATGAGGTGCTGGATCTGATCAGGTTTCAGAAAAAGGCGCAGGACGAGGTGAGCCAGTTTGTGGAGTCGATACACTACCGTGATTTTTCAAGACACTTTGATGTGCGGAAAGCACCAAATGAACTGAAACCACTACGCAAAGGGTTTAATGAGATCAATACTACCTTTAAGCTTATCAGCCGCGAGCGAGAAACACAGTATCATTACCTGCAAAAGATTTTGGAACTTGTGGACACAGGAATACTATCATACGAACAGGATAACGGCGAAACCGGCTGGATAAATGAAGCTTTTAAAAACCTGATAGGGGTACCTTATTTGAAAACCATCCATTCGCTGGAAAAACGGGAAATTGGTTTATACCAGGAGATCATCAAACTAAAACCTGGCGACAGCAAAATTGTGACCATGACCCGTAATCAGCAGTTGGTAAAAATTTTGGTGACGGCAAGCGTTCTCCGCAGCGATGAAAAAATATATAAGCTGGTGGCCTTTCAAAATGTGAGCGAAGCCCTGGATGAAACAGAATCAAAGGCATGGCAAAAATTGCTGAACGTAATGACTCATGAGATCATGAACTCTGTAGCGCCGATCTCTTCACTGGCGGATACATTGAAAAACAGATTGCAAAGCCCGGAAATTGCCGGTTGTGTAGCGAGCAGTCAGCTGGAAGACCTGGAACTGGGCATCGATACCATAAAACGGCGAAGCGAAGGCTTGCTGAAATTTACAGAGAGCTACCGGAGCCTTAATAAAATTACCAAGCTCGACCTTACCAAAATACTTGTGCGTAACCTTTTCGAGAACCTGAACAGCCTGATGCGGCCCACGCTCGAAAAAAAACACATAGAACTGGAGATCATCCTGCGTGACCCTGCCCTTGCCATAGAAGCCGACTTAAACCTGATTGAACAGGTGCTGATTAATTTAATGGTAAACGCGGTTGAGGCAGTGAAAGACACGGAAAACCCGCGCCTCACCCTTTCGGCCGAAATACAGAGCAATAATAAAACCCTTGTAAAGGTAATGGATAACGGCATGGGTATGCCACCCGAATTGCTGGATAAAATATTTATCCCATTTTTCAGCACCCGTAAAAGCGGGAGCGGCATTGGGCTTAGCCTATGCAAGCAGATTATGCTGCTACATAAGGGGAATATACAGGTACAATCAACAAACGGGGTAGGTTCTGCGTTTATTTTGCAGTTTAGTCCGTCGGGGACTTGAGGCTGTTGTCTGAACTAAGATGTCTGAACTAGGATTTATAGGATTTTTAGATTTTAGGATTCAGGGAGTATTCTTTAATATTAAATCCTGTCATTCTTTAATCCTAAGAATCTTAGTTCAGACAATCTTTCTTTTGTATTCAGCATTATCAGGATGTTTGGTATTAAATACTCTTTTAAACTCCATGCTTTTACTTCCAAAATTTATGAGTAATCCGACCGGTAAGTCATATGCTTCTAAATAATTCATGGCTTGTGCGAGGTGCAGATCATCCAAAATTGAAACTGCTTTTAACTCAACCATAATTTTTTCTTCAACAAAAAAATCAACACGCCTTGTCCCAATATCCTGACCATCATAAAATATTGTCATTTCTATTTCTCTTTCAAATCCTAACCCTTGTTTCTCCATTTCAATTGACAAAGCTCTTTGATAAATAACCTCCTGAAAACCGTTGCCAAGTACATTATGGACTTTCATGGCACAGCCTATAATTTTACGTGTAAGGGCTTCGTGTTGCATTTGTTTGAACTAAGATTTGTTGGATTTTAGGATGATAAGATTAAAATGTATGTGTATGTGTATGTAAGATATATAATATTCACAGTATCCTGATGAAAAATAATCCTATAATTTTTTATTCCTAAAAATCTTAGTCAGACAAAATAATCCTATAATTATCTAATCCTATAAATCTTAGTTCCGACAATTTAATTAATTTAACACTTTAAACAAATTTTATATATACATCATTTACAATGATATATTTTACAATACAACAAAATTGTTATATTTAAAATCTAAGAAAGTTTGACCGATCCGCTAAAATCTGCGTCAGCTTCTTATCATATTTTAAGAAAGTAAAACTGGCTTTCCACTTAAAAGGTAATATTGTTTAAATTACTTATACATGCAATCCTCATCATCCAAAAAGATCCTGGCCATTTCCGGCAGCTTGCGCACAGGTTCATCAAACCATGCTATTCTTCGTTTTTTGGGTGAAATGGCACACGCAGGTTTTGAATATAATATTTACGATGGTCTGGCACAACTACCGCATTTTGATCCGGGCTTAGATAATGACGATCCTCCCGCAACAGTAAGCTCCTTAAGAAAACTATTAGCTGAAGCAGACGGCATCATCATTTGTGCCCCCGAATATGCATACGGCGTACCTGGATCACTTAAAAATGCGCTTGACTGGACGGTTTCGAGCGGTTCGCTGTATGATAAACCGCTTGCACTGATCACTGCCTCGACAGGTGGTGAAAACGCTCATGCCGCCTTGCTGTTAATATTAACTGCTTTAAATGCAAATGTAGTTAAAGATGCTACCCTGTTGATCCCTTTTATCCGCTCAAAAATGGATGGGGAGGGAAAGATAACTGATATTGAAACCTCTGAAAATTTAAAGAAGGCGTTTGATTGTTTGTTGAAAGAGTTGTAAATGTTAAGATAGGTTGTAAATGTTAAAATAGTTGTAAAGTCTAACACTCTTACAACGTTTACAACAACTCCAACCTATTCAACTAATATAGACTGTCAATTTGTCAAACTATGCCTGTTTGGAACAACCATTGATGAGCGTAGTTATCACTAAAACATTAACTCAAAAAAGATAAAAGATTATGCAAGAAAAAGGCACAATTTCGATCCATACCGAAAATATTTTTCCAATCATTAAGAAGTTCTTATACTCTGATCACGAGATATTTTTGCGTGAGCTGGTATCAAACGCTGTTGATGCTACCCAAAAGATAAAACGTCTAAGCTCATTAGGACAATACACCGGTGAGCTCGGCGAGCTGAAAATAGAAGTAGCTTTTGATGAAAATGCAAAAACTATTACTATTTCTGACCATGGTTTGGGCATGACTGCGGATGAGATCAAAAAGTATATTAACCAGATTGCATTTTCGGGCGCAGAAGAGTTTATGGAGAAGTTTAAGGATTCCAAAGATGCCAATGAAATTATCGGCCGTTTTGGATTGGGCTTTTACTCCGCTTTTATGGTAGCTGACAGCGTGGAGATACAAACATTGTCATACCAGGAGGGCGCTGAACCAGCCCGTTGGATTTGTGATGGCAGTACTGAATTTGAGATAACCGAAGGCAACCTGGCAGAAAGAGGTACCGAAATAACCCTTCATGTCAATAAGGATAATGAAGAATTTTTGAGTAAACATCGTTTACAGGAAATACTGGACAAATATTGCAAGTTTTTGCCTGTGCCGATCAAATTTGGTACAACTGCTCAAGAAGAAGAAGATGGCGTAGATGAAGAAGGCAAGCCAAAATATAAATCAATTGAGGTTGATAATATTATTAATGATACCAACCCGATCTGGACTAAAGCACCTGCCGACCTGAAAGATGAGGATTACCTTAACTTTTACAAGCAACTTTATCCTTTCTCAGAAGATCCATTATTTTGGATACACTTAAATGTTGATTATCCATTTAACCTGACAGGCGTATTATATTTCCCAAAACTTAAAAACGATTTTGAAATCCAGCGCAATAAGATCAAGCTTTTCTCGCGCCAGGTATTTATTACTGATGAAGTAAAGGACATTGTACCTGAATTTTTAATGTTGTTGCACGGGGTGATTGACTCACCTGATATTCCGCTGAATGTGTCACGAAGCTTTTTACAGGCCGATGGTAACGTTAAAAAAATCAATAGCTACATCACCAAAAAGGTAGCTGATAAATTGGCAGACCTGTTTAAGAGCGATCGCAAGACCTATGAAGAAAAATGGACCGATATTGGTTTGTTTGTAAAATATGGCATGGTAAGCGAAGAAAAATTTTATGATAAAGCCAAGGACTTTGTATTGCTAACCAACACCAAAAAAGAGAACTTCACTTTAACTGAGTATAAAGATAAGGTGGCCCCTGAACAAACCGATAAGGATGGTAACCTGGTGTATATCTATACCAATGATCCGGATAAGCAGGATGCATTTATTCAATCGGCAAACAAAAAAGGTTATGATGTTTTGCTGATGAACTCCCCTATCGATAATCATTTTGTTGGCAACCTGGAACATAAGCTTGAAAAGACATCATTCAAACGTGTTGATGCTGACGTGGCTGATAGACTGATCAAAAAAGAAGACGCACCTGAGCATATCCTGACTCAAGAACAGACTGACAAAGTAAAAGTTATTTTTGAAAAAGCCATTAACAAACCGGCCTATAAAGTTGAAATAGAAAGTTTGAACCCGGATGAACTGCCTGTAACCGTAACCATGGATGAGTTTATGCGCCGCATGAAAGAAATGGCTGCTATGGGTGGCGGCATGAGCTTTTACGGCAGCATGCCCGATAATTACAAAGTAATAGTTAATGGTAATCATAAATTGATCAGCCGCATTGTACAGGAAGAAAACGAAGAGGTGCAAACCAAGCTTTCTAAACAGGCCTTTGATTTGGCCCTGCTTTCTCAAGGCTTACTTACCGGTGCAGAATTAACAGAATTTGTTAACCGCAGCGTTAATTTGATATAAATTATTTAAAACATTTTTTAAGAAAAGCCGCTTTAAAAATAAGGCGGCTTTTTTATTTATATTTATTTATATAATAAGAAATCATTAATCCGTTATTATTATTTAAACCATTAATTATGAAAACTTTAATAAAACTACTTATAGTAACTGCAGTGGTTTTTAGCGGAATAAATAAAACTTTCGCCCAGGCTACCAAAGAGACAAAAAAAATTGCCAAACATGCGGAAATAACCAAGATGATTATTGATGCCAGTTACATCTTTGAGGCAAATTATGCAAATCCTATGAGAGGCGGACAAAGACAATTAACTTCACCGTACGACTTGAAAGTTACTAAAGATACCATAACCGCTTTTTTGCCTTATTTTGGACGGAGTTATATGGCGCCTGACCCTGCCACTACTGAAGGCGGCATAAAATTTACCAGCACTAATTTTAGTTACAGCTCAAAGCAAACTAAAAACGGGAACTGGAACATTTTAATAAAACCGAAAGACAAAAATATAACTGACTGGAGAGATGTTGAACAATTAAGGTTAAGTATTTCCACAAACGGTTATGCCACCCTTGATGTTGTTAGCACTCATCGTGATCCTATTTCATTTTATGGAACTGTTGAACCGATAACTAAAAGGTAAAAGGCGAATGGTCAAAGCTGAAAGGTAAATAATACAATAACTTAATGACCATTCTACCAATGAACAAGTGAACCAATAAACTAACCCAGCAAACCGGCATTATCCTTTAATGTGACTCCTGATACTTTTCTTTTAAAAGCTTCATTAACCAAGTATAATATTTTATCGGCCGCGGGTTTATGTGTTAAACCCTGCGGCCTTATGTTAGATATGCAATTGCGTGATTCATCTGTTAACCCTGGCCGGGGGTTATAAGTAAGATAAGCTCCCATACTGTCTGCTGAACTTAAACCGGGCCTTTCACCAATCAGCACAATAGAAAATTTTGCATTTAGGCCATAAGCGATATCATCACCAATAGCAACTCTCCCCTGCTCCACTAGGCATAAAGGAGATAATTTTAATTTGGCATCCAAAAACATCGGTATTAATAATTCCAATAAATTGAAGGCATTTTCATTTACTGCTGTTGCCGAAAGACCATCGGCTATAATAATTGCTATATCGGCACTTGTGGAATAGTCTTTTAATTGGCTTGTTGATTCTTCATCTAATTGCCTCCCAAAATCAGGCCGTGTCAAATATTTATGGCGGCTTATAGCATTACTATGCAAATGCAAAATAGGTAACTTAAAAACTTTAAGACTATTTAATAACCCTCCAATATCTAACACTGAATATACTGCATCCCTGGCATGGGCATGTGCCAGTTTAAATTCCTGAAATTCTTTTAAAGGGATACTTGTACCTACCCGCCCAATAGCTATACGTGCGGCAGTAAATTCCTTTAAGGAAACTAATGGATCGGGTTTTATTATAGACACGAATTTCACGAATTGATAAACACGATTGAATATTAATACGAATTTCACGAATTAAATCCGGTTTCATTGAGTAATTTTTATTAATCTCATTTTAATAATTTAGTGACCTTCCCAATAAATTCGTGCAATTGGTTCCCATTCGTGAAATTTATACTATTAATTCCTTGTTTCATTAGCCATTGTTCAAATTCAGGTGCCGGTCTTAACCCCAAAACTTTCCTTAAATATAAGGCATCATGAAATGAAGTGGACTGATAATTCAGCATAATATCATCCGAACCGGGTATCCCCATTATAAAATTGCAGCCGGCTACACCCAATAAGGTAAGCAGGTTATCCATGTCATCCTGGTCGGCTTCAGCATGATTGGTATAACAAATATCGACACCCATTGGCAAGCCGAGCAGTTTACCGCAAAAATGGTCTTCCAGGGCCGCGCGGATAATCTGCTTGCCATCATATAAGTATTCAGGTCCGATAAAACCGACAACCGAATTGACAAGGAGTGGTTTATATTTCCTGGCAATGGCATAAGCGCGTGCTTCGCAGGTTTGCTGGTCAACACCATGATGGGCATTTGCCGAAAGTTCGCTCCCCTGCCCTGTTTCAAAATACATCACATTGTTTCCAACTGTTCCCCGCTTAAGGGATAAAGTTGCCTCGTATGCCTCATCAAGCAAAGCCAGATTAATACCAAAACTGCTGTTTGTTTTCTCGGTGCCTCCTATTGATTGAAAACAAAGATCAACCGGTGCACCTTTATTTATTAACTCTAATGTTGTAGTAATATGGCTCAATACGCATGATTGTGTTGGAATATCAAACTGCTGCCTAACTGTATCTATTAATTTTAACAAATTCATCACCACCGCAGGACTATCTGTAGCGGGGTTAATACCAATCACCGCATCACCGCTGCCATATAGCAAGCCCTCAATCATACTGGCTGCTATGCCTTTCAGATCGTCAGTTGGGTGGTTGGGCTGTAAACGGGTGGAAAAATGCCCCTTCAACCCAATTGTGTTACGAAAACGGGTAGCTACTTCACATTTTTTTGCTACAGCGATTAAATCCTGGTTACGCATTAGTTTTGATACTGCCGCAGTCATCTCTGGAGTAACTCCTGCTTCAATACTTTTTAAAATTGCGGTATCTGTTTCATCACTCAAGAGCCAGTCACGAAATTCACCAACAGTTAAGTTGCTTATTGAATTGAATGATTCGGCATCATGATTATCAATAATTAATCTTGTAATTTCATCCTGTTCATAGGGAATAATTACTTCATTTAAAAAGGTTTTTAAAGGTACATCTGCCAATGCAATCTGGGCGGCAACACGCTCTTCATAACTCACAGCACAAACCCCTGTCAGCACATCGCCAGTACGGTAGGGCGACGCTTTGGCCAGTAATGTTTTAAGGTCATCAAACCGGTAAACTATATTACGAACGGTGAACTTATACACGGGGTTAATTATTGATTTAATGAATTATTGATTTAGTGAATTATTGTATTAGTGATTGCATGGATCGGTGAAATCATAATGCAATCGGTGAAATCATATTACAACCGGTGAAATCATATGTTCTTCTATCAGCTTCACTTTATGTTTTCCCATCAGCACAAAAATAACAATCACTAAAGCGAGCCCAGCAAAAAAGATAAGGCTTAACATAAAATTATAATACATCATAGCGAAAAGTGTTATCGCCGAGATGATCAGCGCTATTGCCGGGAATACTGGATAAAAGGGGGAAATAAATGGCCTGTTTAAATCGGGCTCTTTTTTACGCAATATAAACAGGCTGATCATGCTCATCATGTACATCCAAACCGCCCCCATAACAGAAAGTACGATGATCTGGTTTGTAGTACCAGTAAAGAGCGCGGCAAAGCTAACTACCCCACCTGCTATAATACTCCAATGGGGAGTTTTAAATTTGTGGCTAACATTTGATAAAAACCGCGGCAGATAACCACTTCTGGCCATGGCAAATACCTGCCTGGACGATGCCAGTATTGTACCATGAAAAGATGCAATTAAACCAAACAGGCCTATACTTGCGAATATTTTGGTAAGGCTGCTTGCTTTTCCTAATGCTACGCTTATAGCAGCTGGAAGCGGATAATCAAGGTTACTTAATTTGCGCCAATCAGTAATTCCCCCGGTAAATATCATCACTCCCAGGGCTAAAAACACAAGTGTTGCTAAACCTGAAATATAACCTTTGGGGATATTACGTTTGGGATCTTTTACTTCTTCGGCAACCATTGCTACTCCTTCAATGGCCAAATAAAACCAAACAGCATAAGGTAATGCTGCAAAAATACCTGTCCAGCCGAAAGGCATAGGATGACTTAAAAAATTATTCATTTTAAAATGGGGGGAAACAATCCCCATAAAGAGTAATAATTCTACAACTGCCAGAATAGTAATAAACACTGAGAATGTAGCCGATTCTTTTACTCCTAAAATATTAATGCAAATAAATAATACATTAAAAAACAAGGCAGAATACAATACTGGTATAGCGGGATATAAAAAATGCAAGTATGCGCCCAATGCGAAAGCGATAGCCGGTGTGGCAAAAAGGAAATCAATAAGGGTAGCGTATCCGGCTACCAAACCGCCAAATGGCCCCATGGCCCGGTAAGCATAAGCAAATGCCCCGCCTGCATGAGGAATAGAGGTTGTTAACTCGGTATAACTAAATATAAAGGTAATGTACATCAGGGTGATGACTAATGTCGCTATGAGGAAGCCAATAGTACCGGAAACAGCCCAACCCAAATTCCATCCAAAATATTCCCCGGATATAACCAATCCTACTGCTATGGCCCATAGGTGAACCGGTTTTAATACCCTTTTTAAATGTTCTGTATTTGTATTTGCCATAGACCCCTTATTGTAAATTATTGCGCCTTAAAATAGTTAAAGCTAAGGGTATTTCAAAATGAAGAAATATTTCAATTAATGGATGAGAGTTACCAGAGATTCAGTTTTTGAAAAAATATAGATTTTATTAAAACAGCTTTGCTTTTGGCATGTTCATTGCATATCATATACTAGTAATATTACATAAACATGTTACAAATAATCGTACCTTCAACGGGCCGCTCACAATTAACTTTCTCTACATTTGAAAGGTTTGATTTGCCTGCCCCGCCGAATGGTGCTGACGCTGAAATTAATGACGACCTGATATTGAAGTTTGAGGATGAAGAAGAAGCCATTTCTTATGCTGATGAGTTGGAGGATATGTCTAACCTGATTAAAGACAAAGACGCCCCTCAATACAGAGCCATCGGAGATATTATTATGGCCATAAGGAATGACGAATTTGTACAAAGCTATTCAAGATAAAAATAAGTATAATAATTTATGTTATGTTAAGTATCAGTATACCTCCAACCACAAAAAGTCCCATAACATTTGCCGACTTTATTAATTATCAGCTTCCCATACCATCAAAAGGCCTTAAAGCACTTAACAAGAATACTGTTTTGGTATTTGATAACGAATACGAAGCGGTTATTTACGCAGATGAACTGGAAGAAATAGTTACAACCATCAGCAAGGGCTCGCCATTAAGAAACATATTGAGAGATATGGCAACCGCCATACGTAATGACGATACCATAAGGAATTACCTCGAAAACTCCACAACTTTGACATGGCTTAAAAACTGTATGAAAACTATTCGTTTTGCTATTAAACCTTATGTATATCTGTCAAAAAATCGATTTTAGTTTCAGATAGGAAAGCTTTATGTTATAGTTGTAAAAATTTACTATTAGATCGCAAAGCTTTCCCTACGATAATTTAAAGGTTTTTACGCTTTTAACGTTTGGGTTAAATACTTATAACTGCTTTCAATACTTGTGTAAGCATCTTTGGGCATATCATGTTCAACAAAAAAGTGTTTCATCCCTGCAGTTGAGCTGTTTTCAAATATTCGTTTAAAATCGATAGTGCCGCTGCCTACTGGTAAAATTTCATTATGACTGGCATCTAAATCCTTTACATGCCATAAAGGGAAACGCCCCGGATGCTGCTTAAATAATTCTACCGGATCTTGTCCGCCTTTAACGGCCCAGGCCAGGTCCAACTCCATTTTCACATTGTTCGGGTCAGTTTCCGATAGTAACAAATGATAAGGAACTTTACTTTCCACTTCATGAAACTCCATATCATGATTGTGGTAGCAAAATTGAATACCCACTTTTTTGGTTGCTTCGCCGGTTTTATTTAATGTTTCAACTGTAGATTTAATCTCATCAAGTGTACCAGTCGGAGCATTAGCGCAAACCAGGTATGGAATTCCGCCTTCAGCTGCTTCATCAACCAATTGCTGCATATTGTCTCTAAGGTTCATCATTGGCGGTATCACCATTGGTTTACCATCAGCACCCACAGGCATTTTATAACCTTTAGGCATTTTAAATGGTGCCCCAATAACATGATGCGATTTCCACGACATGCCTAAATCATTAACCAAAGCTTTAAACTCCTTGGGTTTCATACCATAATAGCCACCTTTTTTACTAAAAGCCGATTCAATTTCCTTGTATCCAATAGCGGCGATTTTAGTTAAAGTTCCCTTTACGTCATCATCTATCACACCAAAAAAGGTAAAAAGCTGCAATCCAACCGGATGCGGAGCTATAAAATTTAATATTGAGCCGGCTTTTCCCGATAAAGCCATACTGCCAAGTACAAGCGTACCTGTGCTTTGCAAAAACTTGCGCCTGTTGTAATTCATGTTTCTTGATAATTAAGTTTACGTGGTTACGTAAAGCTAAATGATAAAAAGGGGATTTGGAAATTTTATTGTGTTATTTTGACACAATAAGAGGAATAAATTGAGCATTCTTAATTGATGTTATCAATTGTGTTTTAATACTCTAATCGCCAAGAAAAATTTTTAAATTTATTTAATCCTTAAATATTAATAAAATGATACGCTTTCCTCAATTATTGCGACACTTTGAAGATAAATATTTTCTATTGTTCGGGGATCGGCCTTATGCTAAATATAATGTACTAACTGAACCCGATAGTACTAAAAAAGTAGGCTTTCTTACGGAAAATACTATCTTCCTAATATTTAAAGGTGCTAAGACTTTTTATTTTGAAGACCATAACATAATTGTTAATAAAGATCATTTCGTTTTATTGAAAAAAGGTATTTATACAATGTCTGAATATATAACAGAAACGGAAGAATTTGAAGCATTAATGATTTTTGTACCGGACAATTTTTTAAAGCAATTACGATTTAATGAATCTAATAGACAGGTTAGTAAAACCAATAAAACTTATGTTTTAATTAAACCAAATGAATTGTTAAACAGCTTTAAAATTCAATATATGAATTATTTCAACAAATCATTACATAACATGGAGGTTTTACTTCAGTTAAAGTTACAAGAGCTTTTTATGTTACTCTCATCGGGCGTTGATCAATATTCGATTATGGATTTTATTCATTCTGCAACTTCAGACCAGCCTGTTGATATTGATTTTATTTTAAAAAAACATCTTTTACAACCTTTAACTATTGCTGAGTTGGCTGTTTTGTCCGGAAGAAGCCTGGCTGCATTTAAAAGAGATTTCCATGAAAAATATCATTGTTCGCCTAAGCAATGGATCAATCAGCAAAGACTTAATTATGCGCACAGGGCACTTTTGCATACTGAAAAAAACGTTGGCGAGATCGCCTATGAATGTGGATTTGAAAATATTTCACATTTTATTAAAATATATAAAAGACAATACGGTTTCACTCCCAAATTTGCAAGAGCCGAAAAAGCTACTATTTGAGCTTTTAACGTTAATATTAAATTCTAATGCCTGGTAATTTTGAAAAAAAAATTATCAGCATATGAAATGGTTTAATTATCCAGCTTGTTTGTTTTCAGGAGTATTTCTTACAAATTCCCTTTTACACTTAATACATGGTGTAAATGGTGATGCTTTTCCAACTCCATTTGCAAATCCACCCGGCACAGGTCTGTCTTCGCCAGTTATAAATGTTTTTTGGGCAGCAACAAATATAATTGTAGGAGCATTTTTTCTTAATTCAAGCAGGCTGTCTTTTAACAACAAATACACTGTAGTTTTATTTATTTCTGGTATTATCTTATTTAGTTTATTACTAAGTCTATTGTCGCCCGCCATATTAATTAATTATAAACATCAAAACTAAAATGAAAACTCTTATAGTAAAATATATTCCAAGATATGAAAGGTCTGTTACCAACAAACTTTTAAATGAATTTATAAAAAGCGCTGATACTACTGAATTAGAGATTTTAGATTTATGTGAATCTATACCGGATTTTTTTAATCCTGAAAATATTGAAGCCTACTATTTACGCAATATGATGGGCAAGGAGCTTTCTGCTGCTCAAGCTGATTCCTTATTGAAAATGCAAATAATGACTCAGCAGTTAAAATCTGCTGACATAGTAATAATTGCATTCCCTATGTTTAATTTTTCTATGCCGGGTTCAATTAAAGCGTGGTTTGATTCAGTGCTGCATGTTGGAGAAACCATAGATCCAAGAGGAGGAGTTTACAAGGGACTAATGAGTGGAAAAAAAGCATTAATTCTTATTGCTGCAGGTGGAATTTATAGTCACGGTGACGGAATAGGTCCATATTTTGGTCCAGAATGGGAATATGCAATGTCACTTGCAAAATTGGAACTTAAATTTATGGGATATTCTGAAGTTTTGGGAGTTATGGCCGAAGGTACTGCGGTACTAAATGAAGAAGCTAAAACAGATATGTTAAACCAAAAATTGAAAGAAATAAAAAAGATTGCTGAGGCTTGGTATAAATAATAAAGTTGCTTTACGAAGTTTTGAAACCTTCGTAAAGCCCTTTCCTCCAGCGCGCGAATGCGCGCAGGCCAAAGACGTTGAGTTCTCGTGCTCCGCTGATAGGTGCCAAACTATGCTGATTGCGTTAAAGTACTTATAAGAGGTACATAATACTGTCGACTATTGAGGAGTTCGATTAGGCTGCAGAAAACCTCAGACCACATTGGCTGCAATTCAAATCTTTGCTCCCACACGAAACGTTCCTAACGGAACGTGAAAAAGGCTTTTCTACATTTTCTACCGACGATACGTCCCTATGGGACGAATATGACGTAAAACACGCCCATAGGGACGTTTGGTTGGTAGTAGTTGGTAGAAAAAATCAACAGTTGGCGAGTGCGTTCTATCGGAACGCCTGGTAAAAATGCGAAGATTTGAATTGCACCCACAACATTTGGCAACTATTCAATTTTTTAGTAAATTAGTTAAGTGAAAAAAACATCCGACGCAGAACTTGATTTCATTATAGACAAGCAAAACGAGATTCATTAAAGAACCGAAAAATATAGATTTATCCACAAAGTCTGAACCATGGACAGACAAGAACTTTCAGACTTTTGAAAAATAATGCGCGTAGTTAAAGCAAAGAATGCCGAACGTAAAGGAAAAGTGTTAGAACCTAATAGTGTAAAGTCACATCAGGATTAATCATTAAAAGGCAGCGTTCATTTTGTTTGTTCATTTGAACGCTTATGAACGATTTTTGAAGAAAACAATCGCTTCCTCTTTTTTACACCCCACAAATTTTTTTACATAAAGTATTGTAGGATAGTATTTTATTCAATTTATACCGGGATTTAAAAAACCTGCTAAAAACTGCATTTTTCTGCTTTTTTTCGTTAAAAAGTGCTGCCTTTGATATCAATTTAGAAAGCGTGAAAATAGCTGACTAATAGGTAGTTACTGACTTTGGCATCAATAACTAAATGCAAACTTCTGATTATAAGTAATTTACGAGTATTTACCTATGTGTTCATCTGAAATGAACGTGAACACCGGTTAGCAAGAACCGGCGGGCAAGGAGAACGACGACGCGATTGCAAAATTGCATGGCGGTAATGCATGGTTCGCGATTGCTTCTCCGCCTATTGGCGGACCGCAATGACAAATTTGAAAGAACTCCTAAAAACCTGGCACCAATCTCCTTACTCTCGGACTTTACTGACTTTCCCGACTTTCGGACTCCTCTACTGATGTAAACAATTAGCAATCAACCCTGTCCAGCCGGTTTGGTGCGATGCCCCTACCCCACGGCCAGTATCGCCATCAAAGTATTCGTGAAACAAGATATAATCTTTAAAATCAGGGTCGGTTTGCATTTTGGAATAATTGTCAAAAACCGCTCTTTTACCGTCTTTATCCTTTAAAAAAATACCGGATATTCTGTTGTATAGCTCATTTGCTACCTGCTGCAAGTTCATGAAATTACCTGATCCGGTAGGGAATTCAATTTTGTAACCATCGCCATAATACTGGTAAAATTTATGCAGGCTTTCTATAAGCAAAAAATTAATGGGCATCCATATTGGGCCCCGCCAGTTGCTATTTCCGCCAAAAAGGCCGCTATCGCTTTCGGCGGGAGTATATTTAATGCTGAATTGCATGCCATCAACACTAACGGTGTAAGGGTTATTTAAATGATATTTGGAAACAGAGCGGATACCATGCGGACTAAGAAACTCGTTTTCATCAAGCATATACTTCAATAAACTTTTCATCCTGTACCCACGCAGCAAACTGATCAAATGTTTTCCCGTACCTTTTGTTTCGTTCCAGCGGGATACAAGTGAAGCCAGGTCAGGTCGGTTTTCAGCAAACCATTTCATACGGTTGCTGAAAATCGGATTATTAGTTATATCATCATCGTCAAGAACTTCAGCAGCAAATAAAGGTGTTAAGCCAACCACGCTTCTTATGCGCATTTTCTGCGTGCTGTTATCAGGCAGCCGAAGCTGATCGTAATAAAATCCGTCAGTTTCATCCCAAAGACCTTCTTTATCCTGCCCGAGGCTATCCATAGCAGCAGCAATATAAATAAAGTGCTCAAAAAATTTGCTGGCTATATCCCTGTATGCGTGGTTAGTAATGGCAAGTTCGGCCGCTATCCGCAATAAATTAAGCGAATACATTGCCATCCAACTGGTACCATCTGACTGTTCAAGTTCTTCGCCCATAGGCAGCTGAGCATTTCTGTCGAACACGCCGATATTATCCAGTCCTAAAAATCCGCCTTCAAAAATATTATTACCAGAGGCATCTTTACGGTTAACCCACCAGGTAAAATTTAGCATGAGCTTATGGAATATCCTTTCTAAAAAATAGGTATCACCCTGTCCGTTATTTGCTGCTTTATCCTGCTGATAAATCTTCCATGTTACCATAGCATGTACAGGTGGGTTGGCATCCCCAAAGTCCCATTCGTAAGCTGGCAGCTGCCCATTGGGGTGCATATACCAATCTCTTACTAACTCAGTAAGCTGGCTTTTTGCAAAAACCATATCTACTGTTGCCAGCGGCAAACAATGAAAAGCAAGGTCCCATGATGCAAACCAGGGATACTCCCATTTGTCAGGCATAGAAATAATACTCTTTGTATTAAAATGTGTCCACTTACTGTTCCTTTTATTTAATCTTTCTTTTGGCGGGACTGGTCCGGCAGGGTCGCCATTCAGCCAGTGATTGATGTCAAAATAATAAAACTGCTTGCTCCACAACATTCCGGCAAAAGCCTGCCGTTGTACCATGCGCCGGTCAGTATCCTGATTTCCCTTCTGTATTTCTGCATAAAATTCATCGGCTTCAGCTACCCTCGCATTAAACAAAGCATCAAAATCATCAAACCCGTTTGACGCGTTCTTTGATAACCTGAGCCGAAGCGCAACACTTTGCCTTGCGGGAACATTAATATCGAAATTTACGCTTGCTTTAGTCCCGGTCTTCTTCGGATTTATGGTATCTGCACCGTGAACTATATAATCGTTGATACCGTCTTTATTAAATTTCCTACCGTCATCATAATTATACAAACGATTTGTATTGGTTTCATTATTGCAAAATAATAACTCCGGCGATCCCTCGGCATTAAGCCAGAATTGCCCTAATTCTTTATGATAAACCTCAATCACACCATGCGAATCGGCCAATAATTCAGGAACATAATTATCGTACTCCCATGCCCACGTATTACGAAACCATATCGTTGGCAGCACATTTAAAGCGGCATCCTGGTTACCCCTGTTATGAACGGTTATCTTTATTAAAATATCTTCCTGTGTATTTTTGGCATATTCAACAAATACATCAAAATAAGCATCATCGTTAAATATACATGTATCTATCAGCTCAAATTCGGGATCATTGCGCCCCCTTCTTTTGTTTTCATCAACCAGCCATGTATAAGGATATTCACTTTGCGGATATTTATACAGCATTTTTTGATAAGAATGCGTTGGCGTATTATCAAGATAATAATATAACTCCTTTACATCCTCGCCATGATTACCTTCAGGATTACTTAATCCGAAATAACGTTCTTTTATGATAGGATCTTTTTTGTTCCACAACGCTAATGCAAAACAAAGTAGTTGCTCATGGTCGCATAGCCCGCCTATTCCTTCCTCGCCCCAGCGGTATGCTTTGCTGCGGGCCATATCATGATTAATGAAATTCCAGGCGTCACCGTTTTCACTATAATCTTCTCTTACTGTTCCCCATTGACGGTCACTTACATAAGGCCCCCACTTTTTCCAGGTTGGATCTTTTAGTCTTGATTGCTCTGCATTCATGTGGAATTATATAATTTATGTAAGATGGCAATAATCTTCAATGGCCATTAGTTATAGGCGTAAATCTCCATAATGTTTATGGTAATTTCATTAAATGCAAAAGAGAAAGCAAAACTTTACCGTGTAGTGGTAGAACCCAAAGCTAAAAAGCAGGAAGCTCTAATGGTTTGAATAAGGATTATTACTATACTCGTAAGACAATCGCTTTTCATTTGTGCTATTGCCTATAGCATACAATAACACGACTTTCAACCCTCAAATTAATGTAAAAAAGCCGTTACGATTAAAATAAGGGCATTTTTTGCGTTTTTTTCAATTTAGATATTGTAAAAAATACACTAAGTGAATTATGAAAGTTTAAATTTTGCATCAAAAAACGTATAACATTATGAAATATTCATAAAAATTCATTTTTATTTTAATTATTGATAACAAACGTTTACTTTTGTTATGGATTTAAAATTTAAACAAACATGAAAAAAATATTTTTAACAATCGTAACCGCTGCTTTGTTCAGCGTAAGTGTATTTGCTGCTGATGGCGGTAAAAAAGCAAATGAGAGTTCAGCAACTGTTTCTTATGCTGTACAACAAGAGTTTATTGCAGATTTTGCAAACGCTCAAAATGTAACCTGGACTGTAACAAAAAGTTGCCAAAAGGCTGATTTTGTTATTGACGGAACTAAGAAAACAGCATTTTACAAATTAAACGGAGATTTCTTAGGAACTACTCAAGTTGTAGGATATAATGCTATCCCTGCAAAAACTCAAAAATTAATTGCCGATAGCTATAAAGGTTATGTAGCTAATAACGTTATTGTTTATCAGGCTAACGAAGAATTAAACAGCGACATTGACCCAACTTCATACTTTGTTGATTTGAAAAACAGCGACCATGAAGTATTGGTAAGAGTAACAGGAAGTGGTAATCTTGAATTTTTTAAACAAGTAAAATAATAATTCCCAAAAATATTCTTCAAGCCATCAGCTCAAAACTGATGGCTTTTTTGTTTTTATTTCATTAATCCAAACAACTTGGCATGGTTAAGCATTAATTAAATAAAGAATGCTTAAAAATGTCAAAAACTATAATCGTATCAAACAGACTGCCAATAAAAATTTCTAAAAATAACGATGAATATAGTTTATCGCCAAGTGAAGGAGGATTAGCAACGGGTTTAGGTTCAATATACAAACGGGGGGATAATGTTTGGATTGGCTGGCCCGGCATGGAAATTATTGAAGAACAGGATAAAAATAAAGTTACGGCTCAACTTGCTGAACAAAATTTGCAGCCGGTCTTTTTATCCCAGGATGAAATTAATGAATATTACGAAGGTTTTTCTAACGATGTTTTATGGCCGGTTTTTCATTATTATGCTTCCACCTATGCCAATTACAAAGAATCAAACTGGGATTTCTATAAAACAGTAAATGAAAAATTTAAAGATGCCATATTAAAAATAGCCGAACCAGGTGATACTATATGGATACATGACTACCAGTTACTGTTGGTGCCTGCGTTAGTCAGAACTCACCTGCCTGATGTTTCTATCGGCTTTTTTCAGCACATTCCTTTTCCATCCAATGAAATGTTCAGGCTTATTCCATGGCGGGATGAATTACTTGCAGGTATGCTTGGTGCGGACTTAATAGGTTTTCACACTTTTGATGATGTAAGGCATTTTTTAAATGCCGCTACCCGGCTCCTTCCTGTAACCGTCTCGTCAAATATTATCACCTATGGTGAAAGGTCAGTGGTTATTGAATCCTTTCCTATGGGTATTGATGACAAAAAATACGCATCACTACCATTAGAAAAAAGTGTACAATCACAGGCTGAGATTATAAAAGACACTTTTAAAGGTTGTAAACTGATAATTTCAATTGACCGGCTCGACTATAGCAAGGGAATATTGCAGCGTTTGCAGGCATTTGAACTTTTATTACAGCAACATGAGGAATATCATAGTAAAATAGCACTTTATATGATTGTGGTGCCTTCCCGTGACTCAGTACCTCAATATGCACAATTACGTGATGAGATTGATAAAAGAGTAGGCAACATTAATTCGATATACCGTACTATTGAATGGAGTCCGATCCATTATTATTACCGGTCTGTACCGGTTGAACTATTATCTGCTTTATATAGTACCGCTGATGTTTGCCTGGTTACCCCGATGCGCGACGGGATGAATTTAGTAAGTAAAGAATTTGTAGCCAGCCGTATACATGATGACGGCGTTTTAATTTTAAGTGAAATGGCTGGTGCATCAAAAGAGTTGATTGACGCACTGATTGTAAATCCAAATAATACTAAAGAGGTATGCGATACCATTATAAAAGCAGTCAATATGCCATTGGAAGAGCAGCAATGGCGGATGCAAGCTATGCGGCAGATTGTGACAAAATTTAATATATCACATTGGGTAAAGATATTTATGGACAAGCTTAAGGAGGTAAAACAATTTCAGCGCTCCATGCAAACGCGGCATGTTAGCGGTGCAACGGAGCAATCGATTATAAATCGTTATCACAATACAAATAAACGGATCATATTTTTAGATTATGATGGTACGTTGGTTGGGTTTAGATCAGACATTGATCAAGCCAGTCCAGACCAGGAGCTGCATTATCTTATAGATAACCTCGTTGCAGATCCGGCAAATGATGTTGTTTTAATTAGCGGTCGTAAACATGAAAACCTGGATGAGTGGTTCGGCGACAGTAAATTGTACCTTATTGCAGAACATGGTTCATGGTTTAAACAGAATAATACTACCTGGCATAAAATTTCAGGACTTAGTGACAATTGGAAAAATGATATTTACCCGCTGATGGAAACCTATGTAGACCGTACTCCCGGATCGTTTATTGAGGAAAAAAGTTATTCACTGGTTTGGCACTACCGTAAAGCTCAAAAAGGCCTGGGAGAATTAAGAGCAAACGAACTGATGAACAACTTAAAATATTTAGCCAACGATAAAGGATTGCAGCTTTTGGCCGGAGATAAAGTACTTGAAGTAAAAAACATAGAAATAAATAAAGGAAGAGCCGCCCTTACCATTCTCGATAAAAAAAGCTACGATTTTATTCTTGCATTCGGTGACGACTATACCGATGAAGACTTATTTAAAGCCTTGCCAGAAAGCGCAGTGACCATAAAAGTTGGCAGTAATTTATCGGCAGCTAAATTTTATTTACGTAACCCAACGGAAGTACGCAAACTGCTGAAAAGCTTTATACAAAACATACCGGTAAATTATTCAATGTGATGAATCAGGGAATTTTGAAGAAGCTACTAAATTTTCTTCTTCATTAGCAAGTCTTTCTGCCTGTCATCGCCTAATAAAAATTCATGGCTGCTAAATACTTCAAAGCCCGCGTGCTCGTAAAAGCCAATAGCTTTGTAGTTATGTTCCCATACACCAAGCCATACATAGTTAAAATTTTTATTTAACGCAACTTCAATGGCGAAATTCAAAAGTTGCTTACCTATTTTTTTACCATGATGTTCACCGGAAACATATACCCGTTCAATTTCTAAAGCATTTCTATCTTTAAATTCAGTTTGTGCGTCACCGAAGTTTAATTTTAAGTACCCTGCTAATTGATTATCAAGCATAGCAAAATAAAAATCGGAATTGGGATTGGTTAATTGCTCCAGCATATTTTGCTCCGTAAATGCTACAGAAGAATACGCCTCCATATTTGCCGGATCATTTAAGTGAGCAAAAAAATCATAGAAAGTCTTTTTACTAAAGGCAAGCAATGTATCTGCTTCGGTAATATCAACCTTTTTTATTGTAAGCATATAATCAATTTGAGAATTTGAAGATGTGACAATTTGAAAATTATTACTAAAGATTTTGAAGTTTAGCATCTTCAAATTAACGAATTTTCAAATTATCTTAATCAAATTGTTCCTGCAAGCGGATTAACCTGTCTATCATCAGGTTTAGCTTTTCTTCTTCATTTTTAAACATCCTGGGCTTTAAATAAAAGGTGATGAATAAAAACCATATAATTGTGGAGCCATAAGTGATCAGCTTAAAATAAACCGGCGCATTTTCCAATACCTCAATAAAATACAGGGCAAGGCCGGTGCTTATTAATAACAGAAAAAGGTAATAAAACCACCCGATAACTTTACTTCTCTTTTTTTGGTACTCTTTTAATGTATTAAGATAACCGGTTGGGTTTTGGGTAAGGTCGTGTTTGTTTAAAATGTGATAATGCCTCACTATAAGCGACAAGTACATGAGCATGGTGATTAAAATTATCAATATGCCAGCGGTAGTAGCAGGCGACCGGAAAGCAAAGAAGAAGGTTATTACAAATGCACATAAAATAAGCGCTATCATGGCTACAATACTCCAGTATAATTTGTTAGTTATACCGCGTATCCCTTTCTTCACCTGCTTTAGCGCCTCGTCCACCGAAAGCTTGTCGGTCGCTGGCTGTCCCTGCCATACCGACATTAAATGCTCAAACTCTTTCATAGTGGTTATATAATTCTGTTAACTTTTGTTTAATGCGATGTATCTTCACCCGCAAGTTCCCCTCTGATATCCCTGAAACCTCAGCGATTTCCGGATAAGGCACTTCATCCAAAACCATAGTAATAATTATTCTTTCCGATTCTTCCAACTTCGATATACATTTATAAAGTAATGCTACCTGCTCATTTTTTTCAGACAACTCCTCTTTTTTATTTTCTGATATAAGTGGTGTAAGCTCATCCTTAGCCTGTCGTTTTTCTGAACGCAGATAGGTTAAACAAGTATTTACAGCAATGCGATATATCCAGGTGGAGATCATAGCCTGGTTACGAAATTTATCAAGGTTTTGCCAAACTTTTAAAAATGTTTCCTGCAAAAGGTCGCTCGCAGCATCGTCATCACCGGTATAGCCATAACACAAGTGGTAGATTTTTTTTGAATTGGCTTCATAAATCTTTTTAAAAGCTGCTTCTTTGTCTGCCACTATCAGTTAATTTTTTATTGGTTAGATATGACTTTATATAAATTGTTACAACAGGTAGTCATTTTGGTAAAACCATGGGAATTTTTTTCCGGCTTCAGTCAATAACGAATTGTATTCGTGATTATAATCAAATTGAAGGTCTTCGTGCAACTTTTGTATCTGGCTACGTATTTTTTCTACTTGTCTTATCAAAATTAACCGCAAAGGTTTATAAGAAGTACGCCTGTCTGTGTATTGCAAATAGTTATAGCAAAAATTTATAAGTAATTCAATTTCTGCCTGTTTTGAACCTATAAATTTAACGTATTTATTAATTAACCGTAAAATTTTTCGTATGCTTTTGGCTGCTGCGTAATTTTGTGAGGGCAGCTGACTAAACATAAAACCAACCTCGGCCTTTATTTTTTCAATAAAAGCATGTTCGTTATTTGCATCAAACAAAAGATAAGCAAGTAGCTCTTTATTTTCTTTTTTATATCTGGCAAGCCGAAGGCATAATTCAGCTAATTGCCCTTGCGACAAATGCTGTATTTCTTTTTTTATGTCCTGTAAGCCATAGGTGGTAATGCTCATGGTATATTAATGGATGGCAAATTACCCAATTAAAAATAATCCAACTTTACTAATTAATTCTTTTTAGCGGCGCCTGCTGGAGTTTAAACTAATTCGTTATTGTATTTATTATATCACAAGGCTCTGATGGAGCTTAAAAGCTCTTATATTTATATATTCCATAAACAGCTGCTCTTACCACCTTATTGCATTTGCATTGACAACGAGATACAATCGTTCTAAAATAAATTTTAATGCGTTTGCGTTTTCCTTTACGCTTTTACTTTTCCGCATTAAGCTTTTTTACTTATTTTCGTCCAAATATGACACCCATTATTTCAAAGCTTCCAAATACAGGAACAACAATTTTTACGTTGATGTCGGCTTTGGCTAATGAAGTCGGTGCTATAAACCTTTCGCAGGGATTTCCTGATTTTGAAACCTCCCCTGTGCTGATTAAACTGGTAAATACAGCTATGAAAAAAGGGCATAACCAGTATGCTCCTATGGCGGGGGTATTGGCCTTACGTGAACAAATAGCTAAAAAGACCGAAAAACTGTACGGCGCTATTTACAATCCTGATACAGAAATCACCGTTACTGCCGGAGGTACACAGGCCATTTTTACCGCTATAACTTCGGTTATCAATACAAATGATGAGGTGATTATTTTTGAACCTGCTTTTGATTGTTATGCACCGGCTATTAAGCTTGCAGGGGGCATTGTGAAATCATTGGAGCTGGAACCACCCAATTATCAAATTGATTGGAATATGGTAAGAAGGCTTACAAACAGTAAAACCAGGATGATTATCTTAAATTCCCCTCATAATCCTACAGCTACTATCCTAAATAAAAATGATATTGATGAATTAAGCGCATTGGTTAAAAATCAGGATATTTTTATACTGAGCGACGAGGTTTACGAACATCTTATTTATGATGGTAAAACGCATGAGAGTATGGCACGTTATGAGGATTTAAGACCGCGGAGTTTTATTGTAGCATCCTTTGGAAAACCATTCCATGCAACCGGATGGAAAATCGGTTATTGTATGGCACCTGCCTTTCTAATGCAGGAATTTAGAAAAGTACATCAATTTTTGGTGTTTAGCGTTAATTCACCAATACAACACGCTATTGCTGAATATTTGAAAGATGAAAATACTTATTTAAGTCTCCCTGCATTTTTTCAGGAAAAACGTGATTATTTCCGTGAGGGACTTAAAGAAACAAAATTTGAACTTTTACCCTCGTTTGGATCTTATTTTCAGTCGGTAAAGTATGACAAGATAACAGATGAAAAAGACTGCGACTTTGCGTTACAGTTAACAAAAGAAATTGGAGTTGCAGCGATACCTACTTCAGTATTTTATAGTAAAGGTACCGATTATAAAGTTTTGCGGTTTTGTTTTGCGAAAAAGCAAGAAACTCTGGACAAAGCCATTGAAAGATTAATCAAAATATGATTAATCCGTAGTCCATTATAGCTTTGTATTTTTGTAGCTTGCGATTGTTTAACTATAGATTAATTATTCCGAATGGACCCTATGCACTATAATTACTAAACCATACGTTAAAGAATTATGGATAATCTTAAAATAACTGTATTCCAGGCATATCTTTTTTGGGAAAACATTGATAAAAATCTTCAAAATATTTCCACAAAATTAGCGGGTATCCGCGAAAAAACGGATCTCATTATTTTACCGGAAATGTTTAATACTGGTTTTTCTATGAATGCCGAAAAACTGGCTGAGCCAATGGGCGGTAAAACCATGAAATGGATGCATAAAATTGCTAAAGAAAATAATTGTGTGGTTACCGGCAGCATCATTATCAAGGAAAATGATCATTATTATAACCGTTTAATATGGATGCGCTCTGATGGCAGCTATGAACGTTATGATAAACGACACCTTTTTGCTTTGGGAAATGAGCATGAAACTTACACCGCCGGCAATAAAAAGCTTATTGTTGAATTAAAGGGTTGGAAAATTTGTCCAATGATATGTTACGATCTTAGGTTTCCGGTGTGGCTTCGTAATGTTAACGGCGAATACGATCTGTTGCTTATTGTTGCAAATTGGCCTGAACGCCGCATTGCACATTGGTACACATTAATTAATGCCAGGGCCATTGAAAACCAGGCTTATGTAATAGGCGTTAACCGTGTTGGTCATGATGGTAATGAGGTTTATCATTCCGGGGATTCTACAGGTGTTGACCCTAATGGTAAGGTGCTTTATCATAAAAAGGACGAAGAGGACCGGTACACACTTACACTTATAGCCAGTGAAATATCAAAAACCAGGAAGGCATTGCCTTTTTTAAAAGATGCGGATGAATTCAACATATTTGTCTGAAATAAGACTTAAGAATGAACAGAATCTGATTCAATAAAATTCAATATAGCAGACAGCATCCTGAAAATCCTTTAATCCTGTAATCCTGATTCAGACAATAAAAAAATATTAATTTCACTATAATCAAACGCCAACAACCTTACTAAGCCAATGTTCCGTAAAATTATTTTACCAGTTTTTATTTTAGTTTTCGCTCTATCAGCATCAGCACAAAGGAAAAAAGATTATACGCAATTTATCGATCCATTTATTGGTACCGGCGGCCATGGACATACATATCCGGGCGCAGTCGTACCTTTTGGCATGGTTCAGCTAAGCCCCGATACGCGTTTAACCGGCTGGGATGGCTGTTCAGGTTATTATTATAGTGATACAGTTGTTTACGGCTTTTCACATACCCATTTAAGCGGAACAGGCATAGCAGATTATTGCGATATTTTGTTTATGCCAACAACAGGTACTCCCAAATTTAAAAATACTGATTATCAATCGGGGTTTAAAAAGAAAAATGAGACAGCAAGCCCCGGATACTATAAAACTTTACTTGATAAATATAATATTGGCGTTGAGCTGACCGCAACTACCCGTGTTGGCATGCACCGTTATAACTTTCCAAAATCACAGCAGGCCAATATAATTATTGACTTGCAGCATCGTGATATTGTACTCGACTCATGGATAGAAGTAATCAATGATCATGAAATCAAGGGGTTTCGTCGCTCAAAGAGTTGGGCAAAGGATCAGTCAGTTTATTTTTATGCCAAATTCTCCAAGCCTTTTAAAACTTACGGAATAGCCGGTAACGACACTTTGCAAACAGGGAAAAACAAATTGCAGGGGAAAAACATAAAAATGTTTATTCAGTTTGATAATCCGGGTGAAGTAATATCCAAAGTAGGAATTTCATCAGTAAGTGCGGATGGGGCATTAAAAAATCTGGATGCAGAAGTTCCCGACTTTGATTTTAAACGGGTTCAGAAAGAGGCAAAAACATTATGGAATGCTGAACTTTCAAAAATAGCAGTTGAAGGTGGCGGCCCAAGTGCATCTGATCAGCAGCCTCAAAGCCGCCCAAGTCCAAGCAGCGGTTACAACAATCAAACCGGGTATCATAGGCCTAAATCTGTTGCTAAACAACCTGTTATTGATTATGCTAAAAGGAAACAGGTTATTTTTTATACAGCTTTATATCATGCCATGCTGGCGCCTAATGTTTATAGTGATATTGATGGTCAATATCGGGGGATGGATCAGAAAATACACAAGGCAGATGGTTTTAAATATTATACGGTATTCTCCTTATGGGATACCTATCGGGCCGAGGACCCGTTACTAAACCTGATAGACCGTAAGCGCACGCTTGATTTTGTAAAATCTTTTTTAGCCATGTATGAACAGGGTGGACTGTTGCCCATATGGCCTTTAGCGTCCAGTGAAACTTTTTGTATGGTAGGAAACCACTCCATACCAGTTATAGTTGATGCCTATGCAAAAGGCATCCGCGATTTTAATGCTGAAGAAGCATTTACAGCCATGAAAGCTGCAGTTAACCGTAACCAGTTCGGTTTAGATTCGTACCGGAAAAACGGCGTTGTTTTGTCAGATGATGAACATGAATCAGTTTCGAAAACACTCGAATATGCCTTTGACGATTGGTGTATAGCCCAAATGGCGAAAATGCTGAATAAGCCCGAGGATTATAAAGAGTTTATCCAGAGAGCCCAATACTGGAAAAATCATTACAACAACCAAAATGGTTTTATGCAAGCCAGGGCAAATGGAGGCTGGTATACTCCATTTGATCCGACTGAAATTAACAATAATTATACTGAAGGAAACTCCTGGCAATATTCCTTTTTGGCACCGCAGGATATTGAAGGTTTAATAGAGCGAATGGGTGGCAAAGAAGCTTTTGAAGCAAAACTGGATGAACTTTTTACCACAGATTTAAAATTAACCGGACGGCAAGTGGATGACGTTAGCGGCTTGATTGGCCAGTATGCACATGGAAATGAACCCAGTCATCACATGGCCTATTTGTTTAATTTTACGGATTCTCCTGATAAAACCCAACTATATATCAACAGGATATTGAGTGAAGAATACAGTGATAAACCTGATGGCTTATCGGGCAATGAAGATTGCGGGCAAATGTCGGCCTGGTATGTAATGAGCTCATTGGGAATTTACAATATAGCGCCAGGTCAGCAGCAATTCCAGATCGGAACACCGCAATTTGATAAGGCAGTAATTAATTTGGAAAATGGTAAAAAGTTCACCATTTTAAATCCGGGTGCAAGTATCAGTGGTAGCAATATCTATTTGCAGGGCATGAATTTGAATAAAAAATCATACAATAAGCTTTATCTTAACTATGAGGATATTGCTAACGGCGGCGAATTTGAAGTTTTTACAGGCCACCTGCCAAATAAGCTTTTTGTTCAGGACCTTGAAAAACCGACATCAAAAATCATCGACAATTTTATAGTTCCGAACCCGTATATTATCGGGCCATCAAAAATAATTAAACAACCTTTCAATATCGAAATAAAGTGCGCTGACGCTGCTGCTAAGATATATTATACATTGGATGGCGCCGCTCCTACTGTTAATTCAACGTTGTACAGTTCGCCAATAACTATTTCATCTAACACAACTGTTAAAGCAATTGCTGTTGAAGGTGACAAATCAAGTTTTGTTGATGTTGGTACTTTCACTAAATAAGAGAACAGACAAGACAACTTTAAAAAAATGTTTATCCGCTTTTCCTAACAATCAATTATTTATATTACTAACTCAATTACTTAATAAGTGAAACCATGCCAGCACATCCAGCATCATGGGTATAACACTTGTTTTATGCGTACCAAAAGGGATGGGAATAAAAGTTAATTGAGTTGATCCCGCGGCTATAAATCTGTTATAGGTTGTTTGAGAAGTTTCAAAAAAAACAGCTTCATCAGCAGTTCCATGATACATCTTTGTTAAAGTTTTAGGATACCAATTGGGGAAACTATTAGCCGTTAGTTGTGCTTTTAAAGTTGTTTCGCCGGATGGATTTGATAAATTACTGTAAAAAGTTGGATTAAATAACGAGTCGAGATTGGTAGTTAGCTGACTGTTTATTTGGCCGGTGTTTAATGTACCATTCAATAAAGTGGGAATTTTAGAAGCGTATGGTGTCATAAAAAAGTCGGTTAAGGGGCGGTTCCAGTTGTAAGTTATATCATAAGCATTTATAATTAAAGCAAGGAATGAAGGATCAGGATAAGAGTGCATCGTTCCGATTAAGGATAGTTGAGTATTTAAATCATAACCGCCTGCTCCTTCTGCTGATGCAGTAAGTGTTAAATTATTGTCAGCATTAGTTTCAATTTCTTTTTGCGCTGCCATTGTAACGTATCCCCCTTCAGAGTAACCTACTAAAAATAATTTATTACTAATCGTTTTCTTTAATGTGGATAGATAATATTTAGAAGCTTTTAGCATATCCACAACTGCCGAACCGGAATATTGCATATCGTAATAAGGAGGAAAAATATCTTTAGAGGCGCCATATCCTATAAAATCAGGGATTGCTGTAATAAATCCGGTAGAAGCAAATAATTCAAAGCCGGTAAATGCAGTTGGAAAGTTGGATGGTGCATCTGCAAGGTTAAAAATTGTACCATGCTGTGCGCTTAGCAAAGCCGGGGCCGACAGTGTGTTTTTAGGAATAGCCAATGACCCTGATGCTTCAATTTGCTTTCCATTATAGGTAGTTTTGTATATTATTTTGTAAAAATCAACATCATATTTTGCCAATGGCGCGTATATAGCAAATCCCTTAGATACAGCTAAAGCCTGTAGCTGGATAGTAGTATAACTTCCTAATGAAGCTGCAGAAACAAAAACAGCCTTCCCGCCTGTTGTATCCGGAATTTCACTTGTAACAGAATGCTTCCTGCAACCAGCTATTACAAATAAAATTAACAATAAGCCTAAGCGTAAATTTTTTACTTTCATATATTTTGTTTTATAATATCACAATATTAAAAATCTAATATAGAAATTAAATTTATTTATAATTAATTTTATTTAATAATGATTAATTTATTAAAAAATAATAAAAAGCAAAATATCTTAATACCTAAGCTCTTAACTCCAGACGCTAATCACTAAACCTAATTTAACGCCGGGTTTTCGGGAAAATTAGCTATATGAGCGTACCGTTGGCCAAGGCTAATTACAATTTTGCGCCAAAGGTTTTCTTCATTGTATTTAAATATTAATTCCGGGCTTTTATCAGCAACTATCCAACTATCGGCTTTTATTTCATTATCCAATTGTTTGGGTGTCCAGCCGGAATAGCCGGTAAAAAACCTTATTTCATTCGCAGTTAAACTGTAGTTAGAAATTAGTTCCTTAACCTTTTCGAAATCGCCGCCCCAAAATATTCCTTCACCAATCTCAATTCCATCTTCAATTTTTTCCGGGCAGCAATGAATAAAATGGAGTGTATCCGCTCCCACTGGTCCACCTTCAAAAACGGGTATTTCAGAATAAGATACATCTGGTAAAATATCGCCCAGTAAATATTCACTCGGATGATTCAAAACAAATCCCATTGCTCCCGCTTCAGAATACTCTGTCAATAAAATAACTGACCGTTTGAAATTAGGATCCATCATAAAGGGTTCCGAGATCAATAAGCGCCCGGCGGCGGCTGAAATGGTATTAAGCATAAAGTTAATTTTGTTTAATATAACAAGTTTTACAATAATATGTTCGGTTAGGTCAATTTGAAATTCTATAATCATTATACGGAATAATTAATTTGTAAGTTTGCAATGATGAACCAGGAAGATATAAAAAATTTAAGAGTGGAATATACCACCGCCTCACTGTCAGAAACAACTACAAAAGCCGATCCTATAAAGCAATTTGAAATATGGTTTAATGAGGCGCAGGAGGCTCACGTACCTGAGCGAAATGCGATGACCCTTTCAACCGCAACCAATGACGGCCGGCCATCAGCCAGGGTTGTGTTACTGAAAGGATTTTATGATGCAGGTTTTATTTTTTTTACAAATTATCTTAGTCGTAAAGGAAAAGAGATTAACAAAAACCCGGTTGGCGCACTAACTTTTTTTTGGCCGGGCTTAGAAAGACAAATACGTATTGAAGGAACTATTGAGAAGGTAAGTAAAGAGGAATCTGAAAAATATTTTCATTCAAGACCAAAAAACAGTCAAATCGGCGCATTAGCTTCTCCGCAAAGCCAGGAAATTGCTGACCGTAAAATATTAGAGGACAAATGGAGTGAACTTGCAGCTGAATATGAAGATAAAGAGGTGCCCAAACCATCTTACTGGGGTGGTTACATTTTAAAACCACGCTTGATTGAATTTTGGCAGGGCAGGCCAAGCCGCTTGCATGACCGTATCCTTTACAAAAAGATAGATAACAAAAACTGGAAAAAAGCACGTTTGGCTCCATGAACTTTGAAGATATTAAAATATTGCTCACTGAAAAATTAGGCTTAGAAGTTGTAACAGGCGAAGAAACCAGCGGCTTACAACCCGCGTTACTTATTGAACCGGACCATATTGCAGAAGTATGCCTGGAGCTCCGTAATAATCCAAATACTTATTTCGACTTTCTTTCCTCTCTTAGCGGTGTTGACTACGGCACGGCAACAAATCGCTTTGGGGTGGTTTATCACCTTGCATCTATCCCCTATCAAACACAGCTAACTTTAAAAATAAGTAAAGAAAATAATAGGGATTTGAATGATTTGCCCACTTTCCCAAGCATAACATCTGTTTACCGTACTGCCGACTGGCACGAACGAGAAGCTTATGACCTTGTCGGAATATTTTTTAAAGGACATCCTGATTTACGCCGCATTTTATTACCTGATGATTGGGAAGGTTATCCTTTAAGGAAAGATTATAAAACTGCTGAGTATTATAAAGGGATAAAGATAGACTGATTTAGATTCAAGAAGTAAGAATTAAGAGCCAGGAAAAGAAACATCAAAAAATAAATTCGAAATTGAACATCCGAAATTCGAAATACGATCACGCATTAGAAAATTACAGCAAGAAAATTGCTGATGCCAGCGTAGAGGATATGGTGCTGAACATGGGCCCGCAACATCCGTCTACTCACGGGGTTTTACGCCTTGAGCTAATAACAGACGGCGAAATAGTTAAAGAAGTTATTCCGCATATAGGCTACTTACACCGTTGTTTTGAAAAACATGCCGAATCATTAACCTATCAGCAAACTATTCCATTTACCGACCGGATGGATTACCTGGCTTCGATGAATAACAGCCATGCTTTTGTAATGGGTGTAGAACGAATGCTGGGTATCGATAAGGATATTCCAAAACGAATTGAATATATAAGAGTGTTGGTTTGCGAATTAAACCGCATTGGCTCTCACTTGATTGCAATCGGCACTTATGGAATTGATATAGGCGCCTTTACTCCCTTTTTATGGTGTTTCAGAGATAGGGAACACATTATGGGTATGCTGGAATGGGCCTCGGGCTCAAGAATGCTATATAATTATATTTGGGTTGGAGGTTTATTTTACGACTTGCCCGTTGGTTTTGAAGAGCGCTGCCGTGAGTTTGTTGATTATTTTAAACCTAAAATGGTTGAGCTTAACCAGCTTTTAACAGATAACCAGGTTTTTATAAACCGTACTGCCAACGTTGGCGTTTTGCCGCTGGATGTAGCCATTAATTACGGATGCTCAGGTCCTATGCTGCGCGGGTCGGGATTAAAATGGGATTTACGCCGGATTGATAATTATTCTGTTTATCCTGAACTGGAATTCGATGTGCCCATAGGAAAAGGTGAAATGGGAACAGTGGGCGATTGCTGGGACCGCTATAAGGTACGCGTTGATGAGATAGAACAATCTCTTAAAATGATTGAACAATGCCTTGACCGCCTGCAAAAAGAATTAAAACGCACGCCTGATTTTGATCCACGCGCAAAACTTCCGCGAAAAACTATACCAAAAGCTCAAGACTATTATGTTCGTTGCGAAGGCGCAAAAGGAGAATTAGGGTTTTATTTTATAGCCGATGGAAAATCGGAAATACCAACCCGTGTAAAAGCACGTGCCCCAAGCTTTAACAATTTATCGGTATTACCCGAAATTGCGAAAGGCGTAATGATAGCCGACCTTATAGCGATAGTAGGTTCTATTGATTTTGTTTTAGGCGAAGTTGACAGATAACAATTAAAAAAAGCAACCCAATAATATCGGACTGCCTTTAAATATATATTTATTATGTTCGGGGAAAGCTATTGATTGTAAACTCTAACCATAAAAACGTAATTCTGCAGTTTTTTTATCTGCTGAACACGGCTTAATCCAGCCAGCACATTTTTATTATTCAAACTTAAAGTCTCTTTTAAAGAATCAGCAGGGATATCCTGTATAGTCTTTAACAAATAATTTGATTTAACTGCGAATGCAGCACCCACCATGTGTGTTTCCCTGGCGTTTATAATGCCAATTATATTACCCTTACTATCAAGCAAAGGGCCGCCGCTATTTCCAAAATCAACCGGTGTTGAAACCTGGTACTGGGTGGTATCGCCATTAAATCCGCTGCTGGCCGTTAAAAAACCTGGTCCTAGGACCATAACATCACGGGGATAACCAATAGTAAATACATTTTCGCCAATATCACTTTCCGATTTCTTAAAGTCATAAGGTATTGCTCCAAGGCCTTTAAAAGAAGGGTCATTTATTTCTAATATAGCTATATCTGTTTGAGGTTCTGAATAAATTACTTTGGTACGATATGATTTTCCGTCGGCACTTTGTACATAAACCGAATCAGCATTGTTTATAACATGGTAATCGGTAACAATGTAACCATTAGAAGAAATTGCAAAACCCGTCCCCCGGAATTTTCCGGGATTGTTATTTTTTTTAACAGGTGAATTAAGATTATTAAATTTATTATTTAACAGATCCGTTTTTCTCTTTAATTGAGTTACTTCACCTCTCAGTTTTACGTAATTTATTTCGCGGTTATTCAGATAACCAGTAAAGAACATAGTGCATAAAACTGCAAAAATAGCAATTGAAGCTGCCACAGAAATTTTTGAATGATGGGTACGCCATAACTGCACTATCCACGAAGGATGTATCATCAGTTCCTCTTTTAGGGTATATACATCAATCTCATCATGAATAGCATCCAAACGTTTTTCCAATTCCAAACGCTCGCCATACTGTTTTATCAGCCCGGTAAAATGTTTATGCTCATTTACCAGGTTGTTAACATCCGGGTTTTCATTACGCAGTATCTCAAAACGGGCACGCTCATCATTGCTCATTTCACCGTTAATATAATGTTCAATTACTTCTAATAGTTGGTTATCGCTCATCGCTTTACTCTCTCCTTATTTCTGCTGAAAAAACAATTTCTTCAGCCTTTGCAGGCATTTATATTTTTGGGTTTTGGCATTATCTGCATTTGTATACCCAAAATTTTCACAGATCTCTTGCATCGATCTGTTGTTTATGTAAAAATCTTCTATAATCGTTTTACAGGGTTCGCCTAATAACTGAAGCGCATTTCCCATTTTATTAAACTGTAAATCCCTTTCATTGTTCTTTTCAGTTTCATCATCAACGGCTAAATATTCCTGAAAATCCTTAATATCACCGCCATACTTATTCATCTGGCTAAGTCTTTTTAGCCAAAGTCTTCTGCAAATTGAATATATATAGGTTTTTAGTTTACTGCTTAATTCAAAATTGCCGGTTTTAACTTTATTATAAAGTATAATTATGGCTTCCTGGTAAATGTCCTTAGCATCATCTGTGTTACCATTATTATTAATAATTAATTGTAACACCATCGGAAAATATGCAAGATATAACCTTTTTAAAACACTTTCCGAATTATTAAGGATACCCAGGATAACTTCATTATCAGAAGGTATTCCGCTATTTGACTCTTTACTCACTACTTAATACAATTTGTGCGAAATTGTAACCCATAATCGGTAAAAAAAAATTAATACGGAAATATTTTTAGTCCGAAAGACGAAAAAGTCAGGATGACCCGAAGAAATAGCCTTGGAAGGATCAAATTAATAAATTCTACGAATAATAATAATGTGCGATGTTTTTTCTTTCTGGTTTTCGGACTTCCAGACTTTTCGGCCTTTCGGACTAAGAAACAAACATTAAACAACGAAAATTGATAACTATCAACAATTTAAATAATATACTATGAAAAAAACATTCAAACTTCCTTTCTTAATAATTGCTGTTTCCTTATCTGTAGTTGCATGTAAGGGTAACCGATCTGGTAATTCTGCTGACTCAGCCAAAGTGGATTCTTCAACATCTTTGAAAAGCAGTACAGATACCATTAGGAAAGTTGACACAACAGGACGTGTAACAGACACTTCAAAAGCTAAAACAGATACGGTTAGTAAGGTTGTCACCAAAACTACCCATGTTAAAAAAACAAAAGTGAAAAAAGATTAATAATAGTTGAGTTTAGTCTCTTTGTCCAAATTTCAGGAGATTAGTTTAAGATATTTTTCATTTTATAATCTGTTTAAAACGGATAATTCAATATTTTTTAAAAATATCGGGTTACCTTTTAAAAAATGTGGTATTAACATGAAACATTCACATTTTAAATTTTAATAAAAATGAAAAATTCAATCAAAATGGGCGCTTTAGCCTTAGTTATCGCTGTTTCTTTCGCTGCTTGCAAAGGTAAAGGTTCTGCTGGTTCTGATTCAACTAAAGTTGATTCAACTGTAAAAGTTGATTCAACCGTTAAAAAAGACTCTACTGTTAAAATTGATACAGCTAAAAAAGACTCTACTAAGAAAGATACTACCAAGAAAAAATAATCTCATTTTTTCAATTAATTTTTTTAGTTTTTAATTGTCAAAAGGTGACTTGTAATTTTTATTGAAATTACGGGTTACCTTTTGTTGTTTTAGGTATTAAAAGCAAAACTATTTAATCACTTAAAAAAACTAAACATGAAAAATTCATTCAAAATGGGCGTATTAGCTTTAGCTATCGCTGTTTCTTTCGCTGCTTGTAAAGGTAAAGGTTCTGCTGGCGCTGATTCAACTAAAACAGATTCAGCTAAAATGGATTCAGCTAAAATGACTGATACAGCTAAAAAAATGGTAGACACAGCTAAAAAAATGACTGACACTGCTAAAAAAATGACTAAAGACACTGCTAAAATGAAAAAAATGTAATTTCATTTTTTGTTATAACAAAAGCGCTCCTGATTTATCAGGGGCGTTTTTGTTTTATAGGGTTTTTACACATTATTTTTATTATACGTTAACTATAAAAATTGTTTATTTGTCATTCTGAACGAAGTGAGAATCTTCACTATAAAAGGAATAACGGATTACTTATAATACGTTAAAGATCCTTCTCTATCGCTCAGGATGACAAAAACAGAACCCCTATGCTTTCTATAACTCACGTAACTGTACGATTTCTTAACAACACCTTATTTACTAATTTAAACTTTACTGTAAAAAAAGGAGAGAACTGGGCTTTGGTTGGCGAAAGTGGATCGGGCAAGAGTGCATTGTTGCAAACCATTGCAGGTAGATTTAATATAACGGGAGGAACAATTGCTTATCATTTTTTTGATGATTATTTAAAACTGGAAGTTGATATTGATGATTATTTTACCTTTCATAAGCTGATTGCCCTGGTAGAAAGTAAACACCACTTCAAAAACCTTTCCAATACAACTGAATTTTATTATCAGCAGCGCTTTAATTCATCCGATTCAGAAGATGCCTTAACAGTTACCCAATATTTGAATTCGGTAACATCAATTCCTCATGAAAACATTTACTGGACTTTTGAAAAAGTAATAACGCTGTTAAATCTTGAGTTGTTACAAGATAAACAACTGATAAAACTATCAAACGGCGAAACAAAACGCCTGATGCTTGCTGCGGCTTTATTAAAAAATCCAGTATTATTATTGCTTGATAATCCTTTAACAGGTTTAGATGTACAAACCCGTAAGGATTTCAATTTAATTGTTGACGAGATCATAGCATCCGGAATTACTGTAATTATGGCAACCTCAGCTCATGAAATCCCTGAAGCTATCACGCAGGTAGCAATTTTGCATGAGGGAAAAATAAAGGATCAGGTTTCTAAAGATCAGTTTAAACCTGAAATGGTTATACAAGAAACTAAAGATGAAATTGATTATTCAGAACTTAAAACATTATTGAATACCAATACTGATAAAACAACTTATCAGTATATAGTAAAGATGAATAAGGTGCATATAAAGTATGGGGATAAAGTTATTTTGAATGATGTAAACTGGGAGATACTGCCAGGAGAACGTTGGGCTTTGCTTGGGCCAAATGGAGCCGGGAAATCTACTCTATTGAGTTTAATTAACGGTGATAACCCACAGGCTTATGCCAATGATATTGTTTTATTTGATAAGAAACGCGGCACAGGTGAAAGTATCTGGGATATAAAAAGTAAAATTGGTTTTGTCTCGCCCGAATTACACCAGTATTTCCCTACGGATAACAGTTGTTTACAGGTTATTGAATCGGGATATTATGATACTTTAGGATTGTTCAGGCCATCTCAAAAAATAAAATCAGAAACAGCATTACTATGGATGAAGGCATTGGAGATTGAAAAGTATGCTCGTGTTTTGCTGAAAAACATTCCGGCAAGCGCCCAGCGTTTATGCCTGCTTGCACGGGCCCTGATAAAAAATCCGGCCCTGCTTATTTTTGACGAACCGTGCCAGGGATTAGACGATCATCAGCAGCATCACTTTAAAACTTTGATAGACACTATTTGCAGCTTAAGCAATGTTACACTCATTTATGTAACACATTATCAACATGAAATGCCTGATAGTGTAACAAAGGTTTTGAGGTTAAATAACACGAATTCGCACGAATTTTTGCGAATTTCACAAATCTAATTCGAGAAAAATTCGGACAGACTTATTCGTGAAATTCGCAAAAATTCGTGCGAATTCGTGCTGATTCAATATATTTGTGCATGAATACAGCCGATCTGTTGCAGCGCGCTTTGCGGTTTGAATTTTTAACTCAGGAAGAAGGGGTTTACCTCTATAATAACGCCTCCACCCCTGATTTAATGTACACGGCCAACGAGCTGCGTAAAGTACAGGTACCTCATGGTAAAGTAACCTGGCAGATAGACCGTAATGTAAATACCACTAATGTTTGTATTGCTAACTGTAAATTCTGCAACTTTTTCCGTCGTCCCGGTCACGAGGATAGCTATATAACAGATATTGAAACCTATAAACAGAAAATAGAAGAAACTTTCCGCTATGGCGGCGACCAGCTGCTATTACAGGGTGGCCACCATCCGGAGTTAGGTTTGAAATTTTATGCAGATACTTTCAGGCAATTAAAAGAGTTATATCCCACCTTAAAACTACATTCATTAGGTCCACCAGAAATTGCGCATGTCGCAAAGCTTGAAGGTATGAGCCATATCGACGTTTTAAGAGAACTGAAAGCAGCAGGGTTGGATTCATTACCAGGCGCGGGTGCCGAAATTTTAAATGACCGTGTTCGCCGCCTCATCAGCAAAGGAAAATGCGGCGGTAAAGAATGGCTGGATGTAATGCGTGCTGCACATAAATTAAACCTGCCGAGCTCGGCAACCATGATGTTTGGCCATATAGAAACCATTGATGAGCGCTTTGAGCATTTAGTTTGGATCCGGGAAGTACAAGCTGAAAAACCGGAAGACGCCTACGGATTTGTGGCATTTATACCTTGGCCTTTTCAGGATGATGGTACGCTACTTCGCAAAGTAAGGGGCATAACCAATAATGTTACCGGTGATGAATATATCCGTATGATAGCGCTTAGCCGCATTATGCTGCCCAACATAAAAAATATACAAGCCTCCTGGTTAACAGTTGGTAAGCAGGTAGCACAATTATGTCTGCATGCCGGTGCCAATGATTTTGGTTCTATCATGATCGAAGAAAATGTGGTATCTGCAGCAGGCGCACCTCATCGCTTCACGGCAAAAGGCATACAGGAATCCATAAAAGAAGCCGGATTTGAACCCCAATTGCGCACTCAAAAATATGAATGGCGCCAAATTCCGGCACAGATAGAAGAACAAGTAATTAATTATTAGTAAGAGTCGCAAAAGTCCGGAAGTCAGTAAAGTCCGAAAGATGTTTGGTTATTCAAGATTGGAACTTATCAAAGTTGTTTTCTTTTCTTTACTTTCGGACTTTACTGACTTTCGGACTTTCAGACTGACCTAAAACAAATGGAAGATATAGAACAATACATTGAAGCATTGATCTTTGTTTCGGAACAAAGCATACGTTCAGAAGAAATTATATATTGCCTTCAATCGGCATTTAGCCATGATTTTAATGAAGAAGAGATAAACCAGCATATTCAAAATATTACAAATAAATACCAGGATAAACGTTTTGCCATGGAAGTTGTTAAACTGAACAATGGCTATCAATTTTTAACAAAGAAAAATTATCACACCGTAATTAGCCTTTTGCAAGCCCAACGATCTAAAAAGAAATTAAGCCAGGCCGCGCTTGAAACGCTTGCAATAATTGCCTACAAACAACCGGTAACAAAACCGGATATTGAACAAATACGGGGCGTAAATTGTGATTATTCTATCCAAAAACTGCTCGAAAAAGAATTAATTTCTATAGTTGGCAAGTCGGAAGCTATCGGTAAACCTATACTTTATGGCACCAGCACCCTTTTTATGGATTATTTTGGAATTAACAATATAAATGATTTACCTCAAATTAAGGACTTTACAGATAACACTGCATCAATTGGCGAACACGCCGAATAATTATTTAAAAATAAATAAATTAAAAATTGTTATTTTTAATGAAAATGATTTTGATTATTTTTACTTAACAAATGAGGTTAACCGCATCTTAAAAATTAAAATTTGCGTTTAAATGGATATAAGTTAATATTGAAAAAAGTTTTACTAAAAAATTCATGGCATGGGAACTCCAAAAAAACCTGTAAACAAGAAAGCTGATCCTAAAAGCTTGGGTGAAGATGATGACGATGATAGCATACTTGATCAGAAAGCCCCAAAAAAAATAATTGATGAAGACGAAGATTTTGATGGCCCTTTGGATGACATTGGGTATGAGAATTTTGATGAATATGATGACGACGAAGATTATTGATTTCTAACATATAGGATTGTTTAAAGCATTCAGACTAATCTGGATGCTTTTTTTATTAGCTTACTCTCTTAAATATACACATGACCATTATTGAGGTAAAAGACAAAGTCACGAAAAAAGAATTTTTAGACGTAGCGAGGGAAATTTATAAAAACGATAAAATTTGGGTTTGCCCGCTTGACAATGATGTTGAAGCAGTTTTCGATCCTTCCAAAAACAATTTTCATCAAGATGGCAAATGTACCCGGTGGATACTTAAGGATAATAACGGTCAGTTAGTTGGCCGCATTTCAGCTTTTATAAATAACAAAAAAGCTTACAATTATGAACAACCGACAGGTGGAATTGGCTTTTTTGAATGTATAAATAATGAAAAAGCAGCTTTTATTTTGTTTGATACTGCAAAAAGATGGCTTATTGAAAGTGGTATGCAGGCAATGGATGGCCCAATTAATTTCGGTGAAAATGATACTTTCTGGGGCTTGCTGACAGAGGGTTTTACTTCTCCCCCATCATACGGCATGAATTATAATCCTGCTTATTATCAATCATTTTTTGATCATTACGGGTTTAAAACATTATATGCCCAAATCACCAATCATTTAGATATACTTAAACCATTTCCTGAAAGGTTTTATAAAATAGCAAAATGGGTTTCACAAAAACCTGGTTACGAATTTATACATCTCCGTGCTAAGGAAATTGAAAAGTTCGCTGTCGATTTTATGGAAATTTACAATGATGCATGGAAGGGTTTTGAAAATTTTGTTCCGATTTCTAACGACACTATTATCGAAAGTTTCAAAAAAATGAAACCGCTAATGGACGAAAAATTAATATATTTCGCTTATGCAAACGGAGAGCCGGCATCGTTCCTCATCGTATTACCTGACGCAAACCCCATGCTTAAACCATTAAAAGGTAAGCTCGACCTACTAGGAAAGCTTACCTTTTTATACAAGAAATGGAAAGGGGTTTCAAGAATGAGAGCAATTGTAATGGGAACAAAACAAAAATTTCAAAATCACGGACTTGAATCTGCTCTTTTTATCACGCTTGGTGAGTATGTTTTACCTTTGAACCAATATACAGAACTGGAGCTATCATGGGTTGGCGATTTTAATGAAAAAATGATAGCTATGCATAATGCGATGGGTGCAGTATTTGGGAAAAAACACTTAACAATGCGTTATATTTTCTGAAATCTTGGAAAGTTTGCTATTGTAAAATTAACCAATAATTAATACTGATTAATTTAATCAAGCAGTCGCCTTACTATGGCGTAACTCTTCAAATAATTCTATAACTTTCTTTTGAAGATCAATAACTTCAGTTTCGCGGTCCATTAATTTTTTGTGAATGGTTTCAAGTTCAGTCACAAACTTTTGATCCTGTTCAGCATCGTTAAGTGTAAGCAATTGAACCACTGACATTTCAAACAACGTAGCGATCTGTTCAAGTCTCGACAGGTTAATGTCAGTAATGCCTGTTTCAATTTTTGAAAAGGCAGGAATAGAAATATCTAGTCTTTTTGCAACATCCTCCTGGCTCCATCCCTTTTGGTGACGTAATAATCTAATTTTTTTTCCAAGTGTCTTCATGTTCTATTTTTAAGGGTGTAGGTATTTCGCAAAAGTTAATAAAGTTACAAATACTATTTAAAATTTACCTAATGTTATATAAAAAATAATTTTATGTTGTTAAATTATTACATATAAATTTAACAAGTTGATATATTATATAAATAATATATCTGTCAAATTAAATTTATTATTGCAAAACCTGGAATGTTATACGATTTACTTATCCAATAAGTTGCATAAACTTATCTTTATATTTAAATTAATGATGTTTCAATTAACCGAAATATTAATAAACTTTGCCGCTACCCAATCCTTGTTTTTTTTATGATCCTGGTACTTTAAACCCAATTTACTGGCCTCATCTGAGATTATAGACAGATCAGGTGTTTCATAAAAACCGCTCAAATAAATTTCTCCGCCCGGCTTAATTGCTTCCTTATAACGTGGTAATTGGTCGAGCAGAATATTCCGGTTAATGTTGGCTAAAATAATGTCGAACTGTTCATGCGGTATTACATCTTCGGATCCACAAATTGCTTTAACGTTAAGTACTTTGTTTAATTGTGTGTTTTCATTAGTGCTGGCGTAGCATATTGGGTCATAATCAATAGCTGTGATTTCATTAGCACCTAATTTAGAAGCCATAATTGCTAAAATACCCGTACCACAGCCCATATCAAGCACCTTTTTATTTTCAAGATCATTTTCCAGCATTAATTCCAGCATCATTGAAGTTGTTTGATGATGTCCGGTCCCGAATGCCATTTTCGGATCGATCACAATTTCATAAGGAAATTCCGGGTTTGGTTGGTGAAAAGTAGCACGTACGGAAATTTTATTGCCAATCTCTAATGGTTCAAAATTGCTTTCCCACACTTCATTCCAGTTTTTTTGAGGAATAAGTGTTGTCTCGTAACTAAACGAAAACATATCCTTATATAAAGATAAAGCGTCATCCAATTTATCCTGGTTAAATTCAGCGGAAGGAATATAAGCCTTAAATCCAAAATCAACTTCCTCAAAAGTATCAAAACCAATTTCACCCAAAGTATTGATCAGTAAATCCTGCTGATAATCTTCTGTAGTTATTGTGGTGAAAAGTAGTTCGTAATAATTCATTTGTTAAATGTAAGATTGAATATATTATTATTTTAGTAAACGCAATATGAATAAATTAATCATCCAATAAATCATCTGTACGGATGTCATAAAGATTAATAATTTGAAAAAATGTTTAACACTATCATTTAAATCAGATATAGCGTAACTTATACTAAAGGCAAATAATAAACAAATAAAACCTGAGTCTATAACAGCATTTAATTTATCAACTCTTGATTTGGCTTTAATGCTATCAAATACGGGGACTATAATTAATAATTGTGTTAACACAGCTACTGTAAATAATAATGGCAACATATACCTATAAAAAGCCATAAAACTGATCAGATTACCTTCACCCATTTCATCAATCTTCAGCGTAAAATACAAGGTACTGTACCTGACAGCTAAAAAGAAAACTACAAATCCTGTAAAAGGAGGTAAAAATATTTTGAGCAGTTTTGTCATCGGCTGGAACGTAGAGATTAGAGATTGGCTAATTAGAGATTAGATGTCATAAGTATGAAAAGTTCCAAATTTTATCTCCCCCATCAATTTTCATTTCATCTACTGGATTCTTGCATGGTTTCTAATCTCTAACCTCCGGCCTCTAATCTCTACATCAATTAAACACCTTAACAATATCCACAAAATCCCGTGATTTTAAGGATGCTCCGCCAATTAATCCGCCATCAATATCAGGTTGAGCAAAAAGTTCAGGTGCATTTTTGGGGTTACAACTCCCACCGTATAAAATTGTGGTATTGTTTGCAATCTCATGGCCGTATTTTGCGGCAATTTCTATGCGGATAAATGCATGAATTTCCTGCGCCTGATCTGATGATGCCGTTTTACCGGTACCAATTGCCCAAACTGGTTCGTAGGCTATAGTTAATTGTTCAAATTGTTCCTCATCTAAATGAAAAACGCCTTCTTCCAACTGACTTTTTATAATGCTAAAATGCTGATTGGCTTCACGCTGCTCCAACGTTTCGCCGATACAGAAAATTGGCTTTAAACCGTTATTTAAAACAGTATCTGTTTTTTTGGCCAGCAATTCGTTGCTTTCGCCAAAATACTGGCGACGCTCTGAATGTCCTAAAATAACGTATTCAGCACCTATAGATTTGATCATTTTTGCTGATATCTCGCCAGTATATGCTCCGGATTCGACCTGATGGGCATTTTGTGCGCCTAATGATATTTTATCATAACCTTTTGCCATTTGGACGAGACTATGTAAATGAATAAACGGACTGCAAACAACAGCTTCCTGCTTACCGGTTACTTCGTCTTTAATCATGTTTATGATTTCAGAAAACAAACTTAACCCTTCATTATAGTCAAGGTTCATTTTCCAGTTTCCGGCAACAATTTTTTTTCGCATTTTAATTAGTTGGTTAAGTTATTTTAGTTGGGTTATAATTTGTAGACGCAATATTTTACGTCTCGGACCTTAATATTTTCTTTACTAATTTCACACTTTCCGTTCGGAGACGCAAAGTATTATGTCTCTACTCAAAAACGTCTGAATTCCTCCGTCAGCTCAAACACTTTCCTCAATATATTTTGCTCAATTTCATTAAATTTACGGTGTTCGCGGCGGGCAAAAACTTTTTCAGCTGTTTCAAACATCTTTTTTACAGAATAAACTTCGAAGCCCTGGTTTCCGCCCCACGCAAAATCAGGTATAAAATTGCGTGGGAAACCCGATCCGAAAACATTGGCACTCACCCCTACTACAGTACCTGTATTAAACATGGTATTTATGGCGCATTTGGCATGATCGGCCATAATTAATCCGCAAAATTGAAGCCCAGTTCTACGGAAACGCTGTGTAGTATAATCCCATATTTTTACCTCAGCATAATTATTTTTAAGGTTTGAGTTGTTTGAGTCGGCTCCGATATTACACCATTCGCCCAAAACAGAGTTTCCAAGATAACCCTCATGTCCTTTTGACGAATACCCCCACATCACTGCATTGTTCAGCTCGCCGCCAACTCTCGAATACGGTCCGACGGTTGTTGCGCCATATATTTTTGCTCCCATTTTTACCTGCGAATGTTCACATAGTGCAAATGCCCCGCGAATATGTGTCCCTTCCCAAACTTCAGTATTATTTGCAAGGTAAATAGGACCGTTTGTAGTATTGAAGGTTGAACATTCGGCAACAGCACTATCCTCAGCAAAAAAATCATTGCCTATAATTGTATTTGTTGAACTAATGACTGCACTTTTACGGCCTTTGGTAATCAGCTTAAAATCCTTACGTAGCTCTATATCGTTGTTCCTGAAAATATCTTCGGGGAAATTTATTACTACTGGTTTATAATCGAGGTTAACAGTGTGTTCAAATTGCGCTTTAGGGTCAAAACATCGGGCATCTATTTCATTTAGCTTTACAGCCACCAGGTGGTCGCCATAAATTAGGGCTACATTTCCATGTAAAGGTTTTATAGCTTCTATCAGGGCCTCATCCGGGCAAAATGAGCCATTTATAAACAAATTCCTTTCTTCAATTTTAGCAGGGAATTTTTCCTGTAGCCAGGATTGCGTATGCCACGAAAAATCGAGATCTAAATATTTAGCCCATTTTTCCGCAATGGTAAGTATGCCTATACGCAGGTCGGCAACCGGACGAGTAAACGTTAAAGGCAGCAGTGTCTGATGCGCACTATCGTCAAAGAGGATTATTGCCATGGTGCAAAAATAAAAAAATCCCCCTGCCAAGTAGCGGAGAGATCTTTAAATATTTTATTAAACAAATACTTATTTCTTGTTATAACGGGTACGGAATTTATCGATACGTCCTGCGGTATCAACCAATTTCATCTTACCGGTATAAAAAGGGTGCGAAGTATGTGAAATTTCTAATTTTACTAACGGATAATCGTTACCATCTTCCCATTTAACAGTTTCGCGGGAGTCGATGCATGATTTTGTTATAAAAGCATAGTCGTTTGACATATCTTTAAAAACAACTAATCTATAATTTTTTGGATGCAAGTCTTTTTTCATCGTGTCTTTTTCTTATAAAAGAGGTGCAAAGATAATTAAAAATTTAAAAGTAAAAAGTCAAAAATAAAAATAGTTTTCTCACTACAAACTACCTATTTCCTGGCATAATTCAATCAAAACCCCATTCACACCTTTAGGATGTACAAAACAAACCAACTTATTATCAGCCCCTAATTTCGGCTCATCATTTAACATAATAAAACCTTCTTTTTTTAAGCGTTCCATTTCGGCTTTAATATCGTCGACCTCAAAAGCAATATGATGTATCCCCTCCCCTCTTTTTGCTATGAATTTTGCTATGGGGCTATCGGCAGATGTTGCCTCCAGCAGCTCAATTTTATTAGGACCATTTTGTAAAAATGCTGTTGTCACACCTTCTGTCAGCACTTCTTCAACTTTATATACTAATGAATTCAGAAGCTTTTCATATGTATTTGACGCAGTTTTCAAGTCATTTACGGCTATACCAATGTGCTCTATCTTCTTCATGTCCAAATATTGTAAATTAATACCGCCTCTTAATAATTTCCCCTTATTTTGAATGATTTTAAATAAAAACTACTTACCTTTGTGATTGTTAATACATATGAATATGAACCTCCCGATTTATTTAGATAATAACGCTACAACCCCAATGGATCCGCGTGTGCTGGATGCTATGATGCCTTATTTTACTCAAAAATTTGGTAACGCAGCAAGCCGTAATCATCCTTTCGGATGGGTAGCTGAAGAAGCTGTTGATTACGCACGTGAACAAGTAGCTAAATTAATTGGCGCCAGCGAAAAAGAAATCATTTTTACATCAGGCGCTACAGAATCAGATAACCTGGCTATCAAGGGTGTATTTGAGATGTATAAAGAGAAAGGCAATCATATTATAACTTCGGTTACTGAACATAAAGCAGTGCTTGATGCTTGTAAACATGTTGAGAAATTAGGTGGAAGAGTAACTTATCTGCCTGTTAAAGAAGATGGTTTGATCGACCTTGAACTGCTTGAGCAAAGCATGACCAGCGATACTATTTTAGTTTCCATCATGTATGGAAATAACGAGATCGGTGTTATTCAGCCAATAAAAGAAATTTCAGCAATAGCACATAAATACGGTGCTTTATTTATGACTGACGCTGTGCAAGCTGTTGGAAAAATACCTGTTAATGTTATTACTGACGGTATTGATCTGTTAGCCTTATCGGCACATAAAATATACGGTCCTAAAGGCGTTGGCGCTTTATATGTACGCCGTAAAGGCCCAAGGGTAAAGGTGACAGCACAAATGGATGGCGGCGGTCACGAACGCGGTATGCGTTCAGGTACTTTAAATGTACCTGGTATTGTTGGTTTAGGCAAGGCATGCGAATTATGCCAGCAAGAAATGGAAAGCGAAGCAAAACGTTTATCAGCTTTACGCGATAAACTGCAGTCTTCATTGCTGGAACTGGAAGAAAGCTATGTAAATGGAAATACAGAACATCGTTTACCGCATGTAGCTAATATTTCTTTCAAATATGTTGAAGGAGAAGGTTTAATGATGGCCATGAAAGATCTTGCTGTATCATCGGGTTCAGCATGTACATCAGCTTCACTGGAGCCATCGTATGTGTTAAAAAGCTTAGGCTTATCCGATGACCTGGCGCATTCATCTATTCGCTTTGGTTTAGGCAGGTTTACTACTGAAGAAGAAGTAAATTATGCTATCGAGGTAACTAAAAAATCGGTTTTACATCTTCGTGAGCTTTCTCCGCTATGGGAAATGTTTAAAGAAGGTGTAGACTTAAGTAAAATTGAGTGGGCAGAACACTGAAGTATTTCGGATTTACGATTTACGATTTCGGATTTATTAGAGGTTAATTAATCACTAACTCGATAATTCACTAATTCAAAACTATAACTAACTATTAAAGATAAAAAACAATGGCATATTCAGATAAAGTAATCGATCACTATACCAATCCCCGCAATGTGGGCACTTTGGATAAAAGCAGCCACAAGGTAGGTACAGGCTTGGTTGGTGCCCCTGAATGCGGCGACGTTATGCGCCTGCAGATACAGGTTGATGATAATAATATGATCACCGATGCTAAATTTAAAACATTTGGCTGCGGTTCGGCTATCGCTTCATCATCGTTGGCTACAGAATGGCTTAAAGGCAAAAGCATTGATGATGCTATGAAAATCGACAATATGGATATTGTTGAGGAATTAGCATTGCCGCCTGTAAAAATCCACTGTTCAGTACTGGCAGAGGATGCTATTAAAGCAGCAATAAACGATTTCCGTGTAAAAAACGGCATGGCAGCAATTGAAAGCGAAAAAGTACATCACTAAGAAGTATCAAGTACATGGTATCAAGTATCAAGATATTATGTACAATATTAGTTTAAGAGCAGTGGTATAGTTATGGATGATTAATTGTCTTGATCTTAATACTAACTACTTGATACTTAAACTAATTGATACTAAATACTAATAATACATGGTAACTGTAACTGATAAAGCAAAAAGTAAAATTGAACACCTGATGCAGGATTCTGGGCTTGATGCTTCATATTTTCTGCGTGTTTCTGTTCAGGGAGGTGGTTGTTCCGGCTTGTCATACAATCTGGATTTTGATAATGAAATAAAAAAAGGCGACCAGTTTTTTGAAGATAAAGGTATTCGAATGACTTTGGATATGAAATCATTCTTGTACCTGGCCGGCACAGAACTAGACTTCTCCGATGGTCTTAATGGAAAGGGTTTTAACTTTCATAACCCTAATGCAACCCGTACATGTGGTTGCGGGGAAAGTTTCTCTGTTTAATATTATATCTGATGTTAAAGAAATTAAACAACAAAGGCGTCGTAAGGCGCCTTTGTTGTTTAATGATAAGTAGCTTAAAACATACCGTTTACATGAGCCATTGACTCAGGTACCTCCTGCTCCACACTCCAATGCTCCGCAATTTTATCATCCTCAATTTTGAATATATTGAACTGAGCAAAAGTTCTATCTGCACTTTTACACTCACATTGAGTTACTATAAAATTGCCTTCACCTATAATTCTATGAATTTTAATTTCCCTGGCAGGATTACTTAATAAACCAGCATTGGGATTATGTTCAATAAAACCGGGAGTAATATATTTACCTGCTTCTGCAAAGTTTGCTGAAATTAATTCTTTGTAAAATTCACGTACTAATTTCTTGTTTTCAATTACATCAGCAGATTCCTCAATTACAGTTATACTATTTGTCATAGTTATCAGGTTATCTTTTTGTTCTGATAGAACCTGCCCTGCATCCCAATGTTCAGCCAACTGACCATTTTCTAACCTATACAGATCAATTACCGCAACTCTTTTCCCCATAAATTTAACATTCAGGTGAACAGCTACATAATCTCCTTCTGCTATAACTCGTATAACAGGTGATGGTGATAATTCCTTCGGTTTCGGCAAGGTTTTCAAAAAAGCTAACATTTCTAAAAGACCGGCCTTACCATTTTTAACGGTGGGACTATGCTGTATATAATCTTCTCTTATATAGGTATCAACCAGGGAAAGATCAAGGTCGCGGATAATTTTACGGTAACATTCTAATACTATAGTTTTATTTGATTTTTGTTCCATGATTTTTTCTTTGAATGGAGCGAAGCATATAATTATGCAATAACTCCATATGTTTAAATGAGCTTGTATTAAATAATAATAATAAAATTGTTGAAGAAAACAGGTAATACAAATTGAGTTACTGATTAACAATCAGCATTCGTATACCTATTTAACAGGCCGGATTTTTAATGATCCGTATTTGATATGTTGTGTGAGTAATTATGCTATAAATCTAATAAATTAACAACAGATTTATTGTTATATTAAAAGATTAATTTACGCAAAGCAACCTAAAAATGTGTAATAACAATTAGGGTCGTATCGATTTAACAAACCCTTGTATCTTTTCTAAGTAATTCTCGGTACCTAAAAGTTTAACAAAAGCTGTACCTACAATTGCGCCATTTGCATATTCGCATGCTTTTTTGAATGATTCGTTATTTGTTATTCCAAACCCGAAAATTGTCGGATTTTTTAATTGCATGGCTTTGATACGTTTATAATAGTCTTCAATACTGTTTGATAGTTGCAAGTTTATTCCTGTTATGGTTGATGAGGAAAGCAAATAAATAAAGCTATTGCTCAATTCATCTATTTTGCAGATCCTTTCTTCGGAAGTTTGTGGTGTAACCATGAAGATATTGCTCAGATTATTATCCTTAAAGAACCCGGAATATAATTTTTCATACTCATAAATAGGCAGGTCGGGTACAATAATGCCGTCAACACCAACTTCTGCAGCCTTTTTACAAAAACGTTCTACTCCATATTGAACTATGGGGTTAACATAGCCCATCAGCATAATGGGAATGCTAACATGCTTGCGCAAATCCTTTAATTGTTCAAAAAGAACGTTTAAAGTCATACCATTTTCCAATGCTGTTTGTGAGCTATGCTGAATTGCTGGGCCGTCCGCCACCGGATCAGAATAAGGGAACCCGATTTCTAAAAAATCAACACCCGCTTTTTCCAGCGCTTCGGCAATATCAAGAGTAGTATTAAGTTGCGGATAACCTGCAGTAAAGTAAATGGATAATAGGTTATCCTTTTTGGTGTTGAATAATTGGTTTAAGCGGTTCATTTAAAGTTCATTATTTGTCTGAATCAGGATTTTTCACTTGTTGTCTGTTTTCAATGGAGTTCAAGAGGGCTACGCTGTTTGCAGGATTTAAGGATTTGCAGGATTATTTTAAACCCATCACAGATAGCATCTTGTAAATCTTAAAATCCTGTAAATCCTGATTTAGAAATTAAAATATTTTATATACGTATCCAAATCCTTATCTCCCCTACCCGAAATGCAGATCACCACATTATCGCCCGGTTTGAATTTCATTTTTTCAAGCTGGGCTAGCGCATGAGCTGTTTCAATTGCTGGGATAATCCCTTCCAGTTGCGAACAGAGCAAACCAGCCTGCAGTGCCTCATCATCAGTAATACTCACATACTGTGCGCGATTAACTTTATATAAATAAGCATGTTGTGGACCTATTCCCGGATAATCCAGTCCTGCCGAAATGGAATAAGGCTCCACTACCTGTCCGTCATCAGTTTGCATAAGCAACGTACGGCTACCATGTAAAACACCTTCACGACCTAAAAAGGTAGTGGCAGCAGAGAGGCCACTTTCAACACCCTTACCGGCGGCTTCGACAGCTACCAGCTTAACATTTTCATCATCTAAAAAATGGTAAAACATTCCCATGGCATTACTCCCCCCTCCTACACAAGCCATTACATATTCAGGTAATTCTTTGCCGGTTTTTTCTAGCAACTGCTTTTTTGTTTCAAAAGATATAATGGATTGAAATCTTGCAACCATATCAGGGTAAGGATATGGCCCAACAACAGACCCTATAATGTAATGGGTATCAACCGGGTTGCCAATCCAATCGCGCAGGGCTTCGTTAGTGGCGTCTTTTAGTGTTTTACTTCCTGACGTAGCCGGAACCACCTTTGCCCCGAGCATTTTCATACGCGAAACATTTGGAGCTTGGCGTTCCATGTCAATTTCGCCCATATAAACCACACATTCAATACCTTTTAATGCGCATACTGTAGCGGTGGCTACCCCATGCTGCCCCGCACCGGTTTCGGCAATAATGCGTTTTTTGCCCAAACGCATTGCTAAAAGTATCTGGCCAATTGCATTATTGATCTTATGTGAGCCGGTATGGTTTAAATCTTCGCGTTTAAAAAATATGTTAGCCCCGTATCTTTCCGAGTATCTTTTAGCATGATATAATGGAGAAGGCCGGCCCACGTAATCCCTTAAAAGCTGGTCAAATTCGGCCTTAAAATCAGCATCATTAATGATAGATAAATATTTCGTCCGCAATTCTTCTACATTGGGATAAAGCATTTCAGGGATATAGGCTCCGCCAAAATCTCCATAATAGCCCAGTTCATTAACTCCGTAGTTCATTGGTAATATTTTGTTTAATAATGTCAAATGCCTTTTCTAACTTTTCTATATTTTTTATTCCGGGTTCAGTTTCAAACTTACTATTCAAATCAACACCATAAAATTGAGGATGACTTATATTTTTTATTTCTTCCAAATTATCAAGACTTAACCCTCCGCTTAAAAAGAAAGGAACATCGAGTATATATTTATTAAGTATAGACCAGTCAAATGTTTTACCTGATCCTCCATGAATATCCGTTTTCGTATCAAAAAGAAAAAAATCCACTTTATTTTTGTACGCTGCTAGCTGTTCAAAATTAAAACTATTATTCAACCCAAAAGCTTTGATCACTTTCACTTTATCTTTAAATGAGTTACAAAATTCCGGGCTTTCATTCCCATGTAACTGAATTGCATCAAAACTATATTTATCAATCAATTCGTTAATTCTTTCAGCGCTTTCATTTACAAATACGGCTGTTTTAAAAATTGAAGCAGGGATATTGTTTAACTGTTCAAAAGGCACATCATTAATAAATCTCGGTGAATTGCCATAAAATATAAAGCCCATATAATCAGGGACAAAATTTGAAACAGCTCTAATATTCTCCGGATCTTTTAATCCGCAAACCTTTATTTTCATGTTAATTTTCTACCAAAGTTTTAAAGCTTTTTAACGCTTTTTTGCTGATTAATGCTTCCTCAGCCTCATAAAAACAATCAGAAAAGCTTTTTTCAGGGCCAATTGTTTTAATTGCCAGGGCTGCGTTCGCTAAAACCACATTATTCTGTGCGCTCGTAGCCTCACCATTAAGTACTTTCATAAAAATAGCTGCTGATTCGCTTATACTTTTGCCGCCTAAAATTTCTATTGAATCTAATTTTTTAAACCCCAGGTTTTCAATACTGTTTATTTTTTCGCCATCGGCAGAAAAAGTTTTGAAGTCGCAGGTAAGAGAAACTTCATCATAACCATCCAAGGCATTTACAATAGTATATTTTACATCCGATTTTTGATATAGGTAAGCATAAATACGCGCTAGCTCTAAATTAAAAACGCCAACGAGCTGGTTTTTTGGTTTTACCGGATTAACCATTGGCCCGAGCATATTAAAAAATGTTTTTACACCAAGTTCTTTGCGTATTGGCGCTACAGTTTTCATCGCAGGATGGAACAAAGGTGCATGCAAAAAGCAGATATTAGATTTATTAATATTGTCTTTAAGTTTATCGTTGTCATTTGTAAAACGATAACCTAAAAATTCCATTACATTAGATGAACCGCAACCTGATGAAACACCATAATTACCATGTTTAGCAACTTTATAGCCTGCACCAGCAACAACAAAAGAAGCAAGAGTAGAAATGTTAAATGTATCTTTTCCGTCGCCACCGGTACCGCAAAGATCAATTAGTTCGTTTGTTTCCAGATCAACAGGCAGGCAAAGTTCAAGCATTGCGTCACGAAAGCCTTCAAGTTCATTAACTGTAATACTACGCATACAATAAGCTGTCATAAAAGCAGCCATCTGCGAATTATTGTATTTGCCTTGTGCAATGGCTATCAATATCTCTTTCGATTGATCCCTTGTAAATGTCTTATTCTCAAAAAGATAATTTAATATTTGTTTCATACCCCCTAACCCCCTAAAGGGGGAATTTTTTTGTTAATTATTTTAATATTTACCACCTGATAACTCCCCCTTTAGGGGGTAGGGGGCAAAAAAAAGGGCTACCAAATCTGGCAACCCTTCTGAATATTTAAAAAAACAAAAATGGAATTGCCTTACGATCAATCGTTAAGCCACCACCAATTATTGTTTAGTATTTTCACTATCATTATATCCCACAAATATGGAAATAGTTTTTCCTAAAAGCAAGCAGAATGATATTTTTACATGGTGATTAAATTAGTGATTAGTTGATTGTGTGAGTAGTTAATTAAGTTAGGTTGTAAAAACATTTAACCTAATGCCATTAATATAATCAAACACCCAATCAACCACTCACACAATCAACTACTCACGCAATCAACCAAATATGGCCATACATACAAGAAAAATCAACCCGGAAGACGACCTCGGCTTTGGTCTGCAGCCTGTTATTAAAAGCCAGCCACTAATAAATAAAGACGGGTCGCCAAATGTTAAACGCATAGGCTTGCCATTTTTTAATACAGCCAACAACTACCATATGCTAATAACCATGAGCTGGACAAAATTCTGGCTTTTGGTTTTAAGTGGTTATTCAATAGTAAATATGATTTTTGCTGTAGTCTACATATCACTGGGCACGGATAGTCTTAATGGAACATTAGGAAATACTTCCTTTGATCACTTTATGAATGCCTTCTTTTTTTCGGCCCAAACCCTTTCAACTGTAGGATATGGCCATATTTACCCCAGAGGCATGTGGGCAAATAGTGCGGCTGCATTAGAATCAATGATGGGTTTGCTTGCATTTGCATTGGCTACGGGCTTATTATACGGACGTTTTTCAAGACCTTCAGCTCGAATAGTCTACAGTAAAAATTTATTAGTTGCCCCATACCTTGAAAATAGTAAAGGCATTATGTTTAGGCTGGCAAATTTTAGAAGGAACATATTGATTGACCTTCAAATAGAGATAATTTTTTCATTCAATGAAACCGTGAATGGAAAAACAGAGAGAAGGTTTTACCCGCTCGAATTAGAACGGCGCAATGTTAGTGTGCTTACTACAAGCTGGACCATTGTTCATCCGCTTAACGAAAAAAGTCCGCTTGTAGATATGACAAAAGAAGACCTTGAAAATACAGAAGCCAGCTTTGCGGTTTTATTAAAAGCATTTGACGATACATTTTCACAAACAGTACATTCCCGTACTGCTTACCAGCATCACGAAATTGTATGGGGCGCTAAATTTAAACCTGTTTTTGACAGGGCGCCTGATGGACGGATTGTATTGGATTTGAGCAGGATTAATGATCATGAATTGGTAGTAAATATTTAGTCCATGGTCGATAGACCATAGTCCATAGTTATCTGAAACATTAAAAATCTATGGACTATTGACCATGGGCTATGGGCTTTATTCTATTTCAGCAGCGAATTTTTCTCTTTTGCAATTGTATTATAAACCAACTTGTCCAGTAAGCCCGGCAAAAATTTATTGAGAAAAACCGTCAATTTTCCCTGGCCGGTCATAACTAATGTTCTTGACCTGTTTTCAACACCTTTAACTATTATTTTAGCTACCTCATCAGCGGTCATCATTTTTTCTTCGTGCAATGTGCTTTCTCCTTGTTGGGTTCCATCTGCTGCTAAAGCAGTATTGCGAATATTTGAAGCAGTAAAACCCGGACTTGCAGTTAAAATGTGGATGCCTGTTTTTAAATTTTCAACCCTTAAAGCGTCTAAAAAACCATTCATTGCAAACTTAGAGGCCGAATAACCTGTACGTCCGGGCAAGCCTTTATATCCGGCTATTGATGAAACCCCTACTATGCTGCCTTTTGTCTGCAATATTTCGGGAAGGGCATATTTTGTGCAGTAAACAGTTCCCCAAAAGTTTACATCCATTACTGTTTTTAAAACTTTAATGTCTGCATCCTTAAATAAGGCCCGCATAGATATACCTGCGTTGTTTACCAAAACATCTATTTTGCCAAAAGTTAAAAGGGCTTGTTTAATTAAATGTTCGCAATCTTCTTCAATGGTAACATCGCATTGAACAGCTACAGCCTTTATTTTAAATTGCTTTTCAAGATCTTGCGTTATCTCACATAGTGTAACGAATTGCCGTGCAGCTAAAACAAGATTTGCTCCGTGTTTAGCAAATTCTACTGCCAGTGATTTTCCAATCCCTGAGGATGCGCCGGTGATGATTACAGTTTTATCATTTAACTTCATATGAGGAATGGAATAGCTGAGGTATGCCTAATTTTACTTCAGGCATTTTTAATAAATATTTAAAGGCGAATATAAACATAGCGCCATAAAAATACTTAATATAATTCCAGCTAAATTTAGCCACAGGTTGGCTCTCGAAGTTTATGATATATGTTTTTGGAAAATAGAAGTTTTTGTACCCTGCAAGTCTGATCCGGTAGGAAAGATCGATATCGTAGCCATACATAAAAAAACGTTCATCAAAGAAACCGGTTTCATTTAAAACTGATCGACGCAGCATCATGCAAGCACCGTTTAACAAGTCAACTTCGGCAATTTGAAACTCTTCAACCCAATCTTTACGGTTCCTGTTGTATAAACGCGTTTTTGATAAATGTTTAGCAAAACCAATAAATTTAAAAAAAGTAATCCAGGGTTTTGTTAAACCATGCTTTGATTCAGGTAAAAAACGTCCCTTTGGTGTAATCATTCTTATGTCCATGCCACCGGTATCAGTATGCGCATCCATAAATGAGATCATTTTATCTAAAGAACCATTGATGCAAATTGTATCCGGGTTGACCAGTAAAACATACTCCCCACTGCACAGTTGTAATGCCTGGTTGTTTGCTTTTGCTATTCCTAAATCTGTTTCATTTGAGATAACATGAAACCCGCTAAAATCATTTTTAAGCATTGCTAATGATCCGTCCGCCGAAGCATTATCAACTATAAATAATTCATAATCAATGTCCTTTGCCGCATTAATTAAAGAGTTTAAAGTTTGTTTTAATAATAAACAGTTATTGTGGTTAACAACAATTAAGGAAAGCTTCATATTACCTGGATAATGAATTTAAATACGGAACACGGGTAGCAATGGATCTCCCTAAAGTGATTTCATCGACATACTCTAATTCCCCTCCAAAAGCTATGCCACGGGCAATGGTTGAAATAATTATTTCGAAATTTTTTAATCTTTTATGTAAATAAAACAAAGTAGTGTCACCTTCCATAGTCGCACTTAGTGCAAAAATTATCTCTTTAGTAGAATTTGTTTTTAAACGCTCGACCAATGAGTCTACCTCAAGGTCTGTTGGTCCGATGCCATCCATTGGGGAAATTAATCCCCCCAAAACGTGATAAACCCCGTTATATTGGTTAGTATTTTCTATAGCCATCACATCACGGGTGTCTTCCACAACACAAATTGTGCTGTGATCACGTTTAGGTGAAGAGCATATCTGGCAAACAGGATGATCGGAAATATTTAAACAAACCTGGCAAAACTGTATTTCATTGCACAGTTTAGTAATTGTTTGGCTAAACCTTTCCACATCACCTTTATCCTGGTTAAGCAGATGCAATACGAGGCGTAAAGCGGTTTTTTGTCCTACTCCCGGCAGTTTAGCAAATTCAGCAACTGCATCTTCCAGCAACTTTGATGAAAAGTTCATTGTTCAAAGATAGTCCGAAAGTCGGGAAGTCCGAAAGTCCGAAAGATATTTTTGGTAAGATAGTCGGAAAGTTTTATTTGGGTTACTTTATTTTGTTTAGTAAGGTACTATACATAACTTGTCGGCGAGAATCTTAACTGATAAATGAGCTTCAAATTTGAGAAGTTAACCTTATTAAAATAATAAAAAACAAACAATTTATTTAAATCGTACAAATCATCTTTCGGACTTATCGACTTTCGGACTTCCGGACTAAAAAAACAACATGTCGCCAGGAATACTACTGTCATTCATCATAGGTTACTTTTTAGTGTTGCTGATTATATCGTGGCTAACATCACGAAAATCATCTGATAATGATACTTTTTTTGTTGCTAACCGCAATTCAAAATGGTACCTGGTGGCTTTTGGGATGATTGGTACAGCCTTGAGCGGTGTAACTTTTATTTCAGTTCCTGGTAAGGTTGGCGCACCAACCGGCGATCAATTTGAATATTTTCAGTTTGTTTTAGGGAATGCCGCCGGCTTTATCATTATCGCTACTGTTTTACTGCCACTTTATTACAGGCTTAAATTAACTTCCATTTACAGCTACATCGAAGGCGCTTTAGGGATATGGAGTTATAAAACTGCGGCAGGCATCTTTTTGATCAGCCGTATCATTGGTTCTTCCTTCAGACTTTACTTGGTGGTTATTGTACTACAAAAGTTCATTTTTGACAGTTATCATGTCCCATTTGCAGTTACCGTTTTAATATGCCTGGTGCTCATATGGTCGTACACTTTTAAAGGGGGATTAAAAACCATTATTATTACCGATAGCCTGCAAACGCTGTTCCTGGTTTCTTCTGTTTTTTTATCGATATACTTTATTTGCAATAGTTTGAATTACAATATTTTTGAAGCTGTTGAAGCTATTAAGAAAAGCAGTTACTCTAAAATTTTCTTTTTCAATGATTTTTTAGGAAACAAATTTCACTTTGTTAAAGCCTTTTTGGGCGGCCTATTTATAACTGTAGCTATGGTGGGCCTTGATCAGGATTTGATGCAAAAAAACCTAAGCCTCAAAAATATTCATGAAGCAAAAAAGAATATGTTCAGTTTTACGGCTGTATTTGTAGTGATCAATATTTTCTTTTTAAGTGTTGGAGCATTGCTTTGGTTATATGCCAATCGGTATGGCATAAAAGTTGAAAAAACCGACTACCTCTACCCTACTATAGCCTTAAAGTATTTAGGCCTTATACCGGCAATGGTATTTATGCTGGGTTTAACTGCCGCTACTTTTGCAACAACCGATTCGGCTTTAACAGCGCTCACCACTTCTTTTTGTGTTGATTTTTTGGATTTTAATAAAAACAAGGATGTTAACAGTAAAAAAATGGTGAATACCCGACACTATGTTCACATAGCTTTTTCAGGGTTCCTGTTTATAACCATTATTATATTTAACTCCATAAACAATGGTGCTGTTGTCAGTGCCATTTTTAAGGTTGCCTCCTACACTTACGGCCCGCTGTTAGGTCTGTATGCTTTTGGGTTATTTTCAAGTAAAAGACAAGTTAACGACAAACTGGTGCCTTTTATTTGTGTCATTTCTCCGGCAGTATGTTATTATCTTAGCACAAATTCAGCAAAATTTATGGGCGGTTATGTTTTTGATAATGAACTTATCCTTGTAAACGGATTGATTACTTTTGCAGGCTTATTATTATTCTCAAAGTTGAAAATAAGGGAAGCAACAATCAATAAATCATTAATTCAATAACTCAAAACTTAGAATGACTGGTGAAGAAAAGATAAGACAAGCTTTTGAAAACAAAAACTGGCAGGAAATTAAGGTAACAGACTCCTGGCAAATATTTAAAATCATGGCCGAATTTGTAGAGGGCTTTGAAAAGCTGGCTAAAATTGGTCCTTGCGTTTCTATATTTGGTTCTGCCCGAACACATAACGACAGCAATTATTACAAATTGGCAGAAGATACAGCCCGCATTTTAACTGAAAGAGGATACGGTGTAATTTCGGGAGGCGGTCCGGGTATTATGGAAGCTGCTAATAAAGGAGCCTATGAAGCTGGCGGGAAGTCGGTTGGTTTAAATATTGAACTTCCTTTTGAACAATTTCATAACAAATACATCGACAGGGATAAAATACTGGAATTTGATTACTTTTTTATCCGTAAGGTAATGTTTATGAAATACTCACAGGGATTTATAATTCTACCGGGTGGATTTGGCACAATGGATGAATCTTTTGAGGCAATAACTCTTATTCAAACCGGTAAAATTGCCCGGTTTCCAATTGTATTTGTAGGGACTGATTATTGGGGAGGGCTTTTTAAATGGGTAGAGGAAAAAATGCTTAACGAGGAACATAACATCCATCCGGATGATCTTAACCTGTACAGGCTGGTTGATACTGCCGAAGAGGCTACTGAGCATATCTTCCGGTTCTATAATAAATATGTGCTGAAACCGAATTTTTAAATTATTTAATTTTATTTGTGAATTAATAAGTTCAAAATTCCACTACTTTGCAGCATGATTCAACCTAAAGGACAGGCCGCATTAGGCTTTATTTTTGTCACATTATTAATTGATGTTATGGGGTTTGGTATTATTATACCTGTTTTACCTAAACTAATAGAGCACCTAATCCATGGTAATATAAGCGAAGCTGCTGCCTATGCTGGACTATTAACACTGGCTTATTCTTCTACGCAATTTCTCTTTTCCCCGCTGATAGGTAATTTGAGCGACAAATTTGGCCGTCGCCCTGTATTATTGAGTTCATTGTTTGGTTTTGGGGTTGACTATCTATTTTTGGCTTTTGCCCCATCAATAGGTTGGTTGTTTGTTGGAAGATTAATAGCCGGGATAACCGGTGCAAGTTTTACTACTGCTTCAGCCTACATTGCTGATGTAAGTGAACCAGAAAAAAGGGCCGCAAACTTTGGAATGGTTGGGGTGGCTTTTGGGGTGGGTTTTATTATAGGCCCAGTAATTGGTGGTATATTGGGTAAATATAACGTGCAATACCCGTTTTTGGCAGCTGCCGGCTTGGCTTTTTTAAATGTTATTTATGGCTATTTTATTTTACCCGAATCATTGTCAAAAGAAAACCGCAGGCCACTCGACTGGAAACGGTGTAGTCCCTGGGGATCATTGCTGCAATTAAGCAAGTATAAAGCGGTTTTTGGATTAGCTGTTTCACTTTTCCTGGTATATTTTGCCGCTCAGGCCGTTCAAAGCGTTTGGACATTTTATACCATTAAAAAATTCAATTGGAACGAGGCGGTAATAGGATATTCATTAGGGGTAGTTGGCTTGTTGGTAGCAATTGTACAAGGCGGTTTAATAAGGATAATTTTACCGAAGCTTGGGCAGAAAAGGAGCATTTGGATTGGCTTGTTACTTTACAGCATCGGCTTATTACTATTTGCTTTTGCAACAGAAGGTTGGATGATGTTCGCTTTTTTAATTCCTTATTGCTTAGGTGGGATAGCAGGGCCTGCACTACAAGGGTATATGAGTAATAGTGTACCGGCAAATGAACAGGGCGAATTACAGGGTGGCCTTACCAGTCTGGTGAGTTTGAGTTCTATTTTTGGACCATTATTAATGACCTGGTCATTTTACTTTTTTACTAAACCAGGCGCGCCATTTCACTTTCCGGGAGCGCCGTTTGCAATAGGCGCAATTTTAATGCTTTTGAGTGCGCTATTAGCTGTTAGAAGTTTTAAAAAGAATTAGAATTTTGATGGTAGTGATTACTCATCAAAAAGTATTTAATTAAAAATCAAAACTTTTTTTCCAAAACTGGCATTTACACACTGATTAATTATATGGATAAACCCAAACAATCAGCTGCCCTTGGATTTATTTTTATTACTATTTTTATAGATGTGCTTGGTTTAGGCATTATTATACCTGTTTTGCCGAAGCTATTGCAAACATTAGGACATATTGATGTAAGTACGGCTTCAAAATACAGCGGGTGGTTAACTACTGATTATGCAGTATTTCAATTGTTTTTCGCATCAATATTGGGCAGCCTAAGCGATCGGTACGGCCGCAGACCCGTTTTATTAATATCACTTTTTGGCTTTAGCATTGATTATATGTTTATGGCTTTTGCGCCATCCATTGCCTGGTTATTTGTCGGACGAATGATTGCAGGTGTTTCTGGCGCAAGTAATTCTACCGCTACGGCATATGTAGCTGACGTAAGTACCGGCGATAACAGAGCGGCAAATTTTGGATTAATCGGTGCAGCTTCGGGGTTAGGTTTTATAGTTGGTATAGGATTAGGAGCATACATTGGAGCTATAAATATTAAATATCCGTTTATGGCAGCAGCAGCCCTGGCATTTTCGAACGGGATTTATGGTTTATTTGTTTTGCCTGAATCATTATCGCTCAGAAACCGACGGAAGTTTGACTGGAAACGGGCAAACCCAATAGGCACATTAAGCACTTTTTTTAAAAAGCCTGGTTTGGCCGGACTTTTAAGTGCAATAATCTTGGTTTACACCGGCCAGAAAGCGGTTGAATACTTGCTGTCATTTTTCCTATATGAGAAATTTAACTGGACGCTTAGCAGCGTTGGCACCTTAGGCATTTTTATCGGGGTAGTTCTTGTTGCCATACAGGGTGGATTAATAAGATTTACTATTCCAAAATTCGGGCAGGAAAAAAATATTATTGCCGGTTTATTATTTTATGCACTTGGTTTAACGCTGATTGCTTTTGCAAGTAAAGGGTGGATGATGTACTTATTTATTATACCTTATTGCCTTGGCGGGATATCAGGCCCGGCTTTACAGGGCTTAACAACAAGTAAGGTAGCACAAAATGAACAGGGTGAATTACAAGGTGTTATAACTATAATTAACAGTGTAACTGTAATAATAGGCCCGCTTATATTCAGCTACGTGTTTTATCATTTCACCAATAAAAATACCAATATGTATTTTCCGGGTGCACCTTATATTATGGCTGCTGTATTAATGCTAGTCAGCGTTTTTATAGCTGTAAGAAGTTTTAAAAAGGCATAAGTTTAACCAAATTAATATAACCCACTTACCCCGCCTGATATCACGAACTTCATCATATCAGCAGCACTTTTGTCAATTGGTTTTACCTTATCTGCAGATATAATAACCACCTGTCCTGCAAACGAATAAGAATACGGAAAGTAAACCGCTACCTCTCCGGGCAGGTTCAATTCGGAAAGATCTTTCTGAACCAGGAAACCAATTTTCTTTAAACCAAATTCATTTACTTCAACCAATACAGGCTCATTAAATTTCTTTTCCTCGCCAACAAAAGCCTCAGTTAAGTCTTTTATTGATGAATATAAAAACTTAAACAGGGGTAACCGGTTAAGCCAGCGATTAAACCAGCGTTTAATAGGGTCTGTAACTACATTAGTTACCAATATGCCAGCTATAAAGATAACTACCAAAACATTTAAAATACCCAGGCCAGGTATATAGAGGGGTTTACCATTTTTACTTCCGGGCCAAAAAATGTCACTTAAATTTAATGCATTGTCTATGCTTGAAATTGCCCAAAAGATCAGAAAGAATGCTGCGCCAAGCGGCACAACAATTAATAATCCCTTTACAAAATATCTTAATAGTGCACTCGCAATTCTTTTCATCAGCAGTTAATTTCTACTCATAAAAGTACACTCTTTTTACCCTTTGTGAAACATTTGTTAAAATTTCATAAGGTATAGTGCCAATTTGTGCAGCAAGCTCTTCAATTCGCTGCTTTTCATTAAATATAATCACTTCATCGCCTTCTTTAGCATCTGTGCCGCTTACATCCAACATACACATATCCATCGTTATATTACCTACTGTTGGTACTAATACTCCCCTAACCAACATTTTTCCCACACCGTTCCCAAAAGCACGCAAATAACCATCGGCATAACCAATACGAACAGTGGCAATTTTGCCATCTTTTAATAAACTGCCGCTGCGGCTATAGCTGATGGTTTCACCAGCCTTCACTTTTTTCACCTGTGATATACTTGTTTTTAAACTTGCTATAGGCTGTAAAATACTATCGTTAGCCGGAATTGCCCCATCTATCCCATATAATCCAATTCCAAGCCTCACCATATCATAATGTGCATTTGGCCAGCGTGTAATGCCCGACGTATTACAAATATGTTTGATAACTGAATAACCCAATACTTTTTCAATTTGCTTAAACGCTTTTTCAAAGTTTTTAATCTGTGTTAAGGTAAAACCATCGTGTTGTGCCGCTTCACTGGCAACCAGGTGCGAAAATACTGATTTGACGTGTACATAGCGGTTTTCCTCCAGCAGATCACATAATGTCTCTACCTCATAATTTTCAAACCCCAGGCGGTGCATACCTGTATCAATTTTCAGGTGAATAGGGTAATTTAACACATTGCTTTCCTGGGCGTATTTAATGTAATCATCAAACAGGTTAAAACTATAAATCACAGGTTCAAGATTGTATTCTGTTAATTTATCAAAAGCAGATGCTTCCGGATTAAGTACCATTACCGGGAGTGTAATACCTGTTTTGCGTAAAGCAACACCCTCATCAATATACGCAACAGCAAGGTAATCAACCTTATTGTATTGCAGTATATTAGCAACCTCGAAGGTGCCGCTGCCATATGAAAATGCCTTTACCATGGTCATCACTTTTACACCCGGCTTTAATTTCGACCTGTAAAAATTCAGGTTATTCAATAAGGCGTTCAAATTTATCTCCATCACCGTTTCGTGTGCCTTTTGTACAAGGGCGCGGCTTATACTTTCAAATTCAAAACTCCGTGAGCCTTTAATCAGGATGGTTTCCTCTTTAAAGTTGAGCGACCTCAAATGCTGCAGCATGGAGGGTGTATCCGGATAAAAATACTTTTCAGGTGTATCAAAGTAGTCCTTATAGTTGAGCAGCGCTTCGCCGACAGCTACAAATTTGTCAACTTTTTTTGCGCGGATCATTTCTGCAACCTGCCGGTATAAAACATCCGGCTGCAAACCAGATTGAAATATATCCGATAATATCAGCGTTTTTTTCTGATGCTGATTTTGTTGGGTTAAAAAGTTTAAAGCTATTTCCAGCGACTGTATATCTGAATTATACGAATCATCGATCACTGAACAATCGTTAATTCCGTTTTTAAGTTCCAGGCGCATGCTAACCGCGCTTAAACGTTCAATTCTTTTATCGGCTTCAACAGCTTTATAGCCCATGGCCAACATAACTGCCAGGCAAACAATGGCATTTTCAACCGAAGCCTCATCTGAAAAAGGAATGAGGCATTCAATTTCTTTGCCTTTATATTTTGCACGCAGGTAAAAGTTTTTATCGATAACAGTTTCACTAAAAACATAAAGATTGGCTTCTTTAAATTTTGTGCTCCAGGTAAAACAATTCTTAACCGGGACATCATCTTTATATTCTATCATTTGATCATAATTATGAATCAGCAGACGGCAGTTTTTAAAAAGCATCAGCTTTTCCAATACTTTTTGCCTACGGTTTTCAAATCCCTCATCATGTGCAGTCCCGATATGGGTTAAAACACCTATGGACGGTTTAATTATGGCTTCCAGCCTATTCATTTCTGATATAGTGGAAATACCAGCCTCAAAAATACCAAGGTTGTTTTTTTCATTAATCAACCATACAGAAAGCGGCACCCCTATTTGCGAATTATAACTCTTTGGGTTGCGGACAATATTTTTATCATTACACAATAACTGGTACAGCCATTCCTTAACAATGGTTTTGCCATTGCTGCCGGTAATACCAATCACCTCCAGGTTAAAACGGCTGCGGTGATAGGCGGCTAATTTTTGAAGGGCCGACAGTACATCATTCACAATTAAAAAATTGGCTTCGGGCATTGTGATTTCCGGGCCCTGTTTAACTACGAAATTGCGTACACCTGCTGCATAAGCCTCAGCAACAAACTCATGGCCGTTTCGCCTTCCGCTTAATGCAAAAAACAAGCCTTCAGAGGCATTGCTGATCCGGCGGCTATCTGTTAATAAAGTGGTGACTGTATATTCATGGTTGATAGTCCCATCTGCGCTGATGATGTGCTGAACTGCTGTAATTGAGTATTGGTTGCTGAGCATGGTACGAATTTGAATATATTTTAGTCAATAGAAGAATTTTTAACCAATTTTGGTTTTAATGGACAGCTTAAAAATCAATAAAATAACTGATGAAAAGATTGCATTAGAAAAAGCTGCAAATTATTGTGCTTACCAGGAACGCTCGCAGCAGGAAGTACGTGATAAATTATACGAATGGGGTTTGTGGGCCTCTGCGGTTGAAAATATCATCAGTCAATTAATTGGTGACAATTTTTTGAATGAAGAACGTTTTGCAAAAGCTTATGCAATAGGTAAGTTTAAACAAAAAGCGTGGGGTAAGAATAAAATTGCACAAGGCTTAAAATTTAAAAGAGTACCTGATGTTTTGATAAAAAAAGCATTGAAAGAGATAGCCGACGACGAATATTTATTGACACTGCAGAAGGTTTTAACAAAGAAGGCAAATACGATTGTTGAAAAAGACTCATTTAAACGAAAGTATAAGCTGCATCAGTATGCTTTAAGCCGGGGATATGAGGGCGACCTCGTAGGTGATGTTTTGTCGGAATTGGTTTATTAGGTGAATAGTTGATTAGGTTGATTGAGAGAATAATCAATTCGCATAAAATAAGCCTTTAACAGTCAATAACTTATTCAGCTTAACCAACTCAATCAACCTCTATCAAAGCCCTAAATCAAAAAAAGTAAATTAATTCCTTGCAGAATATGCATTTCTGTCTATATTTGCACTCCGCAAAAGCGAAAAGAGTTTGTCGCAATGCAGAGTTCTTAAATATGCGAAAGTAGCTCAGTTGGTAGAGCATCCCGAACTTTGTTCGGGAGGGTCGCGGAGAACGGTTCTTTAAATGATGATGTTTGTAGCGTACATAATCCAATCACAAAAAAGTGAAAGGTATTATATAGGTCATACTCAAGATATATTGATTCGATTATCTTATCATAATGATGGTAAGGTTAAGGCAACAAAAAACAAAGGGCCTTGGGTTTTAGTATATAAAGAAGAGTATGAGACTAAGTTAGAAGCTAATCGAAGGGAACTTGAAATAAAAAGTAAAAAAAGTAGGAGATACATTGAATCTCTTATAAATATGCGAAAGTAGCTCAGTTGGTAGAGCACGACCTTGCCAAGGTCGGGGTCGCGAGTTCGAATCTCGTCTTTCGCTCAAATCCCTTCCCTAAGAAGGGATTTATTGTTAAAAGGTTTATACACCTGCTCAGATGGTGGAACTGGTAGACACGCAGGACTTAAAATCCTGTTCCCGTAAACGGAGTGCGGGTTCGATTCCCGCTCTGAGTACAAAGCCCCGATTTCGGGGCTTTGTTGTTTAAGGTGTTCACGTTCATTTCAAATGAACACGTATGAATATTTTCATAAACTATTTATAATCAGATATTTATATTTAATAAAATTCACAACTCCGCTATATACCTCTTTATCAATCGATTAAATATTAACCGCAAAATGAGTAAAGAAAAGAACAAATTCAACTTATAATTTGCTGCTAATGACTGCTCACCCAGCTCTATATTGTTATTAAAGCAGCTCATTTTTTAGCTGATTTTGCACCAAATATGCAAAAAAATGCAGTTTTTTTGCATAACGCTAAAAGCATGATAAAAAACTCATTAACAGCACAATACGCATTAAAATATACCAGCTGAAAAAAACAGAAAACGATTTTTTTTCAAAAACCGTTCATATGTGTTCTAAATGAACGCTAAATGAACCATGATTTCAGTGCCGATGATCACAATATTCAACATGTACTCAATGGCTATCAGGTAAGTACAATATTTCTTCGTAACACAAACATCGTGCGCAGGGTCGTCTGCGACAGACCCTGCGGAGACGGAATATTAGTAGTTCACGATAAAGTCTTACAAATGCCAGATTGAAGTCTAATAAGATCAGTTTTGGGCGAGGAGATTCTTCTTAAGAGCTAATTTCAAGCTTATATCCTTTGCCGCGAATAACAACAATGTTGATATTCGGATCAAATTCCAATTTTTTTCTAAGTTTTGATATGAACATATCCAGACTACGCCCCACAATAACACCTTCATCTTCCCAGATCTCTTTTTGCAGACGGCTTCTCTCTATAGTCTGGTTAGGAGACAACGCGAAAATGAGCAGCAGACGTGTTTCAGTTCCAGTCAGGTCTATGGTCTTTTTATTTATTACCAGTTGCCGTTCCTGCGCATCAAACAAGACCGAGCCAAAAGTGAATATCTTGGTGCGCTGATCGTTCGGTAAGGCTCTCCGCGGCTTAACAGATCTCAAAAAAATAAATCCAACAAATGCTAAAAATGGCAGGCTGCCCAAAAGATATCCATTCTTTGCTGTATTTATTCCTGCCGGTTTGAATTTAATATTGATCATGTAACATGCTCTGGGTTGCACTCTTCCTCTACAAGCTACAATATCATCTTTTTTATTGTTGGATATAGCGTATCCATAGGCTACACTGGAGTTGCCACAGTTCAGAACGTTAACTACATAATCACGTGCGAGCGGGTCTTTGGCCAACAAACGCCGGGTAGTATTCACCAGGGAGTCCGATTGAAAAGTAAGCTCATTCTCAAACCTGATCTGGTACTCATTTTCTGCGATCTTTTTTACCGGAAGCACCCTTGATTTACTGTCGCCCGACTGTGTGAGTAGTTCATCTCCTATCCTTCGGAGTAAAACTTCCCTTCTGGCGATAACAAAGTCGTCACCGCCGGTCATACTGAAAGCCGCGCAGATTACAGAGATAAACGAGAGTAATATCAATGCGAATAGGTATTTAGGTTTTCCGGAGAGGAGATTTCCGCTATCAAGCATAGTGTCAAGTTTTTATTTACAAAGTTTACAATTTTATTTACAATCCAAATCTCGCAAGCCGAAAAATATCAAAGTAATTTCGCTGAATCAATTAGATAAGATATGAAAAATAAAAGAAATGTTTTGTACAGCCTGATTATCATGCTGGCAGGAGTAATCAATTTTCCTGTACAGGCCCAACAAAAAAATGGCGCTCAGGATGCCGTTGAAACTAAAGACGTATCCACTTCCCATGGACCCAACGGCATCGTTCGTACAATCAAGCAAGATCGAAAGGGCAATATTTGGATTACTTCATGGGAGGGTGTTTTTAAATATGATGGAAAATCTTTTACTAATATCACAAGTAAAGTAAGTTCGGCACGCTTCTTTTCTGTTTTAGAAGATAGAAAAGGAAATTTTTGGTTCGCTACTATTGGTTCTGGGGTTTATTACTACAACGGGAAATCGTTTCGAAATTTTACAACCAAGGATGGGCTTGCCAAAAATGATGTTACGTGTATTTATGAAGATAAAACCGGTAATATTTGGTTCGGCACTGAAGACGGAGCAAGCCGTTACGATGGGAAATCCTTTCGAAATTTTAAAATGAACGAAGCCCCTCCCGTTACTGAGGCTGATTCTGTCCATATTTCATTTTACCAACATCCGCTTCCAGAAGTTCATTGGATGCATAATGATGTTAATTCTATCATTGAAGACAAAACAGGAAAACTTTGGTTTGGTACAAGGGGCAATGCATCCGTTTATGATGGAAAGACATTTACCACTATAACCAATAAAGACGGCAAACCTTTTGTGAATGTTCGGTCGATAATCAAAGACAAAAAAGGCAATATTTGGCTCGGCGGCGCTGATGGCCTTTGGCTCTATGACGGCAGTGCCTTTACCAATTTTACTAAGAAGTTTGTCGGCTATATCTACGAAGATAAAAAAGGCAACATTTGGACCAGTTCAGAAAGTTCTAATGACCTAAGTAGGGTACTTTCTGGTAATAGTGCTAATACCCCAGCTTGGGTACTTTCCCGTTATGATGAAAAGTCCTTGTCTAATAAAAAGCCAACTGTAACTGAAATAACAAATAAACCAATGATCTTCGGGATTTTAGAAGACGATAAAGGAAATATTTGGTTTGGCGCTTTAGATGGAGTGTATCGTTATGATGGAAATACCACTAGTGACTTTAAAGGTAAAGAGGTTAGGAAATAACTTTTATAGCCAATAATTTAGATTTCGTCCACGCAGGGTCTCCGAAGGGATCCTGCGTGGACATAAAAAATATATTAAGTTTTAAGACATTTACAGGTTAATTAATTACCAGTATTTAATATTCTAAATTAAAAGCATCTATAATCCGGAAGTCTCTTATTAAATTAGGCCAAAGAATTTT
>JAQBOA010000026.1 GCA_028288305.1 Mucilaginibacter sp.
TTTTTTTTCACCTTATTTTTTTAGTATTCTCCTTATCTTGACGGAGCTTTGATGGGAATTTTATTAGTATATCTGATATACTATGCAAACATTTACATTACTGCCTGGGTGAGAAATAGGAGCGAGGAATTGACTAAATCCTAAATTTATTTGGTTCATATAGCGACGGGTTTTAAACTAAGCGTGTTCGAACATGAACGTTTAAAGCAAACCATCGTAGTCATCTCTCATAGGTCGGAAAACTTAATGTGACGATGCCAGGTGCGCCACCCTGTGCCATGTGCGCCACCCCGTGCCGGGTGGTTAAGGCGGACGTATACAATCGTATTTGAGATTTTGTAAATGAATTTCTAAGTTTTCTATTTGTTACGAACACTTAAGGTTTGAAACCCGTCGCTATTATTAAAGTTGATTTGAATATTTAATGTGTTTTTCCTGCAGTATCAGATATTACACCTTCATTACATTAACATTTCCTATTTTTACCAAAATTTTTTGGAATGGAAGCTGAAGAAAATTTACTGTTCTTATTACAGAATCCTCATTTACCCGCTGATTTAAAACATATCGCAGAAAAAGTGCTCCAAAATGAGCGTATCACTTTTGATGAGGGTGTTTTGCTTTATGAAAAAGGTGAATTGGGATATCTTGGCGTTTTGGCAAACTACATCCGTGAAAAGCGTCATGGCGATAAAACTTATTTTAATCGTAATTTCCATATTGAGCCTACCAATCTTTGTGTTTATGATTGCAAGTTCTGTTCATACTCCAGGCTGATTAAACAACGGTCGGAAGGATGGGAGTATACCATGGACGAGATGTTAGCTATGGTTTATAAATATGATAACGAGCCAGTAACCGAAGTACACATCGTCGGTGGGGTGTTGCCGCAGTATGACGTAGCTTTTTACAGTGAATTGTTCAGCAAAATTAGGGAACATCGCCCGGAACTGCATATTAAGGCTTTAACACCTGTTGAATATCATTATATATTTAAGAAAGCTAAAATAGATTATGCCACCGGCATGCGCCTGATGTTTGATGCCGGTTTGGGCTCGATACCTGGCGGTGGTGCAGAAATATTTCATCCCGAAATTAGGGAACAAATAGCAAAAGATAAATGTACTGCCGACCAATGGCTGGCTATACATGAGGAATGGCATAAGCTGGGTGCCCGTTCAAATGCGACTATGTTATATGGGCATATCGAAAAATTCTGGCACCGGGTTGATCACATGGACCGTTTACGTACTTTACAGGACAAAACCGGCGGCTTTCAAACTTTTATCCCTTTAAAATTTCGTAATGAAAATAACCAGATGTCGCATGTACCGGAATCAACTGTAGTTGAGGATTTGCGTAATTATGCAATAGCCCGTATCTACCTGGATAACTTTGACCACATCAAAGCTTACTGGGCTATGATCAGCCGTAATACGGCGCAATTATCGTTAAATTTTGGTGTGGATGATATTGATGGTACACTTGACGATACCACAAAAATTTATTCAATGGCTGGTGCAGAAGAGCAGCACCCAGGTATGAGCATTAAACAATTGGTGGAATTAATAAAAAATGTGGGCAGGCAACCAATAGAGCGTGATACGCTGTATAATGTAGTAACCGATTACACCAACTTTGAATTTCCTGACGAAGTAAAACCGCAATTTTATAAACTTCCTGTCATTAGTCATTAGTCATTAAGTCATTTTGGATTTTTAAAAAACGCTTGAGAATATCCGTAGATGACAACTGAACTAACGCTAATGCCACAATGACTAATGACTAATGACTAAAATATTATACATCGTCCGCCATGGACAAACTGAATTGAATAGATTGGGAATTATACAGGGCAGGGGAGTTGACAGTGATTTAAATAATGAAGGCCGTAAACAGGCCAAATTGTTTTTTGAAGCGTACAAATCTGTTCCCTTTGATAAAATATATATATCGGAACTTAAGCGCACTCAGCAAAGTGTCCAGCCATTTATAGACCTTGGAATTCCTTTTGAAAAATTATTTGGCCTGGATGAACTCGGCTGGGGAATTCATGAGGGACAAGCGCCTACTGCCGAAAATAAGGCAGCATTTATGCAAATTATGCGTAGTTGGCTGGATGGTAACTTAGACGAAAAGTTTGAAGGCGGCGAAAGCCCCAATGAAGTAAAAGCCAGGCAACAGGAAGCGCTGAAAGTAATTATAAGCCACCGAGAAGAAAAAAACGTGCTTATTTGCATGCATGGCCGGGCACTGCGCTTGCTTTTATGTCAGCTTACCAACAAACCATTAACAGAAATGGATACTTTTCCTCACCAAAATCTTGTATTATATAAAGTTATTTATGATGGTAAAAAATTTGAGATCGCCGACTTTAATAATTCCGACCATTTAAAACACTCTTGAATAATAACACGCTAAATAATATCTGTGAATAAAATTAGAATATCCGCCGTTAGTTATACGAACACAAAACCTTTTATATACGGCCTTGAACATTCAGACATCTTACAAAAAATAGATCTTAGTCTTGATAATCCAACGGATTGCGCTCAAAAATTAATAGATGATGTGGTTGATATAGGATTGATACCTGTAGCGGCCACTTTAAACTTAAAGCATTGGGAAATCGTTTCGGATTATTGTATTGGTGCTGTTGGCGCAGTTAACTCTGTTTTTATTTTCAGTAACTGTGATATAAAGGATGTGACAACTTTACAGCTTGATCCGCAATCACGCAGCTCCAATAATTTAGCAAAGGTTTTGTTAAAAAACTATTGGAAGGCAAATCACCTGATGATTATTAATGAGGCTGTTGATTATGCACAGTCCACCAATCCACAAACCGCATTTGTACAGATAGGAGATCGAACCTTCGGCAAAAAAGAGCAATATCAATATGTATATGACCTGGCAGAGGAATGGCAAAAATTTACTGGCTTGCCATTTGTATTTGCTGCATGGATAGCCAATAAACCGGTCCAGCAAGATTTTATCGACGAGTTTAATCAAGCATTAAAGTATGGACTTGATCACCGGGCCGAGTTATTAAAAGAGTTGCCCGCGAGAAAAGACTTTGATTTTGAAGATTATTTGATGCATAAGCTTGATTTTGAATTGACAGAGGGTAAAAAGAAAGCTTTGTATCTGTTTTTAGAATACCTAAAGGAGCTTTAATTTTTATATAAATATACCTGGGTCTAACGATTAGAAATATAAAGTATCCGGTAAGTGTTTTTCTCATTAACGCAACCCGATACCTTAGGGAAGCTATAAGGAATATTTTATCTTTCTATTAAAAGGGTGTTTTTTAATTTTTGAATATTTTGCCAGCATAGAAAGATTATAGCTTACATTTTTATGTAAGGTATTAATATTTAATCCAGGTTCAAAAGCATGTATTTCTGACGCAATTTCGTCCACAAGCATAGGCTTGTTTGTACTATTCATAATAAACAGAATTTTACTGCTATAAGTTAAATTAGCGCTGTATGTTTTTGGAATCAAGTCGTTCATAAAGTCTTTTTGAAAGCTTGTAGTTCCAAAGGTTATGTTTTCATCAATAAACGCTTTTAAGGCTAACCTCACCTTATTCAGTTCATTTATTAATTGTGCTTCTTTATCTTTTAATTGTTGTATTATTAATTCGTCGCTCACAGGTTCAATATTTAATAAAATATATAATAGGTCGCTCTTGATTTTATTATCAATATAATAGCAACCATTAAAAATTGTTCTTGAAAAAATTTAATTTATTCTGGCTATTAAATACGCCAGCACTGATAAAATTTAATATCAGCGTGCAGATGGGAAAAATACTTATACCTTAAAAAGGAGAATGATAGATTTTTAAGATTAAAAAAAGTAAAAAGAAATAAAAGTGTTACAATTATTAAAGAGAAATTGATTAAAGCCACCCGGTTAGAAATAACCCTGGGCCTGCTTAAATATGTGTGTGAAAACGGAGAATGATTAGTTGATGAACTTTTTATAACCGGGGTTATGGTTATTTTTTGTTTTGATGAATTGGATTTAAAATAGTCGGGTAAATTTATAATCCCAGTATTCCTATGGCAAAACAAAACATAACTACATGCAAAAATCATGTAAACTAGTGTCAAAACTAAAATCAAGTATCTTTTAAGGGGGTAATTCATACAAGAGTCTAATAAAAGACTAACAAATTGCTAACATAGGGATCAAGAATATAATTTTCATTTCTTTAATGTTATCAAATTATTAATTATTGGTCCTTGTTAAAGTTTTCGATACATAATAAAAGCATTTGTTAATCCATTTGCTAATGATTGAACACTTCCGGGAATCTTGGGTTAATTAAATATTAATTTTTTTTCAAGGAGAATAATTCTTTCATTATGCGACATGTAAATTTATTTTTGGTTATCAAATTAAGAATATAAGTAAAAACTTATTATGAAAACTAAAAACATCAATAATTTGCGTAACAAACTTTGTAACAAATACCGTATAATAATCCTGGTATTAATACGCAGCCAATACTGGTAGATGGGAGAGACTAACGTTTTACAGGAAGTAGATAAAAATTCTTACCAGCAGTTGATGGAGGAAGCGCAAAAGCTGGCTCATTTTGGCGGATGGGAAGTTAATTTGTTAACAGGCGCGGTCAAGTGGTCTTCAGAAATGTATCAAATGCTTGGTTATGATCCCCTGATAACTGAAGCCACATTTAAAAATTTTATAAAAATACTTCACCGGGAAGACGCTTTATATGTTAAAAAGAATCTTGAAACCCTTTTAAGATTTCACAGTTCAGATACTTATGATTTCAGGATAATTAACACTGACGATGGTTCAATTAAGTATTTAAGAACCGGAATTATTGTTAAACGAAATAAAAGAGGCCTAGCTATAAGTATGACAGGTTTTAGCCAGGATATAACCGGGCAAAAAATTGCTGAACAGAAAATAGAAAGTATTAACAGGGAACTAAAAACATTTTTCAAGGTAATCGATGATGTCTTTTTCTCTATTGATACCGTTGCCTATAAGTTTATCCAGGTTTCGGAAGGTTGTGAAAAGCTATTCGGTTATTCGCAGGAAGAGTTACTGGCGGATTTTAGTTTATCTTTTAAAATTTTCCATCCTGATGACAATGAGATCATCGAAGCAGGTAATGTAAAGTTGGCTAAGGGAGAAACAATTGTTATCCAGTACAGGATCATAGGGAAAAATAAAACAATTCACTGGGTTGAAAGCAAGATGATTCCCAGCCTTGACAAAAGCGGTAAGCTTATACGCATAGACGGCGTTACCCGTGATATTACTGAACGTAAGTACGCTGAACTTGAACATCAGCGTACCGAAAAACGCTACCGGCAGATTGTTGAAAGCGCCCAGGAAGGGATTTGGACCATTGACGAAAATAATAAAACCAATTTTGTCAATAAAATGATGTGTGACATTCTTGGATATACTTCGGACGAAATAATAGGCAAGGATCTTTTTTATTTTATGGATGATGAAGGCAGGGCCTGTACTGAAGAATTTATAGAGCGGAGCAGAAGGGGCGCCAAAGAAAATTTAAACATCCGTTTCATTACAAAAACCGGCAGGCATGTTTGGACAAATATAAACGCGAATCCTATAACTGATGAAAACGGTGCATACAAAGGCATCCTTGCAATGGTGACAGATATAACCGAACGCCTTTTATCTGATGAATCCCTTAAAAAATCTGAAGCAAACCTTCTTACGGTATTTGAAAATACAGATATGGCATTTGTGCTTTTTACAACGAGCCTTAATGTAGTTTCTTTTAATTCGCAGGCAACGGAATTTTATCTTAAATATGTCAACAAAAAATTAAAACCTGGTACCTATGCCCTAAACTATTTTCCAAAACATAAAAGAAAGTTTTTAACGACAATAACAAATAAGGTAAAAAACCGGGAAATAGTAAGTTATGAAACAAATTTTTATGCGAATAATGAGGTTGACTGGTATGATATAAAGTGGGTAGGTGTGCTGAATGAGCGCATGGAATACATCGGAATACTTTTAACATTTAAAAATATTACCGAAAAAAAGTTACTGGAACTGGAACGGGAAAAAATAACTGCCGACCTTATTCAGCGTAATAAGGACCAAGAGCAGTTTAACTATATTGTTTCGCATAATTTAAGGGCTCCTGTGGCCAATGTTATAGGACTATTAGAGTTACTCAACGATCCAGCGATTAATGAAGAAGATAAGAAATATGTTCTGGATGGAATTTCGTTATCGGTAAAAAATCTTGATTCGGTCATTATTGACATGAACCATGTATTACAGGTAAAAGAACTGATGAACGAAACTAAGGAAACAAATAACCTGGATCAATTAGTAAATGATATTAAGGTTAGCATCAGCGATATAATTAAAAAAGAGGATGTAGTAATAGATTGCCATTTTGATGTTGAAAATATATTCTCTATCAGGAGTTACCTCTATAGCATTTTTTATAATCTTATTTTAAATAGCATCAAATATCATAAATGTGGGGTTTCGCCGGTAATCGTTATCAAGAGTAAATTACATGAAAATAAAATACAATTAACTTTTACCGACAATGGCAAAGGTATTAACCTGGAAAACCATGGTGAGCAATTATTTAGATTGTATAAACGTTTTGATACCACAGTAGAGGGCAAAGGACTTGGGCTTTTTATGGTTAAAACCCAGGTTGAATCATTAGGAGGAACAATTACTGTTGAAAGTGAAATTGAAAAATGGACTCAATTTATTATTCAACTGCCTGTTTAAATAATATAGGTTATTGTTATTTTAGGCCCCTTCATTATTTCTATTTTTAAATTGTAAGCGGTATTTTCTTAATTTTTGGTACATATATCCCCTTCGCTTCATTGATTCGGATAAGGAAGTTTCATCTGAATAAAATTCATCAAAAACTTTTGGAACTGCAATGCGCTGCGAGCTGTAAATGCCGGAATGGCCGCTAAAAAAATAAGCGGTAAAGCAAGCAACGGCAAATAATAAGATATGTTCGCCGCCAAACAGTTCGACGCCCATAAAGGTGCAAGCAAGCGGCGTATTGGTTGCGCCGGCAAAGACAGCAATAAAACCCAAAGCCGCAAAAAGACTTACCGGTGCATTAAATAAACCCGCTAAAGTATTGCCTAAAGTTGCGCCAATATAAAACAATGGCGTAACCTCACCACCTTTAAAACCGGTACCAAGTGTTACGGTAGTATATATGGTTTTCCATAGCCAACTCCAAGTGTCTGATCCGCCTGCATTAAAGGCTGATGGAATGGTCACTGCACCCTGATGTTCAGCATCTATTCCAAGGCTCAGGTAATCCGGCTTGCCGATAAGCAGGGTAAGCCCTATGATGACTAAACCGCCTAAAACGGGAATCATCCATTTGTATTTAAATATTTTAAGGCAAACACTTTTAATTTCATTTACCATCCCTGCAAAAAGAAAACTGGCCAGGCCAAATGCAGCCGACGATATAATGACTTTGCCCAATAAAAGGATATCAAAATGAAAAATATCCGACATCAAAAAGGATGTATGAGGTAATAAAGTCGCTATATGGTATTGTGTATGAGATACATGCCAGGCACTCACGGTCAAATCGCCTACAACAGCTGCTATTAGTGCAGGCAATAAAGCATCATATTGGATCCTGCCGATGGTTAAAACTTCCATTGCAAAAATAGCGCCAGTAACGGGCGTGCCAAATACGGCGCCGAATCCGGCTGCCACACCTGCAGTTAGGATCATTCGCATATCCAGGCCTTTAAGTCTGAACCATCCGCCGAACATGCCTGCTATACTTCCGCCTATCTGGACAGCCGTTCCTTCGCGTCCGGCTGAACCGCCAAATAAATGCGTAATAATTGTGGTAATAAAGATTATTGGAGCCATTCTTTTAGGTACGCCGCCACCTTCCTCATGTATTTGTTCAATGATCAGGTTATTGCCTTTTTCGGATGACTTTCCTGCAAACTGATATAAAAAGTGAATAAGCACACCAGCTAATGGGAGTAAAAATAATAACCAGTTATGATTAAACCGGAAATGAATTACAGTGTCCAGCGACCAAAGAAATAAGGCTACTATACTGCCAATAGCCATAGCGATAGGTAGCACTAGAAACGTCCAGCGTATCAGGTGTTTTATAATTGCGTAATGTTCCTTTAAAGAAATAGACTTGCTATAGGTCATGGTAATTTATGGTTATGGTTTTATTTTACTTCCAGCTTCAATATCATGCCATGGATGTCAACGCATTTCATAGCTCTATATATTAGAAACCAGTCTAAAATTAATGAAAGTTTTAAGTTTTCACCGCAATACGAATCGGACTTTAAGGTAAATACCTTAAGTGGGTTTGCAGGCGCCATCAGCAAAAATGCGGTTATTAGAAGGAAGACACCATTTCCGTATTGCGAAAATAGAAAAAATAAATAGAAAAAAAAAGTTAGGTTAATTAAGTGAGTGATTGGGTCAAAGTCGGTGTGCAAAATAATATTTCATAAACTAATCAACTTAATCTAACTCATTCAACCCAATCAGCTATCTTACGGATGAGTAATCGACAATGCTATTTTCTTTTGAAAATACAATTTGCCAGAGGTTGTTTTTTCTTGACCTGAAAGTAGCTGCGCTTGAGCATAAATAATATTTCCACATCCTGTAAAATTGAGTACTATAATTTTTACTTAATATGGGCCAGTTTTTATCAAAATTTTGAAGCCAGCACATAAGGGTCCGATGGTAATGCAGACCAAAGTTATGCCAGTCTTCTATTTTAAACTTATGATCAATAGAGTAACATATCTGTTCAGCAGAGGGAAGCATACTATTTGGAAATATATATTTATCAATCCAGGCATCTACATTTTTTACTGATCTGTTTCCTCCTATGGTATGCAGCAAAAACAAACCGTCATCTTTAAGCAGTTTAAACACAGTCTCCATAAATTTATTATAATTTTTATAGCCAACATGTTCAAACATACCAACAGATACAATGCGATCAAATTTGCCCTCAACCTCCCTATAGTCTTGTATTTTAATTTGAACAGGCAGGCCACGGCAGTTTTCTACGGCAAGGTTTGCCTGGTTTTCTGATATAGTTATGCCTGTAACACATACACCATATTTTTCTGCAGCATATTTGGCCAAACCGCCCCAACCGCAACCAATATCAAGCACCCGAAGGCCTGGCGATAATTTTAATTTTCTGCAGATCAGGTCGAGCTTATGTTCTTGTGCTTCATCCAGTGTTGAAGCATTTTCCCAGTACCCGCACGAATATATCATCCGTTTATCGAGCATGGCCTGGTAAAGATCATTCCCGGCGTCATAATGGATCTTTGCTACTTTTAATGATTTACTTTTATTTTGCTGATTGAATAATATAGCTTTCGCGATTTGCAGGTAACTATTAAAATTATTTTTAATACGGTATTGAAGATCTGCACTTAAAGCCCTGAAAAAAAACTCCTCCAGGTCATCACTATCCCACCATTTTTCTATATAAGCTTCCCCAAGGCCTAACGAACCGCTTCTTAGAATGCGTTGATAAAGTTTTTCGTCGTGTACCTGTAAATCATAAGGCTGAGGGCCGTTAATACTAATGCCGGATCCTTCCAGGATGTTAGCTATAGCTTTTTTATAGGAATTCATTACAAAGACATTTTGATTCTAAAGAATGAAAAATCAATTTAATTATAACCGGAAAGTTTGGGCATCAAATATTATATCAAAATAAAGATGATACAATGAAGGAATAGTAACAGCTATAAACTATAAGTATATATGATATTAAATTTACAATACTTGTTATTTTTTAGCAGCATTTCCCATGGCGTACTCTATACCACCTAAAAGATGTTTTAAATAAAGTGGATCGGCATATGATTCATCGGTATGGCCAAGTTCGGTATAAAATGCTCTTCCCCCGTCGTAATCGTGATACCAGCTCATAGGATGATTGTCGCCATTGGCACCACCGTTATAACTTTTTTCATCTATAGTGATCAGCACATGAAGCCCGGGGGCTATCCATTTAAAATTATACCATTCATCAAACCTTTTCCATTCAACGGGTAAATGTTTGGTGGCAATAAAATTATAGTCAATTACATGTAATACAGCATATTGTTGTGCAGGATGACTTTTAAAATAGGCGCCTACAAGGTTACCATACCATGGCCAGTCGTACTCTGTATCAGTAGCAGCATGTACACCCACAAAGCCACCGCCCGAACGGATATATTTTTCAAATTCGCCTTGTTGCTGGTTATTTAATACATCTCCTGTTGTACTTAAAAAAATAACAGCAGCGTATTGTTTTAAATTTTCATAAGTGAATTTTTTTGAATCGATGGTGGTATCCACATCAAAATTATTTTCCTGTCCAAGTTTCATTATTGCCGCTATACCAACCGGAATGGAAGCATGGTGAAAACCTGCGGTCTTACTAAATATTAATACTTTTTGCTTAGCAACGATAGCGGTAGTTGTTATACATACAAAGCTGAAAATGAGTAATAGATATTTCATAATTATAAATTTTATTTAATTCTTATTTACAGTTTATTATTTTCTCAAAAAACCATTTACCTTTCGCCTTTCATCTTTCACCTCTCTTAAATATTCCCCTTCTTCAATTCATCCGCAGCAAAATTAGCTGCCCTTGCAGTTAACGCCATGTAAGTTAATGACGGATTTTGGCATGCTGACGAAACCATACAGGCCCCATCGGTTACAAAAACATTTTTAGCATCCCAAACCTGGTTATGTTCATTCAATACAGACGTCTTTGGATCTCTGCCCATACGCGCTGTGCCCATCTCATGTATACCATCACCAACATGATGACCATGATCCCACGAATTAATGTTTTTAACTCCGGCACTTTCCAGCATTGCCCTGGCTTCTTTAACAATATCTACACGCATCTTTTTTTCGTTATCTTTTATTTCCGCGTCCATTGCCAGAATAGGTAAACCCCATTTATCTTTTTTGTTTGGATCAAGCGTAATTTTATTTTCGTGGTATGGCAATAATTCACCAAAGCCCCCAATACCAATGGCCCATTGCCCAGGTTCTGTAATCGCTTCCTTAAAAGCTGCTCCTACATTTAATTCGGCTACATTCCTGCTCCATCCCTCCCGACTTGCTCCGCCCTGGTAGCCAAAACCACGAATATAATCGCGTTTATCACCAAAAAGATTGGCAAAGCGTACAACATAAATTCCGTTCGGCCTTCTACCAAAATAGTATTTGTCTTCGTAACCTTCCATAGTACCCGAAGCACCTAAATTATAATGATGATCCATAATATTATGACCAAGCTCACCGCTGCTGCTGCCGAGTCCACCTGGCCATATTTCAGTAGCAGAATTCATTAATACCCAGGCACTGTTTAATGTAGATGCATTAACAAATACGATCTTTGCATGGTACTCATAAGTCTGGTGTGTTTCTGCATCTACTATCTCGACACCCGTAGCCTTCTGCGTGTTTTTGTCATAAATTATTTTGGTAACTATAGAAAAAGGCCTGACTGTTAAATTTCCTGTAGCCATTGCAGCAGGTAGGGTAGAAGATTGTGTACTGAAATATCCTCCAAAAGGACACCCTTCCCAGCAACGATTTCTAAAGTGACAAGCGGTCCTTCCGGGAATAGCTTCTGTAAGATTGGCACTTCGTCCGATGATCATATGACGGGTGTTATTGTAATTTTTTTTGATGCGTGCAGCTACATCTTTTTCTACAATATTCATATCCATCGGCTTTAAAAAATGACCATCAGGCAATTGTGGTAATCCTTCTAACGAGCCGTTTACTCCTGCAAACTTTTCTACATGATCATACCATGGTGCAAGGTCTTTATAACGTATAGGCCAGTCTATCGCCCATCCGTCTTTTAAATTGGCTTCGAAATCAAAATCACTCCACCGGTAACTTTGCCTGCCCCATAAAATGGAACGACCACCAAGCTGGTAGGAACGCCACCAGTTAAATGGTTTTATCTCTGTGTAAGGAGCCTCCTGCTCATTTACCCAATAATCCATTATCGGCTCGCTCGCTCCCCAGCCGCGTGAAATAACCGGACGTACCTTTCGCTGTTCTTGTGTAACATTTCCCCGGTGTTCAAATTCCCATGGGTCTTTCGCTGCTGATTTATAATCTTTTAGATGTTCAAAATTACGTCCCCGTTCCAGCATAATGGTTTTTAATCCTCTGCCGGTGAGCTCCTTGGCAGCCCATCCTCCGCTTATACCCGAGCCTATAACTATGGCATCATAGGTGTTATTGATCTTAGCTTTGCCGTTTACATGAACTGTATCTGTTGACATAATTAAAAATTAATAGGAGCGTGTTAACTGGTAAATAATTGGATATACAATAATATTAATTAAAACAGTTATATCAATGCTTTAATTGTGTAAAAACAATTAGCAGAGAATTGATAATATATTAAGATAAAGCAAAAGGAGACACCTTATTTACCAAACTATCTTAATGCATTGCCTCACATAAAGCAAGAGCTTTTTCATTTTTTACCTTTCCGTTTTCACCTCATTTATTTAACTTAGTAGCATGAATATAAAAAAATCCCTAAACATATTTTTAGTACTTATTATTTGCTCATGCCATCAGTCTTCTAAAAACAAAATTCTGGTTATTGGTTTTGTTGATGCTTTTGAAGATGCTACCATTGCACCCGCAAGAACCGGTTTTGTTGATGCATTAAAGAAAAATGGTTTCAGTGAGGATAAAAAAAATATAAATATTGAATATAGTAATGCACAAGGGAGTATCCCAACTTTAACTCAAATAGTAAATCATTTTGTTTCTCAAAAGGTTGACCTTATGGCTACTTGCACAACACTTTCCTCAATTACAGCTGCTCAAAAAACCAAAACCATTCCCATTTTTATGATGGTATCACCAACTGTTAAGCTGATGAATTTAAAAGATGCAAGTGGCAAAGGCCCTTCTAATTTATTTGGCGCAGTTGAGGACCTGGATTATATTGATACATCATTTTCAAATATCCCTAAATTTTTAACGCATAAACCCGGAAAACTAGTGGTTGGTATGATCTATAACCAATCGGAGCCGCAGTCCTATGATGCAAAACAGCGTATACAATCTTTAGCGGATAAACTAAATATTACTTTAATAGCATTACCTTTAAATTCTTCTGCAGATGCCGGATTGGTAACCCAATCTTTGCTCAATAAAAATATAGACGCTTTTTTTGCAAATCCTGATAATACAGTATTTGCTTCATTTGAAACGATCTTAAAAAGTTGCGACCAAAAAAACGTTCCCATATTTACCAGCGAGGCAGGCTTGGTTAAGCGCGGTGCAGTAGCTGCATTTGGTGCGGATATTTATCAATGGGGGTACCAGGCGGGAGAGCAAGCAGCACAATTTTTAAAAACTAATTCAACTGAAGGGCTACACCCTGAAATGGTAAAAATAAGGAGGCGCGTTTATAACGCAGCTGCAGCAAAAAAATATCATATTATTGTACCATCGAATTTTGAAGCTGTTAACTAATGGATTTTTATCTCACCGCTTTATTACAAGGGTTATGTTTTTCGGCTATTGCTTTAGGGATTTATATTTCCATGAAAATATTTAACATCCCTGATATCACTACCGATGGAAGCTATACGTTAGGAGGGGTGGTTACCGCTATTTTACTTACTCATCATCAGCCTGTTTATATAATTTTACCTGCAGTAATTTTTGCAGGCGCACTTGCTGGTGCATTAACAGGAATAATTCATACAAAGCTTAAAATAAATGCTTTACTGGCGGGTATATTAGTGATGACCGCGTTATATTCAGTCAATTTATCATTGATGGGAAGGTCAAACCTGCCATTGATTAATGTGTCTTCTTTGTTTACATTGATTAATATAGCGACAGATCCAAATCAAAATGCATTTTGGATACTATTATTTTTTGTGATTATTATAACATTATTAATCGGTTATCTCCTTAAAACAGATTTTGGTATAGCCATGAGGGCAACAGGAAACAGCGAATCTATGATCAGGTCATTAGGAGTTAATACCGACCGAATGAAAATAATTGGTCTTGCACTTGCCAATGCATTAACAGCTGTTAGCGGTTACCTTATTAGTCAGTTCCAGGGATTTACAGATATTAGTATGGGTATAGGAATTGTTATTGTGGGTTTGGGTTCCGTAATTATTGCTGAAACACTGATCAATTGGTTCCGAATTACATCTGTATGGCTTAGTTTAGTTTTGGTACTTACCGGGGCAATTATATTCCAGTTAGTATTAGCAGTAACTCTTGATATCGGTGTTGATGCAAACTTACTAAAGCTGGTAACCGCTGTATTTGTATTGATAATTGTTAGTTTGCCGAGGATAACTTTCAAAAAGACGAGCTGAGTCGGAAATTAATGGATAAAATTAACAGCTTTGTCATTGCGAGGTACGAAGCAATCGTGAACGTACATAGCGATCATGCAAGACTGAGATTGCTTCGTCCCTCGCAATGAAAAAATAAAATAACAATGATTGATCTTATCAACGTTCACAAAATCTTCAATCCCGGTAAAGCTAACCAGGTAAATGCTGTTAATGGTATTAACCTGAACATTAAAAGGGAAGAATTTTTGGTTATCGTGGGCGCAAACGGATCAGGTAAAACAACTTTGCTGGATATGATTGCAGGCAGCATTTTGCCAAATTCAGGTAGTATCCATATTGATGGGAAAGATGTTACTAAGATCCCTGGTTATCAGCGTAGCCGGTGGATAGCCCGAGTTTTTCAAAGCCCTCTGAGCGGAACAGCTTCGGATTTAAGTATCCTTGATAATTTCAGGTTGGCTGCTATACGCACAAAACCAAAAGGATTATCAATTGGCGTAAATGAAACTTTTAAAAACCAGGTGAAGGAAAAGATATCAACCTTGGGCATGGGACTCGAAAATAAAATCGAGCAGCCTATGGGTACCTTATCAGGAGGACAGCGCCAGGCATTAACCTTGCTAATGAGTGTGATGGATAACTGTAAGGTTTTATTGTTGGATGAACCTACCGCAGCGCTCGATCCGCGGTCTGCCGAAATAGTAATGCGTACCGCCGATGAACTGATTAAGGATTATAAACTTACCGCTACACTGATCACCCATAATTTAAAGGATGCCTTTAATTACGGTAATCGGATTATTTTAATGGGAGAGGGGAGTATAATAAAAGATATAAATGCCGCTGAAAAACAAGTTTTAAAACAGAATGATTTGTTTGATTGGTTTGCATGATATAAATGGATTTCACCGATTTCGAAAAATGATTACACCGATTTTTTTGAATCGGTGTAATCAAATATAATCGGTGTAATCATTTATTCAATGCTCTAACCTTTTTCACTTCTGCCGCAGTTATTGTTGATGCTTTATTACCAAAGCTTTTTCGTACATAGGTTAATACATCGGCAATTTGCTGATCTTTTAAATCGCTATGCGGAGTCATGCTATTTGAGAATTTTTGACCGTTTATTTCCACATCCTCCTTAAAGCCGTTCAATACGATTTTTATAAGCCTGGTTTTATCCCCTAATACATACTCAGTACCAGTTATAGGTGGATTTAGGCTTGGTACACCGCCGCCATCGGCCATGTGGCAGGCTAAACAAATACTTGTATAAACAATTTTTCCTCTGGCCATTGATGATGCCGCGGTCGCATGATGTACTGTTTTTTTAACCGGCTTAACCTGAGCGTACAAACAATTAAAAAATAATAATGGTGACAATAATAAGGCCGTTGTTTTGATCTTCATTATTATTTCTTATAAGTGATTTTATAAATAGTACCTTTCTGATCGTCAGACACATAAAGTGATCCATCGGGGCCTTGTGCAAGTCCGCAAGGACGATGTGCGGCACCGCCAGGTGATTTATTAGCACCAGCAAATCCATCGGCAAAAACTTCCCATTTGCCGTCAGGCTTACCGTTTTTAAAGGGTTGGAATACTACACAATAGCCTGCCTGAGGTTCCGGTGCCCTGTTCCATGAACCATGGAACGCGATAAACGCTCCATTTTTATATTTTTCGGGAAATTGATTACCGGTATAAAATAACAGACCATTAGGAGCGTAATGGCCAGGATAAGCTGCCACAGGTTCGATAAATTTAGGGTCTGCAGCTTTTTTGCCATCGCCGCCATATTCAGGGCCAAGCATATTTTTATGCTGAATCCAGTCGTAATAAACGTAAGGCCATCCGGCATTATCGCCATTTTTTAACGCAAACATACATTCTGCAGGTAATTCAGCAGATTGATGTACGGTATATAAATTAGGAAAAAGGTCGTGAAGTGCATCGCGGCCGTGCTGCATCACAAAAAGCTGGTTATCCTGTTGGTTCCAGGCTAATCCAACAACATTCCTTAATCCTGTTGCGTAACGAATACCGTCGCCATAATGCTGGTTAGACTTGTCAGCCTTAAATTGCCATATACCTCCTGCCGAATCTAAAATAGGGCATCCTTTTCTGTCGTGGTCAAATTCGCTGCAGATGTTTGAGTACGCACCGATATTCACGTAAATATTGCCATTATTATCCAAGCAAAACGCTTTTGCCTCATGTGCTCTCCGACTTAATAAACCTGTAACAATCGTTTCAGGTTGATCAGGGTTAATAACTTCGTTTTTCTCATTTAATTTATACCTGTAAACATCCTTATCGTTAGATGCATATAAATAACCGTTTTTAATTGCAATACCGGTTCCGCCATAGTTGGCAAAGCTCGATTTTAAAGTAGCCTTATCACCATTAACATGTAAAACAAGGATGCCTTTTCCATTTTTGGTACCAGCCAAGTGTACATAAATATCGTTTTCAGGTGTTACTACTATGTGCCGTGCATTGCCTACTTGTTCGGCAACCGCTACGGCGCTAAAACCGGCCGGAATTGTTAAACCGGCGTTTACATTGTAAACTGTTGTTGGAACATGAGCCTTTTTAAAGGCGTTAAATGCTATTAATCCTATTATAGCACATAGTGGCAGTAATAAAATCTGCAATCTTTTTATTTTCATAAGTTTTTGTATTTGATAGCCAAAGTTAATTGAAACTACAACAAATTGTGAAATAAGTTTTGTAGTAATGTAGTGACAGATTGATTTTTAAGTAAATAAATTATACATCAATGACCGGGATATTAAGGAAAAACTACCTTAATCTTTATATATGCAAAAGCATAAAATTTTATATAGTCGGCAAAAAAAAGAGCCTGAATTATTATAAATCCAGGCTCTTTCAATATTTATTAGCTTTTGTTATTACTCGGCCGTTTTTTCTTCCGTATCAGCAGCTTTCTTTTTAGGAGCGGCTTTTTTTGGTTTCGGAACTTCTTCAACTGCTGTTTCTGCAACAGGCGCTTTAACTTCTGCTGTTTTTTTCTCGGCTTTTACCTTTGGTGCAGGTGCTGCAACTTCGGCCACAACTTCAGTTTCAAAAGGCAATACAGAAACGTATGAACGATCATCTGCTTTCTTTTTGAAAACTACAATACCTTCAGCTAATGCAAATAAGGTATGGTCTCTGCCGATACCTACATTTAGGCCCGGATTATGTTTAGTGCCACGCTGGCGAACGATGATGTTACCGGCAATAGCAGGCTGACCACCGAAAATTTTTATACCTAAACGTTTGCTATGTGACTCGCGGCCGTTTCTGGAACTACCGGCCCCTTTTTTATGTGCCATTTCTTAATATCTTTTTATGATCCCGACTTTAGTCGGAACCGGTTAAACTTTAATTATAATGTAATACCAGTGATCTCTATCTTGGTAAATTGCTGACGGTGACCGTTTTTCTTTTTGTAACCTTTTCTTCTTTTCTTTTTGAAGATGATCACTTTATCACCTTTTAAATGAGACACTATCTTAGCAGATACTTTAGCGCTTTTTAAATCAGAACCTAATTTAAATTTCCCTTCGTTTTCGGCTAACAATACATTGTCAAATTCAATACTAGCGCCTTCATCTCCCTGTAATCTGTGTACAAAGATCTGCTGGTCTTTTGCAACTTTAAATTGCTGTCCGGCTATACTTACTATTGCGTACATTGTTTGTTAATTATTGTTTTAAAATTCGAGGTGCAAATATAGGTATTGTTATTGCAATAAACAATACCTCATTTATTTTTTCAACCTTGACTCAGCTTCACCCAAAACACTCTGAATTTCCTTTATCATTTGTTGGTTAGCATCCACTAATTTTTGCGGGCCAATGTAATTTGCATCAAAAATTACCTTTTTATTTTTATGAAGATAATTGAACTCCATCAAATAACGCGGTGGTTTAACCCCATTTATTCTTGAAGTATCATTACTTAACTCCTGAGATGGGAAATCCCAAAAACCGAGGTCAGCAGCTTTGCGGTGCAGGTATAATAGTTCGCTTTTGTTTAGATACAATTTCATTTTCACTAAGGAATCGTGATTGTTTACATATTGATAGTCGCCGGTGGTAGAATTATATTTGTTAATCAGGCTATCACCGTTACCAAATTGAAATACAAAAGATTTAAATTCCGTGAATTTATAGGGAGCGTTTTTAAATATACCTGCATAATAATATACACTATACATTAAAAATGGAACGATTACGGTTAGTGCAAGAAATATTTTTTTTGTTTTTTCAGACATGCTTATAATTATTGATTTATTGAATTAGTGAGTTAGTGAATTGCTTAGTACTCAATTTATTTATTTGAGGACACTGTTTTTCTGGAGGCAGAAACAATTTTAAGAATTTGGTTTGCTTCATCACACAAATATCTTAATTCGCCGGGCGTTACAACTTCAGCTTCAATTAATATTTCCATCCAAAAAACAGATTCATCCGCCTCTTCAACTACCGTTGAAAGTTTTGGATGAAATTCAGCTTTTTATCTTGCCCTGCAGGCTGCCCTGTAATTAGCGCCAACAGAAGAAGACGACCTTAACAATTGCCTACATATAATTTTTGCTTCCTCAGTTTTTGGCAAAGTTCTGAAAAATTTAATGTTATCAACAACAAACTTTTTCGTACGATTTCTAAAAGCTTCGGCAAGCTCGTTCTTTGTACTATTTTCCATTCATTTTTCAAATTATAATAGCATTAAATAACTTAATAAATTACGAAAATCAATTCGCTAAATCAATAATTCACTAAATCGGTAATTAATTGAGCTCATTTTCCCACTTGCTTATTACTGCGGTTGCAACTACGTTTCCTAAAACATTTGTAGCTGAACGGCCCATATCCAGCAGCGGATCAATTCCAATCAATAAGGCTAAACCAGCTTCAGGTATGTTAAACATAGCTAATGTTCCCGCCAAAACCACTAATGCAGCCCTCGGCACACCTGCAACCCCTTTACTGGTAAACATTAATACGAGCAGCATAGTCAGCTGTTGCCCGAAAGTTAAATGCATATTATAGGCTTGCGCAAGAAATAATGACGCGAAGGTCATATACATCATTCCGCCATCAAGATTAAAGGAATAACCTAAGGGCAAAACAAAACTTACAATTTTATTATTGCAGCCAAAACGCTCTAACTCTAACAGCACTTTGGGATAAGCCGCCTCGCTTGTTGAGGTACCAAAAGCAACAAGCATAGCATCTTTTATATAATTTACCAAAGTAAATACCCGTTTATGCAGTACAAAAAAACCTGCTAGAATAATGATGAGCCAAAGTATAATGAGCGAAAAATAGAACTCCCCAATAAAAACTGCATAAACAGATAGTATTCCGAGGCCCTGTTTAGCAATAATTGCGGTTATAGCACCAAACACGGCTAAAGGCGCTAACTTCATCACATAACCGGTTATTTTTAATATTACATGAGCAATTGCATCCATGGCCTTGATCACTATCTCGCCTTTTTCGCCGATGGCAGCAGTTCCGATCCCGAAAAACATAGAAAATACTACTATCTGTAAAATTTCATTATCGGCCATCGCCTCAATAAAACTTCGTGGGAAAACATGGTTTATAAAATCATGTAATGATAAAGCTGTCTTTTTTATCCCGGAGTTTATGTGACTGTCGGGTAAAGTTAAGTGCATAGCCTTACCTGGTTCAAAGAGATTAACCAGAAGCATCCCTAGAAGCAAAGAAACAAGGGAGGCACTTAAAAACCATAATAACGTTCTACCACCAATGCGGCCGACAGTTTTTATGTCACCAACTTTTGCAACGCCTACAACAAGCGTGGTAAATATCAGCGGCGCCATAATCATTTTTATTAGCCGAAGGAAAATATCGCTTAAAAGGGTGAACCCATCCAATTTGTCTTCCCGCAAACTGTCGTTTTCATTGCGGATATTAACTTGTTCTGTTTTTTGAATTTTTAATGATTTATAAATTGATTGACTGCTGTCATGCAATTCAGCCAGGCGGTTGTCAATGCTTTTGATGGTTGCTTCAGCTTTATTAATTTTAGTATTGATGGCATCAATTACATATACATTATACAGGTAGCCAGCAATTACACCTAAAATGAGGGCAATGAAAATATATAGGGTAAGTTTACTTTTCTGCATGAGGGCGCTAAGCCAGCAAAACTACAAAATTTATAAGCTGATGCCGGATATTCTTAATGTAGTTATTAAAGTATCATAGTTCTTCACTTTAAATTATGATTATATTTATAAGAAATTAATCTATTAAAATCATAAGAGGTTCTTTATTATTTAAGTATTAAAAACAAGTTTATTAATTAGTTAAATTACTTCACAAATTAAGTATATATTGGTGTTACTAAAGGTGTAGTATAAAAAAACAAGAATTTTTATGATAAATTATCAAAATATCCCTGACAAGATTGACTGTATATCCAATCCAACGAAATCTGAATTTAATGAAAATTATGGGTTGAAATCAAAGCCGGTTCTTATTACCGGTTTAATGGACAATTGGAAAGCTAAAACAAAATGGACTCCCGATTTTTTCAAAAACAAGTTTGGAAATGTAGAAGCACCAGCCTCACGAAGTAAGGATAGAAATGATAGAAAGACCTTTAAAATCGGAGATTATTTTAATTATATGGAAAGTGGTTCTGAAAAAGATCCATATTATTTAACAAACAGTCAATTTCATCTCAATACAGAGCTGGTTAATGATTACGAACCCCCATCTTATTTTAAAACCTGTTTAGATATGATGAAAGAGAAGCTACCTTTAACGTTTCAGTTATCCTGGTTATACATTGGAGCAAAAAATACTTTTTCAGCGTTACATTTAGATATCTTTAACACAAGCGCCTGGAATGGAGTAATTAGTGGAAAAAAAATCTGGTTATTTTATTCGCCTAATCAAGCAAAATATTTGTACAATGGTATGGTAAATCCTTTTGAGCCGGATTTAAACAAATTCCCGGAATTTGTAAACGCAAAACCTATAGTTTGCGTTCAAAATCCCGGGGATGTTGTTTATACTCCCAGCCGTTGGTGGCATGCAGTATATAATGAAGAAGCCGGAGTTTCACTTACAGAAAATTTCGTAAATGAAACTAATTTCGAAACTGTTATTATGACTATGCTATATCATAAAAAGATGGACGAAGCCCGGATTGTAAAGGCTTGCATGAACCGCTTTAAGATGATTAATCAACCCGGACAATAAAATCATATCTTTATTTAAGATGTGCGCGCAGCATCCAGGCCATTTTTTCGTGATCTTCCATTAAGCCGGTGATATAATCACTGGTGCCGTAATCATGATATTTAGAAGCAAAAGGTTCAATATTTCCTCTTATAAATTCAATAATACTTTCATGATCTTCCAGCAGTTCTTTTATGTAGGTCATACTGTCGTTTTTATTTTCCAGCTTTTCTGTTAAATGAGTAAGGTCGAGAAAGGCGTTTAGCGTAGCAGGCGCATAGTGGCCAATCTGGCGAATTCTTTCAGCAACGCCATCCATAATTTCATCCAGTTGTTCGTACTGGCTCTCAAAAAACAAATGCATGGAGTGAAAATCAGGGCCTTCCACATTCCAATGAGCATTCCTGGTTTTTGTATATAATACAAATTCATCAGCCAATAATTTTACAAGCTCAACTGATACAGACTGACGGTTTTCCGCGCTTATTCCAATAATATTTCCCATATGATAGATTTTTAATATTTATACAAAACTAAAAAATCAATCTTTTGATTTAGTTATTTAATTCTCATAATACCATCAAATTTTTTCCACTACTACAGCAGTACCGTATGCAAGCACTTCTGTTACACCCTGAAGCACCTCATTAGCATCATAACGCATATTTATAACTGCATTGGCTCCCCGCTGCTGAGCGTGCTGCACCATCAGTTCGTAGGCTTCTTCCCTTGCTGTTTCGCAAAGTTCAGTATAAACGGTGTTCCTGCCGCCAAATATAGTTTGCAGTCCGCCCATAACATTGCCGCCGATACCGCGTGACCGCACAGTAATTCCTCTTATTAAACCCAATTGCTGGGTAACTTTATAACCTTCTAAATGTGTGCTGGTTGTAATTAACATGGTTTTATTGTTTTATGGTTTTGAGGCTAAATATAATGCTTTAATGTTTATCAGGCACATAGCAGCGCTGCATTTATGAATTAAGCGCATGGGTTATGCACTTACCGACTTTAAGAAATGGTTCTGATAAATACACAACGCAGGGTCCTCTGAAGTGAGACCCTGCGCGGTTGGAAAAGTACAATACTCACTAATAAATAATACCTATTGTTTTTTTAAATAACCGAAAAGACCATGCGCTTCACCAAAGGGGCCTGCGGTGAAATACAGCGGATCACTTGGACTACCACCGGGCATATTGCCGTTCAGGAAATCAATGGCCCATAAACCCTCAATAGATAGCGTTTCTCCGCCGCTCTTCACCTGGCCTTTAAACCCACCATCCAAACTAAAAATATTGATCGTGCCATCACCAAAATTACTGATAAGAATAGTTGGGCGGTCACCAGCAAATCCTGCGGCAGCCAGCGCCATGCCCCATGGCGAGTTGAGCGTTCCCTGTGATGCAAAGCGTTTTACAAGCGTGCCGTTAGGATTAAAAACATCAACATATCCAAAACCCGGGCCACTTTGGTCGTCATGCTTATCCGGTTTTTGTTTTGCATAGCTGATGTATACTTTACCTTCAATGGTTTGAATATTAAACGGCGCAAATCCGGCAGGAATGGTAGGGTCAACAAAGCGATGATCAGTGACGAAATTAAAATTTTTGTCGAAAACATCGATCTCAGAGCCAAAGAAATTGGTTAAACAAAGAAAATTGTTATTACCATCCGTAACCATAGCAATACCTTTATATACTGCGTTTACACGGGTCCGGTCTGCAACTTTTATAGCAGAATTGCTACCTGGCTTCCAGGCCAGGACAATACCGTCCTCACTGGCAAAGATGAACTTGTTTCCGCCAAAATCTGGTGTACTGTTAAAAATAACGCCCGTAGGGGCTCCAACCTGGCCCGGAGCAATTGAAGGAATGGTAACAGGCGGCCTTAATGTGTTACCTGCTTTATCGTAAATTACGCTGACTCCTGTATGATTGGCCGAAATCCATATCGGTCCGCCGTTGGGCACGGCAGCTATGCCCCATGCATTAACCAGGTTGGCATCAATCCTGGTAGCATCGAAGCCGGCAGTATCCGCAACAAGATTTGTTTGGGTAACTTCCACAGTGACAGCTTTTGCAACTAGACTTGTTTGGTTAACCTTTAAATTATTATTAGCCGATCCCATGTCTTTTTTACATGCGTAAAAGCAAGTGGTTATCATAAGCCCCGCCATCAGGACTTTAATATTTAATAAATTTTTCATTAGTATTTTTAATTTTAGGTAAATAAAATTGGTTCTTAGATGTATTGATTTATTCTTAACTATGCTTCATTGTAAGCCCTCCTTTCCTTTTCTTATTTAGCTGTAAATGAACATAAAACACACTTTAGCTAACACGTATAGAATTACAAAAAGGTTGCCATTTGTTGAAAATAAATTAATATATATGAAATAAAATATATGATTTAATTAATATTTGAAGCTCGGAAAAGATTCTGTAAGAATACATGTTCCAATTTGTGAGAGAAGAACAACTGGTACAATCTGAACGCCTGGTACGTTTGGAACGCATGGAACGCTAATTCCGCCAGTTCAGTGTCCGCCGTGCGACTCACCCCGGGAGGGGTATAGAGAGGTTAAAATCCTATAAAAGCACAAAAAAATTAACTTATTTTTGGCTTCTGCCTATCATTTGTATGATGCCAAAAAATAAGATTGATATGGAAGCTTTCTTTTATAAATCTTTTCATTTTTAAAAAGGGGCTTTCAACCATATGCCAGCTTAAATAAGCTGATAAGAATACAATAGGAAATGAAATAAAAAATAAACGGTTAGCGTCGATATGCTTGCCAAAAAAATACATTATCAACTGTCCGACAGGCCAGCCATAAAGATAAAGGCCGTATGAAAAATCTCCCCTTTTAGCAAAATCATAAAATCGGATACGCGGATTATAGGCAAAACCAAAAAGGAGGTAAGTGCCTGTAAGCGGAAATACTATATAAAAGGCCTGACCCCACAAGCAGGCAAAAACTGTTACGACGATTGATAGTAGAATTAAAAGCTTGCTAAACTTAATATAATCCCTGAAAAGATAAAAGCATGCTCCTGCAAAAAAGAAAGCAAATAGTCTTGGTATCTCAGAAGGGTAAAGAAATATCCAGTTTCTTTGTTTAATAAAGGTAGGGGGGATTATATTCACCATTTGTAAAACCAGCAAATTATAAAAAACAAGGAAAAATGCCAGTGCTAACCATTTTCTTTTTAACATAGCTGCAAACGCTAACAATGGGACAATCAAATAACAGGTAAATTCCATTTGAATGGTCCAGAAGGATTGATTTATTAGGTTGGGTAAAGGGTCGCCCGAAAAGGTTTTTGGTCCACTTGGAACTTCTAAAGTAAAAAACTGCAACGTAAGTCTCTTAATGTTAAAACTTTCGAAATAATATTTTAAATGCTCAATTATGTGCGATGAAAAAAGAGCGCCTATAGCGCCAAAAACAAAAACGCTAATAATAAATGCAACAAAAAATCCGGGGCAAATTCTTAAAATTCTTTTTACAAGATATTCATACATTGTGCCGCTGTTTTCAAAACTTTTCACAACCAGGAATCCGCTGATAATAAAAAAGAAACATACAGCAATATCACCAAGATCGGCCTGGTTATGAGTAAAGAGAAAAGCCGGCTCGGTACCTTCATTAACTCCGTAATATATCATAAAGCAATGGCTGTAGATAACTATAACAGCAAGAAAAAAACGCAAAAAGTCAAAATTATTTTTGCTTAATTCAGTTGGGATAAGTAGCTTATTTTCAGAACTATATAAGTAAAACTTTTTTTTCATAGGCTATATAAAAATTAAATGACCAAGTTGTATTTTCCTTCTAAATATCCCAATAAAAATTTATAAAAGAGAATGATTTAAAAAAAAATTATTTTCCACGAATTTTTAATTTACGATAGCTAAAGTATCAACATTTGAACTCGAAAATTTTGTGAGTCCTTCTCAAAAAATTAAAGAAAGAAATCACTCGTCAATTCGAGCGTTCTTACTTGAACTCACCATATCTGATCGGTTAAAACCTTCCCGCTGTCTATAATTTCTCACCTTAGGTCGATTTTAAAAAAAAATGCCATTGCAGCTGGCTACCTTAGAGAATGACTGCATATTTTATTGCAGATTAAACAACCCCAACGCATCGGAAAAAGGTATATTATCCATAGTTATTATGAAGAAATTTTTGGTTTTTACAGTGGTCATCCTGACATATTGTTCAGGCACTTTAAATGCGCAGAGCAGTATTACACGGTCAATAATAACATTTGAAATCAAGAACCTGGGTATTGGTACAGGTGGTTCCATCAGCGGACTTTTAACCGAAATTCATTTCACCACTTCAAATCTAAATTCCAGTATTGTAGAAGCTTCGGTGGATGTTAATACAATCAATACTGACAATTCCAGCAGGGATGAGCATTTACGAAGTGAAGATTTTTTTGATGTTTCACACTATCCAAAGATTGCGCTTAAATCAGTTGCTTTTAAGCACAAAAGCGGCAACAATTATTTCGGGACTTTTACCCTCACAATTAAAGGCAAATCAAAACAAATTGAAATACCCTTTACCTATTTGGAAAAAGAAAATGCGGTTGAATTTAAAGCCGCATTTAAAATAAACCGGCTGGATTTTGGGGTTGGCAGTAAAAGCATGATCCTCTCCGACGAAGTGACCGTTAACATTGACTGTGAGGAGAAAAAACAAGAGTCAGCGCAAATATGAGGGCGCTAAAAGAATAGTTCGTGAATTCCCCCCGCCAGTCCCGCCAGTTCAAGTGTCCACACTCAAGGAACGCCATAAATACAACATGCTATGATTGATATCGTATCTAATTTCTGTCCCGCAATTAAATGGTCTTCTGCAACAGTGAATAAATAAAAATTAAAAGCCCTCAGAAATTAAGTGGCTGTTGCGCGACGTTAAAATAAATGGTTGAGTAATGCATTTGAAAGCAAATGGTTATTCAGCCATTTGCTTTTTAGAATAGATGAAAAAGTAGAATATTAGCATGTTTAATTGCAATATACAGGCAGATAAGGATTTGATTGGCTGCCTTTTTAGCCTCTCAGAGTGTTTTAAACGTTCTCTTTCTAATCTTTGTTGATATGCCGTTAACGAGTTTTTTCAGATTACAGGCAACGGCAGCCATAATCATACATTTGTTTGCCAGTTTAATGCCCTTTGTATTTACCTGTCTCATACCCGTAAAATTGATCAGGGTGCCCATGAGGGAAGTTATTATGGTTTTATCACTTCAGTCCCCAGGTTTTCCAATATGTGTCGACCATAGCCGCCGGTTGACAGCTTAATTAAAAACCTGCTGCAGGTCAAAACCGAATTTTTGAACAAGCGTCTCATAAGTGTCGAGCCGACTGGTCAATTTGTTTCTTTTTTCAGCCCGGTCATTTGGCATCAGTAGGCGAGCACGATGTCACCTCCAATATTCCTGTCATGGTAACGTTGCATATGGTGTCATCTTTAATTGGAAGGAAAGCCACCGTCCCATTGCCCGTTTAAGTTTTATACAATATGCCATTCCGTTTATCTGCCGCATGCTTTTCTTCTATTTTTTTCTATCCACACCTGCGGTCTGCGCGGTGATCTCCCGGATGATCTCATCCATGTGGAGCGCGACTTCTTTAATCTTTTCAATGATCACCGGATCAGGGTCGGATTCCAACAGGTGGGCCAGTCCCAGGAGGTTGGCAACAGGCGCGCGCACCTTGTGTGATTGTATCCAGGCAATTTCCAGCAGCTTTGCATTCTGCTGTTTTATCTGTTCGAGATATTGCTGCTGTTCGGTAATGTCCCGTAAAAAGCAGTTGACGCCTATGACGTGGTGCTGCTGGTCATAGATCGGATTGAAGCTGAGTTCTTCGAATCGAAGCTCGCCTTCAATCTCCCTTTGCCTTACTATCCGGAAGGCTTCGCCTTTAAACGCCAGGTTATAACTGTCCAATATGGGTTTCATCATTCCCTGCTCGAAGTCTGTATTGGTGATGTTTTGTTCCGTTTTCCCGGTCAGCAGCTCGACTCTTTCCCAGAAAGCCTGATTGCCTGTGATTATATTGAACTTACAGTCTACCGACCAGATCAGGTCGTGCGTATTGTTGATAAGGGCCCGCAGGTTGTGTTCTTCCCTTATCAACTTTTCCTGTATCCGCTTTTGTCCTGTAATATCGACGAAATATACTGCTATACCGTCTTTGGTAGGATACACATACATAGACCCCCATGTATCCACCGGAGCGTAGTATTCTTCAAAATGGATACTGATGCGTTCTTTCATGACCCGGTTATATTCCGAAAAGAATTTTCCTTCAAGGGAACGCGGAAAGTACTTCCAGATATTTTTGCCCAGGACGTCCTCCCGTTTCTGACAGAGTATGCGCTCGGCCTCTTTATTGAAATACGTAATTTCCCACTCTCTGTTTACAGCATAAAAGCCATCCGTAATGCTTTCCAGGATATTTTCTATTTCATCGGTCTTTTCTTTCACCGCCTTTTCGGCCTGTACCTTTTTATCAATATCAATAGCCATCACTAATTTTGCTTTCCGTCCTTGAAAACAGGTACCATGCGAATAGATGTGCACGTAAAACAGTTCGCCATTTTTTCTTTTATGAACAAACCGTCCTACATCAAAATGGGTTTCTGGAAGGAGCTTATTGATCTGGTAAAACGCTTCGTGTTCTTCGGAAGGACGGATGTTAATAGCGTTCAGCGATAAAAATTCATCCCTGGTATAACCATACTGCTCAAGGGCAACACTGTTAACCTCAAGCATTTGATAGCTGGTACTGTCAAAAATATACAACGGCGCAGGGATTTCATAAAGCAGCCGTTGATATTCTGAACCATTAAAAGGTTCCATCATAACCCACTCTTTTTATCACTAATTAATACCACTTGTCCGCAAAAATAGCACTATGCTGTTTTTATGCGTTATCATAAAGGTAAATTAATTTCATTTAATTTAACTTAACTGGGTTAAGTGATTGATTTTTTTCAGCCTGGAACAACATCTTTATGAAATGCACGCAGCTAATTTCTGTCCCCCGTCTCTCGCAGAGTACCCTGCGGAACGAAATCCCAATTCAACTAAAACTCCCTTTCTTAAACTCCTCAATAGCATGGTTAGCTGCCCTTGCCGTCAATGCCATAAAAGTAAGCGAAGGATTTTGCACACCGGTCGAAGTCATACATGCGCCATCGGTTACAAAAACATTCGGACAGGCGTGCAACTGGTTCCATTGGTTTAGTAAAGAAGTTTTTGGGTCTTTGCCCATCCTTACGCCGCCAACTTCGTGTATATCCAAACCAGGAGGCCAATGGTTATCATTGGGGCTTATATCTTTACAGCCTGCCTTTTCCAGCATTTCTGCACCTTGTACTAAAAAGTCTTTAAATAACTTTTCATCATTTTCGTCATAGTCAACAGAAACAGTCAGCAGGGGAATACCCCAGGCATCTTTTTGGTCCTTGCTTAAATAAACGTGGTTGGTTTCTTTAGGTATAGTCTCGCCTTGCATCATCATATAAATACTCCATGGGCCGGGTTCAGTAAGATTATTTTTATAATCGGCTCCAATTTGCGGGCCTTCGGTATGGTGTCCCCAACCCGGGCGGGTAGCTGTATAAAATACCATATATCCTCTCAAAAAGTCGGTTTCCTGCTTATGTACATTACGGAAATTAGGCATCATCACGGCAGTTGGCCTGCGCCCGTAATAATAAGAATCTTCGTAGCCTTCCATTTTTGCGGTAAGGGAGCCGCGATAGTTTTGGAAGGCGATAAATTTACCCATCAAACCATTATCATTACCCAAACCATTAGGGAAGCGGGCCGATGTTGAATTCAGTAAAATAAGATTGGTATTTAAAGCAGCTGCGTTAACAAAAATAATTTTTGCATAATATTCCGTTGTTTCCTTTGTATGCGCATTGATAACCCTCACGCCGGTTGCTTTTCCTTTTTTATCATCATAAATAATAGAATGCACCACAGAATCGGGAAGTATAGTCAGGTTGCCGGTTTTATTTGCAGTAGGAAGAGTAGACGAGTTGGAGCTGAAATATCCCCCGAAAGGGCAACCCCGTTGACATAAATTGCGGGCCTGGCATTGTCCGCGGCCTTGTTCAAGGTGTATTTCTTTAGGTTTGGTCAAATGTGCACATCGTCCGATGATCACATGGCGGTCTTTATAATTCTCCATGATCCTTTTTTGGATCACTTTTTCCACCGCATTCATTTCCCAGGGCGGCAAAAACTCACTGTCGGGTAAGGTATCTAAGCCGTCGTGGTTACCGCTTATGCCTGCGAATAATTCCACATGACTATACCAGGGCGCCAAATCATCATACCTTATAGGCCAGTCGACCGCGTAATTATCTCTTGCCGGACCTTCGAAATCGTATTTGCTCCAGCGTTGTGTTTGTCTTGCCCATAATAGCGATTTACCGCCAACCTGGTAGCCGCGTATCCAATCGAACGGTTTTTCCTGTATGTAGGGATGTTCTTTGTCCTTAACAAAAAAATGTTCCGTACTTTCCTCAAAGGCATAACATTTACTAACAACAGGATTTTCTTCTTTAACCTTCAAAGGCAACTCGGTATGGTGTTTAAAATCCCAGGGATTTTTGGTTGCGGTAGGGTAATCCTTTAGGTGGACAACATTTTTGCCACGCTCTAAAATCAAAGTTTTTAGACCACCCTCGCATAGCTCTTTAGCAGCCCAGCCACCACTGATACCCGAACCGATAACGATAGCATCATAAGTATGATCTTTAGTTGGAGTATAATTAAAATCGCCTGTTGACATATTTGGAAAGTTTATAATTGGAAGGCTAATATAAGAAATTTGTAGAGATGCAATATTTTGCGTCTCGGGAGATGTAATATTTTACAGCATAGTCCAGAGACACAATATTTTGTGTCTCTACAGCATTATTTCATATTTTTGCTCAAAACCCCGATTAATACCCATGCTGCAAATAAGCGAATTGTACATTTACCCCATAAAATCATTAGCCGGAATTTCAGTTAAAGAAGCGCGGGTAACTCCAACCGGCTTTGAGCACGACAGGCGTCGGATGCTGGTTGATGAAAACAACCTGTTCATTTCGCAAAGAGAAGCCCCGCAAATGGCACTGATGCAGACAGCAATTGAGCCTACCGGTTTAAAAATTACCTATAAAGGAAATCACTTATTTGTTTCCTTTTTAACTCCCCCGCCGGTTGGCGGAGACCGGGGCACGGTAACCATCTGGGATGATACCTGCATTGCCGAATACGTTAGCAAAGAAGCAGATCAATGGTTCTCCTCCATGCTTGGGATAAATTGCAGGCTGGTTTATTTACCTGATGATACTAAACGGATCGTTGATCAAAGGTACGCTCCCGAAAATGCAATAACTTCATTTGCAGATGCCTATCCTTTTTTAATAATCGGACAGGCATCGTTAGATGATTTAAACAGCCGTTTATCCGAACCGTTGCCTATGAACAGGTTCCGGCCCAACATGGTTTTTACAGGTGGTAAGCCATTTGAAGAAGACACAATGGCCTGTTTTACAATTGATGATATTGAATTTTATGGCGTAAAATTATGTGCGCGATGCTCAATTACAACTATTGATCAAAGCAACGCAGCAAGAGGAAAAGAACCTTTAAAAACATTGGCAGCCCACCGGCAAAAAGAAAACAAAATTTTATTCGGCCAAAACCTGGTGCATAAAGGAGATGGGATAGTCAGAGTAGGGGATACAATAAAGGTTTTAAAACTTAACCATGAAGAAAGGTTTATGGTGACTGTGGGATAGGATGCTAATCCAATTGTCGCAAGAATATAATAACAAATTTGTCATCCTGAACAGAGTGAAGGATCTTGAAGCGACGAGTTGCCCATTTGCATGGCGTACAAGAAGCTTCACTTTGTTACCCATGACAACGTATTTAATTAATACGGTATTAATAAATTTGACAAATGAAACCAACCGTTACTATAGAATATTGTCCTAAATGTAACTGGCTGCTCCGGGCTGCTTACATGGCGCAGGAGTTGCTTACTACCTTTTCGGATGAGCTGTATGGCGTAACGCTTCAGCCCAGTGAAACAGAAGGTCGGTATATTATCCGCATCGACGATAATCCGATTTTCGACCGGAAGGAGAAGGGACGTTTCCCCGAAATTAAAGAACTTAAACAATTAGTACGGGACAGTGTATGTCCTGACAAAAATTTAGGCCATTCGGACAAGAAATAAAAATGTTATATTTACACTTTAAGCCAGAATAAACCAACAATAATACCTTTTACTTACCTTTGTATTTGTAAATTTTAAAATGCTTTCTAAAAAAACCAAATACGCTATTAAAGCCCTGGTAATACTGGGGAAAAATGCGGATAAACCTCCAATGCAAATTTCAAAAATAGCTGAAGAGGAACGTATACCCAAAAAATTTCTGGAACAGATATTATTAGATTTAAGGAATGCCGGGTTCCTGTACAGTAAAAAAGGTGCCGGCGGTGGCTATAGTCTCAATAAAGATCCTAAAGAAATATTCCTGGTAAGTATAATGCGTATAACCGACGGCCCGATAGCTATGGTACCATGCGCCAGTCTTAATTTTTACCATAAATGCGAGGAATGCAAACAGGAAACTACCTGCGGCATCAGGGATGTATTTGTGGAAGTTAGGGATGCAACGCTAAAAATATTATCGGAAACGAGTATAGCGGATATTATTGCAAGGGAGAATACGCTGATTTTTAATGTTTAATTAAGTATAAAATACTAATTAGTTCGTTTTTAAAAGAAAGTTGTAATGGATACAAAGCTTGACAGTCCTGGCGTAAAAATACCTCCTCCATTATTTTATGTGGTTACTTTTTTGCTTTCCGTATTCATTCAGAAACATTTTTTTATTAATTATTTTATTTTTCAAAGTTTACCCTTTAAAATAGCTGCAGTTGTTTTAATTTTAATTTCTTTAACATTCATTATTCCTGCATTGCTGCAGTTTATTAAAACTAAAAATACGGTAATAACTGTTAAGCCCGCTAACTCATTGCAGGTATCAGGTGTCTATTCCGTTAGTCGTAATCCAATGTATTTAGGGCTATTGCTTCTTTATGCTGGTTTGGTTTTTCTGGCTGGTAATTGGTGGACAATCATTTTTATGCCCGTATTAATAACTGCTATTACCCTCTTGATTATCCTGCCGGAAGAACATTATTTACAAAGAGAATTTGGAGAAACCTATTCTTTATATAAAGAAAAAGTAAGACGGTGGCTTTGATAAATAATTCCAGGGACAAACTGAATAAATGTAATTCCAAAGTAAAATACAACTTTTTTCATTTTAATTCTACTAATTCCCTATAGTATGTATATATTTGTGATATGAAAAGAATTTACTCTTACTATAATAAAGCGATGATGTATTGCTGTATGCAACACAATGGTTGAGGGCTTTATTTATATATTTAATTTAAGCCTCTTTAGCTAAGCCAAAGAGGTTTTTTTATAACAATTAATTATCACATTATGCAAAGCTTCAGAACAGAACTGGAGAATCCAATAGTTGAAAAAGATATCATTGATCTTGAAAAAAAGATCAGGGCTTTTCGTGAAGGAAATATCCATGATGAAAAATTCAGGAGCCTACGTCTTGCCAGAGGTGTTTATGGTCAACGGCAGCCAGGTGTACAAATGGTTCGTATCAAGCTGCCATTTGGTAAAGTAACATTTAAACAACTATTGCGCATTGCTGATATATCCGATAAATACGCAAGTCACAATCTGCATTTAACTACCCGTCAGGATATACAGATCCATTATGTAAGTCTTGACCGTACCCCGCAATTGTGGGCAGAGCTGGAACAGGATGATATAACCTTACGCGAAGCCTGCGGTAATACAGTAAGGAACGTTACTTCTTCTCCTGCTTCCGGTATTGATCCTGCAGAGCCTTTTGACGTTTCACCCTACGCACAGGCTGTATTCGAATACTTTTTGCGTAATCCTATTTGCCAGGAAATGGGCCGCAAGTTTAAGATCGCCTTTTCATCAAGCGACGCTGATACAGCTTTTTCCTATATCCATGATATTGGTTTAATCCCTAAGCTTAACAACAAGAATGAGCGTGGTTTCAAGGTAATGCTTGGCGGTGGTTTAGGTGCACAACCTTTGCTGGCAAGTATTGTTGAAGACTTTTTACCAGAGGACCAACTTATACCTTATATAGAAGCCATTATTCGGGTATTTGACCGCCATGGTGAACGTAACAACAGGAATAAAGCGCGTTTAAAATATCTTATTCAAAAAATTGGTTTAACAGAGGTTCTACTGCTTGCTGAAATGGAGAGAAAAGCGCTAAAAGTAAAAACTTATCCTATAAACCGCGATTCGGTACCTGGGCCGGCTATTCCCCAACAAATAGAAATTCCGGAAGTAACGATAAACAACCCGTTGCGCTACGAACAATGGTTAATAACTAACGTATTTGAGCAAAAACAGCAAGGCTTTTATGGCGTATATGTGAAAGTGCCGGTAGGTGATATACCTTCTGCTACTGCCCGTAAATTGGTTGACGCAATAAGACCTTATGTTGCCGATGAGATTAGGATAACTCAAAACCAGGGATTGTTGCTTAAATATGTTAGAAAAGAAGCTTTACCGGCTTTATATAATGGTTTAACTGAGTTGGAATTATCAGCGCCGGGTTTTGATAGCCCTGCTGATGTAACCACTTGTCCGGGTACTGATACTTGCAACCTGGGTATTTCAAACAGTATGACACTTTCGCGTGTGCTGGAAGATCTGATCTATAATGAATATGAGGACCTGATCTATAACCGTGAAATTAAAATAAAGATAAGCGGTTGCATGAATTCTTGCGGACAGCATGGACTGGCTCATATCGGCTTTCATGGCAGTTCCTTAAAGGCCGGTGCTAAAGTATTGCCATCTGTACAGGTACTTTTAGGCGGTGGTACAGTTGGCGACGGCGTTGGCCGTGCGGCTGAAAAAGTTATAAAAGTACCTGCTAAGCGTGCAACACATGTTTTAAGGGCTGTGCTCAATAACTATAAAGAGAATTCTATTGAAGATGAGACCTTTAATGATTATTACGACAGGCAGGGTAAGGACTATTTTTACCAGCTGTTAAAACCGCTTGCTGATCTGTCCACCTTAACTGATGAAGAATTTGTTGACTGGGGTCACCAGGAAACTTTCGCAACAGCAATTGGCGTTGGCGAATGTGCAGGTGTGGTAATTGACCTTGTAGCAACATTGCTTTACGAAGCCGACGAGAAATTCGGCTGGTCAAACGAGGCCTTTGCCGATGGTCGGTGGGCCGATGCTATCTACCATGCTTATAACACATTTATAAGTTCGGCAAAAGCATTATTGCTCGATAAAAATATTAACAGCAGTACACAAGCCGGCATAATTAAAGAGTTTGATAATCATTATATAACTACCGGTGAAATAAAAATTGATGGCACTTTTAACGACCTGGTATTACAAATCAATAAAAATGAGCCGTCAGAAGGGTTTGCAAAAACCTATATAAAAGAAGCAGCTGATTTTTTAAGTGCCGTTAAAACAAAAAGAGAGGAATTAGTACAATCATGATAACAACAGAAAAAATTATTAAAGAACCACGTATTACCTTAGTTGGCGCAGGCCCGGGTGATGCCGATTTGATCACATTAAAAGGTCTTAAAGCTTTAAAAACCGCTGATGTTGTTTTATATGACGCACTGGTTAACGAAGAATTACTGGAATATGCTCCTGAACATGCAACAAGGGTTTATGTTGGTAAACGTTCCGGCGATCATTCTTACTCTCAGGATGCTGTAAATAAGCTGATGATTGATTATGCCATTAACTATGGTCATGTAGTGCGCCTTAAAGGCGGTGATCCTTTTGTTTTTGGACGTGGCTTTGAAGAATTGGATTATGCAGCATCTTACAGTATTCCCACTCAGGTAATACCTGGTATATCCAGTTCTATTGGCGTACCCGGCTTACAGCATATCCCTGTAACTCATCGTGGTTTAAGTGAAAGTTTTTGGGTAGTGACGGGTACCACTGCCAGCGGCAAAGTATCAAATGATGTATATGAAGCTGCACGTACGAAAGCTACTATAGTAGTTTTGATGGGAATTCATAAGCTTGCTGAAATCACTGAAATATTTAAAAAAGAAGGCAAAAACAAGCTGCCGGTAGCAGTAATTCAAAGCGGCTCAACAAATAATGAAAAGGTAGCCATAGGTATTGTTGATACTATTGTTGAAGTTGTAGAAGAAAAGAAAATCACTTCTCCTGCCCTGATTATTTTTGGTGAAGTAGTATCTTTACATCCCCAGTTTCAACCTATTAAAGAATTTTATGACATTGTTGCCGAAGGATAATGCAATAAATACCATTCAAGACGAAAAAACCGGGGATAATCCGTTGTTCCCGGTTTTTTTAAAACTGAATGAATTGCATACAGTACTGATTGGTGCAGGTAATGTCGGCCTCGAAAAGCTGACAGCTATTTTGCACAACAGTCCGGATGCAAGGGTAACCGTTATTGCTTTATCAATTTTGGAGGAAATACATGTTTTAGCGGCAGAATATAAAGGCGTTAAAATTATCCAAAAATCATTTACTGACAGCGATCTGAACAATGCCGACCTGGTTATCGCAGCTACTAATGATAGTGAATTGAACAATTTCGTCAGGCAATCGGCACATGAGCGCAAACTGCTTATTAACGTTGCCGATAAACCCGACCTTTGCGATTTTTATCTTAGTTCTATAGTTCAAAAGGGCGACCTAAAGATTGCCATTTCTACAAACGGAAAATCTCCTACTATAGCCAAACGCCTTAAAGAAGTTTTAAACGAGGGTTTGCCTGATGAGTTAGATAATACTCTTCAGCAAATGAGTGAACTTAGAAATTCACTTAATGGTGACTTTGCTTACAAAGTTAGAAAATTGAATGAGGTTACTTCGGTATTGGTAGAGCCAAAAGCGCCCCTAAAAAAGAATTTTATATGGCTCATCTGGGGTTCAATTGTATTGTCTATATTAATAGCAGTCGTAGCATTATGGTTCAGGCAGCCTGATTTTAGGACATATTTGCAAGATATAAATCCTATATTTTATTATTTTCTGGGAGCCGGTTTTGTTTTTGCTTTGATCGATGGTGCTATCGGTATGTCTTATGGCGTTACCTCAACAACATTCTCATTATCAATGGGTATTCCGCCTGCATCAGCAAGCATGGGCGTGCATTTGTCCGAAATTATGAGCAATGGTATTGCTGGGTGGATGCATTACCGCATGGGTAATATCAACTGGAAACTGTTTAAAATGTTGCTCATCCCTGGTATTATTGGCGCAGTATCAGGAGCTTATCTTCTGTCATCATTGGAACATTACAGCCAGTATACAAAGCCGTTTGTATCGTTATATACCTTGATTTTGGGAGTTGTAATCCTATCAAAAGCATTTAAAACAAAAGTCATAAAATCATCTGATAAGTTTAAAAGAATTCAGCTATTGGGTTTGGGCGGCGGATTTATTGATGCAGTGGGAGGTGGCGGCTGGGGTTCAATCGTATTATCAACATTAATTGCCGGTGGCCGTCATCCCCGGTTTTCATTAGGTACGGTTAAATTATCAAGGTTTTTTATAGCCCTGATGAGTTCTTTAACTTTTTTTGCTATGCTTAACAGCCATCATTGGGAAGCCGTGGCAGGTTTGGTAGTTGGCAGCGCAATAGCATCGCCCATAGCGGCAAAAATATCTAACCGTATCTCGGCAAAAGCTATAATGATTGCGGTTGGGGTAATTGTAATATTAATCAGCATAAAAAGCATTGCGGCTTTTTTAACAAAAGTTTTATAATAGACAACACATAAAAAATTAATAATACAATCAAGCAATACCGTTCCATCGGAACAAAATATTGGTAGTAAAATGAGTGAGTTTGCAGAAAATATAAAAAAAGAAATTACAGGCCTTAACCCCATTGAGGCTTTAACCCTTTTGTCGGATATTTTTCATGATAAAATTATTTTTTCAACCAGTTTTGGCTGGGAAGATCAGGTGATCACACACATGATATTTACCAACAACCTGCCAATAAAAATTTTTACCCTCGAAACCGGTCGCTTATTTCCTGAAACTTATTATGTTTGGAACCGCACAATGGAAATGTACGGTAAACCTATACATGCCTATTACCCGAAAAGCGAATTGCTGGAGCCAATGGTAAATGCAAAAGGGCCGAATAGTTTTTATGAATCCGTAGAAAACCGTAAAGAATGCTGCGGTATCCGGAAGATTGAGCCTTTAAACCGGGCATTGCAAGGTAACAAATGCTGGATAACCGGTATTCGCGCTGAACAATCGGCTAACAGGCAGTTTATGGATAATGTGGAATGGGACGAAGTGCATCAACTGGTAAAATTCCATCCTATTTATAGCTGGACTTTAGACGAAGTAAAAGACTATATAAAAAAATATAATGTGCCTTATAATACCCTTCACGACCGGGGTTTCCCAAGCATCGGCTGCGCCCCTTGCACCAGGGCAGTACAACCCGGTGAAGATTTCAGGGCTGGCAGATGGTGGTGGGAAGACCAGTCGAAAAAGGAGTGTGGTTTACATGAGGTAAAATAAGTATGAATTAGTGATTTAGTGAATTAGTGATTGAAAATTTAAAAATCGATCAATAATTCGATAATTCAGTAATTCAATAAATCAATAATTAAAATGAAGCTTGATTATTTAGATGAGTTAGAGGCAGAGGCCATTTATATTCTGCGGGAAGTAGCCGGTCAGTTTGAAAAACCTGCCCTGCTGTTTTCGGGTGGGAAGGATTCTATAACATTGGTTCGCTTAGCTGAAAAAGCCTTCAGGCCTGGTAAGTTTCCTTTTCCACTAGTACACATTGATACCGGCCATAATTTTATTGAAACGATAGAATATCGTGATAAGATGATCGAACGTATCGGTGAAAAACTTATCATTGGACATGTCCAGGATTCTATTAACGAGGGAAAAGTTGTTGAGCAAAAAGGTAAAAATGCAAGCAGAAATGCTTTGCAAACCGTTACTTTATTAGATACCATAGCCAAATACCAGTTTGATGCCTGCATAGGCGGAGCACGCCGTGATGAAGAAAAAGCAAGGGCCAAAGAGCGTATTTTTTCTGTCCGCGATGAATTTGGGCAGTGGGACCCTAAACGTCAACGCCCCGAACTTTGGAATATATTTAATGGTAAAATACACAAAGGAGAAAATGTAAGGGTTTTCCCAATCAGTAACTGGACCGAGCTTGATGTTTGGAACTACATACGCCGTGAAAAGATCGAATTGCCATCTATCTATTTTGCGCATGAGCGTGAAGTTATTACCCGTAACGGACAGTTAATGGCTGCTTCTCCTTTCCTTAATATGGATGAGGAAGATATTATCGAAAATCGCAATGTGCGCTTCCGTACTGTAGGTGACATGACTTGTACGGCAGCTGTAGAATCGTATGCATACCATATTGATGATATTATTGAAGAGATAAGCGCATCAAAAATAAGCGAGCGCGGCGCCCGTATGGATGATAAGGTAAGCGAAGCCGCGATGGAAGATCGCAAGAAAGGTGGATACTTTTAGAAATTTACGATTTTAGATTTACGGTTTACGATTTAGTCCATTTTGGGTATTATCCGAAATTGAAAATCCGAAATAAAAAAATCTAAAATCGTAAATCGTAATTCTGAAATAAAGAAACATGGATATATTAAAATTTTTAACTGCAGGTAGTGTTGATGATGGTAAAAGTACCCTGATTGGCAGATTACTTTACGATAGTGAATCCATCCTGGTTGATCAATTGGAAGCTTTACACCGCTCTAACCGCAAAAATGATGACGGCAGTATCGATCTTGCCATTTTAACCGATGGCCTTAAAGCAGAGCGAGAACAGGGCATTACTATTGATGTAGCCTATAAATATTTTCAAACTGAAAAACGAAAATTCATTATAGCCGATACACCCGGGCATATTCAGTATACCCGTAATATGGTGACCGGCGCCTCAAACGCCAATCTTGCAATAATCTTAATCGATGCACGCAAAGGAGTTATTGAACAAACTATCCGTCATTCATTTTTAGTAGCGCTTTTGGGTCTCCCGCAAGTGGTGGTTTGCATAAATAAGATGGATATGGTTGATTACAGTGAAGATGTTTATTTACAAATTGTAAAAAATTATAAAATTTTAGCTGATAAGGTTGGACTTAAAAATGTTCATTACATACCGGTAAGTGCATTAAAAGGAGATAATATTGTATATCCGTCTATAAACATGAACTGGTATAAGGAAGATAGCTTATTGCATTTCCTGGAAACCGTAAATATAGACGTAGATGATAGTAAAGCACATGCCCGTTTCCCTGTACAATGGGTTGTTCGCCCGCAAACTGATGAACTGCACGATTATCGCGGCTATGCGGGCAGGGTTTCGAGCGGATCATTTAAGGTAAATGATAAAGTAACCGTTTTGCCTTCAGGGTTCAATACAACTATTACAAAAATTGAACAGCTTGAAAAACAACCGGCAGAGGCTTTTGCAGGAATGTCGGTAACTATCCATTTAAAAGACGAAATTGATATAAGCCGCGGCGATGTATTGGTAAATTCCAGCTATAAGCCCGAAGTATCCCAATTAATAGAGGCTGATTTATGCTGGATGGATACACGGCCGTTAGATACCTCGCTCACCTATTTTATACAGCATAACAGTAAAGTAACACGCTGCCGCATACAGGAAATATTGTATAAAGTGAACATAAATACGCTTGAAAAGGAATATAACGAAGATTTTAAGCTGAACGATATTGGCCGTATAGTTGTTAAGACTGCTGAGCCTTTAGCTTTTGACCTTTACCAGAATAATAAAGCAAATGGTGGCGCAATAATTATTGATAGCCGTACTAATGTAACCGTTGGTGCGTTAATGTTCAGAACCGCGGTTGAATAAGCGGTGATTAGAGTTTTTGTTTTATAGTGTTTTAATTTAAAAAAAGCGGGTAAGATTTTCTTCCCGCTTTTTTTCTTTGGTCATTAAGTCATTTCCTAATTTTTGCTTCCGGACTTTCGGACTATTTCTGAAACTCCGGTTTCAAATCAGCTTTCATAACTCTTCTGAATTTCATCACTTTAGGCTCTGAAACACTGGTGATATAAGGATTGTCTCCACCATGTAGTCTGTAATAACCCTGGTGATATTTTTCTGCCGGGTAAAATATTTTAAACGGAACAACCTGTGTGACTATAGGGTCGGGGTAATGCTTTGTTACGTTAATCTTTTTTATTACCTCAAGTAAAATAGTTTTCTCCTCCGGAGTACGGTAAAAGGCAATTGAACGGTAATCAGTGCCTTCATCTGGCCCCTGGCGGTTAAGCTCTGTGGGGTCATGGGCAAAAAAGAAAGCATTCACCAAAGTTGTAAAACTTATTACTTTAGGATCATAATATATTTGTACGCATTCTGCATGCCCGGTATTGCGTGAGCTCACTTCTTCATAAGTAGGATTTTTTGTGTCCCCGCCTGCATAACCGGATACCACTTTGTTTACTCCCTTAAGCTCCGACATAGCCTCGTTCATACTCCAAAAACAGCCCCCGCCAAAAGTGGCCACTTCTTCGCCTGCTTTGGGTTTTGGCAACGTGGCAAAGTCATTCGATTGCCCATTGGCACATCCTGCAAAGAGAAGTATACAGGCTATATATAAAATAGTTTTTTCCATAAATATTATGTTTTAATTAAATATACGTTGACCATTGTTTTGCAGATGGTCATCATTAAGTAATTGTTTTTTAAGTTAAATGGATTATGTTATCGATGATTAGACGTAGTAAGTCTTAAAACCTTACAATAATTTTTAACTAACAAACGCATTAATAAATTGCTGGCAATCAACCATTAGCCAGGGATTTTTTCACAAGAGTGAGTATGCTCGCCAATCCATTAATTTTAATTTCATAAGTACTTGCTAGCAGCATGCCTAATTTACCAGGTGGAAAGCCTTTATTATGCAGCCATTCCAAATAATATACAGGAAGATCGCTAATAAGGTTGCCTTTATATTTACCGAATGGCATTTTAGTTTGGACTATCTCAATTAATATTTTAGAATCAGGCGTAACGTTCTCCACAAGGCAAATATCAAAAGAAAATTAATAAACTAGTTTAAAACAGTTGTCAGATTTAAATTTAGAGGTTAATGTAAATCTAATGTATAATTTTTCTTATTCAGACCATTGAAACTAAGTAGTTACAAACAGAACTGCCTCACAAGGGTTATAACATTTACATTTACAAAAAATATGAAAAAACAATTTGGAGCAATGCTTACCGGTTCAGATACTGCAATTGATGGAATAGTTAATCAAATAAACTTTGATGGCTTTGAGAATGCTTATGAATTTGAATCTATTGACAATAACCTGCACCTCATTATTGCAAAAGACGATAATGGGAAGTGGATCAGAATTGCTGGTACTGAACCTTATTTATCCGGCTGGGTTGATGAGTTAGTTCAACAAATTGTTTAGTTTATAATGTAAATTATTATTATTTAATATACTCTAAATACTATGGAAAAACGTGAAATAGGCTCATCCGGTATAAAAATACGTCCTTTTGCATTTGGCGGGAACGTATTCGGATGGACAATTGATGAACAGCATTCTTTTAAAATACTTGATGCATTTATAGATGCCGGACTGGATTTTATTGATACTGCAGATGTTTATTCAAGATGGGTGCCAGGCCACAAAGGTGGCGAATCAGAAACTATTATTGGAAACTGGTTGAAAAGCTCCGGAAAAAGGGACAAAGTGATCATTGCTACAAAAGTGGGGAATCCAATGGAAGGCGAAAAAGGGTTGTCACGCAAACATATTACAAAGGCTGTTGAAAACTCCTTGAAACGGTTACAAACAGATTATATCGACTTGTACCAAGCACATACCGATGATAAAGACACTCCTCTGTTAGAAACCTTGGAGACCTTTACTGAACTGATAAAACAAGGAAAGGTACGTGCAATTGGGGCTTCGAATTATGACGGTTCAAGATTAAAAGAAGCCCGTCAGGTAAGTAAAGATAACAGGCTTGCAGTTTATGAATGTTTACAGCCCGAATATAATCTTTATCAAAGAGAACAATATGAGAAAGACCTTGAACCCATATGCCGGGGGAATAATATAGGTGTGATTACCTACTATTCTCTGGCAAGTGGTTTTTTAACAGGGAAGTATCGTTCAGAAAATGATTTGTCACAAAGCAGCCGTGGGCAGGGGGTTAAAGATTTTCTTAATCCGCGGGGTTATAAGATATTAGCAGCACTGGATAAAGTTGCCACTGAATTTAATGTTACCCCTGCAGCTATTGCCCTGGCATGGATTATAGCACGCCCGGGTATTACTGCTCCCATAGCAAGTGCAACAAGTATTAAACAATTAAATGAGCTTACCGTTGCAACATCTCTTAATTTAAGTAAAGATGCTATTGATCTTTTGAATACCGCAAGTGCCTATTGATTGTCTGTTATTGTCTGAACCGTTGATTAAACTGATTAAGGGATTAATTTGAGATTATCTGTGTCATCATAAAAATCTGTTTAATCAGCGGTTCAAACAATAAAAAAGGCCACCTTACGGCAGCCTTCTCATTAATACTCACTCGACATCCATTTTAGAACCTTGCCATTCTGTGGCTTTCAAATCCACCTCTGGGGTTGTTTTGCGAAAAGTGTTCGTTATTACCCCTTGTATCTTTAACATCACCCCGATTTTGGTTTGATGGCAGATTGTAACCACCTTGTCCTCTATTATCAGCATGATTGTAGCCTCCTTGCTCTCTGTTATCAAAGTGTTGGTTATAACCACCTTGTTCTCTGTTGTTAAAACGTTGTCCGTAATCGTTCCGGTCTCTGTTCATTTGAGCAGGTTGATCGTAACCACCTTGTCTCCAGGTATGTTGGTCATTTCTATAGCCCCGGTTTTCATAATTACGATCAAAGTGGTCATTATAGTTGTTATGCGCCCATTCTTGTACTTCGTGCCCATTATACCTTGATCTGTAAATATCGTCGTGCAAATAAGGACGTGGTGCTCTCACTTCATATCTTCTTACGCTTCTCCAGTCGTAATCACGGTATACACCCGGTAAATAAGCAGCTGAGATCCAGTTATCGCCATCATAATAATAGTAGCATTGTTCGTTAACACTGTAATAAGCACCTACATCAGGTAAATAATAATAATCATTATAAGCAGGTTGTTCATAAACATGTTCAACTACCGGAGCAGGAGCGTAAACTACTGGTTGGGTTGCAAAACCGAAACCTACATGTATTCTTATTTGAGCATTAGCGGTATTATAAATTAAACCACTCATTGCTATTGCAGATAATATTATTAACTTTTTCATTGTTTTAAATTTTATATATCTATGACTACTGAAAAAGTAAATAGTTTAATCATACTTACCTATTGTTTTACATTGTTATATATATTTAATATTAAATTCTACTTAATAGCATTTTAACAGAATTTAATTTTATAATGAATAATTATTTTTACTCCAAACAATATATTATATGCTAATTATTGAAAATTTTAATAATCCGTTTAATACCGGTTCAGACATAAAAAAAGGCCGCCTCACAGCAGCCTTTTTACTTATTAATAATCAGAATTAAACGTTTTACCTTCTCATCCGGTAGTTGGAATTTTCATCATTACGGTTGGACTGAGAAAAGTGTTGCTCATTTCTGTATTCGTTTTCACGAGGGGCATTTTGAAAGCGTTGTTCATCTCTGTACCCGTTTTCACGATAGTTGATCTGAGTGTATCCCTCATTTCTGTAGTTATTTTCACGATGGTCGTTCTGAAATCCTGGTTGAACATAATTGTTGTGCTCCCTGTAATCAGAACGTTGATTTTTATAACTTTCATGATTATAACGGTCACTATTCTGAAACCTTTGTTGTGCATTTGCAGAACTATAAATTAAACCGCTTAATGCTATTGCTGATAATATTATTAACTTTTTCATTGTTTTAAATTTTATATGGCTATGACTACTGAAAAAGTAAATAGTTTAATCTTGCTTTGCTATTATATTACGCATCCTACTGTATTTAAAATTAAATTTTGTTTGCGATATATAATGCATAATTTAATTTGCGTTGAATAATTATTTATCTTCAAAACAATATATTATATGCTAATTATTGGAAATTTTAATATTCTGATTAATATCGGTTCTGACGATAAAAAAACAACCTCTTCCTTTTTATGGGAAGAGGTTATTATCAGCAGCAAATCTGTAAGCCGGGTTCTGTTTCATCAGTCCCGATAGCTATCGGGACTGATAATTTCTATCATTAATCTTGCCCCGCCATTGCTGACGGGTTCAAACAACCTACCCATCCTGACGATCCTCCGCCAACGGCGAAGAATACGGAAACGAGCAGTTCCGCTTTCAGGACCTATTTGGTTTTTCAACTCCTGAGGTTTACCGCAATCCCGGTCGCCCGGAAAAGCCGTGAGCTTTTACCTCACATTTTCACCCTTACTCCATCCCGATAGCTATCGGGATGGGGCGGTTTATTTTCTGTGGGACTTGCTGTCGCCGGCTGCCGGCGCCTTCACGTTAGGAAGCAGGATGCTCTATGTTGCCCGGACTTTCCTCCCCCGTTTTGGACGGGAGCGATAGAACGTTTTGCGACACAAAGATATGGAATAAGTCAGGAAGTCCGAAAAGACCGAAAGACCGAAAGTCAGGAAAGCACTTTTTAATTTTCTAACTTAACTTATGCGCTTCTTTTTAACTTTCGAACTTTCCCGACTTTCGGACTTTACTGACTCATTTACACCCAGCCAAATCTTCCTCTACTTGCTGATTAGTGATAGTTCCAGACTTATTTCCAAAGGAATTTGTTACATAGGTAAGCACATTCGCAATTTCAATAGGAGCCAGGCCGGTTGGCGGCATTTTTTCCTGGAAAATTTTATTTTTAATATTGATCTCTCCTCTTAAACCATATTTTACGATACAGGCTAAGCTTTTCTTATTGATTTTCAAGTAGTTTGAATCGGTTAGGGGAGGGATCAGCCTTAACAGACCTTCACCATGCGTGCCATGGCAATTTTGACACTTTGTTTGATATACCAGGCTTCCGCTAGAATAATAGCGTTTAAATTCAATTTCCTCATCACTTTGGCATGAAGTAAACATCCCGGTAACTGTCAGGACAAATAAAATAATTGAAATACTGCCGATGATCTTTAATTTCATTTAACTGCAGGCTGGTCGGGTTCGGATTTTAAAGTCTTAATATCGGCAATTAATTGCTTAACCTCATCAGGTTTTGTTCCATCATATGCACCGCGGATGCGGCTTTTTTTATCAATCAAAACAAAATATCCTTGATGAATATAACCTCCTGCCACAGTACTATCTGGTTTAACAGCAACCAGGTAATTTTTTTCGGCAAGCCGGTAAGTATCGTCTTTTTTGCCCTGTAAAAACCACCAGGAATTGCCGGTAATGCCAAGCTTATCCGCATATTTCTTTAGCACAGCTACACTATCATGTTTGGGGTCAATGGTGTACGATAGTATTTTAACATCATTGGTGTTTTTAAATGTATTATAAACATCAAGCATATTACGCTGCATTATTGGACAAATAGACGGACAAGTAGTGAAAAAAAAATCGGCTACATATATTTTACCATCCAGGTTTTTATTGTTGATACTATCGCCATATTGATCAATAAATTTAAAGGCAGGAATAGTCTGATAAATAGTGTCAGTTGTTGTTTGTCCGTTCACAACCTTTGTAATCGGCGTGCGGTTGCCGTAAATAGGCAATGTTTTCTTTTCGCTATTAAATTTACAGGCATTCCATAGTAAAATGACCGCAATTGCACCTGCAAGTTTCTTCATTTCATTTTCATTTTAGTAAGATATTTATTTGATTCCTCAATGGCTGCATTTAGTTGAGAATCTATTGACATTATTAGCTTTTTTTGTGTTCCAAAATAAGCCATTGTTTCATCATGTGATTTGCCGGTTTGATCAGGATTAAATTTGTGCATCCAATCACTCATCACACTATCGGCTAAATTTAATTTACCTAAATGTCTGTAAACAGAATCTTTAATATCGCCGGTTGAATTGTGTTTTACCATACTATCCAACAGCATTTTATTTTTCATTAACTGCTCGTCAGCATCCATCACTTTGTCATGTACTTTAATCACATCATCAAAAAGTGCTTTTTCCTGTGCTTTTTTATCAGTACAGCCCAAAAGAGTAAATCCTATAAAAATTGTAATAACTATTTTCTTCATTTTTAAAATTCTGATTTATCGGCAAATATTGTAAATAAAGCGGGTTTAGCATTAAGACTTTAACTGCCTTAAGTAAAAAATATAATCGGTAATTGGAAGGCTTACACCTGCAAGCTTTAAAAGCTGACCTGCCTGAGCCCTGTGATGAGTACCATGGTTTATCAGGTGAGCTAATATATCTGTTAACTTATTGCTAAAAGGTTCGCCTTTTGAGTTTTGATATTTTATTTGCTTTCCGAAATCAGCATTGTCAGTTTTATTTAAAAAAGCAAGCCACTTGGCGTGATTATCAATTATTAATTGCCCAAAAGAATCAGCTTTCCAATCTGGCCACAATGCTCCGCCAATGGCCGGCAATTCGTTACATCTGTTATACCATATTTGTTGTGCGGCAAGCATATGAGCCATTAACTGTACCGGCTTTTCGGGCTCATTAGTATTTATAATGGCATTTAATATAAGTTCGTTTGCATAACGGTCGTAATTAACCAAACTGGTGAAATAGGTTTTCATTCCGCTAAATTAGCGAACTAATTAATTACAAAAAATTAATAAAAACGCATGTTGAATTGTTAATAAAAATTTAACATTAATAATGAAATAATCATACATTAATGCATTAAATTTGTTTAACATTATATTGAAACGTTATGAAAATTATGAAATTTTCTAAGCTTCTCAAAATTTTCCGGGAATGGATGATCCTGAGAAGTATGCGGTCTTCTTTTATTCATTAAAACAATTTTTATAGAATTTTCGTTTTAAAATCGAAATATAAGTGTGGGCTTCATATAGCTCGTTTTAATGGAACCCATAATTCAGGATATACAAATTAATAAACAGCTTTTTGGACCGGATTTTATCTGGGGCGTTTCTACTTCTGCTTTTCAGACGGAGGGTTCTTGTACAATTGATGACAAGGGCGAATCTATTTGGGACGTTTTTGCAGCTAAAAAAGGTAAAATTCTAAATGGTGACAGCCCTGCTGTTGCCTGTGATTTTTATAATCAGTACCAAAAAGATATTGATATTGTCAAGCAACTCAATATTCCAAATTTCAGATTTTCAATATCATGGCCAAGAATTTTTCCAAATGGCACCGGCGATATAAGCCAGGCGGGCATTAAATATTATAACCGTGTTATTGATTATTGTATCCAGCAGGGAATAGAACCCTGGATAACCTTGTACCATTGGGACCTTCCACAGGCGCTTGAATTTAAAGGTGGTTGGACTAACCGGGAGATTATTGACTGGTTTAGCTCATACGTTGCCGCATGCGCCGAACATTTCGGCGACAGAGTGAAGCATTGGATGATAATGAATGAACCTGCTGTATTTACAGGAGCAGGCTATTTTATGGGGATTCATGCCCCTGGCAGAACAGGAATAAAACAATTTTTACCAGCCATACACCATGTTATATTAAGTATGGTTGCAGGTGCTAAAGTATTGCGCAGCATATTGCCCAGTGCAAAGATTGGAACTACATTTTCATGCGCTCACATTGAACCTTTTTCTGATAAACCAAAGGATATAAGTGCCGCCAAACGTACTGATGCATTAATTAACCGTTTATTTATTGAACCGGTTTTGGGCTTAGGTTATCCTATAAATGATCTTCCTGTATTGAAAGGTATTGAAAAATATTATGAGCCGGGAGATGAAGACAATATGAATTTTGATTTTGATTTTATTGGGATACAAAATTACACCCGTGAAATTGTAAAATATTCATTTTTAACACCCTATATTAATGCCAGTCTTGTAAAAGCAGAAGAGAGAAATGTTCCCATAACTGTTATGAAATGGGAAATTTACCCGGCAGCTATTTATAATATGATCAAAAAATTTAATGAGTATCCACAAATAAAAAAAATAATTATAACTGAAAACGGAGCTGCTTTTCACGACACGTTAAATGATTGTAAAGTTGAAGATGTTAACCGGACTGAATATTTACAAGCTAATTTGCAACAGGTATTAAAAGCTAAAAATGAAGGATGTAAAATAGATGGTTATTTTATCTGGACACTCACTGATAATTTTGAATGGGCCGAAGGTTACCACCCTCGTTTTGGATTAGTATACATTGATTTTAATACCCAACAACGCATTATTAAATCCTCCGGACATTGGTATGGTGATTTTTTAAAATAATATAGCTATTTAACCCTTATTTGAACGCTTCTTCGCCAGTTATATCTAAACCGGTTATCAGTAAATGAATATCATGTGTACCTTCATAAGTAATTACCGATTCAAGGTTCATCATATGGCGCATTATGGGGTATTCTCCGGTTATTCCCATGCCTCCAAGTATTTGTCTTGCTTCCCTTGCAATGTTTATAGCCGTCTCTACACTGTTACGTTTACCCATTGAAATTTGAGCGGCCGTTGCCCTGTTTTCATTTTTTAAAGTGCCCAGCCGCCAAACTAATAACTGTCCTTTAGTGATCTCCGTAATCATTTCAGCCAATTTTTTTTGTTGCAGCTGGAATCCTGCAATAGGTTTCCCAAACTGCTTGCGTTCTTTTGAATATCTTAAAGCAGTATCATAACAATCCATTGCTGCGCCAAGGGCACCCCAAGCAATACCGTAACGGGCTTGGTTGAGACAGCCAAGTGGCCCTTTTAATCCAGAAACGTTGGGTAAAATATTTTCTTTCGGAATTTTAACATTATCAAAAACCAATTCGCCCGTTGCCGATGCCCTTAATGACCATTTGTTATGTGTTTCTGGCGTTGAAAAGCCTTCCATGCCGCGCTCCGCTATTAATCCACGTATTTTTCCATGCTCGTCTTTAGCCCAAACAATAGCTATATCCGCAAATGGCGAATTAGATATCCACATTTTGGCGCCATTTAATAAATAATGATTACCGGCATCTTTAATATTGGTAGTCATGCCGCCCGGATCTGAGCCATGATCAGGTTCAGTTAAACCAAAACAGCCCATCATTTCTCCGGTTGCAAGCTTTGGCAGGTACTTTTTCTTCTGTTCTTCACTGCCATAAGCGTAAATAGGATACATTACCAATGATCCCTGTACTGATGCGGTAGATCGAATCCCTGAATCACCGCGCTCAATCTCCTGCATAATTATACCATATGCCATATAATCCAGACCAGCACCGCCATATTCAGTAGGAATAGTGGGACCAAAAGCTCCTATCTCAGCAAGCCCTTTTATTAAATGTTTTGGAAATTCGGCCCTTTGTGCATAATCTTCTATAATTGGGCTTACTTCCTTTTTAACCCAATCCCTAACTGTAGCACGTATTAATTTATGCTCATCGCTAAGCAGTTCATCTAACAAATAATAATCAGGCGATTCAAAAAGGTCTTTTTTAGACATACAATAAAATAATTGGTGGGCAAAGATAAGGGTTTTGATTTTGGAATTGGGATGTTCAATTTCGGATTTGTTTGTCTTAATCATGGCAATCCATTAATCCTACAAATCATGGTTCAGACTATTTTCTAAAATTTAGAAATAAAAAAATTTACTTTTGAACATGATTTCTATATCCATACGTGGCGCCGAGTTCTTTGCTTATCATGGTTTTTATCCTGAAGAACAAAAATTAGGAAATAAATTTTTAGTTGATGTAGAGGTAAGCTTTTTACCTTTAACAAATCTGAAGGATGATAAAATAAGTAATACGATTGATTACGAACAACTTTATGATGTGATTGATGAGCAAATGAAACATACCAGGAAACTTATAGAAACCGTAGCCCAGGCTATCGTTGATCAAATAAAAGATAATTATCCGGTTGTTGAAAAAATACAAATATCAATAAAGAAATTAAATCCTCCTTTAAAGGGCAAGGTTGATTATTCATGTATAGTGATAAGTGCTTGAGGTCGTCTGAACTAAGATTTTTAGGATTAGAAGATTACAGGATTACAGTTTTAAACTTGCATATATTTAAAATGATTATGTGGCAAAATCTTATAATCTTTGAATCCTAAAAATCTTAGTTCAGAAAATAATATATGCCTTACAATAAAATAACAGATAATGTACTTGCAGCTATCAAATCAATAGTAGGTGACGATGCCGTAATAACCCGGCTTAGTAGCCTTGAAAAATATAGCCATGATGAAACGGAAGATTTGCATTATTATCCCGAAGTAGTCGCAAAACCAAAGTCTGCTGAGGAAGTTTCAGCTTTGATGAGGCTTTGCAATGAGCATTTAATACCAGTGACCCCAAGAGGTGCAGGCACAGGTTTAAGTGGTGGCGCTTTACCTGTTATGGGCGGTTTGCTTATAGCAATGGAACGGTTTAATAAAATACTGGCTATTGATGAGCAAAACCTGCAGGCCACAGTTGAACCGGGAGTTGTTACCGAAGAATTTATGGACGCAGTTGCCGGTAAAGGCTTATTGTACCCTGTTGACCCGGCCAGTAAAGGCAGCTGTTTTATTGGTGGCAATGTATCCCACGGTTCCGGAGGTCCAAGAGTGGTTAAATATGGCACTATACGGGAGTACATACTTAATCTTGAAGTGGTGTTGCCATCAGGCGAGATAATATGGACAGGCGCCAATACCTTAAAATATGCTTCAGGTTATAATTTAACCCAATTAATGATAGGATCTGAAGGAACACTGGGAATCATCACAAAAATTGTGGTTAAGCTAATTCCCCGGCCGACCTTAGACGCTTTGATGCTGGGATCGTTTAGTTCAAATGAGGCTGCATGTGAGGCTGTCTCAGCCATATTCAGGGCAGGTATTATCCCGTCAGCCCTGGAATTTATGGAAAGGAGAGGAGTGGAGTGGGTAATAGAACATGACGGGATAAATTTTGACCTTAAAGATGGAATCGAAGCTTTTTTACTGATAGAGGTAGATGGTAATAATCAGGATGTAATATTTGCTGATTGTGAAAAGATAAACCAGGTTTTAGAAGCTTTTAATTGTAAAGAGGTATTATTTGCCGATACATCAGCGAAAAAAGAAGAGCTATGGCGCATCCGGCGGACTATGGCTGTATCCGTGAAATCAAACTCTATTTATAAAGAAGAAGATACGGTAGTACCACGTGCCAGTTTGCCTCAATTAATTAAAGGAATAAAAGAAACCGGCCTCAAATATGGTTTTGAATCAGTATGTTATGGCCACGCAGGTGACGGAAACCTGCACGTAAATATCATAAAAGGCAAAATGAGCGACGATGACTGGAACAACAGATTAAAAGAAGGCATAAGTGAAATATTTGAACTGACAGTATCTTTAGGCGGTACTTTATCGGGGGAGCACGGTATTGGTTTGGTACAGAAAGGCTTTATGCCCATAAAATACCAACCGGCACATTTTGAACTGTGGCGTGGTATAAAACAAGTATTTGATAAAAATGGTATATTAAACCCCGGCAAAATATTTTAAAAAAAGCAATATAACAATTCAGTAAATCACTAATTCACTAACTCAAAAATTCATCGATGAATCCGGATTTAATCAAAATAGCCATAGCTGTTTTATGCGGCGGATTGCTGGGGATAGAGCGTCAGTATAAAAATAAAACTGCAGGCTTTCGCACTATCATATTGATTTGCCTGGGCTCAGCTATATTTACTATGGTAGCCCAACATACAGGCCAGGTTGCAAATATTAACATTGTAACTGGTGTGGGTTTTATTGGGGCAGGTGTTATTTTTAAGGATAATATAGGAGTAAGCGGCCTCACAACTGCCGCGGTTATATGGATTTCGGCAGCAATTGGCATGGCAACAGGCTCCGGTAATTATTTGCTTGCTATAGTATCAACTTTACTCACTTTAACGGTGTTGATACTGTTTAGCCTTTTGGAAGGTTTTGTTGATAAAATACACCGCGATAAATTATTTGTTATTGTTTTCACCAATGCCGATTTTGAGAATATACCTTCAATTGAGCAACTAATTAAAAATAATCATTTAACATCAAAACCAGTTCAGATCACTAAAAAAGAAGGTTGCTTACAAGTTGCTATATGGGTGACCGGCCATCGGAAAGACCTCAGAAAACTTGATGAAAAATTGCTAAAAATGCCGGAGATTAAGTCATTTTAACTAATTCATATATCATTTCGATGGCAATTTTGCAATCTAATCAACCACTCACCTAATCAACCCAGTCAACTAATTAGTATTCAATATCAACCGAGGTTCATCATATTCTATCATCCTAAGCCGTTCTTTTGTTGGAATAGGAATCGATTTGCAGGCAGTATAATTATAACTGATGCACACCGTTTTACCGGTAGTGCAAATTTCTTCACCATGTGGCGTCAGCTTTACAATCACATGCATAACATCAAAACTGCTGTTACCGATACGGGTAGTACGTACATAGCAGAATATCTGATCGTCAAGAGTGATCTGTTTTAAATAATTAACTTCTGACCGACCTACAATAATTCCATTTTCATTAAGGTTCCAATTAATTATTTCCCTCCAATAATTAATTCGGGCCACTTCAAAATAGGTTAGATAAATAGCATTATTTACATGTCCTACGTTGTCTATATCCGAAAAACGGATAGCAATTGGGGTTTTATACTTATAATCCGATAATTTTTCAGCCATAATGTGTCATTTTGTCTCTTCATTTGCAAGTAACCAGACAGATTGTCTTCTTTATTGGGTGATTTTACCTATTGGTACAACAGTTGAACAAACTGCTGCGAAGATAAATAAAAGTAAAACTTAGGAGGAATAAAAATGACTTTAGTAAAATTTGCAAACGGGCGAAAAAATCTTGCAGTTAACCCATTCTTTAACGATGTGTTTGATTCAATATTAAATGATTCGTTTTTAAGCGACAAATTAGCAAGCCGCGTGCCTGCAGTAAACATTGCAGAAACAGAAAATGAAATTCATATTGAATTGGCTGCTCCAGGCTTAAAAAAGGAAGATTTTAAAATTAACCTGGATAAAAACCAACTGACTATCTCAGCCGAGAAAAAAACAGAAAATGTTGATGAAGGTAAAAAATACAGCAAAAAAGAATACAGCTACAACTCATTTGTAAGGTCATTTACCTTACCTGAAACAGTTGATCATGCTAAAATTGAAGCTGAATATACCGATGGTATATTAAAACTGAATGTAGCTAAAAAGGAAGAAGCAAAGATTCAGGCAAGAGAAATAGCTGTAAAATAATTTAGTCCGAAAGACCGGAAGTCAGGAAAGTCCGAAAGTAAGATTACTTAAATCTGAAATTACACATTCCAGCCTGCGGCAGGCAGGCGAAATCCGAAATAAAAGAGTGTTTTCATAATAGTTTGGTTTAGTTTGAGAGGCCGTTCCGCAAGGAGCGGCTTTTTTATTGCAGAATGTGGAAGGCAGTATAATTGAGAAAAAAGGCGTTTATTATTGGATACTGTTAATAAAAAAAATCCGAACTCAACGTTCCGCACTCCGAAACTATATAAATCTGAAATCGTAACTCGTAAATCTAAAATCCCTATCAGTCTCTCATATTAATATACTGCAAAGGCTGTCCAAAATCATCACTGCGGCAAAGGCTGATCACGGCTTGCAAATCATCTATTTTTTTACCTTGTACCCGTACCTGGTCATCCATGATAGATGCCTGAACCTTTAATCCGCTGTCTTTTATCTTTTTAACTATTTTTTTTGCGGCTTCTTTATCAATACCCTCCTTTATTTTGATCTCTTTACGGATCATATTACCTGATGCATATTCTTCTTTTCCAAAATCAAGTGCATTTGGCTCAAGATGTTGTTTGACCATACGACTGATTACCGAATCCTGTATAGCTTTTAAGCGCATATCATTTTCAGTAACAATAGTTAACGTATTTGTCTTTTTATCTAAATCGATAGTGCTTTTTGTGTCGTGAAAATCATATCGGTTTAATATTTCTTTTTTAGCAGTATTGATAGCATTATCAAGCGTCTGCCCGTCAATTTTACTTACTATATCGAAGGTTGGCATAATTAATATTTTAGTATTACAAAAGTACTATAGAATTGTTGTGAATAACAACTTTCATTAATTAAGGTCGTAGAACCCCAGACAGTAAATATTAACATAAATATTTTTTATTGCACAGGAGTTAATACTAAATTAACATTTAAATAAGCAGATTTGTAAAATAGCCGCAAGTCCGCCTTTTACTTTTATATGGATAATAAAAATGTTCCTATCATAAACCGCGAAATTAGTTGGTTGTATTTTAATGACAGGGTTTTGCAGGAAGCTGCCGATCCTACTGTTCCATTAATAGACCGGATTAAATTTTTGGCTATATTTTCATCAAACCTCGATGAGTTTTACCGGGTGAGGGTTGCAACACTTAGCAGATTATCCAATTTAAATGAAAAAGCAAAAGAAATTTTAGGATATAATCCTAAAAAGATATTAAATCAAATTAAAAATATTGTAGTAAGACAGGAGCGTAAATTCAATAACCTTTATGAAAACATTATTGTAAAACAGCTTGCTGAAGAAAAAATATTTATCCTTAATGATAAACAGTTAAATGTAAACCGTGGGGAGTTTGTAAAGCGCTATTTCAGGGAAAAGTTACTGGCTACGCTGGTGCCTATAATGCTTGATGAACATTTGCCTTTACCGGAGTTAAGGGACAGGGCCATTTATTTCTTTGTTAAACTCACCAGGGGCAATAATTCCCGACTGGCATTAATTGAATTTCCCGATACACTTTCAAGGTTTATTGTTTTGCCTGAAACCAATAAACTGAAATTCATTATTTTATTAGATGATATTATCCGCTACAGTCTTGAAGATATATTTTTCATTTTTGAGCACGATACTATCGAAGCATATTCCATACAACTCACCCGTGATGCTGAGCTTGACCTTGATAAGGAAGTAAGCGAAAAATTTATAGACTCGTTGTCAAAAAGTTTACAAAAGCGCAAAAAAGGCAAACCTATGCGTTTATTGTATGATTCGGATATGCCTTTGGATATGTTAAAATATCTTGTAACCCGGATGGGTTTGCATGGCGAAAGTCTTATTCCGGGTAACCGTTATCATAATTTCAAAGATTTTATCTCTTTTCCAAACGTTGGTCGGCCTGAATTGGAGTATGAAAAAAATATCCCTTTGCCTGTTGAAGGATTGTCATTTGGTAAAAGTTTAATGGGTATGATAGCTAAAAAGGATTATCTGATTAACACACCTTATCAATCATACGACTATGTGATCCATTTTTTACGAGAGGCTGCAATTGATCCAAAGGTTAAAGAGATCAGTATAGCCGTTTACAGACTGGCAGAAAACTCAAGGGTAATGCATGCGCTTATAAACGCTGCAAAAAATGGAAAGAAAGTTATCTGCCTGGTTGAATTAAGAGCCAGGTTTGATGAACAAAATAATATTTCATGGAGCAGAAGGCTTGAGGAAGAAGGTGTAAACGTACTTTATGGTATTGAAAATTATAAAGTACACTCAAAAATATGTTTAATTACCCGGCTTCAAGGTAGAAAGTTGGAATATTATGCCTGCTTATCGACAGGAAATTATAATGAAAGGACTGCTCAAATTTATGCAGATCATACTTTGCTTACTGCCAATAAAAAGATTACCGGCGATTTGGTAGATGTTTTCAAAGCACTAAATAAAAACACACTTCCAAAAGGTTTAAAAAATTTGATCGTATCTCCTATAGACTCACGCCCGACTATTTATAAACTCATTGATAATGAAATAAAAAACGCAAAGGCCGGTAAAGAAGCTTATATGATTTTAAAAATGAATAGCCTGGCTGACGAGCAGGTTATAGCTAAACTTTACCAGGCAAATAATGCGGGTGTGAAAATTACACTGATTATAAGAGGGATGTGCTGCCTTATTGCCGGATTGAAGGGTCATAGCGAAAATATTGAGATAATAAGCATAATTGATAAATACCTGGAACACGCCCGCGTGCATATTTACTGTAACGGCGGTAACGAACTGATTTTCCTTACTTCGGCAGATTTTATGACCCGGAATATCGATACACGCGTGGAAGTCGGTTTTCCGATATATGACGAGCAGCTTAAAAAAGAAATAAGGGATATAATTGATATTCAATTGCAGGATAACACCAAATCGAGGGAAATAAATATTCACAACACTAATAAGTATCATAAAACCAAGTCTGCTGCACCACACAGGGCACAAATTGATATTTACAATTACTTAAAACTTAAAAACAAATAAAATTGAGATACGCCGCAATTGATATAGGTTCAAATGCAGTAAGGTTACTTATTGCCGATATTATTGAAAATAATGGATCAGTTTCGTTTAAAAAAAACACACTTATCCGGGTACCCCTGCGTTTGGGTGACGATGCATTTTTAGATCATCATCTTTCTGATAAAAAATCTTCAGACCTCTTAAAAACAATGCAGGCCTTTCGTAACCTTATGGATGTTTACAAAGTAGCCGACTATATGGCTTTTGCTACTTCTGCCATGCGCGAAGCTAAAAACGGAGAGAAAATAGTAAAACTGATAAAAGAAGAAGCCAAAATTGAGTTGGAAATTATTGAAGGCCAAAAGGAAGCCAGGATAATTTATTCAAGTCATGCAGAACAAAATATTGATAAAAGTAAAAATTACTTGTATATTGATGTAGGTGGTGGCAGCACAGAATTATCATTGTTTTCGGCCGGAGAATTGTGGGCATCCAGGTCATTTAACATCGGTACTATCCGCATGCTCGACAACCAGGATACTGAAGAAACATGGGAAGACATGCGGATATTTTTACGTGAGAATACACGCCAGTTTAAAACTATTTTGGGTATTGGTACTGGCGGCAATATCAATAAATTATATAAGCTGTCTGAAGAAAAAGACAAAGCGCCGTTAAGTTTCGGTAAATTAAAATCCCTTTATAATTACTTAAACTCCTTTTCCTTAAAAGACAGGATCAATATATTGGGCCTGAACCAGGACCGTGCCGATGTAATAATACCTGCGTGTGAAATATATTTAAACGTAATGAAAAACGCCAATATCAAGAATATGTATGTTCCAACTGTTGGCTTGGTTGATGGTATTATCCAAACATTAATTGAAAAAAATCTTACAAAAACAAGTTAATTTTACTTTAATAAATTGTTTAGAAATAAAAAAGTTATTATATTTGTGATGCCCTCTCAAAGGGCATGTTTTTCATAGGTAGATGTAGGGTCGGGTATTTATATTCGACCCTTTTTTATGCTTCCAACTTTATTAGCTCTGGTTTGTTACATACAGAAATGAAGAAAAAAATTGTTGTTGCTATTACCGGCGCCAGCGGTGCAATTTATGCCAAACTGTTATTAGACAAACTTCAACAACTTAGCGGGCAAATTAACGAAGTAGCCATAGTTATGTCTGATAACGCTAAAGAAGTATGGAAATTTGAATTGGACAATGAGGAATATGGCAATATTCCGTATAAAATTTATGCAAAAAATAATTTTATGGCCCCTTTTGCATCCGGTTCAGCTAAGTTTGATACGATGGTAGTTGTGCCCTGTTCTATGGGTACGCTTGGCAGAATAGCCTCCGGCGCATCCGACGACTTAATTAGCCGGGCTGCAGATGTTATATTAAAAGAGCGTCGCAGATTAATACTAGTAGCACGCGATATGCCTTTTAACCTTATTCATATCCGCAATATGCAAACGGTTACAGAGGCAGGAGGTATTATATGCCCGGCAATTCCATCGTTTTATAGCAAGCCTAAGACAATTGAAGAACTTGCTTTGACTGTTGTTAACCGTGTTATAGATTTAATAGGGTTGGAAAATGAAAGCTTTAGGTGGGGGAAATGATTTCGAATTTCGGATGTTCGATTTCGAATTTATTGTGGAGACGCAATACTTTGCGTCTCCGATAGGCGATAAAAGCGATGCATAGCTGAGACGCAAAGTGTTGCGTTTCTACATTTTTTACAATCGTTCCGCATTCGACATTCCGAAATCCGCGTTAAATAAATCCGAAATCGAAAATCCCAGCCTGCGGCAAGCTGGCGAAATCCGAAATAAAAAAATTATCTTTGCGCTTTTAAATGAATAAGAAAGTCGCTTTTTATACTTTAGGCTGTAAGCTGAATTATTCGGAAACTTCGACAATTGGACGTCTTTTTAATAAAGCCGGTTTCGATACGGTTGACTTTACCGATAAGCCAGACGTTTTTGTAATTAATACCTGTTCAGTAACAGAACATGCAGATAAAAAGTGCAAAAAAGTTGTTAATGAAGCGTTAAAAATTTCTCCAAACGCCTATATCACTATTGTTGGATGTTATGCCCAATTAAAACCAAAGGAAATTGCAGAAATTCCGGGTGTTGATATGGTTTTGGGTGCGGCTGAAAAATTCCAAATCGTTGATTATATCACTGATCTTACCAAAAATCCCAAAGCATTGGTATATAACCAGCCGGTAACTGAAGCTAATCAATTTATTTCTGCCTGGTCTTTTGGTGATCGCACACGTACATTTTTAAAAGTTCAGGATGGTTGCGATTATTCATGTACCTTTTGCACAATACCATTGGCACGTGGTAACAGCAGGAGCGATACCATTGAACATGTAGTGGAACAGGCAAAGCAAATTGCAGCATCCGGTGTAAAAGAAATTGTACTTACCGGGGTTAACCTGGGCGATTTTGGCATCAGGGATGGCCATCGCCAGGATAAGTTTTTTGATCTTGTTAAAGCATTGGATAGGATAGAGGGCATTAACAGGATACGTATTTCATCAATAGAGCCCAATTTATTAACAGATGAGATCATTGAATTTGTTGCCGGTTCAAAACGCTTTGTCCCTCATTTTCATATTCCCCTTCAATCGGGCTCTGATAAGATATTAGGTCTGATGCGGCGCAGATATAAACGGGAGTTATATGCTAACAGGGTTTCCAAAATAAAACAGCTGATGCCTGATTGCTGCATAGGTGTCGACGTAATTGTTGGTTTTCCAGGAGAAACGAGAGAAGACTTTATTGATACTTATAATTTTCTAAATAACCTCGACATTTCATACCTGCATGTGTTTACTTATTCTGAAAGAGAAAATACACTTGCAGCTGAAATGAGTGGAGTTATACCGGGTTCAACACGTACTGAACGCAGTAAAATGCTTCATATACTATCTGATAAAAAACGCCGTTCCTTTTATGATACTCAGTTAAATAAAACTGATGAAGTGTTATTTGAAGGCGATATAAAAGATAATTTTATGCATGGTTTTACCCGCAACTATGTGAAGGTTAAAACTGAATATGATCCTTTATTAGTGAACGAATTAAAAACAGTTTATTTAACAAAAATTTCACCTGATGGTGATGTTGAAATTACTGAAAGCGAAGAAATATTGGCTCATTAACGCTATATTGGCCCCAAATTTAATCCGATGTTCCCGAATATATCTTATCTTATCCAATATCTTACCGGCCTCAATATTCCTCTCCCAATACAAACATTTGGCTTTTTTGTAGCTATTGCCTTTATGGCAGGCTATTGGGCTTTTGTCCAGGAATTTAACCGTAAGGAAAAATTAGGGTATGTTCATCCCATTCAAAAAACATTAACCATTGGTAAACCAGCTTCTAATGCCGAATTGGTCGGAAATGGTATTTTCGGATTTATTTTAGGCTATAAATTACTCGATTCGGTTCTTCATTATAGCGCTTTATTAGAAGACCCTCAGAATTTTATATTATCACTCAGAGGTAATTGGATTGGTGGAATATTAGGAGCTGCTGCTTTTGCATATTGGGCCTACGCAGAAAGCAAAAAACAAGAACTGCCTGTACCTAAAACCGAGCGTATTACTGTACATGCCAGTGAGTTGATGGGAAGTATATTGTTATGGGCTGCTGTTTTTGGTTTTGCAGGTGCAAAATTTTTTAATGCCCTGGAGAACTGGGGCGATTTTATGAAAGACCCTGTTGGTATGCTTATAGGGTTTAGCGGACTTACATTTTACGGCGGCTTGATATGTGGCGGCGCTGCGGTTTTATATATCGCATGGAAAAACGGAATTAAGCCTTTAACTATGCTTGATATCGGAGGGCCTGGTATGATGCTTTCCTATGCCATTGGCCGCATTGGCTGCCAGATGTCGGGTGATGGTGACTGGGGCATTAATAACACTGCTCCTAAACCCAATTGGTTAAGCTGGGCTCCTGATTGGATGTGGGCATCTAAATTTCCACATAATGTAAATGATGAAGGGGTTTTTATTCCGGGTTGCACAGGTAAGTTTTGCCATGAACTTGCCATACCTGTATTTCCAACTTCCTTTTACGAATCGGTTGTTTGTATATTATTGTTTCTCTTTTTATGGAGTATTCGCGACAGGATAAAAATACCAGGGATAATGTTTGGTATTTATATGATATTAAATGGCATAGAACGCTTTTTTATTGAACTTATCAGAGTTAATACGAGGTATCACCTTGCCGGGATCAGCTTTACACAGGCAGAGTTAATTTCTCTTTTAATGGTAATAGGAGGGGCGATTTTAATTTTTACACAACTGAATAAAAATAAGAAAGTGACATTAAACGCACATGACCAAAATAACGCTGGTTAAAAAACTTTTGAAAAATCAGGTTATAAGGTTTGTACTTTCAGCCGGAGCAGGGTTTTTGGTAGATATATCTGTTTTTTATTTATTTTATCATAATTTACTTACCCAAAAAACTTATAATATTTTATCTCTTGTCGTCAGGAATTCTACCCTGTCATTGTCTATATCATTTTTCCTCGGTGTGCTTGTTAATTTTTCGATAACAAGATATTTTGTGTTTTCAGAGTCAAAATCATCTTCTTCGAAACAATTTTTCCGGTTCATATCTGTTGCTTTAATAGGTTATTTTGCAAACCTGGGTGTTTTACAATTATTTATTAAGTATTTTCATATGTATCCGCCTGTAGCTCGAATAATCACTGCCTTAAGTTTGTTTTTTGCAAGCTATTTTGTACATAAGGCTTTTTCATTCAGTTTATCATTACGACGACATCATGCAACAAGAGAAAGTAGCCCGGCAGGTAATTGAAATAGCAAAGGAAGCGGGAGCGTTTATAAGAGAACAACGGAAAACTTTTAGTCCTGATAAAATTGAAATTAAAGGGCTGAATGACCTTGTATCGTATGTAGACAAAACTGCCGAGCAATTAATTGTTGCTGGTTTGCAAAAAGTTTTACCCGAAGCAGGGTTTATTACTGAAGAAAAGACCATCAATAAAACCGGTGACAGGTATAATTGGATAATTGACCCGCTTGATGGTACAACCAATTTTATACATGGTTTACCTGTTTATTCTGTTAGTATTGCTTTACAGGAATATGATAAACTTATTGTTGGTGTTGTATATGAAATAAACCAGGACGAATGTTTTTATGCCTGGGAAAATTCTCCTGCCTATCTTAATGATAGTGAAATCAAAGTAAGCAGTACTCCAACCATTAATAAAAGTTTATTAGCTACAGGTTTTCCATATTACGATTTTAGCAAGCAGCAAACCTATATTAATTTGTTTACCGAATTAATGAAAAGCTGCCATGGCTTAAGGCGCTTAGGATCAGCAGCCGTAGACCTCGCTTATACTGCCTGCGGAAGATTTGATGGATATTATGAATATAATTTAAACGCCTGGGATGTAGCAGCAGGCATTTTAATAGTGCGACAAGCAGGTGGAGATGTTATAAATTTTAAAGGTGGTGATGAATGCCTTAACACAAGGGAGTTACTGGCAACTAATGGCAAAATCACCAAAGAGATGTTACAAACCATCCAAAAATATTTTTAAGGTGATTACATTGATTTTTCGAAAGTGATTACACCGATTATTATAGGCAATCAGTGTAATCAAAAAATAAAATCGGTGTAATCCTATAATTACATAGCCTCTGATACCACTTCTGTAACTTCGGGCACCATACGTTTCAATAAATTTTCAATACCTGCTTTTAGGGTAACAACTGAAGACGGACAACCGCTGCATGATCCTCTTAATTCAACAGTAACTACACCTGCATCATATGATTTATAAGATATAGCGCCGCCGTCCTGTTCAACAGCCGGACGTACATAGTCATGTAAAATTTGCTGTATTTTTACTTCAGTTTCCGAACCTTCAAAATTCCCAGCTTCTTCCTGCTCTTCTTCGTGAACTTTTAATTCCGATTCTACTGCGCCTTTTACAAACTCTTTTAAAATAGGCAATAAATCATCCCAGTTATCTTCTTCAAACTTAGTTATGGTAACGAAGTTGCTTGCAAAAAAAACACCATTTACAAACGAAAACTTAAACAGCTCCTTAGCGAAAGGGGATTTTTCGGCGCTTTCTTTTGTTGCAAAGTCTGCACTGCCATTGATCAGCAACTTGTTCACAATGAACTTCATTGTTGCTGGATTTGGTGTCGATTCAGTATATACGTTGATGTTCATTTTATTTCTTCGATTATGGTATAATTAACAAATTTAAGCAGGTTTTTTATTTATATACACATATTAAATTGTTATGACCCGTGAATGACTTTGAGATGTGCAGATTACAGATGTGCGAATGTGCAGATGAAAAAAAATGAAAACGATCGACATCAGTAATTTGCACATCTATAATCTGCACATCTGCACATTTAAAATTGCACATCTGTAATCTGCACATTAAATTCCTGTGTAATTCATCGGCGTTATTCTTTTAATTTCTTCTTTAATACTATCATTTACAGCTAATCCATCTACAAAATCGGCTATTACCTGTGCATTTACCTGCTGATTTGTACGGGTGAGTTCCTTAAGTGCTTCATAGGGATTTGGATATCCTTCACGCCTGAGTATAGTTTGAATGGCTTCGGCAACTACAGCCCAATTCGCTTCAAGCCCGGCGTTTATCGCATCTTTATTTAAAAGCAATTTATTTAATCCCTTTATGGTCGATTTAATAGCAATGAGCGTATGTGCAACGGGTACCCCGATATTGCGAAGAACGGTTGAATCCGTAAGATCCCGCTGTAACCTTGAAATTGGAAGCTTTGCCGCAAAATGTTCAAATAATGCATTGGCAATACCAAGATTACCTTCTGAGTTTTCAAAATCAATCGGGTTCACTTTATGAGGCATAGCAGATGAGCCTATCTCTCCGGCTTTTATATGCTGTTTAAAATAGTTCATTGATATATACGCCCACATATCCCGGTTAAGGTCAATCAAAATGTTATTTATTCTTTTAAGCGCATCGCATTGTGCCGCAAAATTATCATAATGCTCAATCTGTGTAGTAAACTGCGATCGGCTCAATCCTAAAACAGTATTTACAAAATGGTTTCCAAAAGATTTCCAGTCTATATTTGGATAGGCGATGTGATGTGCGTTAAAGTTACCGGTGGCCCCGCCAAATTTGGCCGAATAGGGTATAGGCTTTAACAATTTTAGCTGGTTTTCCAAACGCTCAACAAATACTTGTATTTCTTTTCCTAAACGGCTTGGCGATGCCGGCTGCCCATGAGTATGAGCCAGCATTGGTACAAGTTCCCAATCGGCAGCAAATTTCTTTAACAGATTAAGTAATTCATTAAAAGCCGGATAGTACGTATTGTTTAAAGCAAGTTTAAAAGAATAAGGTATGGCTGTATTGTTAATATCCTGGGATGTTAAACCAAAATGGATAAACTCCTTATATTTTTCAAGATTTAACTTGTCAAATTCTTTTTTGATAAAGTACTCAACAGCTTTTACATCATGATTGGTTGTTTTTTCTATTATTTTAATGCTTTCAGCATCTTCTTCGCTAAAGTTTTTATAAATATCCCGTAACTTTTCTGCTACATTTTTATCAAAGTCTTGTAACTGGGGTAATGGATATTCATATAAAGAAATGAAATATTCAATTTCAACAAAAACTCTATACTTGATCAACGCGTATTCCGAAAAGTATGCAGCCAGTTCGGAGGTAGTATTTCGATAGCGGCCATCAATGGGAGAAATTGCTGAAAGAGGTGTTAGCGTCATAATTTGACAAAGGTAATAATTCAGCTCGATAGTGACAGGTTTTTAGTAGCAGTTGAAGCAACAGATAAATAACGCATCAAACAAATAAACTGTCACTAATTATCGGTTGAATGGCTATAGGATGGCGCAAAAAGCCCTTTATATTGTCGTTACTTCCACCTGTTCATATTTTTTATTTGAAATAGTTTTGCTGAAATACATAATTAAATGAATATGAATTTCTGCTATTGCAAATTATAACTGCTACTGAATAAGAGTATGTCAGCTAAAGGTAAATTCGGTTGGAAACTTTGAAATCTAAAAACGTTTCCGTAGTTTTGACCCATAATGTCAATAGTTCAAATAGAAAGAATAATAAATGGTGGAGAGGAACTGTTTTTGCAGGCAGGCATCAGAAGTGTAACAATGGATGATATAGCCCGGCATTTGGGTATGTCTAAAAAAACAATTTACCAGTTTTTTAAAGACAAGGATGAATTGGTGATGGCTTTAGTAAAGAAAAAGCTTAAGGAAGATGAAGATCAGATGAATTCGATAATCAGCCAATCAGAAAATGTCATCGAGCAAATGATCAATATGATGAAATGTTCGGAAGAGATATTTTCAAGAATTAACCCGATTGTAATTCATGATATGCAAAAGTATTATCCTAACGCCTGGAAACAGTTTCAAAACTTCAAAGCGGAAGTCTTAATTCACAAAATGGAGCAGCTTTTAACAAAAGGAATAAATCAGGGATATATAAGGCCCGAAATTGATGTAAGAATAATTGCAAGAATGCACGTAAACCTGGTTGAGATGGGATTTAATAATTTAATATTTCCAATAGCTGAATTTAATATATGGAAGGTGCAAAAGCAATTTCTTGAACATTTTAACTATGGTATATGCACACTAAAAGGTGTCAAGTTATTAAATCAGCATAAAAATATTTCAAATGAGTAATAAACTGCTGACATAGGGTTGTCAAACTGAAAATGATCTTTGCATTGAACTTAAAATCAATAATAAAATAAGAAAAAACATAAACACTTAACATCACAATAATAAATAATGAAACAAATATTTTTAATAATGTCCTTAATAGGTGTGATAGTCTCAAAGGGCTTTTCACAACAAACTCTGCCGGATAGCCAAATCTATAACTTTACTTTAGCCGACTGCATTAGCTACGCCTATACCCATCAGGATTCTGTCGTCAATGCTAATCTGGATGTAAAAAGTGCCGGATATCATGTTAAGGAAATAATTGGACAAGGCTATCCGCAGATCAGCGGTGCGGCTTCGTTCCAGGATTATATCAAAATTCCGACTACACTAATACCGGGTGAATTTTTTAATCAGCCTGGCACCTTTATACCTTTAAAGTTTGGTGTTACCTATCAGTCAAATTTGTCGCTAACAGCAAGCCAGATTATTTTTGATCCAAGCTATTTGGTAGGCTTAGCAGGACGCAAAACTTATAAGGACCTTTACAATTTTAGTTATACGCGCTCAAAAATTACTACCAATGTAAATGTGACTAAAGCTTACTACCAGATATTGGTAAGTATTGAACAACTAAGACTTTTACAGGAAGATATCGATCAGCTTAAAAAGCAGGTCGACGAAACTGTTGCACAAAATAAACAAGGCGTTGTCGAGTTAATCGATGTGAACCGTATTACAGTGCAGTACAACTCATTGGTAACAAAAAAAGAAAACACCGTTCGTCTCTTGACTTTGAATTACGAACTGTTAAAGTTCCAGATGGGAATGCCGATTCAGAGTAACTTATTATTAAAAGATAAACTGGAAGATATTCAGTTGGATGCTACCGGGGCTGATGCAGTTGCTGATACCTCGTTTTATCGTAACCGGGTAGAGTTCAATCTATTGGAAACACAGAAAAAATTAAACGAATATGATGTTAAGCTCAAAAAAGGACAATTTTTGCCAAAGTTGACAGCAAACGCAAGTTACGCAGCCTCTTATCAAGACAATAGTTTTGGCAACCTGTATAAAACTGATTTTCCTTCAAGTTACATTGGCCTAACATTAAATATACCTGTTTTTACCGGCTTTCAGCATGTGAACCAGTTAAAGCAGTCTCAAATCTCCGTTTTGAAGGCAGAAAACAATCTGATTGCCACCAAAAACGCTTTGAGCCTTGAGCTTGACAAAGCACGAATCACCTATATTAATGGCTTACAAACATTAAATGATCAAAAGAAAAACCGGGCCCTGGCAGCCGAAGTATTGCGTGTATCAAAGATAAAGTACGATCAGGGGGTAGGCTCAAGCCTCGAAGTGATACAAGCGCAAACAGCACTGCAGGATGCGGATAATACTTACATACAAGGTTTATATGATGCCCTGGTAAGCAAAGTTGACCTTGATAAAGCATTTGGACGAATTAAATAAAACTAAACCCTTATAAATAAAAGAAGAAATGAAAAAAATATTATACATCTCAGCGATACTGTTTTTATCTGCTTGCGCAAATAAACCAAAAGATAAAGCAGCTGAACTGGCTGATTTAAAAAGTCAGGAAGCGGCTTTAAATGGAAAAATAACAAAATTGGAAACTGAGCTCGGAAAAAAAGATTCGGTAAAATCAACCGATGTAAGTACCTTTATTGTTAATCCTGGTAAATTTACCAATTACGTTCAGATACAGGGTAAAATTGATGCTCAGGACAATGTTATGGCATACCCGCAATCGCCGGGAGTAATAACTGCAATTTATGTTAAACCAGGACAGCGTGTTAGGAAAGGGCAATTATTGGCTCAACTGGATAACAGTGTTTTAAATCAGAATATCGCACAAGCCGAAACGCAGGTGAATTTAAACCGCACTTTATTTGAAAGGCAAAAAAATCTTTGGGATCAAAAAATAGGAACGGAAGTTCAGTTTTTACAAGCCCAAACAGCTTTGCAAAGTTCTTTGAAACAGGTCTCTTCATTACGCCAGCAAGCTGATATGTACCGTATAACATCCCCGATTAATGGTAGCGTAGACCAAATGGACCTTAAACTTGGCCAGGTTGCACAGCCGGGTAATGCAGGAATACGGATTGTTAATGGCGATATCTTAAAAGTTAAAGCAGATGTGCCAGAATCATATGCTACAAGGGTAAACCAGGGAGACAATGTTTTAATACTTTTCCCGGATGCGCATGATTCACTAACAACTAAAATCTCGTTTGCTGCAAAAGTTATCGACGCTGCATCACGGAGCTTTGGCGTTGAAGTAAGATTACCTCAACACAAAACATTGCGTCCAAACATGACAGCTATTTTAAAAATTGCTGATTACTCAAAAAGCAATGCTTTGGTAGCTCCAATAAATGCAATTCAACGTTCAGAAGCTGGTGATTATGTTTTTGTTGATGAAAATGGCATTGCAAAAAGAAAAAATGTTAAGGTGGGAGCATCATACGGTGGTAAATCTGAGATATTATCAGGTCTTTCTCCAGGGGATGAGTTAGTAACCGAAGGTGCTAGTGAAATTGAAGATGGCGACAAAATACGAGTTTTAAACCCAGTTAATTAATCTTATAATTAATCTGTTATGAAAGATATAGATAAAGAATTTGGACCCTCAAGCTGGGCTATTGATAATAAAACAGCTGTATATGTAATTATATTTTTAATTACCGTGTTGGGTCTGGTAAGTTATTCCTTGCTACCAAAGGAAAACTTTCCAGACATCGCACAATCAAAAGTATTTATTACTACCCCTTATGCAGGCCAGTCACCGCAAAATATTGAAACGCTGGTAAGCAGGCAATTAGAGAAACAGTTAAAATCGTTAAAAGGCTTAAAAAAGGTAACATCCAATACTGTACAAAACGTTTCTATCATTACTTGTGAATTTAACGCCAACATTAATATACGCGATGCTAAACAGGATGTTAAAGAAGCTGTAGATAAAGCTAAACAAGACCTTCCGCAAGGTGATAATAATTTACAGGAGTCGCAGATAACTGATATTAATGTTGCTGATTTACCAATTTTATATATCAATATATCGGGTGATTATGATCTCAAAAAGCTAAAGGAATATGCAGATAACCTTAAGGATGATATAGAGTCAATGAAGGAAATATCAAAGGTTGATGAAATTGGTGCCTTAACACCGGAGATTCAGATAAATGTTGATATGAACAAAATGACCGCTGCCCAGGTAAGTTATGATGATATAATTAACGCAATAGGTTATGAAAACATCATTTCATCTGCCGGTACTATTAATACAGCAGGAATACAACGCAGTATTGATGTTAAAGAGGATTTTAAGAACGCTGATGAAGTAGCCGCCATGGTGGTCAGAAATCCGCAAGGTAAAGCGGTTTATCTTCGTGACATCGCTGATATAAAAGATTCTTTTAAGGAGCAGGAAAGTTATGCACGTTTAAAAACGAATGATAATAAGAACTTTAAAAATGTAATTACCCTTAATGTAAGTAAAAGATCAGGTGAAAATCTGATCGAATCATCCGACAAAATAAACGCGCTCATACAGCAAAAAGAAAAAACTGTTTTTCCGAAGGGATTAAATATAACCGTAACAGGTGATCAATCGGATAAAACCAGGACAACGCTTAATGATTTAATTAACACCATTGTTATTGGCTTTATATTAGTAACTATTATCCTGATGTTTTTTATGGGCAGTACAAATGCAATATTTGTAGCATTGTCCGTCCCGTTATCCTGCTTTATTGCCTTCCTTGTAATGCCGGCAATTGGCTTTACTCTAAATATGATTGTGTTGTTTTCATTCCTGCTGGCATTAGGAATTGTAGTGGATGATGCCATTGTAGTTATTGAAAATACCCACCGTATCTTCAATAATGGTGCAATTCCAATTAAACAGGCGGCCAAAATTGCCGCCGGTGAAGTATTCCTTCCTGTATTCTCGGGTACTATGACTACTCTTGCTCCATTTATTCCACTGGCATTTTGGAATAGTTTAATTGGACATTTCATGTTCTTTTTACCAATAACCTTAATTATTACCTTACTGGCATCATTGGTTGTTGCCTATATTATGAACCCGGTTTTTGCGGTTGATTTCATGAAACCGCATCACGAAGGTGAACATGATCATCCAAAATTTGATCGTAAGGTAAAACGTGCACTGGTATTTTTGGCTGTTGCTGCAATTATTGGATATTTAATAAATAAAGGGGTTGGCAATTTTGTAGTTTTTGCTGCTTTATTGTACTTGATTAATCACTTTGTTTTATTAAAGTTGATTGACGGTTTCCAAAAAAACTGGTGGCCAAAATTTCAAACCTGGTATGCCAAATGGCTCGAAAGGGCTGTCCGTATTCCTTACTGGGTTTTGGGCGGCACTGTTGTATTGTTTTTCTTTAGCATAGGTTTCACTATATTCAGAGCACCCAAAGTAGAGTTTTTCCCAGCCGGTGACCCAAATTTTGTTTATGTCTATGTAGCATTGCCCATTGGAACAGACCAGTCCTATACCAATGAAGTTGTTAAACAATTAGAAAAACGGGTAGCCGACGTTGTAGAACCTGATAAGGATGTTGTATCCTCCATTATATCCAATGTTTCGGTTGGTGTAACAGACCCGCAGGATGAAGACCAGGGTACTTATTACAACAAAGGAAAAATTACGGTTGCGTTTGTTGAGTTTGGTAAACGTAATGGCAAGGACACCAAAAAGGTTATGGAACGGATCCGCAGGTCTGTTCAGGGAGTTCCCGGAGCTAAAATCGCCGTAGCACAGGAAAATGCAGGCCCTCCTGTACAAAAGGATATAAGCATTGAAATAGCAGGCGATAATTTAGATACCCTGGTAAAAACCGGCGAAAGGTTGAAAAAGTATATTGAACAACGAAATATTGCTGGTATTGAGCAGTTAATTCCGGATATTGAGAACGATAAACCTGAAATTGTTTTTGATATTAACCGCGAACGGGCTAACAGGGAAGGTGTAAGTACTTACCAGATTAATAAAGCTTTACTTACTTCCATCTACGGCTGGAAAGCTGCCGATTTCAGGAATACAAAAGAAGACGATTATAAAATAATGGTTAGGGCTCAAAAAGATCAGCGTAAAGACATTGACGCTATCCGTAACCTTAAAATTACTTATCGTGATATGGCAACAGGTGGCGCTATCAGGCAGGTACCTATATCGGCTTTTACAGATGTTAGGTACACAAACACCTACGCTAATATTAAGCATAAACAACAAAGGCGGGTAATTACACTCAATTCAAATGTGTTAAAAGCATTTAATGCTAATGATGTAAATGCAAATATTTTAAAGGCCATTAACACATTTAGAACCCCTGATGGAGTAACCATAAGGATGGGTGGCGGACAGGAAGACCAGGCAGCGGCCGCTACGTTTTTAGGAACGGCTCTTTTGGTTTCCTTCTTTTTAATTCTAATTATCCTTGTTTCTCAATTTAATTCTGTCGGTAAAACTTTTATTATCCTGAGCGAAATTCTATTCAGTATCATCGGCGTACTGTTAGGCTTAAGTATATTTGGAATGACTATTTCTATAGTAATGACAGGTGTAGGGATAATAGCTTTGGCGGGTGTTGTAGTTAGAAACGGTATATTATTAGTTGAATTTACTGACATGTTAATAGCACAAGGAGCTAGTTTACACGATGCTGTTGTAGAAGCAGCACGTACCAGGATGACCCCGGTATTACTAACCGCTACCGCTGCAATACTTGGATTAATTCCGCTGGCAATTGGCTTTAATATTGACTTTGGCGGTCTATTTACTTCATTTAAACCGCACATCTTTTTCGGTGGTGACAACGTAGCATTCTGGGGCCCGTTATCATGGACAATGATTTTTGGATTAGGTTTTGCTACCATTATTACACTGATATTAGTACCTTGTATGTATATTATCCGCGTTAATTTAAAAGATAAGTTACGTGGAGGAAAGAAAAAAGTTAAAAAGGAAGAATTAGAAGCTGCAGCTGTTTAATATCAATAAAAAAGTAGCTGTTTAATAATAAATAACAATAGTGCGAGTTCCATAAAGGAATAGCACTATTGTTATTTAATTTTCATCCATGGACTGTAGACTAATTGACTATGGACAAAAATTACACTGAAACTATCGTTGCCCTTGCCACTCCAAACGGGACTGGTGCTATAGGTATAATCCGTCTTTCCGGTCCGGAAGCAATAATTATTGCAAACAAGGTTTTCAAGGGAAAGGATTTAACCAAACAGATTTCGCACACTATACATTTTGGTAATATAGTAGACGGAGACCCCGACAACTATCGGGAGGTTTTAGATGAAGTATTGGTGTCCCTTTTTATTGCTCCGCGATCTTACACCCGCGAAAATGTGGTGGAAATATCCTGTCATGGTTCGGCTTATATTATAGAATCCATTATAAAACTGCTCATTAAAAACGGTGCCCGTTCGGCAAAGGCGGGTGAATTCACCTTAAGGGCTTTTTTAAACGGACAATTGGACCTTTCACAAGCCGAAGCTGTTGCCGACCTGATTGCTTCTAATTCAAAAGCATCACAGCAGGTAGCCTTACAGCAACTAAGAGGAGGTTTTAGTAGCCAGTTACAATCATTGCGTGATCAGTTGGTTCAATTTGCCTCACTCATAGAGCTGGAACTTGATTTTGCTGAAGAAGATGTGGAGTTTGCAAATCGCGAACAGTTAAAGAAACTTACGCATGAAATTACAAAAGTTATAGGTAATCTTATCAGGTCGTTTGAATTGGGCAATGCAATTAAACAAGGGATAAACACCGTTATAGCAGGCCGTCCAAATGCCGGTAAGTCAACTCTACTAAATGCTCTGCTCAATGAGGAACGCGCCATAGTAAGCCATATACCTGGTACAACACGTGATACTATTGAGGAGGTGTTAAACATACATGGAATAAATTTCCGGTTAATTGATACAGCCGGCATTCGGGAAGCTACCGATACTATCGAAAAAATCGGTGTACAACGCACTATGGAAAAGATCAGCCAGGCTGCATTGTTGATTTATATTTATGATGCTCAGCAAATTACCATTGAAGAGCTGAACAAGGATATAGAAAGCCTTAAAAAGCCGGGGATTGAAATGATGGTTGTAGCTAATAAAATTGATCTGCTGAATAGTGAAGAAATTGCCGCGTTGCCGCATTCCCAAAATGAAGTGGTTATATCGGCAAAAGAAAAATTTCATATCGATGATCTTAAGCAGAAGATATATCACGCAGCCATCAAAGATAAATTAACCGGCGATGAAACCCTGGTAACCAACATCCGCCACCTTGAAGCTCTTCAAAAAACAGAAGCAGCTTTGATTAGGGTACTTGATGGTATGGATGCGGTAACTTCCGACTTTTTAGCTATGGATATTAAGCAGGCCCTACACTACCTCGGCGAAATTACCGGGGCCGTCACTACCGATGACCTGCTTGAAAATATTTTCAGTAAGTTTTGTATCGGAAAGTAATATCGTAAAATCAGCACAAACTTTAATCGTTTAATCGCCTTATTTTCACCAAATTAAGGAGTTTTTTCTTTGCTAAAACTTTTTGATTTTTGCCACCATTTTGGCTGTTTTTGTACCTAAACGGTATTTGTACTTCTTTAAAGAATGCCCAAGTACAATAAATTGTGATAATCTACTAAATTTACAAAATATGGGAAAACCCTTTAATAAAGAACTGGATAACGTTCATAATACATTGGAATGGGGATTAAACCAGGTTGTTAAAGACCTGAAAAATGAAATTCTTCACTATAAAAAACCTTTGTTAGTTGTTGGCTCAGGTGGTTCTTTAAGCGCTTGTCATTATGCTGTTTCACTTTACCAACAACATGGCATCATTGCGAAAGCAATTACTCCTTTGGAACTTTTTTATTCAAAGAGTATTCTTCGGGAATCGAACGTTTTATTTATTAGTGCCAGTGGCAAAAATACTGATATACTATTTGCTTATAAAACCGCGATTAGCTGCGAGCCGACAAGAATTTACAGCATCTGTATGCAATTAAATAGTCCATTAGCCAAACTTGCAGAAAATGTTTCTATTAGCAAACACTTTGAATTTTCGTTGCCTTCAGGTAAGGATGGTTTTTTGGCAACCAATAGTTTAATCGCATTTTTTAGCGTATTATATCAAGCATTATCCATCAATAAATTACCCGCCATTATTGTTGAAAATAATTATACATCTTTTCATTCTGATTTAAAAAAATTTATTGAAAAGGTGACCCCGGATTTTACCTTAACGGTACTACATGCGGGATGGGGGCAGCCGGTAGCCATAGACTTAGAATCCAAATTGGCCGAAGCCGCATTATCAGATGTTCTGATTTCTGATTATCGGAATTTTGGACATGGCAGGCATCATTGGTTTGATAAACGAAAAAACAATTCTGCGATCATCGCACTGGTTACTAAAGAAGAGGAAAAACTTGCCGAAAAAACATTAGCTATACTACCGCATGATATTCCTGTTCTAAGAATTACGTCTGAAATCAGCGGAGCGATGGCAAGTATTGATTTATTGATAAAATCGTTTTTTTTAATAAATGAACTGGGGAAAATACAAGGTATAGACCCTGGCCGACCAGGGGTGCCTGATTTTGGCAGCAATTTATACCACCTAAAGTATCAGCAACTTTTTACAAAAAGAGGTATCAAGCCTTCTTTAAATGAACAAATGGCTATTATTAGAAAATCGGGGATTACTGTATATGAACAATTAAATAGTGATGAAAAGAAGTATTGGTCGGTAGCATACCATAGTTATATGGATCATCTCCAACAAACAGCATTTGGCTCAATTATTTTTGATTATGATGGCACGATTTGCTCTTCAAAAAACAGATTTGAAGGTGTAGATAATGAAATTAAAGATTATTTGCTGAAAATTTTATCTCAAGGATTTATCGTAGGAATTGCGACTGGTAGAGGTAAATCAGTGCGAACAGATCTTCAGAAAATCATCCCGGTAGAATTTCGGAATAGGGTTATTATTGGATACTATAATTGTAGCGAAATGGGCACATTAGATAATGATGCGATACCGGACAAACAAAAATCTAATAATGAATCCCTGATTAAAGTTTATGATATTCTTAAATCCTATCATTTCCCGGTGGAGGTGACTGTTGAAATGAAGCCACATCAACTTACTATCGTAATCGAGAATAAAGATGAATGGGAAAAGATTAGAAATAGTATCATTCAATTAATTATGATCCAAAACATACCAAATATTCAAATACTGGAATCCAGCCATTCTATGGATATAATAGACCAAAGCTGCACTAGTAAACTAAATATTATGGAGCAATGTCAGCAGATGGCCAATTTATTAAATATCCCATCCGAATCTCTTTTTATAGGGGATAAAGGCCAATGGCCTGGCAATGATTTTCAATTGTTATCTAACTCCTGCTCACTCAGCGTTGATGAAGTTTCATCGCTTTATAACAGTTGTTGGAATTTAGCTTCTCCCGGTATAAAAAATATTAAAGCTACAGAATATTATCTATCTTGCTTGAATTTCCAACCTAAAGCCATGTTTATCCACTTTAAATGAGATCGGTTCTTGCTGAAAGACTATTAGTAAAAATAATGCAATGGAAGCCGGAAGAGATTTCCAAAGAGCGTCCGATGCTTCAGGCATTAGCAAATTTTAAATATGATGAGTATCAGCAATTCTCACCTGGTATCCGTTTTATGGAAAGTTTGGTTAAATGGCTGACTCAGTTTAAGGAGTTAGAGGAACGAAGGGTTGCTTATGCTTTTATTATGGAGCATTTGATATTCATCTCAAGCAACCAATTGCTTCATTTAGTCAACATAACTTTTGCAGATAAGATCAACCCTATTATTATTGAAAAAACTGCTAAATTCAACTTATTTAGCAAGTATAAAATACGCAAGATCGTTATAAGCAGTAGCTATAAATTCTTTTTAAGGCGCTCACTCTTTATTGGGCTAAGCGACGGTTCCAAAATTGATCTTTTGAGAAGAAGCTATCCTCGAATCAGCAATGAACAGGTTTTAGCTACTTATTCCGTTTCAGAGGATAAGGTAAATGATATGATCGAAGAACTGAAAAAGTCTAAGATTGCTCATAAAAAATTTAATACTGTCTTTTTGGTAGATGATTTTACTGCCAGCGGCACCAGCTATTTTAGAAAAAAAGACAACAAGTGGGGTGGTAAAATTTTTAAATTCATCAATTCTTTATTTAACCCAGACGAAAAATCGGCTATTGCCGGGCTTATTCAGGAAGATGAAATTTTAGATGTCCATATTATTTTTTATATCGCCACAGAAGAAGCACTGAAGATGCTTAACGATAACATTAATCAATTTAAAACAGAGGTTACGGGCTATAATTTTCATTTTAGTATCCACGCTATTCAAATCTTAGGCGAAGATATTAAGGATCGGGTTTTGAAGGACAAACCTTTCATGGAGCTAATTAAAAAATATTTTGACCCTAATATTGTGGATAGTCATTATACTATGGGAAAACACGCAGAACCACATTTGGGGTTTAATGAGTGCTCTCTGCCATTAATTTTGAATCATAATACCCCCAACAATTCGCTACCTATATTTTGGTTTCCAGACGACAAGCAATATCTCGGTTTATTTCCCCGCGTTACAAGACATAAAGATGAGTAAGCTTAGAAACCCCTTTCGGCTGCGTGCGTCTGAAAAAATAGAGTCAGATAATAATTTCCTGAAATTATATAGCCCAAGTGTGCTTGAAGCACTTATGGATAAAGATAAAAATGGCACCTTATGGAATAACGTACTTTATATACATAGTTCTCCAGGAGCAGGTAAAACTTCACTTCTACGTGTTTTTGAGCCGAATACATTAAGTACGTTGCTCAATAACAAATCTGCTAATGAATATAAACCGATTTATGCCATGCTCAAAAAATTGGGTGTAATTGACGATGATGGCATATTGGTTTTAGGGATACCGTTAGTTTGCACCAGAAACTATGAAATTCTTGAGGAATTAAACGTTTCTAATGCTCAAAAAATAAGATATTTTTTTTCTTTGCTGAATGCCAGGATTGTTTTGGCCACATTAAAATCTCTCGTAAACTTAGCAGCTTATAACAGATCGTTTTCAGATATTTTGGAAACCATAACCTACAATTACGATAACAGAGATAATTACTTTAGAGATATTAACTTGCCCTGTACTGGCAAGGAGCTATACAATTGGGCATCCAATATTGAAAAAAAAGTTTACGAAGCTATAGACAGTTTTTTACCTGTCTCTGATATTCAGCCAATTGGACACGATGAGTTATTTACTATGAGTGTGCTGAAACCCGAATACTTTTCTTTAAATGGGGTTACATTAACTGGCAAGTTTCTTTTTATGCTGGACGATTCTCATAAATTATCTTTTAACCAGCGGCAATCCTTAAAAAAATATGTTATTGAGAAACGAGGCACATTTAGCATTTGGATATCTGAAAGATTAGAGGCGTTAGAGCCAATAGATAATTTAAGATCATTTGAAGAAAGAGACTATGAAGAATTAAATCTCGAAAAGTTTTGGAGTGATAAACCGGCCAAGTTTGAAAAGATACTTTCAAGTATTGCTGATAAAAGGGCCGCTAATTCTTCAGAGGATGTAAATTCTTTTCAAGATTTTTTGGATGACGAACTTGAGGAAGAAATTTATAAGTCTGATTTTTTATCGTCTATGGCTCAAACAATGGAAAAGGTAAAAAATGTAAGTGCTTACACTCCTAAGTTTGATAAATGGATTGCCTATGTTGAAAATTATACCAGTTCACCTTTTGAAAAGGCTGTTTTATTCAAGAAATTAGAAATAATTATCAACAGAAATATCGGGCGCTCTCAATTATCATTCGAGTTTCCTTTGGCAGAGCAGGAACTGTTCGATAAGTTTAAAACTGAAGTCGAAGCCGCGTCAAAATTGTTTCTTACTAAGGATTCCAAAATCCCGTATTATTTTGGCTTTAATGATCTTGCCAAGTTATCATCTAACAACATAGAACAGTTCTTGTCATTTTCTGCCAACCTATTTGAAGAAATGCTCTCGAATAAGCTTTCAGGTTTTCAAATTAATTTACAAACCGGTGATCAGCAGAGGATATTATATGGTGTAGTCGAAAACAAATGGAATGAGTTATCTAAGATTTTGCCATTTTCCAATCAGGTTATCGCTTTTTTAGACAAACTTGGAGAGTTTTGCCATAAGGAAACCTTTAAACCGAATGCCCCTTATGCGCCTGGAGTAACCGGTTTCGCGATTAAGGATGAACAATCATTATTTAGTAAATCAGGCGATTGGTTTCAGGATACTGCTTTTGAGCCTTTCCTTAACATTCTTTCTATTTGCATTTCCTTTAACTTACTTGAAGCCAAAGAAGTGCTGCAGGGCGAAAAAGGGCAGAGATGGAATGTTTATTACTTAAACAGGTGGTTGTGTTTGAAATTCAATCTCCCCTTTGCCTATGGCGGTTGGCGTCCTAAATCCGCCGATGAACTTTCTAAATGGACTAAAATATGATAAATCTAAGGTGGGACCCATCTGTATTAATTAGTGGTACTAAGACTCCTGAGTTTTGGAAAGAGCATTTTGAGATACCAACGCGTAAACTGTTATTCATTTTGGGTAGAGGATTCGATGTACGGATGAATATCGCTATTAAAAATTTATTGCTAAACGCGCCCAACGTTGACGTTGATTGCTGGTTGATCGAATTTGAAGAGGGAACAAGTTCAAGTTCACAAAAATATCAGCCGCACGTCGAGGAAAATTTAGATGAATTAAAATCCCTTATGGGAACCCGGAATATTACATCAAAGCAAATTGCATTATGGAGTACTCAGCCCAAAGGTAAACGGCAACGGATAGGTGATCGCCAGGCCGCTAATATATTAACCGACTACAGCCAGATCAGTCAATACACAGATATTATAATTGACATCAGTGCATTGCCAAGAGGGGTATATTTTTCTTTGGTTGGTAAATTTCTGACATTTATTGATCGGTATGCTAAAGAGAATCCCCCTAACTTCTTTATTGTCGTATCTGAAAATGCAAATATTGATGTGCGAATTAAAGAAAAAGGTATTGATGAAGATGTGGGGTATCTGTACGGCTTTGGAGGTACATTAGAATTAACATCCGAGGTTGAAGAACCTATTGTTTGGTTTCCAATCCTGGGAGAGGATAAGCTTGAGCATTTAGAAAAAGCACATGGACATATCCGACCGCATGAAATCTGTCCGGTTCTACCTTTTCCGTCAAAGAACCCGAGACGTTCTGATTCGCTGATTAAAACCTATCACCAATTACTGTTTGATAAACTCAATATAGAGCCGCAAAATTTGATGTACGTGCCTGAGCAAAATCCATTTGAAGCATACATCAGATTAACTAAGGCAATACATAACTATTATAATTCGTTAAAGGTATTAGAAGGATGTAAAGCTGTAATATCAACTTTTTCGAGTAAACTTCTATCAATAGGAACTTTGTTATCAGCTTATGAGTTGATCGGTCAAATTGGCGTGGGGGTATTGAATGTTGATTCACAGGGATATGAAATTGATCATTTTGAAGATTTAAAAAATCTTAAGGATGATAGCGAACTTTTCGTAATTTGGCTAACTGGAGAACCTTACAATGAAAACTAACGAATCTATGAATCTATACCAAAATCCTGTTTGCATTGGCACGGGACTTGTCGCTTTAGACGTTATAATCAGTGGTAATCAAACAACTCCAACTCAGTTTTTAGCTGGTGGTTCGTGTGGGAATGTTATAACTATTCTTTCATATTTAGGATGGTCAACCTATCCAATTGCGAGATTATCGAATAATGTTGCCGCGGAATTGCTTCTTGAAGATTTAAAGTTTTGGAATGTTAATGATACATTGCTAAGCATAAATGATGATGGAAGTACCCCTGTTATTATTCATAGAATTATGAAAGACCAACAAGGGGCGCCTAAACATCGTTTTGAATTTAGAAACCCAGAGGATGGACGACATTTACCATCATATAAAGCATGTCTTGCTAAATCTGTACCTGATATTTTTGCTAAAAAACAAAATCCCAACGTATTCTATTTTGACAGAATAAATAGGGCATCTATTGAACTGGCAAAATTATATAAGGCTCAGGGTTCAATCATATTTTTTGAACCATCAAGTACAAAAGATACAAAGGGATTTAATGAATGTATGGATATAGCGGATGTCGTTAAATTTTCCGATGATCGCATAATTAATTATGAGGAGATGTTCCCGCAAGCTAAAGCAGGTTTAGAAATTCAAACTATGGGTAACCGTGGACTACGCTTTAGAAAAAAAAATCAAACTAAGTGGACTTTACTTAGCGGTTATTCGATTGATAATGTGGTGGATGCTGCCGGTGCTGGAGATTGGTGTACGTCGGGTATTATTATCAATTTGTTTAAAAACCCTGCCGAAATTAATAACTTAAGTGATAATGACATCATTTTTGCACTTCAATTTGGCCAGGCCCTAAGTGCTTTAAACTGTACTTTTGAAGGAGCAAGGGGTTTAATGTATAACATTAAACGATCCGAATTACTATTGTACATCCAGCATATAATATCATCGAATCTTCAACGCATACCGCAAAGCAGGAATACAAATAGTTATGAGATCAAAAAGACTGGCTTAAAGATTTCGTCTTTGTTTGCAGCAGTTTAATTAATCTTACCTCTATATTCATCTAAATGAATTTCTTGACACATTAAGTTGGGTAAAGCTTTCGATTACAAAGCATCCAAACTTAATCAATTCAATATATTGATGAGTTTTTTTATTAATCTCAAAAAAAGTTTAAAATCTATTTTTTACAACTTTTTGTACCTTTAGACTATGTAAATTGTTGTATATCAGTGTGATTTGCTTTCTGTAAAAAAATATAAAAAATATTACGGAAAATTTTGAGTTTCAATTATTTATGCTTATCTCAAAATTTGCATCTATATTGTACCTAAAAACGCGTAACTCATTGACGCACAATTTTCTTTGACTTTCTGTATCTGGAAATAACTACATCTTCCTGATAGTACTGAAAACTCTGTCTATATCAGACTTTTCCTTTAAAGCCTTCTCCAACTTCGGTAAAAAGCGTCAATAAAAAAGATATATTCATCATTCATAAGAGAATGATAAAGAATATTGTCATTAAATTTACTGACACTTAAAAGAGTCTTAGCATGTCACAATTATTGGAAGGTAAAATTGCTGTGGTTACCGGTGGCACAAGTGGTATTGGTTTGGCTACGGCCAAAGAGTTTATTGCACAAGGCGCCAAAGTTGTGATAACAGGCAGAAAAAAAGATGAGGTTGAAAAAACAGCTGCGGAAATAAATGCAACAGGCATTGTATCTGACCAGGGTAAATTAACAGATATTGATGATCTCGTAAAACAAGTAAAGTCAACTTTTGGTTTAGTTAATATATTATTTATCAATGCCGGTATAGTTCTTTTCTCATCCATAGAAGATGCAACGGAGGAGCATTTTGACAGGATAATGAATATCAATTTTAAAGGCAGCTTTTTTACATTAAGTAAATTTCTTCCTATAATACCAAAGGGAGGAGTAGTAACTTTGCTTTCATCTATTAACGCCACTACCGGACAGTCAAATTCGTCGGTTTATTCGGCCAGTAAAGGGGCCTTGAACTCTTTATTAAAGGTTGCCTCAACAGAGCTGGCCGCAAAGGGGATCAGGATAAATGCAGTTTGCCCGGGGCCTATCGCCACAAACTTGCTAGCCTCAGTTGGCCTGGATAATGCAACGATACAAAATTTTGCTTCGGCTACCTTAAATAAAATTCCATTGAAACGCTTTGGAAAATCAGAGGAGGTTGCTAAACTGGTTACATTTTTATCATCGGATGATGCAGGTTTTATAACAGGATCGGAGTATGTAATAGATGGAGGGACTAATGTAAACTCTATTATCGGATAAACAGAGTAGCAGCCTGAAATATCCGTTCATGGTATCACATTAAATAAATTAATAGGATTATGAGAATTATTGTCAGGATACTTAACATACAGCAAGTGACGCACGATGTTAAATGTTTCAAGCTGGAAAAGCCTGATGGCTATCATTTCTCACCTGGGCAGGCTACGGATGTATCTATTAACAAACCCGGACTGGAAGAGGAATTGCGACCCTTTACTTTTACGGCGCTAAACCAGGAACATTACCTGGAATTTACTATTAAGCGATATGAAGATCGTCATGGGATAACCGACCAAATACATCAGTTGCAAGCCGGTGATGAACTTATTATAGGAGAGGCCTGGGGTGCAATTGAATATAAGGAACCAGGATATTTTATTGCAGGGGGTGCCGGCATTACTCCATTTATGGCTATCCTCAGAGAATTACATAAAGAAAACAAAATAGCGGGCAACACGCTCTTTTTCTCTAATAAAACAGCTGAAGATATTATTTACGAGCAGGAACTTTTGGAAATACTTGGCGATCAGGCTGTTTTTATTCTTACAAAAGAAAATAATCCGCCGTATGTTTATCCGCAATATGTGTATGGGTATATAGATGAAGAATTTATCAGGCAAAATATTACCGACTTCCAAAAGCACTTTTATGTTTGCGGGCCCGATCCAATGATAGCCGATATTGTAAAAAATTTGGAGAAATTTAATGTTAAAGCTGATTCTGTAGTCTTTGAAAAATAAAACATTATACCAATCAATCATATTTCTTACTATCAAAATCAAATAAAAATGAATACCATAATAATAACCGGTGCTGGAGGGAGTTTAGGTACTGCAGTTACCAAAACTTTTCTTGATGAAGGATATAACGTTATTGCAACAGTGAGCAATGATAGTGCGAAAAACAACATTCCTCCTCATCCGCGGCTTGATGTAAGAGCGGTTAACCTTACTAATGAAGCTGAAACAACTGCTTTCGTTAAATCGGTGATTGAAAAATATCACAAGATTGATGCTGCATTATTACTTGTTGGCACTTTTGCAATGGGCAGTATGGAGGCTACATCAGGAGACGATCTTAAGAAAATGTATGCTCTAAACTTTGAGACTGCTTATTATGCAGCACGCCCGCTGTTTAAGCACATGAAGGATTCTGGTAAAGGCCGAATAGTATTTGTGGGTTCAAGACCGGCATTAAACCCTGCGGACGGAAAATCAATGGTAGCTTATGCATTAAGTAAATCGTTGCTATTCAATCTTGCCGACTACATGAACGAAGAGACAAAAGGCACCAATGTAGTAACCACTGTTGTAGTGCCAAGCATAATTGATACCCCTGTTAACCGAAAAGTAATTCCAGGTGCAGACCCGTCACGCTGGGTAAAGCCTCAGCAGATTGCAGATATCATGAAATTTATATGTAGTGATACTGCAGACGTTTTAAGGGAAACTGTTTTGAAGGTGTATGATAATTCGTAATTGATTGGTCTGGACACCATTTTATTTAACAATATTTAACAATTAATCCCTATATTTTTTTGGCAAAAAATGATCTGGTGTTTAAGTTTGCCAATTAAAAAAATAAAACCTTTTAATGGAAGAAATAAAAAGTAATACCACAGATATTTCAACAGATGCTTTAACAGGCAGTTCTTCGTATTCGATGGATATAAGGGCCATCAATGAAATGATCCAGCGTGAAAGCGCCTTTGTTGATCTCCTGAAAATGGAGATGGATAAAGTTATTGTTGGTCAGAAATATATGGTTGAACGTTTATTGATCGGATTACTGGCTGATGGACATATTTTATTGGAAGGCGTACCTGGCCTGGCCAAAACGCTGGCTATTAATACACTTTCTAAAACTATCCAGGCAGATTTTAGCCGTATTCAATTTACTCCCGACTTGTTGCCTGCCGATTTGGTTGGTACAATGATCTATAACCAAAAGAAAGAAGAGTTTATAGTTAGAAAAGGCCCTATCTTTTCCAACTTTATTCTTGCCGATGAAATAAACCGGGCGCCTGCCAAAGTACAAAGCGCATTGCTGGAAGCAATGCAGGAAAGACAGGTTACCATTGGTGATAATACTTTTGCCCTTCCAAACCCGTTCCTGGTATTGGCCACTCAAAACCCGATAGAGCAGGAGGGAACTTATCCGTTACCCGAAGCGCAGGTAGACCGCTTTATGCTGAAAGTGGTTATCGGTTACCCCAATAAAGAAGATGAAAAAAGGATTGTAAGGTCAAATATATCGCCACAAGGCATGCTAAAACCTACTGCAGTAGTGCACCCAGATGATATTATCAAAGCTCGTAAAGTGGTAAGGGAAGTATATATGGATGAAAAAATTGAGCAATATATTATCGATATTGTTTTCGCTACACGTTATCCGGATCAATATAAACTGGCTAGTTATAAAAATTTGATTAGTTACGGTGCTTCGCCGAGGGCAAGTATTAACCTGGCGCTCGCTTCAAAAGCCTATGCTTTTATAAAACGCAGAGGATATGTAATTCCAGAAGATGTAAGGGCAATTTGTCATGATGTTTTAAGGCACCGCATCGGGTTGACTTATGAAGCCGAAGCTGAAAATATGACTACCGAAGAAATTATCACAGGAATTTTAAACGCAGTAGAAGTACCTTAAAAAAAGAGCCAAGAGACAAGAGTCAAGAAGCAAGATGGGAAATCGCAGTGGCGTTGAAGAATACTCAACTTTACTAGTTTTATCTTGATTCTAACATCTTGACTCTTGATTCTCAAAAAACTATGGCAAAGGACACTAAAGAACTGCTGAAAAAAGTAAGGAAGATTGAGATTAAAACCCGGGGGTTGAGCAATCACTTGTTTTCGGGCGAGTACCATTCTGCTTTCAAAGGCAGGGGTATGGCCTTCAGCGAAGTACGTGAATACCAGGTAGGTGATGAGATCAGAACTATTGATTGGAATGTTACAGCCCGCTTTAATCACCCTTATGTTAAGGTTTTTGACGAAGAGCGGGAATTGACCGTAATGCTGCTCATGGACGTGAGCGGATCTGAAAATTTTGGTACCATCAATCAGCAAAAGCAGGATTTAGCTACTGAAATATGTGCAGTATTGGCTTTTTCGGCTATTCAAAATAATGATAAAGTTGGTGTGATCTTTTTCAGCGATAAAATTGAAAAGTTTATCCCACCCAAAAAAGGACGGAGCCACATTTTGATGATCATAAGAGAACTCATCGACTTTAAACCTCAAAATAAAGGCACTGATGTAGCAGAGGCTTTAAAATATTTTACAAGCGCCATAAAGAAAAAATGTACCGCTTTTATCATTTCTGACTTTATGAGCCCTGCCTTTGAATCCCAACTTAAAATAGCCAATAAAAAGCATGATATTATAGCTTTAAGACTTTTTGATAAGCATGAGGAAGAATTTCCCGACCTCGGGCTTATTCCGGTTAAAGATGAAGAATCAGGACAAGTATTATGGGTTAACACCGGGGATAAAAAGGTACGTAGTGCCTTTAAGGCTGATGCTTTAAGAAGAAATGCGTTGTTAAAAGAAGTTTTCAGTAAATCAGGTGTTGATACTGCTGATATTGGTACACATGAATCGTACGTAAAACCATTAATGACATTATTTAAAAAACGTGAAAGCAGGCGGTGATACAATGAAGAAACAATTTTTTAATTATATCTGGGTTTTTATGTTTTTAACGTGCTTTGTTTTTAAAGCAGAGGCGCAAAACATACAACCCGAAGCTAAATTACAGCAATATACAATCAGGATAGGCGATCAGACCAAACTCTTCCTGAGCGTTCATCAGCCGGTAAAAGAACGGGTTAATTTTCCGAAATTGACAGATACCATAACCGGGAAGGTTCAAATTGTTAGCGTTAATAAACCAGATACAACGGTTGATAAGAACGACCCTAAAAATATAACGGTAATAAATAGTTATACTATTACCAGTTTCGATGCCGGAACATATACCATACCTTCATTTGCATTTGGAACAACCGGAGGTGTTGTAAAAACCAATGAATTGACCTTCCAGGTAGAGACGGTGAAGGTTGATACAACTAAAGCCATTTATGATATTAAACAGCCATTGGCGGTAACTTACACGTTTTTTGACTGGCTTAGGGATAACTGGTATTGGGTAGCGCTTTGCTTACTGGGCATTTTGGCAATTGCTGGATTGATTTGGTATTTCAGGAAACGTCCAAAAAAAGAAGTGATAGTGGAGAAAGCAAAACCTGGAGTGCCTCCGCATATAATAGCTTTAAATAAGCTGAAGGAACTACAAAATAAAAAGCTTTGGCAAGAAGGCAAGGTTAAAGAATATCATAGCGACCTGAGCGATATTCTTCGTGAATACCTTGAAAAAAGATATCATATAAAAACTCACGAAAAAACAACTGATGAAATTTTAGCCGGTTTAAGATCCCTGGATATTTCCGAAGAAAATAAAAATGTGCTCCGGAAAATACTTACGCTCGCCGACCTTGTAAAATTCGCAAAGGAAAAACCATTGCCTGCCGAAAATGAACAAAGTATTAATGACGCCACCAATTTTGTGTTGAACACGCAGAACGCTGAGCTAACAGAAAGTACAGAAGGGAGTAACGCGCATGTTTAATGGAATTGAATTTGCCCATCCGGTATTTCTATGGTTATTCATCATTATTCCTATAATGATTGCATATTATATTTGGAGGGAACAAAAACTGCAGGGTAGTTTGAGTATTTCTGCAGTTAAAGGATTTTCATTCTCTCAAAAAAGTATTGTTCCACGCCTTCGTCACGCAGGTATTGTTTTACGATCATTGGCAATTGCTGCTTTAATTATTGCACTTGCAAGGCCGCAATCATCATTGAGCTGGCAAAATACTACTACAGAAGGAATAGATATCGTTATCGCATCAGATATTTCGGGCAGTATGCTTGCAGAGGATTTTCAACCCAACCGGTTGGAGGCTGGGAAAAATATAGCGATAGATTTTATAAAAAACCGACCCGATGACCGTATTGGCCTGGTGATTTTCAGCGGTGAAAGCTTTACGCAATGCCCTTTAACTATAGATCATGATGTATTAGTTAATCTTTTTAAGGACGTTAAAAACGGAATGATTAATGATGGTACTGCTATAGGCATGGGGCTGGCAACAGCAGTAAACCGGCTTAAAGACAGCGAAGCAAAAAGCAAGGTAGTGATATTACTTACCGACGGCTCAAATAATGCAGGTTCAATATCACCGATTACAGCAGCCGATATTGCAAAACAATTTAACGTACGGGTTTATACAGTTGGTATTGGAACTAAAGGCTACGCGCCATACCCTGTGCAAACGCCATTTGGCATTCAGTACCAGCGAATACCTGTTGATGTTGATGAAGGCACGCTTACCAAAATAGCCGATATTACGGGTGGTAAATATTTCAGGGCTACTGATAATGAAACATTAAAACATATTTACGAACAGATTGATAAATTAGAAAAAGCAAAAATTGATGTAACTCAGTATCATAAAAAAACTGAAATGTTTTTACCATTTGCACTTATTGCATTATTCTTTTTATTGTCTGAGTTTATAATAAAAAATACTTTGCTCAAAGGAGCTTTAACTTAATCAGGATGCTACGTTTTGCACATATAGAATTTTTGTGGGGATTGGCAGCTATCCCGGTTTTTATACTGCTTTTTGCCCGGCTGAGCTTTTGGAAAAAGAAAGCCATGGCCTCATTAGGAGATAAAAAGGTGGTGACGATGATGATACCCGAGGTATCTTTTTCCAGACCCTGGCTCAAGTTTATTTTATTTATCCTGGCTTTTACTTTTTTGATAGTTGGTATTGCAGATCCCCAAATCGGCTCAAAAATGGAAGAAGAAAAACGTAAAGGTGTTGATTTGATGATATTGCTGGATGTTTCTAACAGTATGCTTTCGCAGGATATGGCACCCAACCGTTTAGAGAATGCTAAACGTGCAATAGCACAACTAATAGATAACCTGCACAATGACCGGATAGGTATCATCGTTTTTGCAGGAGAGGCTTATGTACAATTACCGGTTACTACAGATTATTCAGCAGCCAAGCTGTTTTTAACCACCATTAATACCAATATGGTACCAACACAGGGAACGGCTATCGGCTCGGCGATTGATTTGGCAATGAAATCTTTTGATTTTAAAGATGGTACTGGTAAGGCTATGATTATTATAACCGATGGCGAGAATCATGAAGATGATGCAGTAGTGGCGGCCAAGAATGCTGCTGAAAAGGATGTTATGGTAAATGTAATTGGTATGGGTTCGGCTGAAGGCGCTCCGATACCTTTATTCCAGAATGGCAAACAGGTAGGTTTTCATACTGATAGTGCAGGGCATACCGTTGTTAGTAAGCTGAACGAAGATATGTGTAAAGAAATTACCGCTGCAGGTAAGGGCGTTTATGTAAGAGCTACCAATGATAACAGCGGGTTGAACATTATAATGGGCCAAATAAGTAAAGTACAAAGTAAGACCTATGACAGCAAGACCTTTAAAGATTTTGAAGACCGTTTTCAGATTTTCCTGGGATTTGCTTTTTTATTGTTAATTGTAGAATTCTTTATCTCAAATCGTAAAAGTTTAAGATTAAGCGGTTTAAAACTATTTGAAGTTAAAAACACATGAAGCAGCTAATTATAATCACGCTATTTTTACTGCAAAGCTTATTGATTTTTGCGCAGCAGGAGAAGAGCTATGTCAAAAAAGGAAACGATCTGTATCAGCAGCAAAAATATAAAGACGCTGAAGACAATTACCGTAAATCGGTTGAAAAGAAGAATCAAAACATCGAGGGGAATTTCAATTTAGGTGATGCGCTTTACAAGCAGAAAAAATTTACCGATGCCAGTGAACATTTTAACAAACTAGCAGGATCAGCAAATAATAAAACGTTAACAGCTGCAGCTTATCATAATTTGGGTAATTCATTCCTTGAAAATAAAAAGCTGGAAGAAAGTATCGATGCCTATAAAAAAGCCCTGCTTAATAACCCCAAGGACGATGAAACGCGTTACAATCTTGCTTACGCTCAGGAAAAACTGAAAAAGCAGCAGCAGCAAAATAAGCAGAATAAAGACAACAAGAATCAAAACAATAAGAACCAGGATAAAAAGAACCAGGACGATAAGAATAAAGACAATAAGAACCAGGATAATAAGAATCAAGACAACAAAAATCAGGATAATAAAAATCAAGATAAAAAGGATCAGCAACAGCAGCAGCCAGATAAAATATCGAAAGAAGATGCCGAACGAATGCTTGAGGCATTGAATAATGATGAAAAGCAGACCCAGGATAAACTAAAAAACAAGAAATTAAAAGGGGAAAAAGCACACATCACAAAGGATTGGTGATGGTAGCCAGAGATTGGAGGTTAGAGATAAGAGGTTAGTTGCAAATTTTCGTTCTAATCTCTAACCTCTCATCTCTAATCTCCACTTTAAAAATAAAATGAAGATTAAATATCATATATTAACCTTATTACTCTTTTGTACAAACTTTTTATTTGCCCAGGATGTGAAATTTACTGCATCCGTAAGTAAAAATGAGGTTGGCGCCGGTGAACAATTTCAAATTGATTTTTCAGTAAATGGGAATGCTGATGGGTTTAGTCCCCCTAATTTCAGCGGTTTCCAGGTTTTATCCGGCCCTAATGAATCAACCAGCATGACATCTATAAACGGGAATACTACTGTCAGTACTTCCCTTAGTTATATCCTGATGGCGGTAAAAGAGGGCGACTTTACTATTGGACCGGCTACTGCGACAGTTAATGGTCACAGGTTGAGCACAAATGCTATTAAAATAAAGGTTGTAAAAGGCAGACCAGTTCCTCAAAATAGCCAGGCTCAAAGCGTCCCTAACAATAGTATTACTGAAGGTAATCCTTCAGACCTTTCAAAATCCTTGTTCATAAAAGCAGTAGTTGATAAAACCAATGTTTACCAGGGCGAACAGATCACATTAAATTACAGGCTATATACAAATGTTGGTATTGAACAAAGCCAGGTAGATAACTTACCTGTTTTAAATGGCTTTTGGAACGAAGATATTAAAAACCTGCAGCAACAAGTACAATGGCGTGTTGAAACTTATAAAGGTGTAAGTTATCATGTGGCTGATATTAAGCAAACCATCCTGTTTCCCCAACATGCAGGCAACCTGACAATAGATCCTATTGGAATGACCTTTATAGTTAGAGTACAAGCTCCTTCAAAGGACATAATGGATCAATTTTTTGGTTCATTCAAGGAGGTAAAATATAAAGTTAAAAGTACTCCGGTAGTTATTCATGTAAGGCCACTGCCTGATGCAGGTAAACCTGATAGCTTCACAGGAGCGGTGGGTAATTTTAATATAGAAGCTTCAGTTGATAAAACAGAACTTAAAGCCAATGACGCTTTAAATTATAAAGTAAAGGTTTCAGGCTCAGGAAATATAAAATTATTAAAAACGCTGAACACTAATTTTCCCGCTGATTTTGAAAAATACGATCCCAAAATAACAGATACTGTTGCAAATACTGAAAATGGAGCTTTTGGCAGCAGATTTTATAACTATTTGCTGATTCCAAGGCACCAGGGTGATTTTAGAATTGAACCAATAAAATTCTCCTATTTTAATCCTGCAACTAACAGGTATATCACTTTATCAACAAAATCCTTTCCTATTAAGGTAGATAAAGGCTCATCAGAAGCCAATGTTACCGCTTTCTCGGATGTAGATAAGCAAGATCTGAAGGTGCTGGATAAAGATATCAGGTATATAAAAACAGAGGATAATAACCTGGTTAAGTCAGGAAATGAATTTTTTGGATCATTGGGATATTACCTTTTACTTTTACTTGGCCCTGTTTTATGCTGTGCTGCATATATTTATCGTAGCCAGACTATTAAAAATAACAGCGACATAGTTAAAGTAAAAAGCAGGAGAGCAGGTAAAATAGCGGCTAAACATTTGGCGAATGCTCAAAAACAATTACTCGCAAACGATACTAAGGCATTTTATGAAGATATATTTAAGGGTTTATATGGGTATTTAAGTGATAAACTCAATATATCATATGCAAACTTAGACAGGGAAACTATTTCTACTGAACTAAAAGGCCGTTTGGTTAAAGAGCAATTGATTGGCCGGTTGCTGGATACGCTCGACCTTTGCGAAATGGCCCGTTATGCACCTGTAACACATATTTCGAAACAGGAAGTATTTGAAAAGGCAAAGACGATCATTAATGATATTGAAAATGAAATTTAATTATCAAATACGCCTGTTATACCTCTTTATAGGGTTTGTATTACCAATCATCACATTCGGTAATGGCAAGGAAAACGCTCTTTTTACAAAAGGCAATGCTTATTATGCTAAAGCTCAATATAAAGAAGCTTTGAATACTTACCAGCAGATACTGACTGAAGGCCATCAATCGGCAGCAGTTTATTTTAATATGGGCAATGCCAGTTATAAGAGCGGTGATATTCCATCGGCATTACTTTATTACGAAAAGGCACATAAACTAGCCCCCGGTGATAACGATATTAACTTTAATATCCGCTTTGTCAATTTAAAAACAACTGATAAAATAGATCCGGTACCTGAATTTTTTCTTTTTAATTGGTGGAAGTCATTTATTTTAAGTTTTTCGATAAATACCTTGTCTGTATTGAGTATTATTCTTGTTTTATGCGGATCGGTTATTTTAATCGTTTACTTTTTTACAAACTCAATTTTTATAAAAAAGGCTTCATTTTATACTTCCATCATATTGTTTTTCCTTGGGATTGTATCAATTTTTATTGCCAATATACAAATCGGTTATTTTAACAAGCACCGGCAGGCGATAATTTTTACCAGCTCGGTGACAGTAAAAAGCGGGGCGGTGGAACGGTCGGCAAGCCTTTTTGTAATTCATGAAGGAACCAAAGTAAACATTTTGGAAAACAATAATGGTTGGATGAAAATTGGGCTTGTAAATGGCAATGAAGGATGGATTAAAATGTCGGATGCAAAAGAAATATAAAAACATTCGTTCGCCTCACCCCAGCCCTCTCCAAAGGAGAGGGAGTTGAAAAGACACACAAAATTACCACCCTGTTATTCAAAGTCCTCTCCTTTAATCACAAAAGCAATAGTAAATACCCTGCAATCGATCCTCCTAAAATAATAAAGACGCTATTAATTGTTTTAAACTTAAAAAGAATAAAAGCGCTACAAACCGCAATTAAAACCGCTCGCCAATCACTTACACTATCTTTCCCCATCTGATAGCAAACTGCAATAATAAGTGCGATAGAGGCAACGTTTACGGCATTTAGAAATGCTGCGAATAGTTTGGAGCCTCTCATTTTTCGAACCAAAGGATTCAGTAAAGCAACAAACAGAAAAGAAGGAAGAAATATCCCTATGGTAGAAATCACTGCGCCGTTGAAACCATTAACCTGGTAACCAATAAATGTTACGGAAGAAAATACCGGGCCTGGTGTAAATTGCCCAACTGCTATAGCATCTATTAATTGCTGACGAGAAATAATGCCATGCGCAACTAATTCTGAATCAAGAAAAGCGAACAACACATACCCGCTTCCATAAAGGATAGCCCCAATCTTTAAAAAGGATAAAAATAACCGCAAGTTTAAAGTACTTAAAAACCCATTGCCGGTTCCGGTCAAAAAAAGGGGCGCTAACGATTTGGCAGAATTAAACTTTTTAAGCCGTATAGCCATTAAACCCATGGCAACAAAACCGGCGCCAAAAAGAATTATAACTTCCGAAAAGTTAAAGAGACTAAGTATTAATGCGGCAATACCTATTATCCCTAATTCTATTGTTTGAAGGGACTTTTTAGCTAATGGATATATTGCCGCAAGGATCACGGAAATAACTGCCGGTTTAACACCATAAATAAATGGCTGTACCTGGGGTAAATGGCCGTAATCTTTATAAAGCCATGCAAAGCAGCCTGTTATTAATACAGCCGGCATAATAAAACAGAACCCGGCTATCAGCAATCCTTTCCATCCGCCGCGTTCCTGGCCTATGTGGATAGCCATTTCGGTACTGTTTGGGCCGGGGATCAGGTTGGTTGCTCCTATAAGGTCAAGAAAATGCTGTTCGGTTATCCACTTCTTTTTGATAACTACTTCCTGCCTCATCATGGCAATATGTGCCGCAGGGCCGCCGAACGCAGTAGTACCTAATTTTAAGAAAAGAAGCGCTATCTCCTTAAGCCCGTTTTTTTTCATGCCCGGCAAATATACTATCTGCCGAATATTTGCCTGCTCCATAAATTAGTAAAAATAGCAGACCCATCAGCATGCAAAAGTCAGCCCTTCCTTCATGCACAGCGGCCCAAAAACCTTTGTTCTCAAGGATGGGGATTTTTGAAGCATAAATAGCAGTTAGTATAACAATAAGCAAAGGGACGGAAGCCAGGCGTGTCATCAATCCTATAATTAATAAAAACCCGCATGTTATTTCAACTACCCCGACAAACGGCCCGAAAAATTGCGGATAAGGTATACCGATCTTTGCAAAACGACCTGCGCCAATAACATCAGGGAATAAAAATTTCTGTACCCCTTCAGATGAAAATGTCAAACCAACCATCAGGCGGATGATAAAGTTACCCGGTAAATTATAGTAAGATGACTTTTTTCTGTACATGATTTATACTTTAGGTGTAAATAAATTTAAATCATAAATATTCAATCCCTTTTCTATTTGAGAGACTTTATCTACTGCCATATCAAAACCATCACCACCAAATTGCTCTTTTTCTTTTTTTTCGAAATCTTCACCTAATGCATCATATTCATGTTTTGAAATGAGCTTATGTAAGGCAGGGAACAGCACAGTATCTTCCCTTGCCTCATGCGGGCTGTACATGCGAACAAATGCCTGCATATCCTGCACCAGCATATTTTTATCATCCGAAGTAAGATTTGTTTTTTTAGTGTTAACCAAAATACGCTGTGTGAGTAATCGCCCTTTTTGATGCTGTATTCTTAAGGTTTTGGTAAGATCAACCATTTGTCCGGCCTTTTCAAACCGGGGAAACAGGTGATCTTCCTCCAGCTTCTCATGATAATCTTCCACAAAGTTTTTGATAAGACTGGCCGACTGGCCAACAAGAGCAATATTCAAATCTTTGCCGGAACTAAGCCTGGAACATGCTTCATCATAAATAAGCAATATTCTTTTCAAAACGCCGTGCTCCCGCATCAGGTCTTCATTGGTTGTAACGTCTTCATCACCGCCTTTTTGCGCTCCGCAGGAGCTGATGGCTGTAGTTATTGATAGACCTGATATTGCTAACAAACCTGTTTTTGTTAAAAAATTCCTGCGGTTTTCAATTGTCTGCTTTATTGGAAATTGTTCCTGAAATTTCCTTTCACGATTATTCATAACATACATTAAAGGTTATGTATCTTAACTGCATTATTAATAAATTGTTTATGAAATAGCAACGGTCCGCTCATTTTTAACAACAAAGAAAACGTATGAAAATTTGATCAGAACAAAATTTTAAAAGGAGCTATTCCTGATTTATTCTCCAGTACTTTTGGAGGTTAATCAAGTTTTATTTTCCAAAAAAAACATGCGAAGTATCATGTATAACCTTATTTCAAACGCAATTAAATTTAAAGGTGATGAAAGCCCGGTAGTGCGCATTCATACTAAAAAAGAAGACGACTATGTGGTACTTACAGTTCAGGACAATGGAACGGGTATACCGGTAAATAAGCTTAATAAAGTTTTTGAAATGTATGGCAGGCTTAAAATGGATATTGAAGGCCACGGCATTGGTTTATATCTCGCAAAAAAAATAGTAGACGCTGCAGGAGGAAATATTGTGGTAGAAAGTGAGTTGGGTAAGGGTAGTAAGTTTACGATATATTTTAAAGCAGAATATGAGCATCCTAAAATTGACTGATCCTCAAAATTAAGAGCAAATATATTTTATAGGAATAAAAAAGCCCGCTGTTTAGACGGGCATTATTTGTTTGGGCTTTAAAGTATCGGAATAAAGTGCATAGGTATAAATTTTAATCCGAGAAATCACCTAATGTTTTCTATTGTCATAACATCTTTACATATCCCGCTTTCATTGCAGGAGTTACTCATAATGTTTTAGGAATCTTAGTAAAGTTGTAAAATATATTTTATACATCGATCATTTTATTTTTGGTTAGCTATTGGTTCGTTGAGTTTATAATATATTCCCTTTATGGTTTTTAAACTATCCATTTTTACCGGTCGTGCCACCTTGATAGCTTGTAACTCCTCATATTTTTTCTTCCAGTCTTTCTGATATTTTTGAGCGAGTTCTAACGTATCAGTCTTACTGTAAAAAGAAAGTATATTTTGTTTTAATGGGGCAGTAAGGTTGTTATATTTTGTGTCTGAAAGTTTGTCCATCAGGTCGCCATAAGTCTTGTCAGTAAGTCCGTATTCTCCTATTACTGTAGGGTTACCGGTATCGTAATCCACATCGGGCAATACTACTTTACTATTATACAACTTTGTAAGTGCTTCATTATAATGCACCAGTGTGGTATCAAAACTTCTGATAAAAAGCTTTTCACCAGCAGGGCCAACCTCTCTAAATCTTAAGGCCTTAAAAGGTCCGATTTTAGGAATAACGCGAATAAAAAAAGATAAAACTTCGGCTTTAAACCCTGGTTTTTGCCTTTCAGAACCAAACTCCTTGTAAAATTGTTTTTTGCTCATTTTATAGTGAAAGCTGTGGGCATTTGCACTAGGATTTTGTTTTTTAATTTCTCTTTTTTTTATTACCCAGGCAGTGCGGGTTACGGTTGGCAACAGGCTTTTTACTGACCATCTGAAAGAGCCAATGGCAAGTGTCAGATCGCCAAAAACTGAATTTATATCTTGCCCGTAAGTTTTAAGGAAAGCCCTTTCCAAAACCGGCCTTGATACTTCAAAACCAATAAGATCATGATAGCTTTGTGATGCATAATTACCTTTAGCGATTTGTAATACATCAAATGATATTTCAACCCGGCTATGTGATTTATGATCTTCCTCGTAAGTTACCACAGGACCGAATTTTTGTCCCATTTTTGGATATACAATAGGTACAGTAACGTTTGTAGCTAAGGAGTGTCCATATTTATCTCCCATATAATGACACAATGATCCAAGGGCAAAAGCATATTCATCAAGATCTTGCGATTCGGAAATTAATGCTTCTACAAAATCCCCGCTACGCACATAGTGGGAGAGATTAGTAAAATATTCACTGCCGAATGGAAAGTACCCCATATCCGCAATAAGGCAACCTCCATAAGCATAAGCATGAGCCTTTTTGAGATCATCTTCAGTAGCTGAAGGGTATTTAAATTTTAATAATGGTTTGATGCCTTTTTCCCAGCTTGCATCAATAAGCGCTTCATGGGTAAGAACAGAATAAGCCTTTGTTGAAAGGGGTGTGATCAGCGCAAAAATGACAAGGAAAAAAAAGCATTTGCAGTTTAATAGTATCTTCATGATAATATAAGGTAGTAAGGACTATACATAAATGATTCAAAACGAAAATTGTTTTACATTAAAAAATTATACATGAAATTGGTAATTTAAGGACTAATTCCAAATGGCAAAAAACCAATAATGATTCTAAAAAAAAGGGGGAAAGTCTTTAAACTTTCCCCCTTTTATAAATATATAAATTCAATAATTACTGACTACTGGCTGGTTCGTCTGAAGGTGTACCAACTACTTTATAAACTTTATTTCCGTTTGTATCACGTGTTTGCTGATAATAATAATCATCTGGTGATACATAAAATGTTTCGCCATTAATTTTGATCTTCCTTGTACCATCAGGAACCTGATCATATATATCACCTATCTGCGGAAGGTTATTAATACCAGTAGCATTACCACCATTATTTGTATTCAATTGTCCGTCTTTACCTGCAATTACATAAGTGGTGGTACCATTGTCTTTAGTTACCGGTTGATAATAAACACCATTTAATTCATAATATTGGTCACCATTAATTGTAATTAACTGAGCGCCAGATGGCAAGCTGGTAATTTCTGCACCCAACGGAGGTTCAACCACAGTATATTGATTGTTATTATACTGATAATAGAAACCGTTACTGTAAAAGAATTCCGCATCGTTCCAATAGAATGGATAATATCCATATGGTAGATATCCCAGGGTAAAACCAATCCTTGGCCAATATAAACTCTCATAAAAGCCTCCGTAGTAAAAGCAGCCGTAATGATCTCCCCAAAAGCTTCTGGCACCCCAGTAACGCGGGCCATAATAGCCACCACGATAGCCATAACCACCTCGAAAACCATAACCACGACCATCTGCAAATCTATGGCCGCCTATATAACCACGACCACCACCTACATATCCTCGTCCGCCTGCAAATCCACGTGCTCCTGCATTTCCATTAATACCAACGTTTCCACGATAAGATTGCGTTGCGCCTCTAAAGCCTGTATTTCCTCGCGGAGCAACCATCGTGCGACCACCTGAAAAACCGCCGCCATTAAAATGTCCGCCACCAGAGAAACTACCACCACGTGGAGCTACCATTGAACGACCACCGGAAAAACCTCCGCCACCTGAAAAACCACCACTGCGGGGAGCAGCCATTGAATGACCACCACCAGAAAAGCCGCCACCGCCAACGTGACCACCGCCACCACCGGAAAAACCACCACCACCGCCAACGTGACCACCGCCACCCCCACCGCCGGAGTGACCACCACCGCCGCGTTGAGCGTTAGCGGGAATAGCTAAAAACAAACATAAAAGGATGCTTAAGCTTGTGAATACAAAATATTTATATGCCCTTTTCATAACGTAATTTTTAATACAGTTTTATAACTGGTAAAGGTTTGACTCATTTTATTAAAAACGGTTTAATGCATGTTTAATTATTTATTTTATTGAACCATACAACTGTGTGACAAATGCTATGGCGCAACAGAATTTATATAAATTCTGCTATGTGAAATGCGGTTAATTTATACCTTAGCAACACTTGCAGATTTTAATAAACTAATATATGATTAAAGATACAAATGCGTTAAACCAGGTAGCAGAATTTCACACTACATTTAAACATCCGGTTATTAAAGAACCGGCTATACCTTCAAAAGAAAGATGCGACCTGCGGATATCATTGCTGGCTGAAGAATTAAAAGAACTGCAACAAGCTGTGTACGATAACAATTTAGTGGAGGTTGCAGATGCATTGTGTGATTTGCAATATGTACTTGCCGGTGCTATTTTAGAATTTGGCCTGGGAGAAAAATTCAAAGAATTGTTTGATGAAGTTCACCGTTCCAACATGAGCAAGGCCTGCAAAACTGTTGAAGAGGCCAATCAAACTATCGAACATTATAAAAATACTGGCAATACAGAATCCTACCATAAAGAAATTGACGGCTTATTTTTAGTTTACAGGGCAGGGGATAATAAAACATTAAAGTCAATAAACTATTCGCCTGCTGATTTGGGTGGGATTTTAGAAGTTTAATTTCAGATTTACGAATTACGATTTGGGATTTAAAATTGTCTTAGTCCCGACACATGTTCGGCGGGGCCGCCAATAATAGCTCCCCAATCAAACAAATCGTCAATCGTAATTCGTAAATCTAAAATGAAAGTCAGACTCTCAAAAACGTCTTCTTCTGGTATAAGTAATATAAAAACAGCCATTTAACCAATACAAAGGTTATGGCCATAACAACATCATTGTAAGGATTACCAACTAGTTGTCCAAGCCAACCAAAAAGATTTGTGTTTGTATAGGGCCATTTAATAATATGACTCGATATGTAAATAAGGATGGAGTTCATACCGATAATTTTAAAGAAGAATGCCCATTTTTTGTACCCCAATACATCGATGACGTAGTAAAAAAGCGCCATCAGCAGCAAGCTCAACCCGCCAACGTGCATTACAAACGAACTTGACCAAAGGTTTTTATTGATAGGAAAATCAAGATTCCATATTTGAGCTATCACAAGGAAAACTATACCGGCTAATGCTAATCGCAAAGCTTTTAAATTAGGTGATAAATCTCTGTTTTTTAATACTTTACCCGCTAATATACCCAACAAACCTGTGCTTATAGCCGGTATAGTGGAAAACAGGCCTTCAGGATCATGCATATTGATGTTAGTATTGGGATATTTAACATATAACTTGCCGGGCAGTATGGTACGATCCATATAAGAGGCAAAATTTCCCTGTGGAGTAAGGTCGCCTGGATGAAAACCTGGGGCTGAGGTAAACTTAAGCAATAGGTAATATCCTACTATAAAAAAACAGAACCAGGCAATCTGTGCCCAATCTTTAGCATATAGATAAATGATGTTAGCAAACATGTAGGCGATACCGATTCGCCCGAGTACGCTTGCAAACCGTATATCAGCAATAGGCTGAATTTTTAACCCGTTATTTACAAAAAGGCCTAATAACACCAAAATAAAAGCCCTTTTTATAACCCGTAATAATAGTTGTTCACGAGTTTTTCCTTTTTCCAATTCACGGCCAACTGAAAATGGCGTTGATACCCCGGCCATAAAAAGGAAAAGAGGGAAAATCAAATCATAAACATGAAAGCCATTCCAATCAGGGTGTGTAAATTGAAGAGAAAGTGCGTTCCAGAATGGTGAGTTAGTGGCATGCGCCATGCCATGAAAAATTTCTTCGGCGCCCATTATCCAAAGCATATCAAAGCCACGGAGGGCGTCTAAAGAATAAAGTCGGGTAGGAGCAGAGTCGAAATCGTCTGTTGCTTGTGATGTTTTTACGGTTTGGGCCATTACAGTTTAATTAGGGTTTATAATTGACTGGAAAGTTATGTTATTTAAATAAATTTTCAAAGCTGTTGGAATGTTGTAAAGTTGAAATGTTATAAAGTTGTTACGATAGGGCAAGTGAGACACTGTGCCGGATGCACTAACAAGTCAGTAAATTGTAACTTAAATTATCTGTTAGCTTAATCTGACTCTTTAAAACAACTATGATTATATATTTGCGGGGCAGGGTAAATCCTGTATGAAAATAATTTTGTTTACCATTAACAAATACATGCTACCATGATTAAAACGAAAGCTTATGCAGCCCAGGATGAAAAAACGCCCCTGGCACCCTGGACTTTTGAACGACGCGATGTAGGTCCGCATGACGTACAATTTGATATTTTATTTTGCGGAGTTTGCCACTCAGACCTGCACCAAATTAAAAATGACTGGTTCCCAGGCATATTCCCTATGGTACCCGGCCACGAAATTGTAGGCCGCGTAATTAAAGTGGGAAGCCACGTAAAGAATTTTAAAGTGGGTGACCTGGC
>JAQBOA010000041.1 GCA_028288305.1 Mucilaginibacter sp.
CCCGAGCTAACCTCATGGATCAGCCGTGTAATGGACGAAAACCGGTTTACTTATGAGATCATTCTGGTTGACGACGGTAGCAGTGACGGCTCATGGGAAATGATCAGAAAACTACAAAAAAATAACCCTTTTGTAAAAGGCATTAAATTCAGGCGTAATTATGGCAAATCAGCAGCATTAAATACTGGTTTTGCAGCTGCCCAGGGCGATGTGGTTATTACAATGGATGCCGACTTGCAAGATAGCCCGGATGAGATACCCGAATTATACCGCCGCATTACTGAAGAGAAATACGATCTTGTATCAGGCTGGAAAGCGAAACGTCATGATCCGTTAAGCAAAACTATTCCTACCAAAATTTATAATGCAGCTACCCGCCGGATGTCTGGCATACATAACCTGCACGATTTTAACTGCGGCTTAAAAGCATACCGCAAAGCAGTTGTGAAAAACATTGAAGTTTATGGCGAAATGCACCGTTATATACCTGTTATAGCAAAATGGGCTGGCTTTGTTAAAATTGGCGAACAAGTAGTTGAACACCGGCCCAGAAAATATGGAAAAACAAAGTTTGGCGTAAGCCGCTTTATCAACGGCCTGTTAGACCTGATGTCGATATTTTTTGTTGGCAAATTCGGTAAAAGGCCCATGCATTTTTTTGGAACGATGGGAGTATTAAGTTTTTTTGCAGGAACTGTTATTACAATATGGATGATTATAGATAAACTACGTTCTATTGCAAAAGGCGAGCATTATCGCGACATTACTCAACAGCCATTGTTTTATATTGCCCTGGTGGCTATTATACTTGGTTCGCAATTGTTTTTAACCGGCTTTGTTGCCGAACTGGTAGCAAGAAGTGCAAGCGAACGAAATAATTATCAAATAGAAGAAACGATTTAATGTGCAAATTTCAGATGTGCAGATTACAGATGTGCAAATGTGCGGATTACAGATATGCAGATTGAAAAATAAAAACATTTGCACATTTGAAATCTGCACATCCGCACATTAATTTACACATTTGCACATTAAAAATCTGCACATCATCCTATGTTTTTCTCCATAATTATTCCCTTATATAACCGTCCGCAGGAGATTAAAGAATTGTTGGAAACTTTAACTGTTCAAACTTATAAACAGTTTGAGGTTTTGGTAATAGAAGATGGTTCTGATATTGATGCAGAAGAGGTCGTAAAAAGTTTTTCGGATAAACTGGATATAAAATATTTTGTAAAGCCCAACACAGGACAGGGTTTTAGCCGAAACTTTGGCTTTGAACGGGCCAAAGGTGATTATTTTGTAGTTTTTGATTCTGATTGTCTTATCCCTGAAAATTATTTACAAATTGTAAAGGACTCACTGGCTAAGAATTACGTGGATGCTTATGGTGGACCTGATGCTGCACATCCATCCTTCACCCCCGTTCAAAAAGCCATCAGTTACGCCATGACCTCGCCATTTACTACCGGAGGAATACGGGGTAATAAAAAAGGAATAGGGCAATTTCATCCGCGCAGCTTTAATATGGGCATATCCCGTAAGGTTTGGGAAAAAGCAGGCGGCTTTATAATTACCCGCTTAGGCGAAGACATTGAATATAGTATCCGCATCCATTCCATGGGTTTCAAGATCGGCCTTATACCCGAAGCTAAAGTATATCATAAACGGCGTACTAATTTTTTAAAGTTCTACAAACAGCTGCATTTTTTTGGGAGAGCCCGCATTAATGTTTATAAATTTTTTCCAAATGAGTTAAAAATTGTACATTTTTTTCCCGCCATTTTTACTTTATTTCTTTTATTTACACTAGTAACTAATATATTTAACTGGAAAATAACAGAATTTTGTAATTTTATTTTGGCTCTTTTCATTTTGTTGATATTTTTTCATTCATTGATTGAAAACAAGTCAGTAAAAATTGCATTTTTGAGCTTAATAGCGTCCTTCATTCAATTGATAGCCTACGGGTTAGGATTTATGCAGGATTTTTTTAAGCGGGTATTATTAAAAATATCATAAGACATATATGTACCATCCTTTTTCTGTAACCGAAACTGTTAAAATTTCATGGCGTATTTTGAAAAAAAATATCTCCACTATAGCGGTTTATTCTTTATTATCCATAGCTATTATTATCGGTTTGGGTTTTGTTCTTTATGACATTGTAGCTGATGATATTTTAAAATCAATTGGCGGAGTATTTTTATTGGTTTGTATAAGCTTTCTTTTTTTAGGTTTTGTAAAGCTAATTTTCCAATTAATAGATGAGGAGTTTTATGACTTTGAATTTAAGGATATTGTACCAAAAGTAAAAATGCTTTTGAGTTATATTGTTTTATTAGTGATGGTTAGCACAATTGCTGTGATTATGAATAGTGCAATAAGAGTACTTAATGACGGGATTTTGCAAAGTATTTTAGGTATAGTTATCTTTTTGTTTTTCCAGTTTTTTTTCCTTTTTTACTTTCCAATTTGTGCTTGTTTTATTGTTGATGATGAATCTGGTCCGTTTGAATCAGTTGTTCAAAGCTTTAAATTGATAAAAGGTAACTTTTTTAAATATTTATTGTTGTTCCTTTTTATAGAAGCAATGGTCTTTATTGGAACTATTACCCGTATAGGGATGGTATTTGTTATACCATTTGTTAATATCATATTAGTAGTGGCATACCGTAAACTTATCTTCAGTCACCTTGATATTGATGATGAAATTGCTGAAACCATTTAATTATGGGATTAAAGGCAGTATTAAGCAAACCTTTTGCCGCGATTATAAATGGCTGGTTAAATAAACTGCGCAAAAACGCTGTAAAACTTCAGCAAAAAACATTTGAATATCTGGTTAACCAGGGCAAAAACACCGCTTTTGGCAAAGTACATCATTTTGAAAAGATCAATACCTATGATGATTTTAAAAACTATGTGCCAATAGTTGATTATGAAGACCTGCGTCCTTATATAGAAAGGATAATAAAAGGAGAAGAAAATGTGCTTTGGCCGGGCAAGCCGACTTATCTTGCCAAAACTTCAGGCACAACATCCGGGGTAAAATATATACCCATTTCTAAAGAAAGCATGCCCGAACATATCAAAGCAGCCCGCAATGCACTTTTAAGTTATATTTATGAAACTGGCAATGCTGATTTTGTTGATGGCAAAATGATATTTCTGCAAGGGAGCCCGGTACTTGAAACCAAAGCAGGGATTTCAATAGGACGGTTGTCTGGTATAGTTGCTCATCATGTACCGGGATATCTGCAAAAAAACCGGCTTCCCAGTTACGACGTAAATTGTATTGAAGATTGGGAACAAAAAGTTGATGCTATAGTAGCCGAAACAAAAAACCAGGATATGCGCCTTATTTCGGGCATACCACCCTGGTGCCAGATGTATTTCGACAGGCTTTCGGCTGCTTGCGGAGGAAAGAAAATAAAGGATATATTTCCAAATTTTAAACTGTTTGTTCATGGCGGGGTAAATTTTGAACCTTATCGCGCACGTATGGAAGAAAGCATTGGTTTTGCAATTGATTCAATTGAAACTTACCCTGCATCAGAAGGGTTTATAGCTTTCCAGGATTTGCAAAAGGAAAAAGGTTTATTGTTGATGGTTGATTCGGGTATATTTTATGAATTTATTCCGGCAGAAGAATTTTTTAATGAGCATCCAACACGTATCAGTCTTGCAGATATTGAACTGGATAAAAATTATGCGCTTATATTAAATACCAGCGCAGGCTTATGGGGTTATAGTTTAGGTGATACCGTTAAATTCGTATCAAAAGATCCCTACAAAATTATAGTTACCGGACGAATAAAGCATTATATTTCGGCATTCGGAGAACACGTGATAGGTGAGGAAGTTGAACAGGCATTAATGAGCGTAGCAAACGAACAGGGAGTAGATGTTATTGAGTTTACAGTAGCTCCACAAGTTAATCCGCCGCAAGGAGGCCTTCCTTATCATGAGTGGTTTATTGAGTTTGGAAAAGAGCCGGAAGATTTGAAAGAATTTGCTTTAAAAGTAGATAAAGCATTACAAAAGAAAAATATTTATTACTTTGACTTGATTGAAGGTAACATTTTGCAACCTTTGATTGTCCAAAAACTCAAAAAAGAAACCTTTATTAATTACATGCGTTCACTAGGTAAGCTTGGCGGCCAAAATAAGGTTCCAAGGCTTTCGAACGACAGAAAAATAGCAATTGATTTAGAAAAATATATAACAAATAAATAAACAAATCGTCATTGCTCGCAATGACGATTCGAAAAAAACCAATCATTGATCAATAATAAAAAAAACATTGCCATTCTTGGCTCAACAGGAAGTGTAGGAACGCAAACGCTTGAAGTTATCAGAGGAAATGATAACTTATTTCATGTTTTTATGCTTTCAGCCAACTCTAATGCTGACCTGCTGATTCAGCAGGCGCTTGAGTTTTTGCCTGCTTATGTTGTTATCTGCGATAAAAATAAATATCAATATATAAAAGAAGCTCTCGCAAATACTCCTGTAAAAGTATTAGCGGGAATTGAAGCCATTATTGATATGGTTACTCATCCTGATATTCACATGGTGTTAACAGCGATGGTTGGTTTTTCCGGCTTGGAACCAACGATATCAGCTATAAAAGCGGGTAAAGACATTGCTTTAGCAAATAAAGAAACGCTTGTGGTTGCCGGCGAACTGGTGACGGGGTTAGCAAAAAAACACCAGGTTAAAATATTACCGGTTGACTCTGAACATTCGGCTATTTTTCAATGCCTGGCAGGTGAAGAAGGCAACAGGGTTGAAAAAATCATCCTTACAGCTTCGGGCGGACCGTTTAGGGGCAAGTCTCTTGATTTTTTGGCCGGGGTTACTATGGAAGATGCCTTGAAGCATCCAAATTGGGTGATGGGTGCTAAAATAACCATCGATAGTGCTTCGTTAATGAACAAGGGACTGGAAGTTATTGAAGCAAAATGGTTATTTGATTTAGATCCAAGCCAGATAGACGTGATTGTACATCCGCAATCGATTATCCATTCAATGGTGCAGTTTGAAGATGGGTCTATCAAAGCGCAAATGGGATTGCCGGATATGAAACTGCCTATTCAATATGCGATGACCTATCCTGCAAGGATAAAAAACAATTTTAAAAGATTTGACTTTATTAAATATCCGGAGTTGACTTTTGAAAAACCAGATACAAAAACCTTCCCTAATTTGGCTTTAGCTTTTGAAGCATTAAAACAAGGCGGTAACATGCCTTGTATAATTAATGCCGCCAATGAGGTTGCTGTTGCAGGGTTTTTACATAAAAGTGTAAGTTTTTTGGCCATGAGTAAAATAATTGAACAATGCATGGAACAAATTACGTATAACGATAGTCCTATATTGGACGACTACTTGAATACTGACAAAGAAACACGCATCTTTGCACAAAATTTAATAAAACAAATACCGTTAAAAGCATTACAATTTTAATATTATATAAGGAATGAGTATAGTGATCATGGTTGGCCAGCTAATTCTGGGCCTTTCGATTTTAGTAATTCTGCACGAACTTGGACATTTTTTAGCCGCACGCGCTTTCGGGATTAAAGTAGAAAAATTTTACTTGTTTTTTGATGCCTGGAACATTAGTCTGTTTAAATTTAACTATAAAGGTGTTGAATACGGTATAGGATGGCTACCCTTGGGCGGCTACGTAAAAATTGCCGGTATGATTGACGAATCGATGGATACCGAGCAGCTTGCAGGGCCCCCGCAACCCTGGGAATTCCGGTCGAAACCCGCATGGCAGCGCTTAATAGTAATGCTGGGAGGGATAACTGTTAATATTATCCTGGGCATATTTATATTTTGGATGCTGACCATTCGTTATGGCGAAACTTATATACCAAATTCAGAAATTAAATATGGTATTGTTCCCGGAAAAATTGGCCAAAAAATCGGCCTGGAAGTAGGTGATAAAATTGTCGCTGTAAACGGACAGCCTGTTGTGCGTTATGAAGAACTGACGAGCACAAAAGTTATATTAGGCAACACTATATTGACCGTTCAGCGGGGTGACAAGTTAGTAAATGTTAAAGTACCGGGTAATTTGATAAACGATCTTTCTGATTATGGAATTGAGCAATTTATCAGCAGGCTGCCACGTAATAAATTTTCTGTTGAAGCTATTGAACCAAATAGCAGTGCGCAAAAAATCGGCTTACAAAAGGGAGATAGCATAGTAGCTGTTAACTCCCATAGAATTGCTTTTTTTGATGAACTGCAAACACAATTTCAGCAAAATAAAAGTAAACAAGTTCAATTAACTATTAAACGGGATGGTAATGAATTTCAAAAAAATGCACTGATTAATAAAGATGGAGTTTTAGGTTTTGTTCCCAAAAACGACCTCCCTACTGAAAAAAAATTAACATTTGGCTTTTTTGGTTCACTACCGGTTGGTGCTAACAAAGCGTGGGGAACATTTACCGATAATGCCAAAGGACTTGGAAAAGTATTTAAAGGCGAAGTCAAATTTAATAAAGCTGTTAGCGGCCCGGTAGCTATAGCTACTATGTTTGGTACTCATATAGACTGGATCCGTTTCTGGAGCCTGGTGGGCTTTTTATCTATGGTACTGGCATTAACCAATTTGCTGCCTATCCCTGCTCTTGATGGAGGCCATGCCTTATTTTTAATAATTGAGATGATAAAAGGCAAGCCGTTAAGCGATAAATTTTTAGAACGCGCCCAGATAGTTGGTTTCGTGATATTGATAACCCTGATGGTATTTGTTTTTGGAAACGATATTGTGAAACAGGTGATAAAGAAATAACCAGCTATTTACTTATAAACAAAACAGGCCGTTTTTAATCAAAGCGGCCTGTTTTGTTTTTCAATGTTAGCGTTAATTGGAAAGGAGTACTTTAGTCACTTTTAACGAGAAAAGAATTCTTTTAATAACCACGAGCAACTGTTTTACTATTAATATTAAACCCATTGTTATACATTGGATAAAAAAAGTCTTGCTCATTAAATCCATTCACTTGATAAAGTCCAAAAAATTTGAGTGGTAACGTATTAAAATCAATACTGGTAACACCCAGGTATTTAGAGAAATCCGGCAGCATTATATGAGTATAGTTACCTGCCGACGGTGAAAATAACGCAACCTGAAGATAAGGCTTTGAAGTAGTATTTATAAAATCTGCGTAATAGTAATCGAAGTTACCTGAATATGAAGGAACAAAATTAGCTAAAGTTGAGCTTGGAATATTGAATGAAGCATTAAATACAGCTGCCTGATTAGGTATGGTTTTGCCTGCAGTTGTGATTGTATAATATAAGTTTCCTATTGTATAGTCCATCAGGACATCATATTCCTGGAAGGCCTCTGAGGGATAATAATAACTTAAAGTATTATATGGAGCGCTTGTTACACCGAAATTGAAACTGTTAGAATAGTTTGTATCTGCCTTTGCAAGAACTTCTACACTTAGATTGTTGCCAGGCGCTGTAATATTTTGTACTAATGGCGTTTCAGTTAATTTGGTAAGGTCGACATTATAATTAGTTGTACTGCTGGGAATATTAAAAAAATTATAGGAATATTGATTATTTTGCAGCATCTGAACCCAAAGCCTACCATCACTGGAATAGAAACTTCCGTTTAGCGTATCAGCGAGTGAATTGAGAGAAAATCCTCCCAAATCAGTGCTTATACTTAATTTATCAAACCCTGTTGAGTTTTTTAAATGAGGATTTATCAGATGTGTTGGTTTTTGCGGTAAAAAAGGAGGATTAGTTGTAAATATACTTCCTTTTTTTATCTGTAAAAATCCAATTACATTTGGAGTAACATGCGGATCCGCATCAACATCAATCTCAAAAAAATTGAAACGGTCTTTTGTAAAGGGAGCCAATGACGAAATTTTAAAGACGGAAGTACCTTGCACGTATTTTACTTCGTTAAGTATATTTCCGCTTTCATCAGTAACCACAAAGTAAACACTGCTCTTAGATATATAAGCAGCTGGAGTTATATGTAATGTTAACAACGTATTTGAATTTACAGCTACCTGGTTATAAGCAAAAGGGGCAAATACTACCTGCAATGACCCTTTATTGGTCTGTACAGCCAGGTTATATTGATTTAAAGTAACAATATTTAAGCTTTTAGTTAATGTTTGATTACTGGCTTTTGAAGTAAATGTAATAGCGCCGCTTGTTCCACCTTTAACATACAAATAGTAAAATCCATTAATAACGCCCAGCTTATATACTGTAGAACCTAAATCAGCTTTAAAAGTAGGTACTGTGTTATTTTGCACAAAACTTTGGGCTATAGTTATTAATCCATCGTTAGTGGTTGCCGTTAATGAAAGGGATTGTTGAGCTGCCAATGAGTAAGATTTGATCTGAGCATTAAAACGGATAAAGGTATCAGCTACACTGGTTTGATTTTTTGATGATAAGTATATGTTATAATTGCCCTTTGTTAATGTCTTATTATATGTACTTATATTTTTAAGGGCTGTACTGTCTATTATTTTAGAAGAAACGGAATCATTTGTGTTTAAAAGATCAAACTCAAGCGACACATTACCTCCAAGTACATTGTTCCAGGTACTGCTAACAAATGATGGATAACTGATTGATTGAATGGAAATCCCAGGCACAACCGGGGTAACTACATTATTATTGCTGCCGTCTTTTTTACAACCATTAAAAATAAACAGTATTATTGAAAGTAATAAAAGTAAATATCTTTTCATTGTGATTAGGTTATAGCTATAGGTTAATTAAGAATAGCTTTCAGGTGAAACGGATGTAAATGTACAACAGCGCCGCTGGTGTTAAGTATAGGCGATAAATCATATTGATTCATAGCCGTTATAGTAAGGTCTTTCATATAGGTATATCCTGATGTTACTTCTGTAAAAGTAATCCTGCCGCTTGCAGCCCCTGTAACATATATAAAATAACAGCCATTAGCTAAACCAAAATTGTAAACAGTATTTGTACCTGCCGGAATAAATGTTGGTATTGTAGTTGCAGCAATCACGCTTTTATTGATAGTGATAACCCCATCATTAGTTGTGGCCGGAAAACTTATGGTCTGGTCTTTATTTATCAGGAAGTTGTTTACCTGGGCATTAAACCTGATAAAAGTATCAGCTATAGCAGTACTTTCCGTACTAAGCGATAGATTATAAGTACCTGCAAGAACCTGTCTGTTATAAGAAGCGATACTTTTTAAATTAAGACTGTCTTTTATTGATGATACATTTACGGTATCAGGTATAAAGCTAATGAGTGCTTCGCCGCCCAATACCTGTTGCCATGCGCTATCAATAGCATTAAGAGCCGGTTTTATAGAAATTTTAAATAAATTTTTAACAGGATTTGTTGAATGCTCTTTTGAACAGCCATTACATATTATAGCTGTTGCAAAAAGAATAAATAAGATCTTTCTCACTTGTTAAGGTTTAGTAATTGATTATAGGTTGACAATTCAAAAAGAATTGTTACACAAGATAGATATTTTTTTATAATAATAATTATTCAGGTTATTTTATTTTTATTTACTAATGTCTCTTATTAAATTAAAAAACATCTCTGGCATTATTTTGGAGTGATATTGAAAAGAGAAAAGAATAAAAAAGTAAAAGGCTTTTAAATAAAAAGAGGTCGTTTCAGTTGAAACGGCCTCCTCTTTAGTATGTGTTGACGCTATTTATTAAACTGCAGGATCTTCATAAGATGTATCAGCAAATAATGGAGTATCCTTTTTAACAATTGCACCGAATATTAGCGCTAAAACAAATATTAATATTATTGTAATAGCAATACTTTGTATTACTTTACCTACAGTAATATTTGTTTGCAGATCGAACTGTTTTTGTATAGAAGCTTTTTTATCATCTATCTGAGCCTGATCTGCACCGGTTTTTTCAAGCATCGCCGTTGTTGCATTCATCACCGCTTCCTGTGTTTTTTGAACCATTTGTGGTTCAATTAACTTTGCAAAAATCAGGTCCCTGCCAATGAATTGTACTACATAAGCCATAAAAAACATAATAAATATTCCGGTAGTTGCCTGCTTAAAGCTCCAGTAGCCCCCGATTTTTTTACGAATATCAAGGGAAAAGAATATTACCAGTATAATCGGTATGATGATAGAAAATATAAATGGCGCAAATATTACCATCCAAAAAGATGAAGTCATTCCGATAATAAAATAAAAGCTGAATATGCCCAGCACTAGTAAAATAGCGCCAAGTATTAAGCCATATTGAAATGATTGCTTTCTTGTTTTTTGATCTAAATTTTCCATGATTGTGACAGGTTTTTTTATTTAAAATTGACTAATATTCCCAACACTGCCATATCAAATTCTTTGTTTAAAGCATGCTCCGCAATTTCATTTTTTGCCGCTTCAGATGGGTTGGTATTATGAAAAAAGCACATCACCGGGTAAAAAAGCTCTTTTAATTCTGAATCTTCCGGCAATCTTTCAGCTACTTTTCTTATCTCTTCTACTGGGCTTTCCATTAGCACCTGGTGCGCTATAACCGGTTCATAAATATTATACTCGTCCTGAAATTCATCTTCATCAACCAATAAAAATTCTTTCAAATAATCATCCAGTTCGGGTACAATTTCCTCTTCTTCGCATTCGTTTAAATAAAGCAGCAGGTTTAATAATTCAGTACCACGGTCAAGAGTTTCTTCTTCAATATCTTCCCATTCAGCGCTATCGAGATAATCTTCATCTAATTTTTTAATATCAGCGCTAAAGAAATTGATCATCAGCAAATCAAAAAACACTTCGCGTAATTCTTCAAGTTTCGGGTAGTCGTCAAATACCTCATCAAGCAGGTCAACCTTTGTTAAAAAATCCTCTTCAGACGCAAACGCCTCTTTAAACACGTCAATAAACGGTGTAGCAATAAAGGTGCTGTATTTTGTAAAAGCATCTAATGCTGCCTCAACAGCTGATTCTACTTTTGGGTCGATCATTGGTAAAGTTTATTTATAAATGTAATTATTATTTATGGTTAACAGTACTTTTCCTTTTAAATTCTGACCTAAAAACGGAGAATTATAAGATTTTGACCGGTTATTTTTCCTGGTGTATTCCCACTCAGCATCCACATCAAAAAGTACCAGGTTGGCCGGTTGCTCTTCGGCTATTGCAGGTATATCTATATTCAATATTTCTCTCGGACTAACAGCGAGTTTCTGTATAATCAGATTTAAATCCAGACCAGTTTTTAAAGCCAGGGAAAATGCGGTTTGTAAACCAATCATCCCATACTCGGCCACTTCAAATTCTACATCTTTAAACTCTACCTCCTGCGGCGTGTGCTGTGATACAATGGCATCAATGGTGCCATCAATAAGCCCTTTTTTCAAAGCGTTAACATCATCCAGTGTCCGAAGAGGGGGTTTAACCTTATATAGGCTGTCAAAGTTTATGAGCGCCTCATCCGTTAGTACAAGGTGATATGCGGCTACATCGCAGGTTACTTCCAACCTTTTTCGTTTTGCTTCCCGTATCAGTTGAACCGATCGTATAGTTGAAATGGTACTGAAATGTATTTTTGAACCTGTGTATTCAGCAAGGTAAAGATCACGGGCGATCATCAATTCTTCTGCCAGGGATGGGATACCTTTCATTCCCAGCAAGGTACTTATTTCACCTTCATTTACTTTAGCTTTTCCCGCAATGGCGGTATCTTCGGGGTACGAAAACACGAGCCCGTCAAAGCCTTGGGCATATAATAATGCACGCTCCATCAGCCCGGCATCCTGTACAGGCCTGTTGCCGTCTGTAAAGGCTTTAGCGCCGCTCAGGTACATATCATACATTTCGGCCAAGTCTTTACCCTCCCGTTTGTGTGAAATGGTACCTAAAGGGTATACATCAACCAGGTTCTTTTTAGCCCTATTCAGCAAATATTCTATTTCTGCTTTGGAATGTACCGGAGGAATTGTATTGGGCATCAATGCCAATCCGGTGAAACCGCCTGCAGCTGCTGCCCTGGTACCGGTATATAAGTCTTCTTTGGTTTCAAAGCCTAATTCACCAATATTACAGTTTAAATCAAAAAAACCCGGTGAAACATATTTACCTTCCGCTTCAATAACTTCTGCATCAAATTCAATATCAGGCCCTATTCTTTTAATAATCCCTTTCTCAATTAACACATCAACAACTTGATTATTAAAGGGTGAATTTGGGTCAATTATAGTTGCGGATTTGATAAGCAAATTCATTTGCGCTGCTTTAAAGGTGGGTTTGTGTCCATTAAACCGGTTGCGAAATTTGTTGTGTGTTAGTTTTAAAATACCTTATCAGCACTATTTCGACAGCCAGAAAAATCAATGCCAAAAATATACAAAGTTTCCATAATTGTATGCCGAAATTTGTTTCAGTTACAGCACTTTTTAAAGAACCTTTTCCGGCCTGTAAAACGGCAGAAGCTTGCGGCACCAATTTATTAAGTGCGATTGTATTTAAATAACTCAGGTCTGATTCACTGCGACTATCGTTAAATGCAAATACGGCTACAGTACTATCTTGTTTTTTAAGGTCATACAATCCAGTTTCGTGCAATTGGTCGGCTATATAAAGCAACGTACTTCCCTCCTGCTGTTTAGTATCCGGAATGATTGCTTGTCCGGATTTAACTAATTTCAGCAATTGTTTTTCAGAGGTTTGAACAGGCGGAATTTCAATGGTTTCGTCACGGCCTAAAGTATAAAACAAAGGCTGGTCATGCCCGCTTAGCAGGGTTATCCTGAACATTACCGGAACGAAAAGTGCATGACGAGGCAGGTTACTAAAGTTTTCATCCAGGGGAACAGATGACACATAAACCTTTCCCCGCCCGCTGGCATACCCTGCCCAAAATGGCCGGCCTCCGGGTAAAACCATTAAATTTTCGGTCTTGTTATTATTAGATGAGCTTAGCTGGTAGTATTTATTTACAACAGGCAAATCAGGGTTTTGAGGGAAGTTTTCGAAAATATTTTTAAACACCTGGTTTTGAAGATTGATACCTGCTACTTTGGTGTTTTCTATTTGCAGTTTTTCAGGATAAGCCGCGTTAATTGGCTGCAATAGAGATCGATAACTATTTAAATCAGCGTCAGCAGATGGAAAAACCAGCAGTGTCCCACCCTTGTTTACATAAGTTTTCAATTGCTGTGATAAACCAGTTGAAATTGCTTTTATATCACTTAAAACTATTAACGGATAGGTACCTAAAGCAGCATAGTCAACATTACCATCAGGCACACGTTTAGCTTCAAAAAAAGGATCGGCAGCAAAAACAGCTTTCAGATAGGGGTTTGGCACACCGCCATCTATTAGTAATATAGGTATTTGCTGTTTTACGTTAAAAGAAAAATAAAATTGATTATCGAAAGTAACCGGGTTATCCTGTAAAGTAATTTGCGCCCGTTGCCATCCTGGCTGTAATCCTGAAAAAATAAGTGTGTCGTATTGAACAGAGCGTGAGTTAATGGTATAACTGCCTAATGCCTTTTGTGCACCATTAATCAGCAGCTTTAGCGGTATCTTCTCTGCTTTTTCATCCGCATAATTATGCAGCCTTACTACCAGTTTTTCACTTTCGCCCGGCCTGTGTATAGCACTTAATAAGGCGACGGAATCAACCGCCACATTTGGTAATGTATTAGCTTTAAGCCGCACTAAATTTATCTTTAAACCTGTTTCGGCTTTTACAGGTTGCGGGGTAGCCATATTTTTTTGAAAATCGGATATAATATAAACTGATCTTATGCCACCATTATGCATATCCAGCAAACTTTGCTGGCGGTTAATAATTTGCTGCAAACTGCGGCTTTGCGGACTTATCTTAACCTCATCAACTGCATCATTAAATTCATCGCGGCTTACTAAACGCTGGTGCTTGCCTTCAAAATCCTGGGTAAGTAACTGGAAACGATCATTTATGTTATAGGCCGATGCAATTTCTTTTGCCCGCCGTTTAGCTTCATCAAGCAATGAACCTTCCTTGTTAAGGGTTTCCATTGAGTAAGAGTTATCAACAAATATGCTTACTGCCTGTTGTTTGCCGGCATTTGCAGCATTTTGTCCTGGAATATAAGGCTTTGCGAAAGCCAGTATTAAAAATGTCAGCGCTAGCATCCTTGCAGCTAATATTAACCGCTCTTTAAGGTTTTTACGTGATGATTGCTGTTCCTGAATCTCTTTCAGAAATTGAACATTACTGAAATATACCTTTTGATAACGGCGAAAATTAAATAAATGGATCAATACCGGTATTGCCAGGGAAATAAGTGCAAATAAAAAGGCAGGATATAGGAAAAGCATTTTTTATTTGATGTGCAGATTTATTTAACGTGCAGATGTAAGATATGCAAATGTGCAAATTTTTTGTCTGAACATGGATTAATTATTAATATGCAGATTTAAGATATGCAAATGTGCAAATTACTATCAGCTGATAAATAACGTTTAAATTTTTCAAATCTTCTAAGCTTCAAACAAAAAACCATAATACAGCATTATTAATAAAACTAAATTAATGATTGATTGGCATATCGGCTGTTCTGGTTTTCATTATAATGATTGGCGGGGTACTTTTTATCCTGAAAAATTACCCCAGCGTAAATGGTTCGATTTTTACTGTGAACATTTTAATACGCTCGAACTGAATGTTACCTTTTACCGTTTTCCGCAATTATCATTTTTACAAACCTGGTATCAAAAAAGTCCTGCCAGTTTTCGCTTTGCTGTGAAGGCCCCAAGGGCTATTACTCACTATAAAAAGTTCAATGACAGCAATGATCTGATCATCAGCTTTTATGATACTATTAACGATGGGTTGCAGGAAAAGTTGGGTCCCGTGTTATTTCAGCTTCCGCCGAGCTTTAATTTTACGCTTGAAAGGCTTGAACGTATTATAAATAATTTAAACCCTTCATTTAAAAATATATTGGAACTGCGCCATGTGAGCTGGTGGCAGAATGATGTTTATGAACTACTGGCAAGGCATGGCATTACCTTTTGCGGCATGAGCCATCCTACTTTACCTGATAATATTATTCAAAATAACGAAGTGGTTTATTACCGCTTTCATGGAGTGCCTAATTTGTACAGGTCGCCTTACTCAACTGAATTTTTACAAATGGTGGTGGATACCGTTAATCATAATGAAAATGTGAAAGAGGCCTGGTGTTATTTCAATAATGATTATGATGCTGTTGCGATTGCCAATGCAAGGGAAATGTTGCGGATGGTGGCGAAGTGATTAGAGGTTAATTATTTTCTGTTGGATAAATCATCAACTGATACGTTTAAAAAAGCAAGCGCAGCTAATTATTCTGAAAGCTCCTTTTGATCCAGACAGATTTACGAAGTTTTGAAAACTTCGTAAATCTTCATTTCTTCAACCCCTTCCAATAATTCGTTTCCTGTGTGCTGCGCCCCATTTATATAATTCTGTAACAACAGGTTTTAAGGATTGCCCGTAATCGGTAAGTTCGTATTCGACAGTTATCGGTTTAGTATCATACACAAATCTTTGGGCCAGTTCGTTTATCTCTAATTCTTTTAACTCTTTTGACAACATTTTTGGACTAATACCCGGTATCGCTCTTTGAATTTCCTTAAACCGCTTTCTCCCAAATTTAAGTGAAAAAATGATCTGTAGTTTCCATTTTCCGCTCAAAATATCTAACGCATCCTTAAGTGGTAACAACATTTGCACATACTCTTCTGGCGACAATTGTACCTGCAAATTTTCAAGGTCTTGTTCTTTAACTTCCATAATTTTGAGTGAGGCATAAATATACCCAATTGCTTTCTTTTTACGCAGGTTTCCCTAAGTATACCGGTATACTAAAGTATAGCATTGCCAAATGGCATAACTTTAACTGTAGTTTTGCCAGAGTAATTAATTTATTAGTACTTAACTATGGCTATAAAAAAAATAATTGATAACGTTTACCAGGTCAGTTTAGGCATGGTTAATTGTTTTATTATTGATGATGATGGATTAACGCTTATTGACACAGGTTTTCAGGGAAGCGAAAAAAAGATATTTGAGGCTTTATCTGAAATTGGAAATAGACCAAAGGACATTAAACAAATTATCCTTACGCATCTGCATCCTGACCATGCAGGCTCAGCTGCTGATATTCAAAAAATGCTGCAAATCCCCGTATTCGCCCATGAAACAGATGCCGAATTACTAAAAAAAGGCATATGTTTCCGGGAGCCGATGATCCGGACACCAGGATTTTTCCCATGGCTGATTTTTAATTTATTCATGCGAAACACACCATCAACTATCAAGCCTGTAGATCCGATCACAACTTTACAACATGATCAGTTATTGCCTGTACTTTCAGGTTTACGGGTTATTCCTACACCAGGTCATTCAGAAGGGCACATTTCTTTACTTTTAGAAAAAGAGCAAGTTCTGATTGCAGGCGATATTTGTGGAAATACAGGTGGACTTAATTACAGCATTCTATATGAAGACCCGGCTTTGGCAAAACAAACTTTGAAAGAAGTAGCAAAATATAATTTTAATATTGCTTGTTTTGGGCATGGTAATCCGCTTTGGGAAGGCGCGAATAAAAAAATGGCAGACAAGTTTAAATGAGTGGCATTAGATTTATGAAGTTTTGAAAACTTTGCAAGTTTTTATTCTATATAAATTAGTAAATTTGTTTATATGAGTATATTGGTAAATACACATAATGAACAGGAAGAGAAGTTATTAATAGCTTTTCTTAATAATCACCGATATGATTACAAGTCGGATATTGCAGAAGAAGAAGCTATTATGGCTTTTATTGATGAGTACAATATAGAAATTGACAAAGCGGAAGCTGAAATTGAATCCGGCAATTATATAGATCATGATGAAGTAGAAAAACAATTCGCCAACAGAAGAAAGAACCTGAATGGCGATTAAATGGAATAAAGCAGCAATTAAACAACTACTTGATGCTATTACTTTTATTGAAGAAAATAACTTTACTTATACGCAGAGGAATTAGAAAAAAATATACTTACCAGAATTCGAAATTTACCTCAAAATCCAACAATCTACCCCTTAGATAAATATAAGAGAAATAATGATGGAAGCTATCATGCCTTTGAGGTTGACAATTACCGAATATCTTATAGAACAAGAAATGATGAAATAAGAATTCTAAGAATCAGGCATACCAGTAGAAAAACACGGAATTATTAAAAACATTTAATCCATCTCAACCATTGCCTTAATAACACCCGTATCAGGTTTAAGCCAGCTTTCAAAGTCTCTTTTTACTTCATCAAAATTTATCCGGTGGGTTATGTAAGTTTTTGGATCAATCAATTTGTTTTTCATGCAGGCAATAACATGTTCAAAATCATTCTGGGTTGCGTTCCTGCTGCTCATTAAGGTTGCCTCTCGTTTATGAAATTCAGGGTGACTAAAGAAAATTTCCCCTTTTTGTAAGCCTATTAATACAAAACGTCCGCCATGCGCCATGTATTGAAAAGCGTTATTAATAGCTTTCTGGCTTCCGGTTGCATCAATAACTATGGTGGGCATATCGCCGCCGGCTATTTCTTTTAGCTGTTCAAAAACAGTTCGTTCGGCTGCATTTAAGGTATATTTTACCTTTAAATGTTCTTTGCAAAATTTTAGTCGTGCATCGTTTACATCCAATACAATTACCTGGGCACCGGCAATTCTTGCAAACTCTATAGCACCCAGTCCTATAGGCCCCGCTCCTATCACCAAAACAAATTCATCCTTTTTTATGTCAGCCCGGGCAATGCCATGAGCGCCTATTGCCAAAGGCTCAACTAAAGCAAGTTCATCATAGCTCAACCCATTGCCATGAACAAGGGAATAAGATGGAACCGACAAATAGTCTACCATGCCGCCGTTGATATGAACACCGCAAACTTTAAGATTTACGCAGCAGTTTGGTTTACCATTACGGCAGGCAATGCAAACTCCGCAATTAAAATAAGGAATAAATGTAACCTGCTCTCCAATTTTAAAACCCGGCGCGTCATCAAATTCTATTAATTCACCGGAAAGTTCATGGCCTAATATCCTGGGGTATTCAAAGTATGGCTGTGTCCCTTCAAAGGCGTGCAGGTCTGTACCACAAATTCCAATACGCTTTACTTTTATAATGGCGTTGCCTTTTTCTAAAACTGGCTTTTCAGCTGTTTTGTATTCAAGGTTTCCGGGAGATGTACAAACTAAGGTTTTCATTTATCATATAATTGAACCCGTTTCATTGTTGGTGAAAGGATATGCATAATTATCCATGCCAGTAAATAAGCAAAGCCGCAAATGGTAAAAATAATATTGTATCCTACAAGAATATGTCCGGCTTGCTTATTTGTTTCTAATATATACCCTATGAGTTTAGGAAAGAAAATACCTCCAACCGCACCTGCCATACTTCCGATACCCACAACAGAGCTAATTGCCCTTTTGGGGAACATATCCGATGCTGTGGTAAAAATAGTAGCACTCCATGCCTGATGTGCGGCAGCAGCCAGACCAATTAAGCCCACTGCCTGCCATATATTGGCTGCAAATCGTGCAGAAATGATTGGAATAACACAAACTGCAAAAATAAGCATAGATGCTTTTCTTGCTTTGAAGATAGGCCAACCCTTTTTAATAAGCCAGGAGGAAAGATAGCCGCCGCCGATGCTTCCAATTGTTGTTGAGGTATAAACAATAACCAGTGGAAGGCTTGGCTTTGTTAAATCTAATTTAAAGGTGCTTGAAAAGTATGAGGGCAACCAAAACAAAAAGAAATACCAAACGGGATCTGTTAAAAACTTACCGGCAACAAATGTCCAGGTTTGCCTGATGCCTAAAAGCTGTATCCATTTAACTTTCTTTTCATCAGTGGTTTCTTCCCCGTCGCTATGTATAAACTCATATTCTGGAACGCCCAATTTTTTATGTTTTGAGGGAATTTCGTAAAATATGAGCCAAAATATAAGCCAGATAAAGCCAATAGCCCCCGTAATTAAAAATGCCATTTGCCATCCATAAATACCCAATATCCAGGGTACAATTATTGGCGCGGCAACAGCGCCAATATTAGCGCCTGAATTAAATATTCCTGTTGCAAATGCGCGTTCTCTTTTTGGGAACCACTCAGCAACTGCTTTAATGGCAGAAGGAAAATTACCTGACTCACCCAGTCCCAAGGCAACCCTTACTACTCCGAACCCTAATGTGTTTTTAACAATTGCATGAAGCATAGCAGCCAAGCTCCATACTATTATGGAAATGGTATATCCTAATTTTGTACCTATTTTATCAATAAAATTGCCAAATATTAGTAAGCCGACAGCATAAGCAGCGGTAAATGCCATTACAATGTTGCCGTAATCAATTTCGGTCCAATGGAATTGTGATTCAAGTGTTGGTTTTAAGAGTCCAATGATTTGTCTGTCGAGATAATTAATGGTCGTGGCAAAAAACAAAAGGGCAACTACAACCCATCTGTAGTTCCCAATCTTATTTTCATTCATATAATTGGTTTGGTTAGTTTACATAACTGACTGCACTAAATCAATTGCACTCACAGTATCTTCATATAATTGATCATATAGTTTTTTCTCTAAAACAGCTTTACTGATCAGTTTGCTGCCCATACCCACCGCACAAACCCCTGCATGAAACCAGGCGCTGATATTTTCAACATTCAATTCTACACCGCCTGTGGGTATAAAAAGCTGACCGGGAAACAATTCTTTAATGGAGCTAATAAAGGCCGGACCAAGTATATTGGCCGGGAAAATTTTTATCAGATCAGCCCCGTTTTTTTGGGCTATGTATATTTCCGACGGTGTCATGCAGCCGGGTATCCATAATAGTTTATATTTATTGGCAATCTTTGCCACTTCAGGGTTTATAATAGGTGAAACGATAAAATCCGCACCCAAATCTATAAAAGCTTCAGCTTCCGATACATTTTTTATAGTTCCGATACCTAACAGCAAATCAGGCATTTCTTTTTGCTGTGCTTTTTTTATCACTTTAAAATTCTCCAGCGCCTGTTTGCCCCTGTTGGTATATTCTAATACTCTTATACCTGCTTTATAAAGGGTGCGTACTATTTGCAGGCTTACCTCAGCATCTTCATAAAAAAACAAGGGGAGCATTCCTTGCGTTAATATGCAATTTAAAACCGCCTTTTTTAATTTCATTTTATTGCTTTTTTAATTTCTGTCACGGTTTGACTCGTGGCATCACCTTTAATAAATAGTTTTTCAAATGCAGCAGCCGTGGCAAATTCTAATGTTTCAAGAGGCTCCAGATTGTTGTAAAACCCATAAATAAGACCTGCCATAAAACAATCGCCGCTACCTACTTTATCGGTTACTTTACCTGTTTCATATTCATTGGAATTATAAAAATGGTTATCAGTATATAAAGTTGTATAATATTTAACATTATCAGTTGCATCAAAACGGAATGTATTTGCCACTGCTTTACATTTAGAATATTGTTTTATAATGCTTTCGGATGTTTTTAAAGACTCCTTTAAATATATACTTTTTAATCCGGATTCGTGAACATTTGGTATAACAGGTATGTCAAGCATAATTTCAGCAGCCCAAACATTTCCCATTATAATATCGCAGTATTTTACCAGTCCGGGCATTACCTCTATTGGCGACTTACCATATTGCCATAATTTAGACCGGTAATTCATATCCACAGAAATGGTAATGCCCTTTTTTTCAGCAGCTTCTAAAACTTCTTTACATACATCAGCAACATTTTGGCTTATTGCCGGACATATCGCACTAAAATGAAACCAGCTTACACCTCCAAGTACTTTATCCCAGTCAATTACACCGGGTTTAAGTCCTGCGAAAGCAGAATCCGCACGGTCATAAATTAAGGCGTCATGTTTCAGATCTTGTCCTTTTGTTAAAAAGTATAGGCCTATTCTTTTGCCGCCAGTATGTATTGCTGAAGTATCAATACCTTTATTTTGAAGGAATTTTTTTATTTGTGCTGATAAGCCATTATCAGGCAACGCTGTAAAATATTTTGATGGCAAACCCCATATGACCAGCGCGGTTGCTACATTCAATTCGGCACCACCAACATAAAACGGCAGTAAATTATTGTTTAACCATTCGCCTTCAGCATCGGGACAGATGCGCAGCAATAACTCGCCAAAGGATAGTATTGAACCTGAACGCGATTGAATTTTTAATGACTCACTCATTTTACTTTGTCAAAACCGAAGTAATTTTTAGCATTATAATAACAAATATCCTGTATAATTTTACCTGTCCAATTCATGTCGCCAGGCAATTCCCCATTTTCAATATCGTTACCAAAAAGGTTACACAATATCCGCCTGAAATATTCATGCCTCGGGTACGATAAAAAACTGCGCGAATCGGTAAGCATACCCACCATGCGGCTTAACAGGCCCATGTTCGACAGCGTGTTTAATTGTTTTGTCATACCATCTTTTTGATCAAGAAACCACCATGCCGCGCCAAACTGCATTTTCCCGGCCACAGAGCCATCATTAAAATTTCCGGCCATAGTTGCCATTACTTCATTATCTGCCGGGTTAAGGTTATACAGGATGGTTTTTGTTAGCTTATGTTCGGCTTCAAGCCTATCAAAAAATTTTGATAAAGCTATCCCCTGTGGAAAGTCGCCGATGGAATCATAACCTGTATCCGGACCTGATTGCTCTAAAGCACGGGAATTATTACTGCGCAGAGCCCCCAAATGATATTGCTGCACCCAGCCCTTTTCATTGTCCCATAAGGCGAAATGATACAGCATAGCTGATTTGAATTTTATTACCTCATCCGGCAATAAGCTTTGTTCATCTCTTATTTTTATAAATATTAGCCTGATCTCTTGCTCTGTATAGTTTTCAGCATATAGCTGGTTAAGTCCGTGGTCAGAAAGGAGACCGCCATTTAAGGAAAAATGGTCATGCCGCTTTTTTAGCTCATCCAGATAAATATCTGGGCCATCAATTTTGTTCCCCGTTATTCCTTCGAGCCTGGTGATATAAGCATTTAAATTTTTTGAATTTTCAGCCTCCATGGCCTTATCAGGCCTGAATGCCGGTAAAACTTTTACCTTGTAGCCATCAGCTTTAATTTTTTGATGATGGGATAAACTGTCCAGGGGATCATCGGTAGTGCAAACTACCTCGACATTTTTATTTTTGATCAGGTTTCTGACACTATACTCGGGTGACTGTAGCTTTTCATTACACTCATCATATATCTTTTTTGCCGTAGCTGGTGATAAAAGATCATGTATATCAAAATATCGCCGCAATTCAAGATGAGTCCAGTGATACAACGGGTTACGAAGTGTATAAGGGACTGTTGCGGCCCACTGTTCAAATTTTTCCCAATCGCTTTTATTACCAGTTATATAGGCTTCATTTACGCCATTTGCCCGCATAGCGCGCCATTTATAATGATCGCCATAAAGCCATATTTGAGTAAGATTTTTGAAATTAATATCATCAGCGATCTGGTCGGACGGAAGGTGACAATGGTAGTCGATAATTGGAAGTCCCTCAGCAAATTCATGGTATAGACGCTGTGCGGTTTTTGTTTCGAGTAAAAAATCTTCGTTTAAAAAACTCTTCATCTTAAATTAATCTGCAAATATTTAACAGAACAAATATGCAGGTTTAATTATGTCTTTTGCGCTGGAAATATACTTTTTATGATGTCGATTATCCCTAAAAATTTAAGAGTATACTAATTATCATAGAAGCGAGCTGCTGTCCTTATCTAAAAATAAAAAGACATTGGGATGTTTCCGCAAAATTGAAGATGGATATTTTTCAATTATCTCTCCTTTTATAGTATTATAAACCGCACTTGCCTTCTTTTGTCCTGGAACCATGCAGAAAATATATTTACCTGCCATGAGCGATGGTATTGTTAGTGTGACGGCATGGGTCGGTACATCATTTAATGCATTAAAACAACCATCGTTAACTTGTTGCTGCCGGCAGGCTAAATCTAATTCTACAATTTTTACTTTTAACGGGTCATTAAAATCGGCAACAGGCGGGTCATTAAAAGCAATGTGGCCGTTTTCACCAATGCCCATACAAACCACATCCGGAGGGTATTGAGCCAATAACAGGGCATATCGGGCACATTCAGCTTTAGGGTCCGTTGCATTTCCATTAATGTAGTTTACGGAACGAAAAGGCAATTTGTCAAATATTTTTTCTTTAAGGAAGGATGAAAATAAGCGCGGATCATTTTCGGGCAAACCAATATATTCATCCATATGAAAAGCGTTTACACGCGTCCAATCAATAGCTGTTTTTTGGGTTAAACAATCTAAAAACTCATTTTGCGAAGGCGCGGCAGCAAAAATTATGTTTACAAAGCTTTGTTGTTCAAGCAGCTTTGTTATTCTTTTATAAGCAGAATCTGCCGCTTCTTTACCCATAATTGTCCTGCTTTCATAAATATGAGTGATTAAGTTATCTGAAGAAATAGTATTCATGCGAAGTAAGAGTCAAGATATTAGAGCCAGGAATCAAGATAAAAATAAGCTTATTTGATATCTCTCGCTGAATATTTATGCTGAAATATTGTCTTTCTACTGGATTTTAGTTGTTGAAGCCATTTTTCTTGACTCTCGGCTCTTGATTCTTGATTCACATTATTCATTGAACTATATGGATTTTGCTTTTTCGTACACAATTTTCCCTTTTATAATGGTCATTTCAATGTGGATCCCTTCATCAAAAACCACGAGGTCGGCATCTTTACCGGCAACCAGAGAGCCTTTTTTATCGGCAATTTTCATTATAGCAGCAGGTGTAATTGTTGCCATTTGTACGGCTTCCAATAAAGGTACATCTGCCATAGTAACCATTGTCCGCACCAGGCGGTTTGCGGTAGCAACGCTGCCTGCAAAAGAACTGCGGTCAGGTAATTTGGCAACATCATCTTCTACAATCACCTTTAAACCATTTTTAATACTGCCTAAAATGCTTTCTCCCGGCGGCATACCGGCTGCACGCATAGCATCGGTTATTAATGCTATTTTTCCGGGCCCTTTAATCTTATAAACCAATTTTAATAATGGAGCTGGCAAGTGTATCCCATCGGCAATGATCTCCACATCCATTTTGTCAATAAGGAAAGCGCTTTCAATTACACCGGCATAACGAAAAGCATTACGACGTGTTACGCCCGACATGCCAGAATACAAGTGGGTTGCCAGTGTATAGCCATTTTCAAAGGCCTCCAACACTTCCTCATAAATTGCATCCGTATGGGCAAGTGCCGCCAAAACCCCTTTAGAGGTCACATACTTACCAAACTCAATTGCACCTTTCAATTCAGGTGCGGCACTCCAGCGTTTGATCACAGAAGATGCGGAAAGTATTTCTTTATATTCCTCCGGGTTGGGATCCCGGATATAACGGGGGTCTTGTGCCCCGCGTTGGTTAAGCGCAAAATACGGACCTTCCAAATGCATCCCGATAAATTGAGAGCCATTAAAATTTTGCTTGTCAGCTATTTCATAAACTTTAAGGGTTTCCAGTAAATCTTCCTTACTACTTGTTAAGGTTGTTGGTAACATGGCGGTGGTGCCATGTTTGGCATGGATATCCGCTATTGCTAAAAAGGCCTCTGGTGTATTATCCATAAAGTCGTGCCCGCCACCGCCGTGTACATGGATATCGATAAAACCTGGGGCAATATATTTTCCGCCAGCGTCAATTTCAATCGCGCCCGGCGCATCAATATGATGTTCACTTACAGCCGTGATTGTACCGTTGGTAATCAAAATTGTTCCGCCCTTTATAATTTTAAAAGGTGTTATAATTTGACCATTGTATATCTTTAATTGTTGCTGTTCCACTTTTGTATTTATTTCAGCGTTATTTCTGCCTGTATAAACGATCATAAAGAAGCCGTACCCTGATATTTCTTAAATCGTTCTCTTGCTGCAGTTCCGAAGGATTCAAATAATTTTTGTTTAACTCAATAAATCGCTTGTTAAGTGTTTCTTCATTGGCCATCATATTTTTTAATTCTTGAAGAACTTCGGGTACCTGCGCATTAGTAAAAGTTGGCGTATTAACTTTTTGCAAAACATAATGAAATTCAAGGTAATGCGTTCTTATGCCTGCCATTAACCTGTAATGATCAAACTCCTCTTTATTTTTTGAAGGTTTAAGATCATTCAATGTTGCTTCGGCTATTTTGGCGCTGTCCAGTAATTTCTTTACTGAAAGAGGGGATTTAGATTTAACCTCTCCATGAATAATTTCATATGGAGCTGTTTTTAACGCATTCCAAAACCTGGCCGATTGCTCAGCATTTAAACCATACTGTTCGTCACAATATTTGGCAATAAAGTTTTCGATATTAAGCGGCTTTACCGACTTTATACTTTCAGCATATGCTGCCAGCAATATATTAAATCCATTTAAAGGGTATACATGTCTTATTGCGTACTCTTCGATCATTGAATCTTCTGACTCAAAAACCGGTGAATATATACCTGAGGTAGACCAGGAGGTCATTACGATACCTTTGTAACCGAGTTTCGCTGAAGCGGGGACAAAGTCGCGTATATTTTTAAAATGTTTTTCCCATTGTGTAAGAAAGTAATTATCCGGCGAAGACCGTAAAGAAGGCGCTCCCCATATTTCATATCCGCTTTCCATAAGTTTTTGATGGTCGCCAAACCTGTTCATATCCCAGCCGTAGTTCCAATCGATAAATACAGTCCCTTTGGGAAGTAATTTTATGGCCTCAGGATATTTTAATGCAATATCGGCCCAAAGCACAGGCGTTTTGCCGAGTTTGATAACAATATCACATAACATTTTTATGTAATCAATATACAATTTGGATTTCCCTTCTTTTGCCGCCTTTAATTTGCATCTTTCATCATGACCCAGCAAATAAGTTTCGTCGCCGCCTATATGAATATATTTTGAAGTATGGGTTGATGCCAGTTCTGTGTACAGATCGGTAAATAATGCTTTGTCCTGTTCTGTTTGAAGAGGACAAACCTGCGAAAAATCTTTTTGGTCTTCCCTTAAGTCTTTATACCGGTCATTCCTTAAAATATATTCTACATGCCCAAAACTTTGTTGCAATGGAATAACATCTATACCCAAAGAATTGCAATATTGAATGAAAGAAATGATCTCGCTTTTGGTGTAAGCGTACCTGTTAGGGATCAGCGGATTTTTTTCAAATGGATAGGTCGCCTCCCATTCAACTATCAATGTGTTGATGCCCAACGTATTGAGTTTTGATGCAAATACTTTCATTGCATCCATGGGCATCACTTGTATTCTCAGGTCGAGGTGAAAACCTTTAACTACAAAAGGAGTTTTGGGATTATTGGCGCTCTGTGCATTTGAATTAACAACGCATAAAAATAATACCAACAAAAGGATTATGCTTTTTCTCATAAATTTAAATAAGGCCTGTAATAAATTTAATTATTACTTGGGGTAATTTACCATTATTTAATTTTTCAAAGGTATTTGGCTTTGCCAGTACGGTTTTTTTTTAAAATTAGTTTACAGGAATAGTGAACTTAAAGGTAGTACCGATACCTACAGCGCTTTCCACATTGACAGTACCGCCATGCTGTGCCACAAAATCATTTACTAACAATAACCCAAGGCCGCTGCCTATTTCATTATTTGTGCCTGATAAAGATGTGCCGTCAACTTTCTTGAATAAATTTTCCTGAATTTCACCTGTCATCCCCATCCCCGAGTCTTCAACAAACACACATACCATATGCCCATCCAGTTTGGCATTTATCATTACGGAACCGCCTTGAGGTGTATATTTAATAGCGTTGGTAACCAAATTTTGTACAATAGAACGCAGCATTAATGAATCGGCCTGCACATAAATTCCTTTGGGTGTATTATTTTGAAGCTTAATTTCCTTTTGAACAGCATTTGGTTTTATTAATTCCAAAGATTCTTCAATCCCATCAATAAGGTGTAGTCTTTTGGGATTAAAGTTTGTTTTATGACTTTGTTTTTTAGCCCATTCAATTACTTCGTTTAGCTGGTCAAGCAGTCTTTTGGAAGTGCGGTGAATAATGTGCGACAACTGCTTCACCTGGCTGAGGCTAAGAGTTTCCGGATCTGTACTTAATTTTTCTGATGAAGCCAAAAGTGCCGTAAGCGGGTTGCGAAGGTCATGAGATATGACAGAAAGAAACTTATCCTTTGATAAATTGAGCGCTTTTAGTTCATGATTAAGGTTTTCCAGTTCAATAGTACGATCTGTTACCCGTTGTTCCAGTTCCTGGTTTAACTGCATTAAATCATTATTAATAGCCTGCAGCTTTTCTTCCTGTCGCCTCAAAAGCAGGTTTTTTTTATGCAGCTCGGCAAATACAGCAACTTTTGAACGCAGTATTTCCGGGTTAAACGGCTTTCTTATAAAGTCTACAGCTCCAGCCTGGTAGCCCTTAAACATAGCTGCTTCTTCATAGTCATGCGCGGTAATAAATATGATCGGAATATGCTTTAACTTGTCACGCTGGTATATTAGCTCAGCAGTTTCGTACCCATCCATTGTGGGCATTTTTACATCAAGCAGAATTAATGAAAAATCTTCTTCCTTTAAAAGTATCCTAAGCGCTTCCCGTCCGGATGTAGCTTTGAAAAAGGTATACCTGTCTCTTTCTAAAGATATCTCCATTGACATCAAATTATTATCATTGTCATCAACAAGCAGTATCTTTATTTCCGCGTTAGCCATTACTTTTTCATTCTTATTTTCCATTTCAGGTTTACACCAATCTATTTTATAAGCCAGACTCTCATCAATGATAACAACTGGTCGGTTTTAACCGGTTTGGTAATGTAATCAGATGCGCCGGAAGCAATACACTTTTGCCTGTCCCCTATCATCGCTTTTGCAGTTACTGCTATTATAGGCAATGTTTTATTCCTCGGCTCCTTACGTATGATCTGGATAGTTTCGTAACCATCCATTTCAGGCATCATAATATCCATCAGTACAATATCAATCCTTTTATCATTGTTCAAAATTTCCAGGGCCTCCCTGCCGCTTTCAGCAGTGATAACCTCTATATTCGATCTTTCAAAGACAGCAGTCAGCGCAAAAAGATTTCTAACATCATCATCAACTACCAGTACCTTTTTTCTGTCAAGCACATCATTGCTAACCCTGATATCATCTATCATTTTCAGCTTGCTTTCACTTACATACCTTTTATCAACGTGCAATAATATCAAAACTTCTTCAAGCAGGTGAATATGCGATGAAGGTGTTTTTGTAATTATTTTATGATTTAGCCTTTTTAACTGGATTAATTCGTCTGAGGTAAAGTCCCTTGCAGAATGTAAAATTATGGTTGTTTGCGGCTTTTTTAATAAGTTAATTTTGTTTAACAAATCCAACCCGTTTGCATCGGGTAAAACATAATCTAAAACTATACAATCAAACATTTCCTTTTTTAATACGGAAAGCGCTTTTTTGGCTGTGGTAGATGCAAAAACTTCTATACTGTCATTTGATAAAAGCTCAGATAACCTTTGCAGCTCATTTTCATTGTCTTCAATAATAAGCACACGCCTTTTGGTATGCTCGTGAAAGCTCACAATACCCGAAATCAATTCATCCAGGGAATTATTAGACAAAGGTTTTAAACTGAAGCTTTTTGCACCGTTTTTTAGCGCTATAAGCTTGTTATCTTCGCCAGAGATGACGTGTATAGGGATATGCCTCATGTTAATATCGCTCTTGAATAATTTAAGAACTTTCCATCCATTGGATTCAGGCATGTTTACATCAAGTGTGATAGCTATCGGGTTATACTTCAGGACACTTTCAAATATCTCCAGGTAACTGATAGCTATAACTACTTTGAGGCCAAAATCATGGGCTTTATCGATTAGTATCTTGGTAAAACGAATATCATCTTCAATAACCAGCAATACTTTATCCTCAGCCACAATTGAGTGGCGGTCATCATCCATTATCAATTCGGCAGTATCTATCAGATTTGTGCGGAGATGCTGAGCAGGGTAGTTTTCTTTAGCAGGATAACTGGCTGCTGTTTTTTCTTCCTTATATTTTAATGGCAGGAACAAGGTAAATGTACTTCCTTTACCCAACTCGCTTCCCACAGTTATCGTACCGCCCAAAAGTTCAGCAAAACCCTTGCTGATTGAAAGCCCGAGTCCTGTGCCACCATATTTACGGCTGGTAGATCCCTCTGCCTGTTGGAAAGCTTCAAATATAATTCCCTGTGTATTTTTTGAAATACCGATACCTGAATCTTCAATAGAAAATGCAATTACTGATTCTATACCGCTTAATGGGTTTTCATACCCTGCACCCGGCCTGAAGATATGGAGTTTTACCCGGCCCTTTTCAGTAAATTTAAAAGCATTGGAAAGCAGGTTCTTCAAAATCTGGTTCAGTCGCTGCATATCGGTTTCCATCATTTCTGGAAGCCCTTCTTCAACATCTATCTCGAATTTAAGATTTTTGGCTTCGGAGATAGGTTTAAATGTCGATTCGGCAAATGCAGCGATTTCTCTAAAGCTAACCGGCATAACGTCGGCTGCAATAACCCCCGATTCAATTTTGGAAAGATCAAGAATATCGTTTATCAGCTGGATCAGGTCATCTCCGCAGGAATGAATAGTTTTGGCAAACATCCGTTGTTTTTCTGTCAAATTGCCTTCAGGATTTTCAAAAAGCTGCTGGGCCAGGATCAACAAGCTATTTAAGGGCGTCCTTAATTCATGCGACATATTTGCAAGGAACTCCGATTTATATTTGGAAGTTAATGTAAGCTGTTCGGCCTTTTCTTCCAGTGAACGGCCTTTATCGTGCAACTCATCATTAGCCCTTCTTAACTCTTCCTGCTGCGCTGAAAGTTCACTGGCCAGTGATTGCGATTGGCTTAATAATTCTTCTGTACGTGTATTTGTTTCTATATTATTCAGTACTATACCGATACTTTCAGTAAGCTGATCTAAAAAGTCAATATGGGTGTCACTGAAATTCTCAAATGAAGCAAGTTCAATAACCGCTTTTACATTATTCTCAAACAATACCGGCAATATTACCAGGTCAATTGGCGCGGCATTACCGATACCCGAACTGATCTGCAGGTATTCATTCGGAACATTCGCCAGCCTTATCCGCTCTTTATCCAAGGCGCATTGACCAATTAAACCTTCGCTAAGCGCAAATTCCTGGTTAATTAACTTGCGGCTTTTTTGCGCATAACCGGCAAAAAGCTTTAATTTAACCTCATCTTCACCATCCGGCTGCTCCAAAATATAGAATGCGCCATAACGGGCATTCACCAATTCAGCCAATTCAGAAAGTACTTTATTCGCTACCGCATTCCTATCGCGCTGCCCCTGTAGCATCTGCGCAAATTTTGCAAGGTTTGATTTCAGCCAATCCTGTTCATGATTCCTTAATGTGGTTCCTTTCAGGTTAGCGATCATCTGGTTTATGGTATCCTTTAATGCTTCCAACTCGCCTTTCGCATCTACACGAATAGTTCGGGTAAGGTCACCCTTCGTTACTGCCGATGCTACCTCGGATATAGAACGCACCTGTACAGTAAGATTTTGCGCAAGCTGGTTTACGTTTTCTGTTAAGTCTTTCCAGGTACCTGATGCACCCGGCACACTCGCCTGTCCACCCAAACGGCCCTGTACACCTACCTCACGCGCAACGGTGGTTACCTCATCAGCAAATACTGCCAAGGTGTCAATCATTTCGTTAATGGTATCTGTTAACTGGGCAACTTCACCCAGGGCGTTAATAGATAGTCGTTGTTTTAAGTTTCCTTTGGCAATACCGGTAGCTACCTTTGCAATACCGCGGATCTGACCAGTAAGGTTTGATGCCATCTGGTTTACCGAGTCCGTTAAATCTTTCCAGGTTCCACCCACACCTTTTACGTGTGCCTGGCCACCCAGTTTTCCTTCCGTACCCACCTCGCGGGCAACACGTGTTACTTCTGATGCAAAAGAGTTTAGCTGATCAACCATCGTATTAATGGTATTTTTCAAGTCCATGATCTCCCCTTTTACGTCAATGATAACCGTTTTTGAAAGGTCACCGCTTGCCACCGCCTTTGTTACCTCGGCAATATTACGCACCTGCGAAGTTAAGTTACTCGACATCTGGTTTACCGAATCCGTTAAATCCTTCCAGGTTCCGGCAACACCCGGTACAAATGCCTGACCACCCAGGTTACCATCGGTACCAACCTCACGTGCCACACGGGTTACTTCCGATGCAAATCCGCGCAACTGGTCAACCATCGTATTAATCGTTTCCTTTAGCTGCAAAATCTCACCTCGCACGTCAACCGTGATTTTTTTAGATAAGTCACCGTTCGCTATGGCAATAGATACATCGGCAATATTACGAAGCTGGGCCGTAAGGTTACCAGCCATTTTATTTACTGAGTCTGTTAAGTCTTTCCAGGTACCATCCACGCCCGGCACATTGGCCTGACCGCCCAACTGCCCTTCCGAACCCACCTCACGTGCCACACGGGTTACCTCTGATGCGAAACCGCGTAACTGGTCAACCATCGTATTGATGGTATCTTTCAACTCCAATAACTCGCCCTTTGCATTTACCGTGATCTTACGTGAAAGGTCACCTTTAGCAACCGCTGTAGTTACCTCAGCAATATTTCGAACCTGAGAGGTAAGGTTATCGGCCATTTTATTAACCGAGTCGGTTAAGTCCTTCCAGGTACCGCCTACGCCCGGCACATTGGCCTGGCCGCCCAACTGCCCTTCGGAACCTACCTCCCGAGCAACACGGGTTACTTCCGAACCAAATGAATTGAGCTGATCCACCATGGTATTGATGGTGATCTTGAGCTCCAGCATTTCGCCCTGTACGTCAACCGTGATCTTTTTAGATAAGTCGCCTTTTGCCACCGCTGTGGTTACCTCAGCAATATTTCGAACCTGGCCAGTTAAATTACCTGCCATCTGGTTTACCGAATCCGTTAAATCTTTCCAGGTACCGCCTACGCCCGGCACATTGGCCTGGCCACCCAGCTGCCCTTCGGAACCTACTTCACGTGCCACACGAGTTACCTCGAAAGAGAAGGAGTTCAGCTGATCAACCATCGTATTGATCGTATTTTTTAATTCCAAAAGCTCGCCTTTGGCATCTACAGTAATCTTTCGTGATAAGTCGCCTTTTGCAACCGCCGTTGTTACCCAGGCAATGTTACGCACCTGATCGGTAAGGTTACTTCCCATTTGGTTTACAGAGTCGGTGAGATCTTTCCAAACACCACCAACACCTTTTACCCTTGCCTGACCACCCAGCTTACCTTCTGTACCAACTTCGAGCGCCACACGGGTTACTTCCGATGCAAAGGAGTTTAGCTGGTCAACCATCGTATTGATTGTCTTTTTCAGCTCAAGCATTTCCCCTTTTACGTCCACCGTAATCTTCTTTGAAAGGTCACCATTAGCAACGGCAGTTGTTACCCCGGCTATATTACGCACCTGCGATGTTAAGTTACCCGCCATGCGGTTTACTGAATCCGTTAAATCCTTCCAGGTTCCGGCTACACCCGGTACTTTTGCCTGCCCGCCTAATTTACCTTCTGTACCTACCTCGAGTGCTACACGCGTTACCTCAGAGGAGAAGGAGTTTAACTGATCAACCATCGTATTGATGGTATTCTTAAGCTCCAATATCTCTCCTTTTGCCTCAACCGTAATTTTTCGTGAAAGGTCGCCTTTTGCCACAGCTGTAGTTACAGCTGCTACGTTACGCACTTGTGCTGTAAGGTTACCCGCCATCTGGTTTACAGAATCTGTAAGTTCGGCCCACACACCTGCCACACCTTTAATCTTGGCCTGTTCGCCTAACTTTCCTTCTGACCCTACCTGCCTGGCTACCCGTGTTACTTCCATAGAGAATAACCTTAGTTTGGAAAGCATTTGGTTTGATTCTTTTGCGATACGCAAAAATTCTCCTTTTAAAGGATGCCCGCTAATTTCGAGAGGTATATGTTTTGATAAATCGCCGTTGGCAACGGAGTTGATCATACCTGCGATTTCCAGCGTTGGAGAAGTAAGATCGGAGATCAGATTATTTAAAGAATTAACGCCGCCGGCCCATTCACCACGGGCATCCGGAAGTTCAATCCTTTTTGATAAATTTCCCTTTTTTCCTATTGTTACCTCCGCGGCAGAAATTTCTGCAACCAAACGTTGATTCATATCAATAATGTCGTTCAGTACTTCACATATCCGTCCGTTTATCCCAGCCTGGGTAACCGGCATCCGCACGTCAAGCTTTCCGTTTTTAACTAAAGAAAGAACCCGTAAAAGTTCTTTCAAATCTAATGAGTCATCATTAGCGCCGTTTAAATGAGGCGCCTTTTTTAAAGGAATATCAATTATTTCTTGTTCCATTTGGCACTAAGTTTCTTTAAATAGATAAATTAATTGAGGTCCGGACTAGGTAAAGCTAAAGATAATGGCTTAAGCAATAATAAAAAATATACTGATTAAGTGCAACGTAAAAATATAAATAATTATTTCTTTTATACGAATATAGGAAGAAAATGTTTAACAAAAAAAAATTTATATTGACTTGAAAATGAATTATTTAACTAAAAAAATAAATAACATAAACTTTTCCTTAAAAAAAATATTTTACCAAATAATTAATTATTTATTGGATAATTTTTAGTGCATTTTAGTTAAAAGTCAGAAAAGTGTAATTTGATCTGTTCCGGTTCCGGACACAACGTGAAAAATTTAATTTAGAAACTTGCTAAACGGGCAGAATAAACCAAAAGGTTGATCCTTTTCCTACTTCGCTTTTAATGTTAATACGGCTGTCATGCTGCCTTATGATCTGTGAAGAAATGAACAAGCCCAGGCCCAGGCCAGAGTATTTCTGTGTCCCTTCATCAACCCGGTAAAAACGGTCAAATATTAATGGCAGTTTTTCCTCTGGGATGCCAATACCAAAATCAGTAATGGCTATTTTAATGCCCTCATCTGATTTGCCCACCGCTATAATAACTTTTTCACCTTCCGGAGAATATTTAACAGCATTTGAAAGCAGATTTACTATTACCTGCTCAAGCCTGCTTTTATCAGCATTGATTTCAAAATTGGTTTCGCCTTCTATAATCAGTTGATGATTTGGCGAGCTACTTTGTGTCTCTTCGCTGCAGTCAGTTATTAATTCGCCTAAATTAAATTTGGTTTTCTTTAACTCCAGTTTGCCTGATTGAATTTTTGTAACATCTAACAGGTCTTTTATCAGCTCAATTAGCTTATCTACTTGTTTAATAGCCTTTTGTAAAAAATTAAAGGCTGTTTTCATTTCATCGGTTTTTGGCATAGTGCGTTCTATCATTTGCAGGGCCGCCTTTAAACTGGTAATAGGTGTCTTTAATTCGTGACTGGCAATACTTATAAATTCATCCTTTTTGTTTAATAAATCAACTGTAGCTTCGTCAATCAGCTTTTGAACGGTAATATCCAATAGGGTACCGATGAACCGCATAGCGTTTCCCTGCTCGTTAAAATAAGCCCTTCCTTTTGCTTTAAGCCATTTAACTTTTTCATCTGCAGGTATAGTTCTGAACTCTATATCAAACTCCCCGGTATTTCCGCCTGCTAAAGTTTCATTAACACTTTTTTCAACGCGCTCCCTATCATCCTGGTGAATTAACATTAAGAAGGAAGGCAGGTCAATAAGACTGCCTGGTGAAAGCCCGAATATTTCCTTACAGCGTCTATCCCAGATCAGTACCTGTGCCTGGGGATCATAATCCCAGGTGCCAAGACCGGCGGAATCAATAGCGAATTTTAATCTCTCCTTGCTTTCACTCAATAAGCGTTCGGCTTCCGCCAAACCTTCTTCTACCCTTCTTTTATCAGTAATATCTTCAATTGCAAGCAATATCAGCTTTTCACCACCCCGGTTATCAATTAGCCGGGCATTCAAACACATTACCCTTATACCTATATTGGGAAATACAAGGGTAACCTCAAAATCTTTAAATTCCTTTTTTGAGGGAAGCAGGTCTTCTAAAAGCTCCTTAAGCTTTGGAATATCCCATTGTTTGTTTCCAAGATCATAAATATACTGCCCTTCGGTATCTTTTTCGTTAGTGCGAAATTTTCTGTAAAAACCATCTGTGGCACGTTTTACACAAAGGTCGCCGTCAAGGATAATTAGGGGATCGCGAATAGTATTTATGATACTTTCCGTATATAGCCGTGAATTATTCAACTGCTCGTTTCTATCCAGTAGCTCCGTATTAACAATCATGATCTCTTCATTCGTGCTTTGCAACTCCTCTTTTGAGGTTTCCAGTTCCTCATTCAGGCTTTGCAATTCTTCACTTCCGGAGAGCAACTCTTCATTAGCGCTTTGCAATTCTTCATTGGAGGTTTCCTGCTCTTCAGTAATGGCGCGCATGTCAGCGCGGGTCTGAGTAAGCTCTTTTTCCAACTGTTCAATACGCAACTCACTTAAATTATACGTTACGTCTTCGCGCGGGGTGTTAGTTTCGGTAAGCACCTGCTGTATACCTGTTGAGGAAGCGCTTTGAAAAACAATAAGAAAATAAGGCTCAGCAGTGTCTTTTAACGGAACAGCCTGAATATTTACGTAATGCTGTAAACCGTTCAATTTAAAAAAAACCCCAAATTTACGGGCAGGGAGATTTGTTTTTTTTGCCATGTGGAGCACGTTACGTAATTCGAACGCGAGGCCTTCCCTTGCCATTTTCAATACATTAAAACTTGGTTTTCCCGCAGGCGGCACAAGCCATGTTTCTGTTACTCCGCGAAACTGAACTATATCAAATTTATCATTAACCAGCACAGCAGGGGGCATAAAATTAAGCAGCATGGCGTCATCAGCCAATTTGAAAACATCTTTCTCGAAGCTTTCTTTTTGAATAATATTATCTAATTCCCTAAATCTTTTCTCACTGCCCGGAGTACTCACTGTCATAAATCTTCCTACAGGACCTTTTCTTTGATATATCTTTTCTACACCATCATAAGGCGTGAAAATATCTGTATTAGTGCCTATGGTTTCCGACTTACCCAACATCAGGTACCCACCTACATTTAAAGAATAATGAAAGATGGTTAAAGCTCTTTTTTGCAAAACAGGTTCCAGGTAAATTAACACATTGCGACAGCTTACCAGGTCAATTTTAGAAAAAGGAGGGTCTTTTAGTAAATTGTGATTGGCGAAAACGCACATGTCCCGGATTATTTTATTTACCTGGTAACTGCCATCCAATTTTGTGAAAAACTGCTGAAGCCGGGATGAGGAAACACCTTCCAATTCGTTTGGCCGGTAAATACCTGTGCGGGCTTTAGCAATTGCAGTTTCAGAAATATCTGTTGCAAATACCTGTAATTTCATGGCAGCAGCCTTGTCACCCAGGTATTCCTGGATACATATAGCAATTGAATAGGCCTCCTCGCCGGAGGCACATCCTGCCACCCATATCCTTAACGGTTCATCGTTTGTCTTTTTGCCAATAATGAAAGGAAGCAAGGTATTGCATAAAACGTCGAAACTTTTTGTATCGCGAAAAAAGTTAGTGACCGATATCAGCATATCATTATATAACGCATCCTGCTCACTCTTATTTTCCCGCAAAAAAACGAGGTAATCAGCCGGCTTTTCTATTTTATTAAGCGCCATCCGGCGGATAATACGACGCTTTATGGTACTATGTTTATAGTAGGTAAAATCTACCCCCCGGCGAACGCGCAGCACAGTAAGTATTTGTTTAAAAATTTCGTTATCCTGATGAGGGATTGAATTAACTATTTCTGATTTTGAATAATCTGAATGAAAAGGGTGGTTAATGGCTACAAGGCATTCCGCAATTTTTTCGGGAGATAAAACAAAATCAACCGCCCCCGACCTAACCGCACTTTTGGGCATGCTATCAAAAGCTGCCGAACCTTCATCCTGGGCAAAAGTTAATCCGCCGTATGATTTTATAACCTGCAGGCCGAGTGTCCCATCGTTCAACGCCCCTGATAATACAACACCCACAGCAAAGCTTTGATATACCATACCCAATGAAGAAAAGAAAAGATCGACCGTATTGCCCTTTTTATTCTTCTTGTCCAATGGTGCAAGCATAAGGGAACCGTCAATAACGGTAACCATTTTATTTTGCGGTATAATGTACAGATGGTCCGGTTCTATATGCAGGTTATCAGTGATCTGCTGGACAGGAAAAGGAGCTACTCTTTGAAGTATCTCCGGTAAAATGCTTTCATGCTCCGGACTTAAATGCTGGATAAAAACATAAGCCATTCCTGATTTAGCAGGTAAAGCCTGCAAAAATGACTTTACAGCATCAAGGCCGCCAGCTGAAGCACCAATGCCAACAACCGGGAATTGTGAATCGCTAGTGTCCTCACTTTTCACTTTTCCCATTATAAAATAGTTAAAAAAATTAGTGACAAAATAATTTGAAAATGAATGTAAATATATTTAAATATAAAATAGTCAAGCGGATTTTTCTGTTTGGTTATATAAAGTTTACTAAACGTTTCATCTCCTGAACTTTAAAATAAATTTATTTTTTTAATTATAAGTTACAATAATTATAAAAAGATCAATAAGAAACAAGGATCGCTAAAATAAAAAATTACACTTTCTTTATTTATAAAAATATATAAGCCTATTTCCATTATAATTTTAGAAGAATTTTTAAATACCTCATAATACTATTTGAATTACAATTATTTAACCGTATTTAATAATTATATTTGATAACTTATACGAAATACTAAACCTTCTTTATCACAAGTTTAAAATTTCAATTTCTTTATTCAAAACAATTTTAAGCGTAGATAAAAAATAAGGAATAAATTTTATCATATGCAGAAACTATAATGAAAAGACCTGACCAACCGATCCCTATAGTTTTACAAAATTTAAAAAGTAAATATTATAAAACACTTATCCGAAGGGTATCTGTTAAATCAGCGCACCTTATAAAACCAGACAGGGATAAAAAATTAATTGTCAAATTACAGGCTGAGCTTAAACGCATATCCTTTAAATTCCGGGCGATATTTGATAGCTCCAATAGCTATTATATTATTTTAGACAAGCAACTGAACATCCTTGATTACAATAAGGCGTCGTTCCTTTTTATTAAAAAGCTTTTTAACAAAAAAATAATCCTGGGGGATAGTATTTTAAATTTCCTTCATCCTTCATCAGTTAAAATGGTGATCGAAAACTGCGATAGGTCGTTTTTAGGAGAAAATTTTACTATTGAAAGAAAGATCCGTTATGAAAATAGTGGCACTACCTGGTGGTCGTTTGAATTTTCACCTGCTGCTGATTTGAGGGGAAATATAACCGGTGTTGTTTTTAATGCAAACGATATAACAAAAAGAAAAGCTTACGAAGAAAAGGTATTGTCGCAGCACAAAAAATTAATGGATATATCTGCCCTGCAATCTCATGGTATCCGTGGTCCGGTGAGTACCATTATGGGATTAATGAGTTTGATAAAGGAAGATAATTATAAACCTGACAGGGAATGTTTATTGTTAATGGAAATAACAGCAGACCAGCTTGATAAAAATATCCGTGAAATTGTTGATTATGCTAATGATATTGTTGATGTGTAGCCATTAAATGATGGTCAGGCCGCGTTTTTAACCGGACCCTGTTTGTTTTCCTGGTTCATTTTAAATTGTTCAATATCTTTTTGTAATAAAGCCCTTAATTCGAGGTCAATTGCTTTTAATATAACGGTGGTTTTTGTTGTAGTTTTCATAAGTTGAATGTTTTAATGTTTAGTGTTAAACTAAGATTATGCCAAAGTTTAGGTGGAATGAGATTGAATTGAAAATACAAATAAAAAGTCATCTTTAAACAGAAGACAAAAATCAATTTAAGGACTAAATATTTGCTGAGATGTTCAATTCTGTTCAGAAAAACATGCACTTGAACAATTTCCCGGATAAAATATAAACGAGTAACAATAGTCTGATTTTAAATACGGCAGAGCTTATTCAATAAATCCTTATGTTGGGGATATATCTTTATTAATTCTTCTTTTTTAGCCATTTCAAATTCGCTAAAATCAAATCCGGGAGCAACTGCGCAACTTGTTAATGTAAATCCATCCCCGGAAGGAATTTCTGCGGCAAACCATATTCCTGCTGTAATTACAATGGATAGGTTACCTGAAATGTTATCAGAAAGTTCAAATGCGGAATGCAATCCATTTTCATTTATGGCATGAATGATCAAAGGGCTGCCTTTGTGGAAATACCATATTTCATCAGAAGCAAGCCGGTGGAAGCCGGAAAAATCCTTTCCTTCCAATAAATAATAAATAGAGGTACAGGCTTGTTTTGTTTTATTATCGTCTGGCCTTAGCACCTGCTGCTGAGAACGGAAAACTTCTTTATAATACCCGCCTTCCGGATGGCGTTGCAATTTTAAATGTTCAATCCAGTAGGGGACGCTTTGCATAGAATTGTAGGAACTAAGATTTTTAGGATTTGAGAATTATAGGATTTGTTCTAAATGTCAAAATAATAAGTTTATTTTAATCCTACCATCCTGAAATCTTAAAAATCTTAGTTCAGACCAAAATGTGAAACTAAAACAGCCTTTCATTAGGTGGTGTTACCCCTTTTAAACGCAGGTAAACGGTAGTTTGTCCACGGTGGTGCGTTTGATGCTCAAATGCTTTACCAAACATTCCACTTCGTGTAATATCCTGGTTGGCAAATTTTACAGTTTCCTGCAGTTGTTCTGGCGTCATGCCCTGCAAGGTGTTTATTACCCAGTCATAGCTATCCATTACTGCTTTTGTAACCGCTTCCTTTGTAGGTTCAATTGTTTTTTCATCGGATGCTTTCCCAAGTGGGTTGGGTTTGCCACTTGCAACACCGACAAGACCATAATTTCCATCAGCCAAATGCAGCATCTGCTGTGCAAATGAACGTATCTCGGGCGTTGGCTTAAAGGCATAACCATCTGCAGGCATCGCATCAAGGTAAGCTTTGGAATAATCTTTCGCGCGCTGCCACTCCTTTACCATTTGGCTTTGAGTAAACTGCGCATAAACTGAACTACCGGCAAAACTCATTACCAGCAGAAATAATAGTGATAGTTTTTTCATAATTTGGTTATTAAAGGTTTAATACGAAGTTAGTATAATTAACTTTTAATCAAGCTATAACAACCGCAGGTTTTAATGATTTTCTTTCAGCTACCAGTAGCGCTATCAATAAAAATAAGCCGATTGCAAAAAAACAATCCAGTGCGAGTGCTGAGTCGCGCATTTCATGTGTCCATGATTCTACCTCAGCAAAACAAAATAAGCCTACCACAATTGATGATTTTTCGGTCACATCATAAAAACTGAAGAATGAAGCTGTATCGGGAATATTTTCGGGTAGATATTTTGAGTAAGTTGAGCGAGAGAGAGATTGCACCCCACCCATTACTAATCCAACAGCAAAAGCAGCAAAATAAAATTGAGTTGCATTAGCAATGAAATAAACCAGGCAACATAATACTGTCCAGATAGTAACCAGGCCTATCAGTGTGCTTACATTGCCATATTTAGCTGATGATTTTGAAGTGATCCAAGCTCCCAATATAGCTACCACCTGTATGATGAGAATAATGCTGATCAAGTCTTCATCCTTCATGTGCAATTCTTTTGCGGCAAAATTGGCAGCCACGAGCATAATAGTTTGCACCCCTACCGAGTAAAAAAAGAATGCTGAAAGAAAGCGTTTTAGTAATGGCATTTGTTTGATTTTACCAAACACTTTAGCCAGCTCTTTAAACCCACCGGTAAATACATTGTACTTATGCGACCCTGCATTAGGCTCACCTTTTGGAAGCATTATAAATGGAATAACGGAAAATCCAATCCACCAGGCAAATACTATCAGGAATGATATGCGGGCAGGCAGGTCGTCGCTGGTTATGCCAAATGTTTTGGGTGATAAAACAACAACAAAACATAATAACTGCACAACTATGCTGCCTGCAAATCCATAGATAAAACCTTTAGCGCTTACAGCATCTTGCTGATCAAGCGAGGCGATTTGAGGAAGATAAGAGTTGTAAAAAACAAATCCACCACAATAGCCAACAGACGCTAATCCATAAAAAATCAACGGAAGTTCAAGGCTACTGCCTGGTTTAAAGAAAAATAGACCAGCACAGGCCAAAGCACCCATCCAGGTAAAAAATTGCAGATATCGCTTCTTGTTACCACGGTAATCAGCTATGGATGTCAAAATGGGTAGTATCGCTACTATAATCAGGTATGAAAGACCCAGAATATTGGTTTGTAATACCGTATTTACATATTGATGCCCAAAAAACGTAACCTTATCACTATGGGTTTTCTGATTTGTTGTATAGTAAACATAATAAGCAGGAAATATGGTTGATGTGATCACCATATTATAAGATTGATTAGCCCAGTCGAACATACACCAGGCCCAGATGGTTTTTTTATTATTTTTCTTTTCCATAAAGCCCCTAAATTATATAAATTTTAGAGTTTACGAAAAATTATAGCGATGGGGTTTGAAACCCATCGCTATAAATAAAAACAAGATAAGAGAAATATTACCTGTCCTGGTTTAAGGCATTCAGTGCTTCTTGTGGAGATGAAAGAAATAATTTATACAAATCTGCGGTTCCACCAATGTGTAATTCGTACTCATCCTCTTCAAAGCCTTCAATTAATCCTTCGGCTACCAGTTCAGGAGGTATGCCGTTAACACCCCCTATTTCAGCAGAAAATTCGGTATTTACCAGTGGCGGCATCAGTTCAAACACTTTAATGTTTGTTGTTTTAGCAAGAGTATATCGTAAAGCTTGGGTATAAGAATGCAAGGCTGCTTTACTTGCAGCATAAGTTGGTAAATTAATACCGGGTACAAAAGCTACAATTGAGGTTACGTTTACGATGGCAGCTTCTTTTTGATTGCTTAATAATGGTAATAGCTTTTCTGTTAGCCTTATTACGGATAAATAATTTGTTTGAATTTCATCTGCGGCCTTATCATAAGCGTTTGCTTCTGCGTCAAGTTTGTAAACGGAAGCTTGGCCTGCATTATTGATAAGGATATCAATGGAACCATATTCTTCATTGATCTTTTTAACAAGCCCGTTTATATCTTTTTCGCTGTTGATATCGCATGCGACATAATTTACATTATTTAATTGAGCAACTGCTTTTTGCAGCCTGGCTTCGCTTCGGCCGGTAATAATTACTTTATTATTTTTTTGACTTAATAGCTTAGCGATTTCGAAGCCGATACCTGAACCACCGCCGGTGATCAGTATTGTTTTGTTTGTTATGTTCATTTTATTTGTTTGTTTAAAATTGTTTTTAGTGGTCTGATAATATCATTTTGGGTGCTGCAGTTTTAGGCCTGTTAACCACAAACAGCAGTAAAGGAAGCGTGATTGCAAACAACAGCCCGATTAAAAAATAAGAGTCAGTATAACTTAGTAAGGTTGATTGTTTAACAACAGCTACATCCATAATTTTCATGGCACTTAACCTGGCATCCTCTACGTTAATCCCTTTGTGTTGAAAGTAAGCAGTGTAATTATTTATGCGGTCGACCGACAAAGGATTTGCAGCCGTAATATGGCTGATCAAGTCTATACGGTGGGATGCGATCCTCCTGGCAGCGTAAGTATTAATGATAGAAATACCAAATGAGCCGCCAAGCTGGCGCATCATATTATTTAATGCGGCTCCTTGTGGAATGTCTCTTGGTTGCAATGATGATACTGCCAGCACAGTTAAGGGGACGGTCAAAAACGCCATTCCTAATGCCCTGAAAATTAAATTTGCAGTAATGGTATTTGCCGAAGTATCCAGGTTCATCCCGAACATGCTCCAGTTGAAATAAATAAAACAAAAGAAACCGGCGGTGATAATAATTAATGGCGATATGCCAAATTGCATCAGCTTGCCGGAAACCATTAGTCCAAAGATGGCTAATATTGCCCCTGGTAAAAGAAGTAAACCTGTTTGGGTGGGTGTAAACCCAAGTAAGCGCTGGGCAATAACCGGGGTTAAAAAAATGGATGTAAACATGCCTATACCGGTTATAAAAGTTAATAAAGCGGCAATGCTTAACGTTTTACTTTTAAATACGCGGAGGTTAACTACCGGATGTTCAATATGTAATTCCCATAAAATAAATGCGGTTATTGCGAGTACTGATGTAACTGTTAGAAAAGTAATATATCCGGTTGCAAACCAGTCTTCAGTTTGGCCCCTTTCGAGTACTGTTTGTAATGAACCTATACCTACGGCCAGCAAACCAATGCCTATCCAGTCTACTGCATGCACTTTTGATTTAATCTGCGGCTCGGTAAGCAGGAAATAACATGAGGTTGCCGCTAAGATGCCTATAGGGATATTGATATAAAATATCAGCGGCCATGAATAATTTTCAGTGATCAACCCTCCCAATGTAGGCCCTATCGTTGGACCAATAAATACGCCAATACCAAATATCGCACCTGCAACACCTTGTTTTTCTTTTGGAAAAAGCTCAAAAATAACTGCCTGTGAAACTGAAAGCAAAGCGCCACCACCAATTCCCTGTAAAAAACGAAAAAATACCAATGTCCAAATATCGGTAGCACTTCCGCACATAAAAGAGCAAACAATAAACAGGATAATTGATCCTATATAATAATTTCTTCTGCCAAGTTTAATAGTCAAAAAGCTGGTTAGGGGAATAATAATAACATTAGCTATAGCATATGAAGTAATTACCCATGTGGTATCTTCAATCGTTGCTCCAAGATTACCGCTCATGTGCGACAGGGCAACATTTACAATGGTGGTATCTATCAGTTCCATTACCGCAGCGAGGAGAACAGTGATGATCAGCAAATTCTTTTTTAAGGTGCTCATTTTCTAATATATTCAAATTAGACCGATTGGTCTTTTTTATGTCAAAAAAAATTCACTTGCTATTTTCCTCGATCTCTGATTTTAAGATGTCGGTGATCAGTTTCATATTATGATTACTGTTTTGAATCCGGCTTACTAATATTGCGCCCTCTATCATGGTAAACATTTTTACGGCAAATAATTCTGCATTAAATGTTTCCTTGAACTCACCGGCTGCATGGCCTTCTTTAACCACATTCTCTATCCTTTTTTGCGATGCATTAATGGCCTCCTTTATTCTTTGTTTTACTACAGGGTTGGTATCATCAGCTTCTGTACCGAAGTTTAATATAGGGCAACCGCCAATATCATTTTTTAAATGTCTATCCTTATAGAAATCGAGCAGGGCAAAAAGCTTAAGTTTTGCGCTCGCTTTTCCCTCCATGCTGCTATTAATGCTATCGCCAAGTGATTTAAGTAAATAGTTAAGTGCTTCCAGGCATATTTCATCTTTACTTTCAAAGTTACCATACACTCCACCCTTTGCCAGTTTGGTAGCTTCCATTATATCGCTTATAGCTGTTCCGGCCATACCCTTTTGGTTAATTATAGGGGCTGCTTTTTCAATAATAAATTGTCGTGTTCTTTCTGCTTTTGTCATCGCGAGAGCAAATATAAACCGTTCGGTCTAATTTTGGAAGAGATTATTGAGAATTTTACTTTTGGGTTATATTGTGATTTAAACAGACTTTATTCCCGGATGATATATTCAAGAAAATATATTAGAGATTTATTGGTGTTTAATAAACTCTCTAGGTATTGGATGTTTTTTAAGAAAGGCTGCGGCTTCTTCATTTTTCTTTTTGAAAAAAGTTGAAGCACTATATTTAGCCTGGCGTTCCTGTGGCGACAATTTATCAAACGGTGTCTGATTATTATCTTTTTTTATAGCGCTCATAAATTATTGGGCCTTCACTAAAAAACTCATAATAAAATATCTCTGGCTCTTTAGTAAAAGAGTAACTTTCTTCATTCATGGATTTTATACCCTGTGGGTTACTCTTTTTAGTTATTTCTTAACAAACTTACGATAATTAAATGGCTATCTATTTTTCCAACTTTAGATAATGAGCTTTGAAAGAAATCAAAGTTCAGACTCAAAGTAGCACTCATAAGTATCTCATTATTGCATATATTATTTCCTATAGCGATCAATATCACTAAATTTTATCATATAATTTATTTATTTTCATAAAAACTAAATAATTTCTCCAATGTTAAATCTAAAACAGAAATATTATTTATGAAAGCAACGGTATTTAACCAACCAGGCGACATCAGTGTTGATATTATTGATGACCCGCGCATTGAAGTTATGGGAGACATTATATTAAAAGTTACCTCTACAACCACGAAGATCATTCAGAAAATTAAGATATAAATGTACATTTTAGGAATAAATGCTGCCTTTCACGATTCATCGGCATGTATTATAAAAGACGGCAAATTATTGGCTGCTGCCGAAGATGAGCGTTTTACACATATTAAACACGGAAAACGGCCTGTGCCTTTTTCAGCCTGGGAGTTGCCTTTTCATGCTATTGATTACTGCTTAAAGACAGCTGGTATTCACCTAAACGATGTAGATCATGTGGCCTATTCTTTTGATCCATGGTTGCTTCTTGGTGACAAATATAAAGGGGAGGCATCCATTTGCCTCCCCCTTCAACCCGGTTTATTTCAAACATCAGATGATAAATGGACTTCTCCCTGGGATCCTCTGTTTTTATTGTCTATAGTAAACGCACCACGACAATTAGTTGACGGCTATCCGCATCATTTACAAAAACGATTTATCGGAGCTTCATTAAATAATTTTGAGTGGCATTTTGTTGAGCATCATTTGGCACATGCTACAAGCGCATTCCATTGCTCACCTTTTACCAGTGCTGCTGTAATGACCATGGATGGAAGAGGCGAAAAAGCTACTACTACTTACAACATAGGAAAAGGAAACGATTTAAACCGGATTGGCCAGGTAAATATGCCAAATTCCCTGGGACTTTTATATGAAGAAGTAACTACACATCTTGGTTTTTTACATTCATCGGATGAGTATAAAGTTATGGCATTGGCATCATATGGTAAACCGGAATTTGTAAACGATTTCAGGGAAATGATAAAGCTTTGCTGTAAAGGTAACTATACTGTTAGCAATCAAAATCTGGAGCAGCGTTTTGGTCCTAAACGTTTACGGCATGAAGAATTTATCGGCCATCATTTTAACATCGCACATTCATTACAATTGGTACTTGAAGAAACGGTTTTAAACATAACGGAATGGCTGCATAAGGAAACCGGAGAAGATAATTTATGTATGGCAGGTGGTGTTGCACTTAACTGCGTTCTTAACGGCCGCATACGTGATCAAGGGTTATTTAAAAACATTTGGGTGCAGCCGGCTTCAGGCGATAGTGGCACTTCACTTGGCGCTGCCCAATGGATTGATGCTCAGCAAAGAAAAAGTACTGTTAAAAATTTTGTAATGGATCATGCTTACTGGGGGCCAGAGTTTACAGATGATGAAATTGAAAAATTTATTAAATGGGCGAAAGTGCCTTATAAAAAATTAAATAACATTGCCGAAGAAGCCGCTGAAATATTAGCCCAGGATAAAATTATTGGCTGGTATCAGGGCCGTATGGAATACGGGCCACGCGCTTTAGGAAGCAGATCAATTCTGGCCTCTCCTATCAGTCCGAAAATGCAATCACGTTTAAATGAGGTGAAAGATAGAGAAGATTTCAGGCCGGTAGCACCGGTTGTATTAGAAGAAGAAGCTGCTGAATGGTTTGAGAATGCGCATTATTCACCTTTTATGCTTTTTGTTTATGATGTTAAGCCTGATAAGGCCGATAAAATACCAGCGGTGAGGCATGTTGACGGAACCGCACGCATTCAAACAATTAACAGGCAGCAGCATCCGCAATATTATGATCTTTTAAAAGCTTTTCAGCAGAAAACGGGTGTGCCGGTATTGGTAAATACTTCATTTAATACTTTAGGGAGGCCTATTGTTTGTTCACCCCGTGATGCCATAGAATGTTTTTGGACTTCACCCTTTGATGCATTAGTTATTGGTTCTTTTTTGATAGAAAAATGAGTATTAAAATATCAGTTGTTATTCCTACTTATAACAGATCAGCCCTATTACTACAGTGCATCGATGCACTTACCTGCCAAACTTTTAATAAAGAAGAGTTTGAAATAATTATTGTTACTGACGGCCCCGATAATCAAACTGAAAAAGCTGTCGTAAAATGGAATAAAAGGCGGTTAATCAACTGTCAATTTTTTAGTCTTCCCTGTAAAAAAGGACCAGCGGCAGCACGTAATTACGGCTGGTTGAATGCAAGAGGTGAACTGATTGCTTTTACTGATGATGATTGTATACCGGATAAAAATTGGCTGATCTCATACTTTAATCATTATCTAAAAGATCAAAATATGGCTTTTACCGGGAAAACAATTGTACCTGTTTCAAAAAGGCCAACCGATTATGAACTTAACACGGCTAATCTGCAAACAGCGGATTTTATTACAGCGAACTGTTGTTGTCCAAAAAAAATCCTGGTAAGAACTGGAGGATTCGATGAACGTTTTACTATGGCCTGGCGGGAAGATAGTGATCTTGAGTTTAAACTGATTAATGAAAGTATTAAAATTAAAAGAGTGGAAGATGCCATAGTTACACACCCCGTTCGAAAAGCAATTTGGGGTGTTAGCATTAAAGAGCAAAAGAAAACCATGTTTAATGCGTTGTTATATAAAAAATATCCTGAGTTATACCGACAAAAAATTCAGATAAGGCCACAACTGAATTACTATTTAATTGTTTTTGGTTTTATATTAATGATTACAGGAATTATGGAAAACTCATTTTTGATCGCTTTTTTAGGTTTTAACTTATGGATAGTCCTTACCGTATTATTCATTATTAAACGCCTGTCATTCACATCCTTATCATCAAAACATATTGCTGAGATGGTCATAACATCCATGATAATTCCTTTTTTATCCCTTTACTGGCAAATTTATGGGGCAATTAAATACCGGGTATTATTTTTTTGATTTATGAAACTACCTGGTGATATAAAAACCATTATAATTTTCAGGGCGCTGCAATTAGGCGATATGCTTTGTGCTGTTCCAGCTTTTCGTGCGCTTAGGGCAGCTTACCCTAGTGCCCGGATAACACTTGCAGGATTGCAATGGGCAAGTTCATTTGTTGAGCGTTTTAATAACTATTTTGATGATTTCATATGGTTTCCCGGATATCCCGGATTACCGGAACAGGAATTAAATCCGCATAAATTCTCAGAGTTTTTAATAAATGTACAATCCCATAATTTTGATCTTGCAATTCAAATGCAGGGAAATGGTTCATTTGTAAACCCAATGATGGAACTTTTTGGTGCTCATATCATCGCCGGATATTGCAAAAAAGATGATTACGCACCGAACAAGGATTATTTTATAGAATACCCCGACTATGGCCCTGAGATTGAACGCCATTTGAAATTAATGAAATTTTTAGGCATACCATCAAAAGGAAATGAATTAGAGTTCCCGCTTACAGATCAGGACGAAGCTGACTATAAAGCTCTGGGTTTAACAATCCAAAATAAAAAATATATTTGCGTTCATCCAGGTTCAAGGGGAGTGTGGAGGCAATGGCCAACCCGTAACTTTGCAGCCCTTGCAGATTATTGTGCCTCATGCGGCTTCAGAATAATTATAACCGGAACCCAACAAGAAATAGATATTACAAATGAGGTTGTTAATTATATGAAATACCCGGCTATTAATGTTGCAGGTAAAACAAGTTTGGGGGCATTAGGTGTACTTATAAAAAATGCATATGCACTTATTTCAAATTGTACCGGTGTATCGCATATGGGTGCGGCTTTTAAAACACCAAGTATTGTTATCAGTATGGACGGGGAACCGGAAAGATGGGGGCCTATCAATAAAAAATCACATCGCACTTTCAACTGGTTAGCTCAGCCCGACTTTCAGCAGGTATTTGATGAAACAGTCCTACTGATCAATGAGTATTATCCTGCATCTGAATCATCTTCCAATTTTTCGGGATCGTAATCCCTTTCGTCACCGTTATCTAACTTAACTTTTATCTTGTTTTCATAGGTGTCTAACACTTCACCTTCTTCACCATCTGTGGTTATTACCCGGGTTCCTTTTTGAAATTCTTTAGTATTCATAATTGATTTATTTTTAAATTTTCGACATCAAATTCAAGATTAACTTCTTTAAATTCTGGTGATGCCTGTTTTAATAGCTCCCTGCTGGCCTCTAAAATATCAGTTGCCGAAGGCATTTCCACTGGTTTATTAAAAAGGCTATTATTTATAAACCTTATTACTTCATTTTTGCTTTGTAAAATATCCTGAACTTTAAACGGTAATACTTTACAAGGAACTCCCCAGGGAGTATGCTGCGGATTGGTTAATGCATAAAGAACGATAACAGGTGTACCTACTGCTGCGGCTATATGTATCGTACCTGTATTTACGGAAATTATTAAAGGTGATTTACTTATCAATAAGATAAGTTCGTCCAAACTAAATAAGCCTCCGGCAGAAAAACTACCAAAGGGTATACTGCTCTGCAAATGATCAGTTAATGGCTTTTCCTTAGCCGAGCCTGTAAATATTAACTGATAATCAAATTCCTCAATTAATTTTTTTCCGGCTTCAATCCATTTATTAATTGGATATTCCCTTTTAGTTTCGCTTACCCCTGCATGTAAAATAATCCATTGTTTACTTGTATCAACACCAATCCCTGCAAGCTTTTCTTCAATTGACGGCCATAAGTTTTCATTTTTGTTTAAAAGCAAATGCTTATTATAGGTAGTTGCATTAATCGTTGCAATCAGGTCAAGGTCACGCTTTACCTGGTGCCTAATAAATGAATACGGTTCTTTATCCGGTACCCAATCAGTTAATAATTGATAAGGATTCTCACGGCAATAGGCTAAACGCTTGGGTATACCTGCCAGATAAGCGAGCATTGCTGTTGGCAACGGATTTTGACTATATACTGTAAAAATCACTGCGGCATCAAATTTTCGCAGTTTTAATTCTTCTACAATTTGGTTGATAGCAGAAGTGTCTTCTATTTCCTGCGTTTTTACCCAGGGAAGATCAAATACTATAATATCGTCAATCTCAGGCATGCTTTTAGCAATGCCGGCAGCCATTGACGAAGTAAGTACAGTAATTCTGGCGCCGAAAGTTTCCTTCAGCGCCCGTATTGCAGGACCCGACATAATCAGATCGCCCATATTATCGGGGCGGATACATAAAATATTTTTACATGCCGACCAGTCGTTCATCCTTTTTTATTGAAATAATATATTCAGCTGCTTCATCTATATTTCTCACTTTAGCTATCGGTCTGCGGATTTCATTCATCATCCATTCTGTTTCATTTCCATTATCTATCAAAATACTTTTGCAGCCCGCGCTATTTCCTGCTTCAATATCATTTAAAATATCGCCTATCATCCACGACGCGCTTAAATCAATATCAAGTTCAGTTGCAGCCTTCAGTAAAAGTCCGGGCTTTGGTTTCCGGCAATCACAATCTATTGCGTAAGGTTCAATTTTACCCTGCGGATGATGCGGACAATAATAAAACCCGCTTAGCATAATGCCGTAATTATTTAGCATCATCCTTATTTTTTCTTCTACCAATAAAAGTGCATCTTCTTTAAAATAACCATGCGCTACACCGGCCTGGTTAGTGATAAGTATCAGCAAATATTTTTTTTCCTGTAGACGTTTTAACCCTTTTATGCAATCATTGCACAGGGTTATTTTATCCGGATCGGCATTGTATGGGATATCAATAATCAGTGTACCGTCTTTATCCAAAAAAACAGCTTTATTCATAAAGATCAGGCGGCCTTTATAGGATTTTTCAATTCGGCCTGGGCTGCTATTGCTTTTTCACGATTGGCTTGTATCATTTTTTTATAGAGTTTTCCTATTTTAAGAGCTACAATTTCCCAGGTAAAGTATTTGTTTACGCGCCTTATAGCGTTCTGACCCATTTCTTTTAATTTCTCATTATTAAAGATGAGCTCCGTAACTTTTTCAGCCAGTTCATCAGGGTCATTTGGATTAACGAGGGCACCGGTTTCACCGTCAATAACCGAATATTTTATACCGCCAACGTTGGAACCGATTACAGGTGTTCCGCAAGCCATTGCTTCAAGCGGTGTTATGCCGAAAGGCTCATACCATGGTGTAGTAATAAAAATATCCGCCGCAGCGTAATAAAATTTTAATAAATCTCTTCCTTTGCGCCCCGCGAAATAAACATCGGCTAAAACATTATTTTCAGAGGCAATTTTTTGAAGACGTGCAATTTCAGGACAATTTGAAGGATCAGGATGATCGCTTTCACCCCCTACAATAAGCAGCCGCGCACGTTTACCCATTGCTTTAATTTTTCCTAGGGCTTTTATCACGTTATCAACCCCTTTACGCGGTACCATACGGCCTAATTGCAATAAAACAGGCTCATTCCCTGTGATTTTCAATATTCTACGCGCTACATGCTTTTTAACCGGATAAAATTCCTGCTCACTGAAACCGCATGGCGCTATAACAATTTTCTCAACAGAAACATGATAATATTGAATCAGGTCATCCCTGTCCTGCGGGCATTCTGCTATCACATAATCAGCAAGGTTGGCTACATCTTTTTCAATCTGGACACGTTCCTTTGGAAATTTATCATCATTACCCTGGTGTATTTTCCTTATATGGCCCAGGGCGTGAAAAGTTACGGCAAATGGAATATCCAGCATTTCTTTTATTTGAGCCGCTACCAATCCCGACATAAAAAAATTGGCATGTATTAATTCATAATTCAGGTTATGCTGATCTATAAAAGAGATCATATTTTTACTGAATTCGGTCATATAAGGCAATAACTCTTCTTTTGGAATTACAGCAACCGGCCCTGCTTTAATATGTATAACCCTTACCCCTGGTAACCAGTTAACTACCTGTTGTAAACTGCTGTTATCCCAGCGTGTATATATATCTATATGATATCCGCCTTGTGCTAAAAACCTGGCCAATTGTGCTACATATACGTTTTGGCCACCTGTGTCAACACCTCCAAGACTTGCAAGGGGTGAGGCATGGTCGCTTATAAAAGCAATATTTTGTGTTGTATATTTGGTAGTATGTTTCTTCATTATTAAACATATTCAGTGATAAATGCCTTTTTTTTATAAATCACATTCTTAAATAACTGTTCCCATTGATGTGTAAAACGCTGAATATTGAATTTTTCCACAGCAACTTCGTTTCCATTTTTACCTATTTTCCTGGCGTGATCTGCATTATTCAATAACAGCTTCATTTTTTCGATCAAATAATCAATATCAGTATGAATATAACCTGAATGGCCATTATTAATAACTGATGCCAATTCAGTTGTAGCAAGCCCAACAACAGGCAGGCCTGCCATCATAGCTTCACATACAGCTAAACCAAGGCTTGTATACCGTATTGGATTAAAGAAAAACCGGTACTGACTTATAAATTGCGGCAACTGAGGATGCAGCACTTCGCCAATGCCTAAATTACCGTTTCCCATACCTACAAGGTCAAGCGGGATGTGCTTGCTTACTTCAAGGAATATATCAAGGCCAAGTAACCTGCCTCTCCATGGCAGATTATTGATCACTACAATTCCCTTGTTATAAGTGCCCGAATATTTCTCATTGGACTTGGTTACGCCATGTTCAATTACATAAGTCGGCGTCTCGCCATTATCCCACATCAACTTGTTAAAATGAGTAACATGTACCAGTGTTACTTCCGGATCATTTACGATATGTTTGGTATTGGTAGGATGCTGCCAAGGCGGATCATGCTCCAGGTAAATACGGGGTAATTTTCTTTGCTGTTCTGAGAGAATTTCGAACTGGTCAGTGAGGTAATTTTTGTTTGTTTGAAATAATATGCAATCAAAATCATGCATCTTAACTTCATCAGCTACAATTTCAATTACATTATCGCCAAAAGGAAACGTTTCTCCTCGTCCATAATATCCTTCAGTTTTTTCAGGCTTAACGGGTATATAAATTTCATAGTTGCCCTGGGATAAATAAAAAAGGTAACTGCCATGTATGTGCCAGGTGAAAATTTTAGTTTTAGATGTAATCATATCTTACTTATTTGAAATATTTATCAGTATGAAGCGCTTCAACAATAGCGCCAAAAATGATTAAATAATAATTTTTAACTTAAAAAATTAAGTTAAAAGAAATAAAAAATAAAAAGCGTATATTATTTTTATAAATAATGAATTATTCTGTTAGTTAATATTGTCATCATGTATACTAATTAGGATTAAATATTTCATTATAATTAACAGATCAATTAAAATATTCTAAATATTAAGAAAGTGTTATTATCCAGCTTGTGAAGAATAGAAAAGTAAATGAATCGATAACATGCGATTACCATATATTCCATTGATTATTATAAAACAATTGCAAAAGATGAATATGTTTCACCAAATGTTATCGAATCCTATTGGCCGTTATATTTGAGAGGAAATGGTTGTAAATTAACCATGAGCATTATCTTTACCGCTTTCCCTAATTTTAAGTTCAGCGGCAACACTTTCAGTTTCAGATGGACTTACTGTGTGATTGTCTTTTGCAGCCTCTTCCTTATTTTTTGCCATTGGAGGACCTTCTAAGTTCAATAACTCATTTTGATCTTGAATCCTGTATTTCTTTTTATCTTTTCGCATAAAAAACTTTTTAAGTAAAAACCAGTACCCGTTAATGAATACTGGCTTTTACTGTAAATTAATAACCGGTTTTTTTATTCTGCCATTTCCTGGCTTGCCTGGTAATTAACCTTATTTTCTGCAATTTGGGTTAACAGTTGGTCAGCCGCTTTTTCTTCAGATAAGGTTTGGTTTAAAACCTCAACAGCATTATTAAGACCAAGTGTTTTAGCCAGGCTAATTAAACCACCATAAGAGGCTATCTCATAGTGTTCAGCTTTTTGGCCGGCAAAAATGAGACCTACATCCCTTTGTGCTGTTCCTTCATCGGTGTCATCGATAATATCTTCACCTTCATCCACTATACCGTTCATGGCATGGCATTTTTTGCCTTCTGCTTCTTCGTTAATCATGCCAAATATTTGTTCCAGGCGGTTAACATGTTCTTCTGTTTGCCCCAGGTGGTTACTAAAAGCCTCTTTTAATTCTGGTGTTGTAGCTGCTTCTTCTAATTTAGGCAATGTTTTTACCAGCTTCTTTTCTGCATAATAGATGTCTTTCAGTTGATCGACAAAAAACTCCCTGAGTTTTGAATCGGTTCTTTGCATTGTTTGTGTTTCCATAATCAGATACTTTAAATTCACGTTAATTATTAAAAATTGTCCAGCTTAAAAAATTAATGCACCTCTCGATTAATCTCAAGCGATTTAACTACAAGTAAATTTTTTAAAATGAATAGTAATTTAAGGGCTAATTTTATACCCTCAGTTAATAAAATAACAAGATATTTTTAGTAATGTTTAAGTAATTTGAAATTTTTTCTCTCTGATTATTAACTCATTTAGCGCTTGAGCGCAAATGTTTTACATCAGAGTTAACCCATAAGTTTACTAAAGAGTAAAAAATACTGATTATAGAATAGCTATGCAGATAAGCCGCATCGCCAGGGGAATTTTATTGAATTGAAAATAAAGGTTTAAAAGCTTACCACCATTTTAATGGGAATTCAATCTCATCTACAGAACTAACGATCATGTCGGGCTTAAATGCGTAATGGCTAAGATCTTCCTTAATCGATATTCCGGATAGTACTAAAATAGTTTTATAGCCCATTTGCACGCCGCCCTGTATGTCGGTTTCCATGGTATCACCAACTACTGTAGTCTCAGCCGTTTCTAATCCAAGGTATTTACGTGCAGAACGCATCATTACCGGACTGGGTTTCCCCGTAACGAAGGCTTTTCTGCCGGTGGCCTCCTCAATCATAGCTGTAGTGGCAGCAATACCTAAATTATTCCAGCCTGGTTTTTTTGGTGATGGGTCGCGGTTGGTTGTAATAAACTTTGCACCCCCTAAAATCATATCCACAGCACGCTGAACCATTTCTAAAGTAAAATTTCTGCCTTCGCCTAAAACCACAAATTCAGGATCTGTATCTACCAGGGTAATTCCGTTTTCGTGCAAACTGGTTAATAAACCACCTTCTCCAAGTACGTAGGCCGTACCGCCAGGGCCTTGTGCACCTAAAAATGTGCCCGTAGCCATTGCGCTGGTATAAATATGGTCTTCAGTAACTTCAATACCAAGCCTTTTTAATTTACGGACTGCCTCCAGCCGCGTCCGCTGGCTGTTATTGGTCATGAAAGTAAATGGTATATTATTTTCGAGTAAATGGGCAATAAATGTATCCGCCCCATGTATTAATGTTTCTCCACTATAAATCACCCCATCCATATCAATTAAAAGTCCGTATTTCATAGGTATTGCTATTGATTTTAGAATTATTGAATACGCAGGTTAGTCATCGCTGCCTGCTCTTGGTTTAATCAAAGATAGAAATATGGAACTGAAAATGAAAATTTCTTAATAAATATGATATTATATTAATAACTTAATATTAAACTATTAAATAAATTAAACTATTGCTAATAGCTAAAAATGGCTTTAATTATTTAATCAAGTTATGGCTGCCTTTTAAATTTTTGAAATGATTTGCCTTAGCAGTATATTAAATTCCTGCGGTTTTTCTATCATCGGAAAATGTCCTGTTGCGTGAATAATAAATACCTGGTAAGGAATATGGTTAACTTTAAACCCTGTAGTATCTGTTTTGGTGTAATCGCTATTAATGAGATATAGTTTCTTTTTTATAGCGGACAATTGTTTTATCTCATCAAAATCGTTCTCTTCCATACAAGCTGCTGCAATGACCGTATCGGCATTTGCAACATCATTCAACACTCTTTTCCTGATTTGGCCGGTTGTTGTTTTATAAAATAAGGACTGGTTAAAATACTCAAAAGTTATTTGTCTAAAATGATGTTTCAGCGAATCAATGGCGTGGTTGTAATCAGCTTTATCCTGTGTGGTTTGCACATGGCCAAGATTCTTAAAGTTGTCAACGCCTACCAAACCAATAACTCCTTCAGGAGCGTTAACAGCTGCTTGCAAAATAATGTCACCCGCCATTGAATGACCAACGAGAATAACGTTTTTTAAATTCAACTGTACCATTACTGAGTCAATATCCCTGCCGAACGCTTCAGTAGTCCATTCGTTCCTGTTTTTACCTGATTCGCCAAAACCCGGCAGGTCTACCGTAACTACCCGGTATTTATCGCCGAAATATTTAACCTGATTTGTCCAATACGTTTTATTAATGCACCAACCATGAACAAAAAGTAAGGTTGTATCACCTTTACCGTTGTCTGTATAGGCTATATTAACTCCCTTGTCGGTAATTTTAAGAGGCTTGGCGTCTTTATGAATGTTTGTGCAAGAGGATTCAATAAAAATAAAAATGCAAAAAGCTGATAAGATAAATGGTTTCATAAGGTTTTGTTGATAATGAATTTTAATTCGGACTTAAATTTCCCATTTTTAATTGATTTATCATCGATATTAACATTTTTTAACCTAAGTAATTATCAAGAGATATAGATGTTCAGGCTACCTATTTACCGGAAGCTGTAATTTTACTTAATGCTGCATCCAGGGCCTTATCAGTCGCTATTTCCACATCAGGCTTTACACCAACAGTTTCCCAATTGGTTTTAGTAACCGGATTAATGGCGCGGGCAAATGGAATATTTGCGACAAAGCCATTTCCTGCAGTATAGGGCTGTACCGGATGTGCGCCGCCGCCCGTTGTTTCGCCAATAATTACTGCCCGTTTTTGAGTTTTTAAATCATATGTTAATTCTTCTCCAGCCGAAAATGTTTCTTTACTTGTTAAAATATATATAGGTATAGTATTCAACGCTTTTAAGGTGGTATCCGGTGTAGTCCAATAAGAAGTGGTTGAATTTTCTTTTCGTACATATAAATCATTTAAATGGGTTCTATTAGTAAAAAAGAAACTGCATATATAGCTTACCATATCCGGGTCACCACCCTCATTATTTCTTAAGTCAATAATTAATGCCTCGCTATTACTTATAAACCTTAACGCCGCGATAGTCATTTCCTTAGTTTCCTTATCAGGTGGAAAAAAACCTCTTATCTTTAGATACCCAATATCACCTGGAAGTATTTCTGCTTTTTCAAATCCAAAGTTTACTCTTTTTCTGAATTTAAGCCTTTTTGCTATTTGCTGTTTTTCAACATCGGGATTCTTAATACCAGATCCCTCAGAGAAGCCCGGATAATAATCAATAGATAAATGCCCGTCATGATAAACGGATAGTATATCTTTTGTCAATACAGCAGCAAATACTTTGGGTGTTTTAATAGTATCGTAAGCGCCGGTATTAAGCTGATGTTTAATAAAATTGCCCATTTTTAACGCTGTATCAAGATAGATATAATTAGTCGCCAATTTTTTAAAAATACTGTCTACAACCTCCTTCTTAATTTTGCCGCTAAGTACAATTTGCTGTGTTTGGCCATACCCTTTAGTATAAAAAAGCATTATTAAAAAGGAAATAAAAATATACTTTAAGTTCTGTTTCATAGCGGTTAAGATTGACAATTATTAATAATAAGATTAAGAATATGCTGAAATTGAGAAGCGTGCTGTTCATTGATACCCTTTAGTGCAGTGCTCCGGTTTTTCTCTATTACTGGTTGCATAGCCTCCAATAATCGAACAGCATTTTCAGTCAGGGTTAAATTGAATCGTCTGCGATCATTTGCATGAATTGTACGGACCAAATATTGCTTTTCTACAAGCAGCTCAATAATTCGGGTTACAGAAGCATAGTCCTTAAATACCAATTCTGCAATTTGATGTTGTGTTTGGTGGGGCCCATCACTAAGGGCTTTTAGTACAAGCCACTGGTCAATGGTAATATTGAACCCATTTTCAACAAGCTGTCTCTGCGCAAACTGGCGATAAGTTTTAATAGACTTTTCGAGTGAATAGAATAAAATTTCCTTTAGATTTTCAGCTTCCATAATATTGATACAAATATAATTGATATATCAATATTATTCAAATATTTTTCAACTTTTCAAACTTAATCATGAGCCACTTTGCTATCTGCTGGTGCTTCTTTCCTATCAAACATACCATAATCCCTTACTACATGGGCTATCCGTAAATGGTAGTCCTTGAAAACAGAATTTCGCCCCTTCATTTGCGCATCACGGTGCATTTCAACGTTTCTCCATTCCTGTACTGCTTTTTCGTCTTCCCAAAAAGAAAGGGACAATACTTTGCCCGGTATGCTTAAACTCTGGAATCTTTCGATGGAAATAAAACCTTCTATTTTTGCAAGCTCCGGTTTTAGCTTTGCTGCTATTTCCAAATAAACATCTAACTGGCCGTCTGCCTGTACGGCTTCAAAAATTACTGCTATCATTTTTTTAAATTTAGTTTACGAAAGATTTAACATTAGTTCTTTAATCAGCCTTACATTCAATTGGGGCTCATATTTTAATTCTTGATGAGGTATGCTGATACGCCCGTACTTTTCACTTAAAAAGCTGCATGTTTCTGCAGCCATATCAATAGTAAGATGTTTGGCCAAACAATTATGAGCGCCAATGCCAAAAGTGAGATGCTGATCGTTATTGTTACGCGCCGGATTATGTAATTCAGGATCTTTAAATATAGATTGATCAAGGTTAGCTGCTGCCATTACAATTAAAATAGATTGGCCTGTTTTAATATGTTGGCCGTTAATTAAAATATCTTTAACAGCGATGCGCCTGGTGCTATGTACCGGTGGATCAAAACGCAACGTTTCAATAACCATCTTTTTAATATCAGCCAAATGAGGTTTTTGGTTATGATAGTGGACAAGATTTAAAAGCGTATTGGTTAATATGCCCCTTCCGGCATCGTAACATTGGATAAACAAGCCGATAAGGTTACACACAAATAGTTCTGTTACTTCCTCTTCATCTTTATTAACAGAATGTATATACTTTTCAGAAATTGCATAAAATTCATTTACCACCCGGTTTATAGCTATTGCGACACTTTCTGTTTTGTTGGGCGACATGATTTTCACCAGGGATGAAATATTATCTGTCACAAAAGCGCAATCGTCATCATCAAATCCTAACCCTTTTAAAATAACCAGTACCGGCAATTGTTTACACACTGTTGCTACCCAGTCAAATTCATTGGTATTTACTTTACTTAATAGATTTTCCAATAGTTTGCTGACAGATAGCGGTTTCATGTTTTGATAAATCAATAAAGCGGCCTGCCTGGCATCATGGTGCTGCTCATTGTTGCTTAGTCTTGTTAATTTTTTTATTAATAATTTAGCTTTATCATTTAGCAAACTGTCATTTTCTAAAGCCAGACCGGGTATTTGAGCATCATTATTCAATAGTATAGCTTTGCAAAAATTATAAGAATAAGTTACCCAGCAATTAAGGTCTTCATTCCAATATAAAGGGTTGTTGTTCAATTGTCTTATGTATATTTCTTTGTGGTCAGTATTATCCCAATTCAAAATGGTGTTGCTGTTCATTTTATTTCTTTTGAATAAGCCAAAAGTATTTACCTTTAATATTTAATACTTCATTATATACTTAAGTGTCGAATTAATGGAAAACGAGTTCAGTGAAATAGCCTCAATGATCGGCGACCCTGTAAGGGCTAAAATATTATGGGCTTTGTTAGATGGAAGAGCATATACCGCCACAGAACTTGCTGTTTATGCAGACACCACTCCGCAAAATATCAGTATGCATTTAAATAAGTTAGTCAATGCTGACCTGCTATCCGTTGAAAGCCAGGGTCGACACCGGTACTATAATTATTCAAGAGCTGACGTTCCATATGCGATAGAGGCTATTGCCAGCTTAATCCCTGGTAACAATTTAACTGAAAGAAAACTTGTTGAAGATAAGCCGGTGAGGTATTGCAGGAGCTGTTATGATCATTTAGCCGGCAAAGTGGGCGTTTTGTTAACTGATGGCTTGCTGAAACAACAATTTATTTACAAAAAAGAGAACAGTTTTGAAGTAAGCGGTGAAGGAGAGGCCTGGTTTAATTCTTTGGGAATAGATATCAACCTTCTTAAAAAACAGAAACGTTCTTTTGCAAGACCATGCCTTGACTGGAGCGAGCGAAAACACCACCTGGCAGGGTCATTAGGCGCGGCCCTGCTAAACAGGATGATTGTGGATGGATGGGTTAGAAAGGAAAAGGATTCAAGAACGATGATTGTTACCCGTAAAGGTGAGCAAGCTTTTTTTGATCATTTTAAAATTGATGTTAGGTAAGTATTCGCCTGGTTTATCGAAAGACTTCCGAAGTTTTAAAAACTTCGGAAGTCTAACAGGTTCGATTAAAACAATCTCATGAAACAACATATAGCACACATAGCATTAGTTGTGGATGATTACGACGAAGCCATCCAATTCTACACTGAAAAATTAAATTTCGACCTAGTTGAAGATACCGCTTTAAACGAAACCAAAAGATGGGTTTTGGTAAGGCCGAAAGGTGCAACTGAATGTTGTTTATTACTGGCAAAAGCGGTTGGCGATGAACAAAAAAGCCGCGTTGGCAATCAAACCGGCGGAAGGGTTTTTCTATTTTTATATACCGATGATTTTTGGAGTGATTATAATCAGATGCTGAAAAAAGGCATCAACTTTATACGGGAGCCCAAAGAAGAAGCATACGGAACTGTTGCGGTTTTTGAAGATTTGTATGGTAATTTATGGGATTTGATTATGGCCTCACCTAAATCCTCTCCAAAGGAGAGGACTTGAGAATTAATATTAGACTTCGGAAGTTTTAAAAACTTCCGAAGTCTGTGAAGGCTCATTTAGAAGTATACTTACTTACTAACTTTTTTCTTTTCCGGTTTATGAGCGCTGTCTTTACTTGATGTTTGATCAGAACGTTGCCCGCCGGCATTACTGATGCCTGTTTCTTTTAACCGTTCGTTTTGATTGGTAAAAGCCCGGTCGGAAGTTGGTAGTCCTTCGCCGTTGTTATTATTTTTTGAGGTTTGCCGCGTTTTCATAGTAGGTTATAACTTTAATACTATATAATTACTACAATAATTATACCGTGGAAACTTAAACTCATTTAATTTCTTTAGTAAATGCTTTATGATAGGTAATGTATGAACCGATCAGCAGCACTAAAAAGATTAATGGCATTATCCGGTTGAATACGGGGTCGCCGGAAGCCGCATGCGCTATAAAGGCAGAAACAAATACAATTGAAAAACCTGCATATGTCCACTCTTTTACTCTGATATAAACAGGCAGCAATAGCAAAGTTGCGCCAATAAATTTCAATACAGCCAGTTCAATCCTAAAATAATCCGGATAACCCAAGTGGTGAAATCCTTGTACTACTTGTGGATTGGCAATATAGGAGTAAGCCGAAAAGTACATCATTAGTGCTACGATACTGGTTAATATCCAATAAAAAATTTTATTTGCTTTCATGTGATAATTTTTTCTGCAAACATACTTATATTTACTATCAAAAAGATACTACTATCCAAAAGGATACCGGTATTCTTTTGGATAGTAGCACTAAAAATGCTTAAACAAGGCATTAAAGGCAACATATTGTACGGAAAGCTTGTTGTAACATTATTGGTTGTGCCAGGTGTGCTACCCTGTTCCGGGTGTTCCGGGGGTCAACCCTAAATGAAACACATATACATGAAATATTTATGATGAGAGAACCTTTGCATTCAAAAGAAGCCTGTACAGGCAGCGTAAACGCTGTTAAAGATGCATTGTATGCGCTGAACGGTAAATGGAAACTTCCGTTAATTGTTACATTGTCGGGCAGTCCTAAAAGATTTAAGGATATACAGCGCGAACTGGAGAATATAACCCCGAAAATACTTTCGAAAGAACTGAAAGAACTTGAACTTAATGGGTTTGTTGAAAGAAAGGTATTTAAAACCACACCTGTAACGGTTACCTATGAGCTTACCCCTTATAGCAGTTCGTTAGATAAAATAATAATTGAATTAATGGAATGGGGTATACAGCACCGTAAGCACATTATAAGTATGAGAAAAAACGAGAAAAATCAAACTTCCGAAGTTTTAAAAACTTTGGAAATGTTAGATGGCGAGGAAGTTAATGTACCTGTTTAATTAACCATTTGGCGATATCATCAGCTGCTTTTTTATTTTCATAACCTGCAGGCAGTCTGCCGTTGGTATATTCGTTATACAACCATGGATCACCAACTGCGAAAACAGTCCCCTTGCCATATTTGGCAACAGCCATCACTACAGCATCATCACTGTTTTTTAAGAACGCATGTGCTGGGCCGGTTAAGCTTATTGAACAAACATCCTTCATGAAAATTTTATTGGCCGTTTTAAAACTGGGATTATTAGTAGTAACTATAGCTCCATCCTGGAAATGATTATCATCAATCACATGATTTTGCATATCATCATTAAAGTGCATTCCAAATCGTGCAGCCAAATGATTAAAATGAGGTAGTTCTACATTGGCACTATCGTTGGCCAACATCACCAGTACCCCGCCAGCTTTAACCCATTTTACAATTTCATTAATGTCTTTTTCCTCAATATAGTTAGGATTGAGGCTTTCTTTCTTAGTATCGGGGTCTACTATGATATAAATATTTGCTGGACTTAAATTGTCGGCAGTGGGAGCTTTATCCAGGGAGGTTAATTTAGCCCCATTATTTTTAAAGGCAGTTCCTAAAATAGAAAAACCGGTATTTGTGGTATCTTCCCACATATAATGAAACCGCACCTGCTGCCCTGATTTGTTTGTATGTACCTCATGATTAAAATAATAATCAAGCATAACTGTTTGTGCATCAGCTTTAAAAAACACGGTTGTTAAAATAATGAGAATGCCAGCCGATATTATATTTTTCATGAGAGAATGTTGTTTATAAAGAATGCTATATCATTTCAGTCACCGGTATGGGATCCATGTCGGTATAATCAAGGTTTTCACCTGCCATACCCCATATAAAACTATAGCTTGCAGTACCGCTGCCTGCATGTATACTCCAGGGCGGCGACACAACAGCCTCGTAATTATTCATTAAAATATGCCTGGTTTCATGCCCTTCGCCCATGTAATGAAAAACCCTTTGCCCTTCGGGTAAATCAAAATAAAAATACGCTTCCATACGCCGGTCATGCACATGCGGCGGCATCGTGTTCCAAATACTGCCGGTATGTAAAATGGTAAGTCCCATAACTAATTGACAACTCTTAATCCCATCTAAATGAATATATTTATTAATGGTACGTAAGTTAGCAGTTGACGGGTCACCAAGCTTTACTTTTGTAGCCTCGGCGTTGGTCATCAAGGTTACAGGGAAAACAGCATGCGCAGGAGCAGACAATAAATAAAATACGGCAGGCTGACTGGCATCATCACTGGAAAAAACAACGTGCTTAACCCCTTTTCCTATATAGAGACAATCCAGTTTTTTTAGTTGATATGTTTTACCATCGGCAATAACGGCACCATCACCGCTAACATTAATAATTCCTAATTCTCTGCGTTCTAAAAAATAATTTGCCCGCAGTTTAGCATAATTTTCAAGTTCCAATTGTTGATCCAGGGGGTTAGCTACGCCTACTATCATCCTGTCGTAAAGGGTGTAAACACAATTTACTGTATTTGGCTTTACTAAATTTTCAAGTAAAAAACGATCCCTTATCACGGAACTTGTATAATGGATGAAATCGTCGGGATGTACACTATGAATTACTTTCAAGGCTATAAAATTAAATTATAATTGGCTGCTAAAATACATACTCATTACAAGTTTTTCACAAAAACATTATTTCACAAATGCTAATTCATTAAATTACTTTAATATTGTTTATTGAAAACCATCAACCATTAAACCGGATAATTTTTATGAAAAGATCTATTACTTATAAACTCAGTCCTTTTTTATTTTTTCTATTTTTTATTATCAGTACCTCGTTAATTGCCCAACAAACAAGCACAAAAGATTGGACAGCAAAAAGTGCAAAGAAATGGGTTAAAAGCAGGCAATGGAGCAATGGTTTATCATTAAAGGTTAGCCCTACGGTAAACAATATTGAATTTGCGAAACAGTATCATACCAATAAAGAATATTGGGATAAAGCTTTTTTATTTACGCGCGAAAAAAATCTAAAAGAAATGGCGCCTGGTAAATATGTAATTGACGGGGATAATGTTTTTGCTATAATTACAGACGCGCCTTCAAAAGAATTTGAACAATCAGCCTGGGAATCACATCGTAAATATATTGATGTACAGTATGTAATCACCGGAAAGGAAAAAATCGGTGTGTCGCCATTAGCCGATGCCACAGTTACCAAGCCTTATGATGAAACCAAAGATGGAGCAAACTACAATGCCACAGGAAAATATTTTATAGCAAGCCCCAAAGAGTTCTTTCTTTTTTTTCCTAACGATGTACATCGCCCCAATATTAAAGTTGAAGGCTTCGATACTGTAAAAAAATTGGTTATTAAGATAAGATACGCTAATTGAAATTCTCCTCTGAAGATTCAATTATTTTGCAGTTTTTCAAGTCGCATCAATGCTTCGAGATAGTAATAATCAGCATAGATGATGGAAACATCAATTTCTCCGTTAGATGGCTTATTGCCTGTAGAATGCAGCAAAAAAGCGCTATTCACATCCCTGCTTTGGTATTTTGCCGAAGAAAGAGACGCTAAAGTAGAAATAGCCTGGTTGCGATAATTGGACGCCTTGATTTTATCAGGTACATACTCTGATAGTTCCAACAACGCCGAAGCGGAAATTGCAGCGGCCGAAGCGTCTTTAGGTACATTTGGAATGGCCGGATCATCAAAGTCATAAAAGGGGACCTTATCCTCAGGCAATCTTTTCAAATAAATATCGGCTATATTTTGAGCAAAATCTAAGAATTCGGTCTTTTTAGTTTCTCGATAACACATGGTAAAACCATATATTGCCCATGCCTGCCCCCTTGCCCACATAGAATTATCAGCATATCCCTGTGCTGTTACTCCCTTAATTTTTTTACCTGTTGCGGTATCATACACAATTACATGGTAAGCGCTATAATCTTGCCTGAAATGGTTTTTCATGGTAGTTTCAGCATGTGTTACTGCTACATCATATAATTTATGACTCCCACCATTTTTGGAGGCCCAAAACAGCAGTTCCAGGTTCATCATATTATCTATAATGGTATTGTGGGGCCAGCCCTTCCATTTTGCCATACCCTGCCAGGAAAGAATAGTACCCACCTTTGGATTAAAAAGTTTAGCCAATGAGTCAGCCGACTTTAAAATTACTTCTTTGTATTCCGGATTTTTTGTGAGGCGGTATCCATTGCCGAAGCTGTTAAACATAATAAAGCCCAGGTCGTGATCAAAACCGCTATGAGTTGCCCGTGGGATTAATTCACGCGTAAATTTATCAGCTGCGGTTTTCCATTTATCATCATGAGTAGCTGCATATAAATTCCACAAAATTCCCGACCAAAATCCGCTGCACCAATCACGATAATCTACATATTTCCATTCTTTCGAACCATTTTCGATAGTTCTTGGTTGATTTTTTTCCGCATCAGGGATATTCTTCAATGTTATATCTGCCTGGGAGGCACAATATTTAATTTCCTTAACCGGAGAAATTTTTTGTTGGGCAAATATCAGCCCCGAGAATGAGCAAAGAATTATACTTAAAGCTGTCTTCTTAAAAATATATTTAATCATGTTTTAAAGGGCTAAGATTTAATGCAGCTGATCTTTGCTTTGTGTGATCGCATCATAGATACATTGAATTTATGCGCCAAAATAAATAAAAAGTCACATAAAAAAGGCCGCCCTAAAGCAGCCTTTAAATTAATAACTAGATATTACATACCACCCGGGGCAGCATACTGCAACATCATGTCAATTTTTCCATCTTTATTAAAGGTCCACACTTCCTGCAAGCGGGTTTTAACTTGTTTCCCATCTTTATCGGTGTACGCTTCAGTCCCCCAAACGCAAACCACATTTTGGTTTTTGTCTGTGCTCTTTACACTCAACCAGGCATCTAAAGCTGCTTTATAATTCTTTAATGAACTTCTAAATTGCTTTGCTCCGGCGAGGTTTTCCGTTCTGCCTTTTACCATAGCCCCGTTTGCAAGCATCATAGTTACCGTGTCCGCAAACATATCTATGTGTTTATCCAAAGTGTTGTTTTCAAAGTCTTTCCAAAGCATCAGAATTTTTTCTGAATAACTTGGATCAGCAATGACGAAACTTGATGAATAACTAGGAGTATAACCGCTATGGGCCTGGCTCATCGCCACAAATGGCATTGCCATTAAAAAGAAAATAAAGAGCTTTTTCATAATTTGGAGGTTTAATTGTTTGTAACTGGTTCGTTACATAAATATATAACTTAAATCACTAAGAATCACAAAATTATAATAATTATTAAAAGAAAAGGATTTAGAAGGTAAAAGATAGAATATAATATCTCCTGAATTGATCAATATGTTTATTTATTTGATTGAATTACCTGTGCCACCTGGCACAGAGTGGCACAGTTGGGTATTGAAACTGAAGAATCATACCTGCTTGCTTTAAATATCAATGTTTCAAACACACGTCGGCTCGAACCTACGACCCTCGCCCTTGTTGGTATTATCACCAAAAAGCAATTATACTCCCCGAAAAAAATGTCCTTAGTTCCCTAATGAATGTATTAAAAATAAACGTCGATGCAGTCCCGATTCAACCTGTTTTTATGAACGGACTAAAACAGAATATTTTACAACGGTATTTAAAAATACTACCTTAATTGAATCTGATAGATTATTGCATACATTTACGAATAAGCAGAAATCAGCGTATGAGAACAATTCTAATTTTATTTTTCTTGTTTCTAACAAATCAGGTTTTTAGTCAAAAAAAACTATTTGACACTTTGAAAATTGACGCAAAAACAAAAATAATTGGACGATATCCACAATATGATAAAAGCAGGACTTATGAAAAGTATAACTTCATAATTGAAGATTCAATTCAAATTGAAAAATTTATTAAAAATATAAAACTAGGAGAAGAGGTGGCAAATTCAACCGAAGATCCAAGTTTTGAATTAACCGTCGTAAAAAAATATAATGAGATAGGATCTTGGACAATAAATCCTACGTTAAAAAGTGCAATGACCCACGACGGTCATACTTATAAATTTGACCTAAATCAGATTACAAAATTGAATGACGAATATCCATTCAGCTATTATTATGAAATAAAAACATTTAAAAGCAAAGATGAGTATGAAATTTATTTAGCAAAACAAAAAAATAATCCCATGTTCCTTTTTGATTATGCCCCTCTATTCAGATACGAAGGAAGCTTTGAAATTGAATTTAAAAAATCTTCACAATTTCCACATCCAAAAGCAATTAGCGATTATCTGGAACCTTACATTGAGAAAATCGTAAATAAAAATGAATACAGTCTTACATATATTTTAGATAGCAAAAACATAGAAAATAGTGATCAATATACAATGACCATATCTGGCCCTAAAAAACTTTTTGACGAACTCAAAATTAACAATCTAAAAAACGAACACTGGCAACCAACGGTTGAGGAGGCGTATCTCTTCTATAAAAAATAACTTTTGCTAAAAAAGGTTTATGCAGACCATGGTATGTGTATAAACTCCTAAGAGAGAAAATATTAAAGCTCATCAAGCAATTCCCTGGCTGTTTTTAATTGGATCTTACCTTCCTGGTGAAGCCTTACTTCCTTAAAAGCTGCTTCCAAATCCTTTTTCATTTTTTTGGCGGCAGGCGAGAGCTTCTGCTCACCAGGTTGAATCAACTTAACTTTCCCACCTAATTTAGAAATCACCTTTAAGATCATTTCGGCGTCTTTTTCAGGAAGTTTAATTTCGGCGGTAATCATATGATCAATTTTTCAATAAAAATAAAGCAAATTTACCTAAAAAGAAAAAGACTTACGAAGTTTTAAAAACTTCGTAAGTCTAGCTATTCGGGTCAATGATAGGATTAATTTCGAACCAGTTTATAGCGGATTTACAGAAAATTGCCCGGATTTGAAGACATTCATGGTACATATTTCGAACCGAAATTGCATTTAGAACAGAGTGCAGGGGAATATTGCTCGAAAAAATATTTTCATTTTATTCCACCTGCGCAGATAGATTGCGCAATATATAATTTACTTTGTTTGAAATAAGTATAGAAAATGGAAGAAGAACAGATGGGAATATGGCCGCCGCATGAGGCATTTTATTTGGAAAGTATGCTGACCGTCACACGCACCGCCATGTATGCGCTTGGACGTTTGCAAGTCAGTTTAAAGGCTTGGAGTGAAGGTCTACCTGTAAATGATTATGAGATAATAGACTATGTGCAAAATTTAATTATCGGCGCCGGGGCCATCTCACGTTATTTCTGGCCATCGGACAAAAAACCAATTCATCAAAACCGCGCAAAAGCTTTAAGGGATGCCTTCGATATCAAGGATGACAACCCTCTGAAAGACAGGAAGGTGAGGAATTTTGTGGAGCATTTCGACGAGAACCTGGATGAATTTCTTGCCAAATTTCCGATCGGTGTATTTATGCCCTCCTTTGTTGGCGAGAGGCCACCGGAACAACAAGTCAGGACGAGTTTATTCCGGGCTTATTACGTGGACGACCACACATTCCATGCACTGGAACACGAATATGCTATGCTACCCATTATTAAGGAACTGCATGGATTACATCAACTTTTGGAGCAAGCCGCCAGAGACGGCGGACGGCTGCCCGGATAACCGTAAACCTTAAATTACAAATCAAAATATGACTTTATCACAAACCATAAATAAATTCCTTGATGCGGGTGATTATGTTTCGGCAAGACGCATGGTAAAATCCGAACTTGCAAAACTTGAAAATTTAACCCGCGACGACAAAATCATCGAACAAAGCAAGTTTTAGGATTTTTTAGTCGATTTTACTTGTTCCCTTATTCTGGTCTACAGCTTTTTAACTGGCTGAGGCCAGCACTTTTAACTGTTCCTTTGCAAAATCTTCTGATGCGGAATAAGCTTCTAACAACATTTTTGAAACGTCTTTTGGTGGAGATGACCAATCTTCTATAAAAACCAGACGGATACCAATAGCTGTTACAATTAAAAAAATAATACCTTTTATTTACCTACCGTGGTAGTTAGCCTTTCCATTTGAATCAGTGGTAAAAGAGTTACTTTGCATTGCTTTTGGTTAGATTGTTGTTTGTAATATTTTTTTAAATCTTATAAACTCACTTGTTCCTTCAGGAACTTCCCTTATGTAAAACTGGTCATGATCTGTTACAACAGATTTAAACCTATCTTGCATTAAATTTTTGTAAATAACCAAATCATCGGAATGGTTGAAAAGTTGAGTAAAAGCAAGTGTATATTGGCTAATGTCCGTTGAGCCGTCAAAAATTCGATTGTGAAAAATTAAAAATTCATTATGGTCGGTTTCTTTAACTTGAAGGGAAAACCCATTCTCAACTGCAAATCGTTGAAATAAATTTCTGAAATAATCAGCTTTACCTGATTCGTCTAGAAAAATCCATTTTGTAAGTAAAAATTTTTCTTTTTTATTTTCACTATTTAATGGAAAGTTTAAAGCTAATGAATCTATAAAATCACATTCTTTTATAATTAATGGTTTCCCAATGCTATTTCTTAGTTTAATTGCGGCGTCAATCTTTTTTCCATAGCCACCAAACTTCCACTGAGGGTTTGGTATATCCCCGATAATTAAATAATCCAGTTCTGATGTAACCAGCGTTGAGACATAACCAGTCCTTAGTTTAACTTCGTTTTCCGCATCTTTCCGCTCTAAATCCAAAAGTTTACCTGTGAAACAAAAGCTTTTTCCGTTAAAAGTAATTGAATGGACATTTTGCATAAAGTGATTTGCTTAGGTTGATATTTTTATATTAACTTTAAAAGTGTGTCCCTTTTCCAAAAAAGGAGCCAAATTTGGCCCCTTTTTGGGTAAAGGGTAAATGATGGGGCTCGAACCCACGACCCTCGGTACCACAAACCGATGCTCTAACCAACTGAGCTACATCTACCGTTTTGGAGAGTACAAAAATAGAAATCTCCGGCCTATTTGCAAAGTCTTTTTTGATTTAAGTTGAAAGTGTTAATAAAGGTTGTAGTAGTTGTAAGTGTTTAAGCTCATAACAGTTCAACTCTTATAACCTTTACAACCACTACAACTATTTAAACTTTTAGCAACTTAATATTACAATAGGCTTACCCACTATCCTTTATGGATCGGTATTTTTGTGATTATGGCCGAGCAATTGATTGAACTTAACGTGATAGGGATGCATTGTAATAATTGCGCACTGTCTGTACATAAACTACTGGAAAGAAAAGGCTTACAAAATATACACGTCGACTTTGCAAGCGAAGAAGTAAAGTTTTCAAATAGTAATGATGCCGACCTGGCAATTATTAAAAAAGATATTGAAGGTTTAGGGTATAAGGTAGTTGATGATCCTGCCCAGCAGGTTACCCCGTTTTATGAAAAGATAGAGAACAAATTTATATTTTGTGCAATATTAACGGTTCCACTGCTGCTGCACATGGTTTTACCATGGCACTTTTTGCACTTACCATCGGTACAACTGCTACTTTGTACTCCTGTTTTTATAGTAGGATGTCTGCATTTTGGTAAAAGCGCCATAAACTCTATAAAGGGCGGTGTACCTAATATGGACGTACTGATATTTGTAGGCTCTTCAGCAGCCTTTATTTATAGTCTTATAGGCACCATAGAAAATCTTGGCGAACATTACCAGTTTTATGAAACCTGCGCCACAATAATTTCTTTGGTATTGTTAGGGAACGTATTGGAAAAACGTTCGGTTACTCAAACCACTTCGGCAATAAAGGACCTGGTAAAAATTCAACAAGTAAATGCAAACCGTGTGGTGAATGGTAGTGTTGAAGTAGTCAGCGCTAAAGAAGTACGTCCGGGCGATACACTTTTGGTAAATATGGGGGATAAGATACCTGTAGACGGAGAAGTATTATCAGGCAGCGCATCTGTTGACGAAGCCATGCTAACCGGCGAAAGTGTACCGGTTGAGAAAGAAAAATATGACAAAGTAATAGGCGGAACAATAGTTCAGCATGGCAATATCAGGATGATAGCCACTAAGGTAGGTTCAAACACGGTTTTAGCGCAGATCATAGAACTAATGAAAAAAGCCCAGGCCGCTAAACCGCCGGTCCAAAAATTAGGCGATAAAGTGGCTGCCATATTTGTTCCGGCAGTTATATTGATAGCGCTCCTAACTTTTGTTATTACTTACTTTGCTGTCCATACCGGAATGCAGGTAGCTTTAATGAATGCTATTGCTGTATTGGTTATCTCTTGTCCTTGCGCTATGGGACTAGCAACACCTACCGCAGTTATGGTAGGTTTAGGCCGGGCGGCAAAAAATGGTATATTAATAAAAGGCGGAGATACTATTGAAGCAGTGGCCCACACTAAATATGTGGTATTTGATAAAACGGGGACACTTACAACCGGCAAATTCCATATCACAGATATAAAAACGGAAGAAAATGCTGACCTCGAACAGATCAGGGGAATAATTATGGCCATCGAAGAAAGGTCTAACCATCCTATAGCGCGCTCATTTGTTAACGAATTAAAAACGCTTCCTCAAACCAAATTAATATTGAAATCTGCCAAAGAAGAAAAGGGCCTGGGAATGCGTGCAGAAGATGTTAATGGGAACCATTATTTTCTGGGTTCTGGTAAATCAAAAGATAAAAGTGATTTTAATTTATCCCTTTATAAAAATCAAAAATTATTAGCACAAATAGCCATTGAAGATGAAATAAAACCTGATGCAATAACTCTCATCAGGCAGCTAAAAAAAATGGATATCATACCTGTATTATTAAGCGGCGATAAAAACAGCAGATGTTTAAAACTTGCTAAACTTATAGGTATTGAAGATGTTCATGCAGAAAAACTGCCCGACGAAAAGTTAACCATCATTGATGTTTATAAACAAAAAGGCAAAACCATTATGATAGGCGATGGCATTAACGATGCCCCTGCCCTAACCCAGGCAGACGTGGGTGTTTCAATGAATGATGCGAGCCAGGTAGCCATACAATCGGCACGGGTTGTATTATTAAATACCGATTTGCATTCGGTTGTCAAATTTTTACAGATCAGCAAACACACCTTGATAACCATTAAACAAAATCTTTTTTGGGCATTTGCTTATAACATTATCGCTATTCCTATAGCGGCCTTAGGATTTTTAAACCCCATGGTTGGCGCTTTCGCGATGGCATTTTCTGATGTGGTAGTGATAGGAAATTCTTTGAGGCTGAAGACAAAACGTTTAACCCCCTAACGGGGGAATAATTAGCTGTATTTTACTTTTATTGCTTACTTTGCGGCTTAATTTATATACTCCCCCTTTAGGGGGCTGGGGGGCAAATGATCGAAATATTTACAGACGGTGCATCAAGCGGAAACCCGGGGCCGGGAGGTTATGGAGTAATACTGCGTTCGGGTAAACACTACAAGGAACTTTCGGAAGGTTTCCGTAAAACCACTAATAATCGTATGGAATTACTTGCGGTGATAAAAGGATTGGAAGCCTTAAAAAGTCCCAACCAAACAGTTACCATTTATTCCGACTCTAAATATGTTATTGATTCAATCGAAAAGAAATGGGTTAATAGCTGGCTGCAAAAAGGCTTTAAGGATAAAAAGAACAAGGATCTTTGGCTTAGATATTTAGATATCAGCAAAATGCACAATATAAAATTTGTATGGGTACGAGGTCACGCCGGTCACCCGGAAAATGAGCGTTGCGATGAACTGGCCGTAGGGGCTTATAAACAAAAAAATCTGCTGATTGACTCTGTTTTTGAAATGGAAGCGGCTAAGGGCCTCACCTAAATCCTCTCAAAAGGAGAGGACTTTGAGATTCTCATTTTCAAGCCAATTCTATAATCTGGAGATCGTGAATTTTCTCGTCGGTAATACTGAATCTTACTAAAGTCCGTACCTTTTGCCAGCCTTGTTTTCCGGCTGCGCCGGGATTTATATGAAGGCAGCTTATCTTTTTATCATAAATTACTTTCAATATGTGCGAATGTCCGCATATAAACAGTTGGGGCGGGTTGGCATATATTTCAGCTCTTATTTGCGGACTATATTTTCCCGGATAGCCCCCAATATGTGTTATCCATACATCTACGCTCTCGCATTTAAATCTTAAGTTTTCTGGGTAAACCAGCCTGATCTCTGCCCCATCAATGTTGCCATATACACCTTTCAGCGGTTTAAAAGCAGCCAGTTTATCGGCTACTTCTAGATTGCCAAAATCACCTGCATGCCAAATCTCATCACAGTTTTCAAAATGTTTAAAAACTGCATCATCAAGGTAGCTATGGGTATCAGAAAGGAGGCCAATTCTAATCACGATAATCCAAATAATGTTATCATCATATAAAAAACAATCATTATGCCTAAGAACACACTATTTGTTACATACTTCTTTTTAATGTTGAAATAAATTGCAAGTAAAAAAGCAGCAAAAAATACAATCAAAAAAATAAAACTATGCATTGCTAATTGAGCAATTAATTTATCGTTGACACCAAAGGTTTTTAATGGACCTTTACTATCATAAAACTGAAGAATATGCAATAAAAAATATGAAATAGGGAATACTAAAATTATTGAGAAAAATATCGATATGATCTTCATATTAAAAAGCAATAAAGTAAGGTTGTAATAGCTTTTGATATTCTTCCGAATAAATTCCAACTGCCTTATAAATCGTGAAATTAGCATTTTGCGCTGAAACTTTATCAAAACCAAAACATAGAATAACCCTGTGCGGCTGTGAATGCGGGTAAGATTGAATGTTGATAATCCTTTGAGGATAGGTCAAATGACCAGCGGTCAATTCAATAAACGTTCCAGCGATATTTGCCGGCAATATAAGCCAGAAAGAACCATCGCGTGTCAAATGTTCAGAAGCCGATTTGATTAACTTTTCAAAAAAATCAATATCCGTATGCTTAGCCAACGTTTTTTTAACCCCTGGCGATTTTAGCGAGGCAATGTAAAACGGTGGGTTTGAAACGATGAGGTCATATTTCCTTTCCAGGAACTGATCAAAATACTTTTCAAAACTTAATGCATAAACGCTCAGTCGTTCAGCAAAGGGTGAACCTTTGAAATTTCCTTTCGCCGTCTTTGCGGCTTCTTCGTCAATCTCAACTGCATCAATTTGTGCATTGGTAAACTTTTGCGCCAGCATCAAAGCAATTACTCCTGTACCTGTGCCAATATCCAAAATAGTGCCCGGTTTATTAGCATCTATCATCGCGCCAAGCAAAACACCATCTGTATTGATCTTCATGGCACAGCCAGTTTGGTCAACATTAAATTGTTTAAAACGGAACATTTTTGATTTACGAATTACGATTTTAGATTTACGATATGGGTTAATTCATATTGTTCTATCCATCAGTCGAACCAAACCCGTTGGAGATGATTAATAATAGTTTTTATTGCGCTCATACATTCATCGGTCTAATTCGGATAATTATAGGGAGATTTATTCAGATACAGCTATAATTGGGTATCGTACTAATATAAAATATTAAATTACAATACCCATGTAACAAATTTAAATTCCTTATACCTATTGGGTGTTAATGCAATGATTTATATGATGATTTTTAAAAGTGGAAACTAAAGAAACCGGATTCCTGCTGCTGATAGGTGAAAATAAAGGCATCCTGTACAAAATATGCAAGATTTACCAGGACGAACAGGAAGACCGTAATGATCTTTTACAGGAAATGATATTGCAGTTATGGCTGGCTTTTGAGTCATTCAGAGGTGAAAGTAAATTTAGTTCATGGATGTACCGCGTGGCACTTAATACAGCAATTGTATTTTTCAAAAAACAAAAACGTCGTCCTGATAATAAGCAATTGCCTCACCAATTTGATCGGGCTGAAGAACTATCCCCGATAGGTGAAAAGGAAGAGCAGCTTGCTGTTTTTTATAAAGCTGTGCAGCAACTGGGAAAAGTGGAAAAAGCCTTGATATACCTGTACATGGAAAATCAACCTTATGAAGAAATTGCGGCAAACTTAGGAATTACCGAAGGAAATGTGCGGGTGCGGATAAACCGAATAAAAAACAAATTGAAAGAAATAATTAAACAAATGAATTATGAATATTGATGAATTAAAAGATGCCTGGAACCAAGATGAACCAAAGGGCATGCATTTACCGGTTACTACCGCGATGCTTGGTAAAACTACTTCGGCTATAGAGAAAATCCGAAAAAATATGAAAACTGAGTTTATCGCATGTTTGGTATGCTACGTTATGTTAATAATATTATTGTTTACAAATGTGCAATCTTCCTTCTTCTTTAATGTTGCCAGCATTTTTGTTTTTATAATATTAGTGCTGAATTGTTTTTACTTTTTCCGGTTTTACATTTTCTATAAATCCATTAGCCGTTACAATTACAATATAAAAAACAGTATCCGTAAAATAACTTATGAACTGGAACTTAATACAGAAATATATAAAACCTATAATTTTTGTGTTACACCATTAGCTGTACTTGGGCTTTTTATATTATTATGCGGTAAAAAAGGATTAGATTATTCCTGGAAAATTTTAGCATCCAATGCTTCTACTTTCCCAGTTAATCTATTGTTCGTATTTTTAATTATATTGGCGTCATTTACAATAACTTACATTTGCATAAACAGCCATATACGCTTGCAATACGGCAAGTACCTGGCAGACCTTAAACAGGTAATGAATGATTTGGGGGATGAAGATTAGATTTACTTATAACGAATTATTGATCCTGAATACTATTATTAAATCGTAAATTTGTTATAAAATAAAGATATGCCTGAACTTTTTAGATTTTTTGGTATCAGATTTTTCTTCTTTAGCAACGAACATTTGCCAATTCATGTACATATAGAAAATGCTGATGGTGATGCAAAATTTGAAATTAATCCAATTAGGCTAGTTGACAATAATGGAATGAAAAACAAAGACATCAAACTTGCTGAAAGTATTATTGAAGAAAATGAAGAACTAATTGAGAAACGCTGGAAAGAATATTTTAAAAAATAGAAATATGAGTACGATCACTTCAGTTGAGTTTAAGAACAATAATATTATCATTAAAATGAGTGATGGACAAGTCATCGAATCTCCCATCCAATATTATCCTAACTTAAGTAAGGGAACACAAAGTCAAATAAATAATTTTGAGATAAAAGGTGGTGGAAGATGGATACATTGGGAAGAATTAGATGAGGATCTTTCGGCTGAAGGCTTTTTATCTATGCAAGAAAAGAAAAATTAATTTAATAACTACAAGTTCCCTTTCTTTAATTCACTAACGGCGAAGGTTGCGGCCCGAGCTGTTAAAGCCATATAAAGAATAGAAGGGCTTTGATTTCCGGTACTGGTCATGCAGGCTCCGTCGGTTACAAAAACATTTTTACAATGATGCAGCTGGTTCCATTCGTTAAGTAATGATGTTTTAGGGTCTTTACCCATGCGGCAGCCACCCATTTCGTGAATATCCAAGCCGGGCGCTTGTTTATTTTCGTGGGTTGAGACATTCTTGCAACCTGCCTTTTCAAGCATTTCCTTGCTTTGGGTCAGAAAGTCTTTTATCATCCGCTCATCATTATCATCATATTCTACTGAAGTGATCAATAACGGAATACCCCACTGGTCTTTTTGATCCTTGCTTAAACGTACATGATTAGTTATTTTAGGTACTGTTTCGCCTTGCATGTACATGTAAACCTTCCAGCCGCCAGGCTCGGTGAGTGAATCTTTATACTCAGCCCCAATTTGACCCAGATCGGTTTCTTCTGGTCTATGTTCGCGATAAGCGCCCATAAATGTGGTAAAGCCACCAAAATAGTCAGTTTCTTGTTTATGCAGGTTGCGGTAATTTGCCAAAATAAGTTCGGTGGGATTGCGTCCAAAATAATACTTATCAAGGAAACCATCCATTTCCCCCGCGACAGATGCCCGGTAATTCTGAAAAGCAACGTATTTTCCCAATAAGCCGCTATCATTACCCAAACCATTTGGAAAACGATTCGAAGTTGAATTTAACAGCACAAGGTTACTGTTTAAAGCAGATGCATTTAAAAATATGATGCGGGCATAATAATCGGTTACTGCTTTGGTATTGGCATCAATAATCCTTACTCCGGTGGCTTTACCTAACTTCTCATCATAAATAATAGAATGTACAACTGAAAAAGGTCTGACGGTTAAATTACCTGTTCTTTTTGCCCATGGTAACGTAGAACTTACTGAACTGAAGTATCCGCCAAACGGGCATCCGCGCATGCACAAATCACGGGCCTGGCATTGGGCACGTCCCTGGTCTAAATGTATTTGATTGGGTTTGGTTAAATGGGCCCAACGTGCGTGTACCAAATGCCTGTCGTGGTAGTTTTCACTTATTTTTTTGCTGATAACTTCCTGCACACAATTCATTTCGAATGGTGGCAGAAATTCACCATCAGGCATCGCTTCTATGCCATCTTTATTCCCACAAACACCAATAAATTTCTCAACATGCGAATACCATGGCGCAACATCGTCATAGTTTATCGGCCAGGCAACTCCATATCCAAAGCGTTCAGGGTTACTGAATTCAAACTGGCTCCACCGCTGACAAGCGCGACCCCAGGTAAGTGATTTACCACCAACCTGGTAACCCCGTATCCAGTCGAAGGGTTTCTCCTGTATATAAGGGTGATCTTTATCCTTTACAAAAAAATGTGCGTTATCTTCGCCATAACCTGCCGCTTTACTGATTAAGGGATTTTCTTTTAAGAATGCAGTAGTCATCCGTCTCCTGTGCTCGAAATCCCAGGGAGCCATATTGGCTGTCGGGTAATCTTTATTGTGTTCAACATTCCTGCCTCGTTCAAGCACCAATGTTTTCAGACCTTGTTCACATAGTTCTTTAGCGGCCCATCCTCCACTGATACCCGAACCAATTACAATAGCATCATAGGTGTTTTTCTCAATTTCTTTTGACATAACAGGTTTTCATTTATCAAAGATAAAAGATATTTAAAATTGTCAAACTTCATAAAATTCAATCGGCAATTCATCAGGATCAGCAAAAAAAGTAAAACGTTTACCTGTAAATTCATCTGTCCGGATAGGTTCAACAATTACACCAAGTTCTTTAATATGCGAAACGGCTTCATCAATATCATCAACTTCAAATGCTATATGGCGTAAACCTGCAGATTCGGGCCGGGATGGCCTTGCAGGAGGATTTGGAAATGAAAAAAGCTCGACCTGGTATTGGTTGCCAACTTTCAGGTCGAGCTTGTAAGAATTCCTTTGTTCGCGATAAACTTCTTGTAGAATTTTCAAACCGAGTATTTCGCTATAAAAATGTTTCGACTTTTCATAGTCCGAACAGATGATAGCGATATGATGTACCCGGTTTAGCTTAAACATGCATTTTTATATTATCTGTCATACTGAATGAAATGAAGTATTTTTTACGTCTTACATGTAGGCGACTTACAGCTTCTAGAAGATCCTTCACTTCGTTCAGGATGACAATTCATTTTTTATATTTTATTATAAACTTAGGCACCTAAAATTTCATGCAATACGTTATCGTAAACCATCTTAATATCAGTAATATGGCCAAATAACTTTTCATCTACATTTAAAAAGCCGTTGGTAACACTTCCTAATAAGCTAAAGTCTACTTCACTGGTCGCCATCATTTCAATAAAACGCTCCTGATCATCTGGAGATACACTTACCACTACCCTGCCTTGTGCTTCACCAAATAGAAAAGCGTCTTTGCGGATAGCACTGTCAGTCTCTATTTCAAACCCAAAACCATTTGGTAATGCCGATTCAACTAAGGTAACGTATAAACCACCATCCGAGACATCATGCACAGATTGAACCATTTTATGCTTTATCAATTGTTTTACTACCTGGTGCATGGCATATTCTTTATCTATATCAAAATATGGAGCAGGTGCAGTAAGTATTTTATGATAAGAAGCAAGGTACTGGGATGAAGCTATATCATTAACAGACTCACCTATTAAATAAATCAAATCACCCGGACTTTTAAAATCCAATGTCATCAGGTTGGTCATATCATCCATCACCCCCAACATCCCGATAGTTGGTGTGGGGAATACAGGTCCTTCATCCGAAGATTGATTATAAAAGCTCACGTTTCCGCCGGTTACCGGCGTTTCAAATTTGCGGCAAGCTTCAGCCATGCCTTTTATGGCACCCACAAATTGCCAGTAAACTTCGGGCTTGTAAGGATTACCGAAATTTAGGCAATTGGTTATTGCAACCGGTTCACCACCAGCACAAGTAATATTACGAGCCGCTTCGGCAACAGCAATAGAACATCCTTTTTGCGGATCGGCATATACATAGCGTGAATTACAGTCAACTGTAATTACGATAGCCTTATCAGTATCTTTAACAGCAACAACTGCAGCATCGCTTGGGCAGTTGGTGGTCATGGTTGATACGCCAACCATAGAATCGTATTGATCAGTAACCCACCTTTTAGAAGCAATGTTGGGATGACCTATCAGATGTTCAGCAACAGCAATTAAATCAGCAGGTTCTTCAACGTCTTCAATTTTAAATTGCTGGTTTTGCCGGTAATAAGCTGGTTCACGATATTCGCGTTCATAAACCGGTGCGCCGCCGCCTAAAACTAAATCATCTGCAGGAACATCCGCAACCAATTCACCATTCATATAATATTCCAGGCGTCTGGTGTCGGTTACTTCTCCTATAATGGCACAGTTCAGATCCCATTTGTCAAATACGGCTTCTACCTCTTTTTCTCTTCCTTTAAAAACTACGATCAGCATTCGCTCCTGTGATTCAGAAAGCAAAATTTCATAAGGCTTCATGTGCTCCTGGCGCATAGGAACCTTTTCAAGGTATATTTTCATGCCGTGCTCACCTTTAGCAGACATTTCGGAATTTGAACAAATTATGCCTGCCGCGCCCATATCCTGCATACCAACTACTGCCCCGGTTTTTATCACCTCCAGGGTAGCTTCGAGTAATAGTTTTTCCTGAAAAGGGTCGCCAACCTGTACTGCAGGGAGATCGTTAACAGAATCTTCGGTTATATCTTTGGATGCGAAAGCAGCGCCATGTATCCCATCCTTACCTGTTGCCGAACCCACTATATAAACCGGATTACCTACACCATAAGATGTTGCCGATACCGTTTCGCCTGCCTTTACTATCCCGGCAGAAAAAGCATTGACCAGCGGGTTTACGTTATAGCATTCGTCGAAAAACAACTCTCCGCCAACTGTTGGTATGCCAAATGCATTTCCATAATGGCTAATGCCTTTTACTACTCCTTTTATGAGCCATTTTGTACGATCTAAATTCAGGTCGCCAAAACGAAGGGAATTTAATTGCGCAATAGGTCTTGCGCCCATAGTGAATATATCACGGTTTATACCGCCTACGCCTGTCGCCGCACCCTGGTATGGTTCAAGGGCCGAAGGATGGTTATGTGATTCGATCTTAAAAGCACAGCCTATACCGCCGCCAAGATCAACCAGGCCTGCATTTTCTTCACCCGCTTTAGCAAGCATGCGCGGACCATCTTTAGGTAAGGTTTTAAGCCATGTAATGGAATTTTTGTACGAACAGTGTTCGCTCCACATTACGGAAAAAATAGACAGCTCAGTAAAGTTGGGAATGCGCCCTAATATTTCTTTTATACGATCAAATTCTTCGGGTAGTAAGCCTAAATCTTTGGCAGTTTCAATGGTGGTTAACTCCTGGTGCTCCAATTTATTTATATTTTTGAAAAGAAGCACAAAATTAAGGAAAAAAGGTGAAAAGGGGAAGATGAAAGGTAAAAGGCGAAAGGGAAAAGGTCATTTCCAAATAAAACCTTGACCTTTAACCCTTTACCTTTCACCTTTTGCTTAATTATCAGCTAATTGAAAATTAATTGGGATATTATATTTAACCCTTACAGGTTGTCCGTTTTGCATACCTGGTTTCCAGGGTTTTGCTAGCTTTAAAACCCGGATAGCCTCTTCATCAAATCCGTAACCGGCGCTTCGTTCTACCACTATATTTGACAAGTGTCCGTCTTTTTCAACAACAAAACTCAGAATAACGCGACCACTTATTTGCTGATCTTGTGCCTCAGACGGGAACCTTAAATTTTTATTTAAAAATCTAGACCATCCATTAAGGCCACCATCGGGTTCTGGCATAACATCAACCCCATTAATCGGATGTACCGAATTATCAATAACCGGCTGTGTTCCTGTTCCTGCGGGAGTTGTTTCAATGGGGCCGGGATCTATTGCAGTGCCCGGAGTATTTGTTTGACCAATAGTACCTGTGATCTGTGCGTTTACGGGCGGGGTTTTAGCAAGGATATCAGGTCCTACTACAGGTTGAAGCAATTGGGTGGTTTTTATAGGTGCCGGCGGTCTTGGAGTTTCAATTTGTCTTTTTGGCAGCGTTACTTGTTGTTTAATATCAGTAAGAGTAACCACTATAGTGGGATCATGGTGAATCGGAACTACTGTCGTTGGCGCGCTTTTTAAAATGGCGCCGACACCAATAAATAAAATAAGGCTTGAAAAAGTAATTCCCATGGCCTTTATCATATTACCGGCATAATGCTGCCTTAAGTAATAAGCGCCATATTCTTTGTTGCGGTTGTCAAATACAAGCTCGAGCCACTCGCGCCTGTACAAATCAAATTTTGAGATAAGCATAATGGTTGAAATTAAATTTTATTATTAAACGAAATAAAAATATTTAATATTGCTTAATAATAAGATTTGATACAATTTCAACGAACTCGACAATAATTAATATTCTATTTATTTATAGATTAGATTCATTATTAAATTCTTAAATAAATGCAACTTTGTGTATTTTAATTACCATTTATCTATAACAACTTTTTTAGTGGTTTCTTCTTTTTTCGGCGCATTCACCAGGTATTGTTTTAATCGTTCACCAAATTGCTTACAAAAAGCACCAGTCTGGTTAAGGTAATTATCTACATCTTTTTTATCTAATTTAGATTGGGCAGTTTCCAAAGGAATGTCAATACCAGATTTAGGTACAAAATTTCCATATCTGTCCCTTACAAATGGGATAAAAGTAAAGTCTGTTAGCCAATATCTATATTTTTGATCCTTAAATTCGATATTTAGCTGATAAGCTATTTCGCCGCTTTCGTGTTTCAGAATGGAAATACTGGTATAGGTTGTAAATTTCCCGTCTCCGCTTATACTTTTTCCATTTGTGGCTTTAAATTTAAGCTTTGGATAAACTGTCTTTATAAAGTATAATCCCCTGGTGTACAAAGTGTCTGCTGTTATTCCAGGCATATCAACTACCTGGTAATAGATGTATTTATTATGTTCATCAAACGATAACAAATCCTGCTGAGCATAGGTAAATTTGACGGACAGAATACAAAATATAACAATTATAATTCTTTTCATGCTATAAAGATAAAAGCCGCCCCGATAATTCGGGACGGCTTTTTAAATAAATTCTAAAAATATTTAGAATGCATAAACAGCAGCCAGTACAAATTGACCAGCTGAAGATGTGAAATTATTATTATTATTTATAAACATATCACTTTTTGAGCTATTGTCAAATCTGATTTCGGGAATTAATGCTAAAGGTCCGGCTTTTATATTTGCTGTAAAAGTTATACCTGTAACTGATTCACCCGGAGGCGCGCCAACAGTTAAATATGTTCCTGTTTTAGTTTTGAAATATTCACCCCTTAATCCTAATGTCACAGCTTTTGAAACTGCAATTTGCGGATAAAGAGCGACTCCTGAAAAACCACCTGAATAACCGTTTCCGGCTGAGAAATCAGCGGCGTTTAAACCTAATTTAAAAGCGTCAGTAATTTGATAAGCTGTAGTAAGGTCTACTTCAGTTCCTGATGCAGGGCCTGTAGCCAGGTTAACATACGCTGTCCAGCCTTTTGCCGGTGTTACAGTTAATTGTGCACCAAAAGTATTTACTCTGCCATATGATTGGTAAACATTCCAGTAATCATTAAATATTCCTGCCATTAAGCTTACTTTGTCCGAAAAAGCATAAGTGGCTTTAAATCCGGCATTCTGGAATGGGCCATTGGTAAATAAATAAGAAGTAGAATAGTTAAAGTTAGCTGCCGGGCTTATTACTTCATATCCTATATAAGTTGACATATAACCCATTGCTAAGCTGAACTTGCTTGTTAAATTATAAGACACATATAAATTTTGAATATGATAGCTGGAATAGGCGGTACCTGTAGTTGGGTTCCCGTTTAAAAGAACTAAGCCTGGAGAAGCATTTGGGATCGATTGTGATTGTCCCCTTGGTCCAAATGATAGCTCACCAACAAAGGAAGCATTACCAACTGTTTTCTTTAAACCCAGGTCTATCATACCAATAGATATGGAATTCTGTTCGTTAGCAAAACTGGTTGGAATGTTAGGTCTACCTGAAAAATCATATTTGTAATAAGTATCTACTGAGCCTGAAAATGTCAATGGCACATCTGTACTTGGAGCAGGTGCTGCGGGCGCTGCTGCCTTGCCAGTATCGGCTGGCATGGTTGCCGCATGAGCGGAAAATGTAAAAATAGTGGCAGCAGATAAACATAAGAGTAAAAGTACTTTTTTCATGATAACGATTTGATTGAATAGTTTGGTTTGTTTGATTGATTGATTTGTATAATTAAACACATAACATACCCATCTGAGCCAATTTTACATTAGTTCAGTGATCTTTTTAGAGATGTTATATGGTAGAAAAAGCCTTGTGTGATTGATTGTTGTCGGGTGGTAAATTGAAATTAAAAATCAACCACACAAGGGATATTTGTATTAATGATGTTAAGCAGTTACTTTATTTCCGCTTTCAAACAGGCCGCTTAAGCTAACATCGCCATCATCGTAATCATAAGCACTTGCTCCGTGATCAAACATATCTAAACCACCTGGACCTGTTTCACCATGTGCTTCAACACGTAGTTTCCAAGGGTACGGCAACATCATAATTGCCTTCATCATAATCCAGGAAATTACGAATACTGAGATTGCTATGGTAAAAGTACCGATTGCCTGTGCTTCTAATACAGAGGCATTTCCTCCATAAAATAAGCCTGTAACCGGGGCTGAATTATCAGCACCGTAAGGCCCTGTTGCACCAAATTGTCCAGAAGCAAATAATCCTAATGATAAAGTTCCCCATATTCCGCAAATGCCATGTACCGGTACAGCTCCAATCGGATCATCTATGCGCATATATTCAAGTAATTTAGTTACTCCAAATACAATAAAGCCAGCTACACCGCCCAATATAACAGCACCTAGCGGACTAACCCAATAACAAGGGCAGGTAATGGCAACTAAACCGGCAAGAAAACCGTTTATAGTAAAACCTAAATCAAATTTGCCTTTAGTGGAGCCCCACCAAAGTGCAGCCATCATAGCGGTAAATCCGCCACCGCACGCGGCAAGAGTTGTGTTAGTAGCAATACGGCCTATACCTTGTATATCCATTGCAGATAAAGTACTGCCTGGGTTAAAGCCATACCAACCGAACCATAAAATAAAACCGCCTACTGCTGCTAAAGGTAAGTTGTGTCCCGCTGGCATGCCGCCACCGTCACGCGCAAATACCCGTCCTATCCGGGGGCCTAATACTACCGCTCCGGCAAGTGAGGCCATACCTCCTATTGTATGTACCACTGTTGAACCCGCAAAATCCCGGAAACCTTGACCTAAACTGGTATAAACATGTCCGGCAGAGCCCATTAGTGCAAGCCAGCCGTCTGGTCCCCATGCCCAATGGCCTATAATTGGATAAATGAATCCAGTAATACCAATACTGTAAAGAATATCGCCACGGAAACCTGTACGGCCAATCATAGCACCTGAAACTATGGTGGAGCAGGTATCAGCAAAAGCATACTGAAATATCCAGTGTGCAATTACCGGAACGCCTGTTCCCGGATAAAGATCAGGAGTACCTTGAAGGAAAAACCAGTGCATACCTATAAATCCGTTTCCGGTACTAAACATAAATGCGTAACCAATTGCATAAAATAAAATTCCGCAAAGACAGGTATCAAATATACACTCCATCAAAACGTTTACCGTTTCACGTTTTCGGGCAAAGCCAACCTCAAGCATTACGAAGCCTGCCTGCATTCCAAATACCAAAAATGCAGCAACCAACGTCCAAACTGTATCGATTGAATTCATCATGGATGTTTCAATATCCGTCGGTTTTGGAGCGGCTGCGGCCGCATGAACTGATGTACCGAATAATCCGGGCAAGCTCATAATAGCAATTACGACAAGCCCTAATCCAATCATTTTTCCACCAAAAATGGTTGCACCCAGTGCCCATTTTTCGCGTGTCAGTTGTCGGACTGAACTGAGCAAATTGTTTTTTGTAAAGTTAACTTTCATTGTTTGTTTAGTTTAATTTAGTTTGATTGATATTATTATTTTAGTTTGATTGATATTTATTTTAATTGACTTCGTCGCTTACTGAATATAAATGAAAGTTGTTTTTATTTGGTTAATATTTATGAAAAATTTAATAATTACATCCTTTTTATAAATATTTGGATGAAAATAGCGATGAATTTTAATAAAAACAAATATTTAGTAAATAAATTCATTAAAAAAATTAAACTTTTATCAAAATAGTAAAAAACAACCTAAAAATACAGTCATTTTTAAATTTTTTGCAATAAAAAACAATACTTAAATATTTTGAGTCAAGAAAATATAATTATTTATTATTTTTTTAACTCAAAACGAGTTTTCTATTGACTTTTTAAAAAAATACAAAGAAAAACACTTAAGTATCTCGTTTTTTTAATCATATTCAACTATAAAAGCAATATAAAACTGTTTTCTGGGTATGAATTAATAATTTTGAGGAGTTTTACTATATTTAATTTAAAATTTATACATCTTAGTAGGATAGTTCTATTTTTGATCTTTAATAATTTCATTTCATGCCTAATATCCGATTTCAAGCATTACAGGCTGTTCTTACCAGGACAATACCAGAAGTAAAAATACCTTCGCCAAAAATTTCCGACTTTTTTGCTGCTAACGTTTTCGACAAAAAGAAAATGAAGGAATATCTTTCAGCAGAGGCCTATCAGGGTATTATCAATTCAATTGATAAAGGCGAAGCAATTCCTCGTGACCTTGCCGAACAGGTTGCCTCTGCAATGAAATCATGGTCAATTGGAAAAGGAGCTACGCATTACACACACTGGTTTCAACCCCTTACGGGCTCTACAGCTGAAAAACACGACGCGTTCTTTGAACCCACTGCCGATGGCGGCGCTATAGAACGATTTTCAGGAGATGCCCTGGCACAGCAAGAGCCAGATGCTTCCAGTTTCCCAAGTGGCGGCATACGTAATACTTTTGAAGCCAGGGGTTATACTGCATGGGATCCATCATCGCCGGCATTTATAATGGCGCGCACTTTATGTATCCCTACCGTATTTGTTTCTTATACAGGTGAAGCGCTTGATTATAAAGTGCCTCTTTTAAAAGCATTAAGCGAATTAGACAAGGCCGCGGTTGAAGTTTGTCATTATTTTGATAAAAGCATCGAAAAGGTTAATGCGTCATTAGGTATTGAACAAGAATATTTCCTTGTTGATATTGCTTTATTTAATGCCCGCCCCGATCTTTACTTAACCGGACGTACACTTTTTGGGCATATGTCTGCAAAGAACCAGCAATTGGAAGACCACTATTTCGGATCAATACCAGAGCGGGTATATGCTTTTATGCAGGATATGGAAACTGAGGCATTATTATTAGGTATTCCATTAAAAACCCGGCATAATGAGGTAGCTCCTTCTCAATTTGAGTGCGCCCCTATTTATGAAGAAATAAACCTGGCTATTGATCACAATCAATTATTAATGGATTTAATGGACAGGGTGGCTAAGCGGCATAACTTTAAAGTTTTATTGCATGAAAAGCCATATGAAGGCATCAATGGATCAGGCAAGCATAATAACTGGTCAATGATAACCAATACCGGAAAAAACTTGTTATCACCCGGTAAAACACCTAAGAACAACCTCATGTTTCTTGCTTTTTTTGTAAATACTATTAAAGCAGTTTATGAGCATGCCGATTTGTTAAGAGCCTCAATAGCTTCCGTAAACAATGATCATCGTCTCGGAGCAAATGAAGCCCCGCCGGCCATAATATCTATTTTTTTGGGTAGCCAGTTAAGTGATGTATTGGATGAGATTGAAACCTCGAGGATCAGCAAAAAAATAAAAGACGATGCCTTATTATGGCAGGGAATCCCAAAAATCCCCCAAATTTTAAAAGACAATACAGATCGGAACCGTACTTCACCATTCGCCTTTACCGGTAATAAATTCGAACTCCGGGCGGTTGGCTCTTCAGCTAATTCTGCAAGCCCAATGACTATATTAAACCTTATTGTGGCCGATCAATTGAAAAAATTTAAATACGATGTTGACAAGCTGATAAAAAAAGGCGAAAAAAAAGACATTGCCTTGTTGATTGTTATTAAAAAGTATATAAAAGATTCGAAAAACATACGTTTTGAGGGCAACGGTTATAGTGAAGAATGGGAAAAAGAAGCCGCAACAAGGGGCCTTGCAAATGTAAAAACTACTCCAAAGGCGCTCGATGCGTTATTATCGGAGAAATCAAACTTACTATTTGCAGAAACTGGAGTATTTAGCAGTCGTGAAGTACATGCGCGACAAGAAATTTTATTAGAGAGTTTTTATAAGAAACTGCAAATTGAGGCACGCGTTATTGGCGAGTTGGGAATTAATGTTATTTTGCCCGCGGCGATCGCTTACCAAAGCAAACTTGTTGAAAATGTTAAAGGTTTAAAAGAACTGGGATTAAATGAAGATACTTATAAAGCACAATTAGATATTATTAATAAAATATCTGAACACATTAACTTTATTGATTCAGACATTAAAGAGATGGTTGAAGCACGTAAGAAAGCCAATAAAATTGAAGATATACGCGAAAAAGCTATTGATTATGATGAGAAAGTAAAACCATTTTTTCAACCTATCCGCTATCACGTTGATAAATTGGAACAACTGGTCGATGATTCATTATGGCCTTTGCCAAAGTTCCGTGAGTTACTATTTATTAAATAGAAAAGAAAGCCTTCTTAATCCGGAAGGCTTTCTTTTTATTTATTTGAAAACAAATCGGCTTCGCGGTGTTGCCTGATAAATTCTTCCCGGTATTTTGTGAGCAATGCGGACTTTGAAATAAAACCGATAAAAACTTCCCCTTTTGTAACAGGCAACTGCCATACATCCAGTTTGTCAAATAACTCCATTACACTGCTTACCGTTTGCTCATAATCAATTATAGCTGGTGGAATTACCATAATCTCCGCAACGGTGTCAATATCATTAGCACTCATATCAAACAACTGTTTCCTGATCTGATCAAGCCATATTACCCCTTCCAGCATTCCTTTGTCATCAATAACAGCGAAAATATTTGCGTTTGTTTGCAACAACATATTAAAAAAATCTTTAATTTTTGTTTTGCTGCTCAATCCGGTAAACTGCTTATTTATAACACTGGATATCGCAATTGCGTTTAACATATCATAATCCTGATCGGGATGAATATTTTTTTCATGAATCAAGTCATGCCAGTACATATTATGCGGATTAAACAGCCTGGCAATTATATAAGATATGGAAGCAACAATCATTAACGGAATAAATAAAACATATCCGCCTGTTATTTCTGCAATCAAAAATATAGCAGTCAAGGGAGCATGTAATACACCACTAAGTGCCCCAGCCATACCCACAGCTATAAAATTACTGGTGTTTAAATGAACAAGTCCAGTTTGATTTACACTAAAAGCAACAAACAACCCTAAAAAAGCCCCTGTAAACATCGTGGGCGCAAATGTTCCACCATTGCCCCCAGCACCAATCGTAATACCTGCAGTTATAATTTTCATAAACACTATACAGGCTATAAAACCTATCATTGCTACCGGATGGGAAAGCCACGAACTAAAAAACGATTCATCTTTAAGTGAGTTCACATTACCATTAAGTATAGCTTGAAGGTAATGATATCCTTCGCCAAAAAGAGCAGGAAAAATCATTATTATGAGGCCTAAAAAAAGCCCTCCGGCTAAAGCCCTAACATACCGGTTTTGTTTTTTTAGTATTCCTTTTTCAAGGAAGCCCCCAACTTTTGATATATAAACCGAAATCCAACCACTGAATAAACCCAATACGATATAAAATGGTAAAGCACTTAGTTTCCACCCCTCCGTAACTAAATGAAATAATTGACCCGAGTATAAAAGCTTTGAAACAACAACCCCTGTAGCAGATGCAATTAGTAAAGGTATAAAAGTTGGAATGGTAATTTCTCCGAGAAGTATTTCAAGTGAAAATAATACGCCGGCTATTGGACTGTTAAATACTGCCGCAATACCGGCAGAAGAGCCCGCAGCCAGTAAAACAGTTTTTTCATAAGGGGTAAGGTTAAAAAACTTCCCTGTATTTGAACCTATGGCTGCTCCTGTACTAACAATGGGTGCTTCCAAACCAGATGAACCCCCAAAACCTACTGTCAACGAACTGGTAATTAAGTGCGAATAAATATTATTATAACTGATATTTGATCGGTTTCTTTTGATATTAACTAAAATATTTCCTATCCCTTTTTGAATCCGGTCTTTGTTAATTAAGTGCTGATAAGCAACCGTTAAAAAAATACCCAGGGCAGGTAAAAAAACATAAATGATATGATATGGAAGGTGCGAGGATATATTTCTGCTAACCTCTTCCATAGTATGAACCAAAAACTTTAAAGCAATAGCAGCCAAGCCAGCAAAAAAACCTACAAATACGCTACAATAAATTAAAAAGTTACGTTGGCTATTTTGTCGCAACCGCCACTTATTTATTTTAATGGAAATTGTATTTAACATGAAAAATATTAGAAGGAATAAACAAAGTAACGGTTTTTTTTACTGTAAGACCTTATATTTGCCCATGATTTCTTCGCAAAGATATGATCAAAGGGGTGTATCAGCTTCAAAAGATGATGTTCATAATGCCATAAAAAACATTGATAAAGGGATTTTTCCTAAAGCTTTTTGCAAGATAGTACCCGATATTTTGGTTAATGATCCTCTTTGGTGTAATATAATGCATGCAGACGGCGCCGGAACCAAATCATCACTTGCATATACTTATTGGAAAGAGACGGGTGACGTTTCTGTATGGCGTGGTATAGCACAGGACGCCATAATCATGAACCTTGATGATTTACTCTGTGTTGGCGCTACTAACAATATCCTCTTGTCATCAACTATAGGCAGAAATAAAAATTTAATTCCCGGTGAAGTTATAGCTGCAATTATAAATGCAACAGAAGAAATCCTGGCCGAGCTCAGAAATGCAGGCATTGGTATTTATTCTACAGGTGGCGAAACAGCTGATGTTGGTGACCTTGTGCGTACTATAATTGTGGACTCTACAGTTACCTGCCGGATGAAGCGGGTTGATGTTATTTCAAATCACAACATAAAGCCTGGCGATGTTATTGTGGGCCTGGCATCATACGGACAAGCCAGGTACGAAAAAGAATACAACGGCGGTATGGGGTCAAATGGCTTAACATCAGCACGGCATGATGTATTTAATAAAGCAGTAGCAAAAAAATATCCTGAAAGTTACGACCCTGGCATACCTTATGAACTAATATTTTCAGGCTCCAAAAATCTGACTGACCTTGTACCTGTTGGAAATAATCAATCTGTTACTGCTGGTAAACTGGTGTTATCCCCTACGCGTACTTATGCTCCTATAATTAAAAAGATGCTGGATGAGTACAGAGGCCAGATACATGGCATGGTACATTGCAGTGGTGGTGCCCAAACCAAAGTATTGCACTTTGTAGATAACCTCCATATTATAAAAAACAATTTGTTTCCAGTACCTCCTTTATTTAAACTAATACAGGAAGAATCAAAAACAAGCTGGCAGGAAATGTATAAGGTGTTTAATATGGGCCATCGGATGGAATTATATGTACCCGCAGAAATTGCAGCGGATTTGATAAGCATCTCCCAAAGTTTCGGCGTCGACGCTCAAATTATTGGTTATGTTGAGAAAGCTGACAAAAAACAGGTGACAATTAAATCGGAGCTGGGTGAATTTATATATAATTGATGTTTTTAAACCTCATAAAAAAACCCGGTCAACTTACCGGGTTTTTTATAAATGAGCTTTGATTAATTAAATATATATCTTAAACCAAACTGTGCTTGCCAGCGTGAACCGATTGAGGTTGATTCACTAAATGTAGAGGTAAGTGGAGTTTGTGTTGCAGCATTAAAATAAGGGAATGAAAACGTCGGTTTTCCAGCATTTGGATCTGTATTTGGTGCAATGCCTTTAAAAGAAAGGAATTGTGTTGAATTAACATAATAGTAAGCTCCCCAGTTACGATTAAGCAGGTTTGCAAGATTAATAACGTTAAACTCAAATTGTAATGTATTACGTACTTTCCCCGTTGTCATAAAAATATCCTGGGTAATATTTAAATTAACTTGTTGAAAGAAAGGCGACAATAAACCATTACGCTCAGCATATTGACCCCGGCGCTTGCTTAAATATGGGTCCTGGTTAATATAAGCGTTCAATTGGCTCCAAAGTTGTGCAGGGGTACGTGTATCAGATTTACTATCCGGAACAAGTACAATGTCATTCTGCGTTTTTGGGATATAGATCAAGTCATTAAAAGTTACACCATCATTGTTAAGGTCCCCTGAATATGTGTAAGAAGCAACACCACCATTGGCAGCTTCGTAAGTTAAACCTATAGAGGTAGCAAAGTTTTTTGCATATACTTTACGGTAAGATAGAGACGCGATTATACGATTAGGCTGATAAAAGTTTGAATAACCTGTAGCATCAGAATTAGGATCACCTGATACCGGACGGCCGCTCCAAATAGATTGAGCGATAGAACCACCATCATTTACAGAACGAGAATCACTATGAGTATAAGCTATTGTGAAGTTTAACTCCTTAATACTTTTTTGCAGTTCAATGGTAGCGTCGTAGGTATATCCTTTGCTGGTGTTCGTCATCAATTCAGCATCTGATATATTTGGATTTGAAGCTGTATTTAAATTCTTTTTGGTAATAGGATCAGTAATTGCCGGGAATAACGTATTGGAACTATAAACTAATCTGTTGTCTGGCCCAACAAGCGGTGTTCCTGTTGATGGTAAAGCAACGTTTTGCTGGTAAACTGAGTTAATATCTTTTGAATACATAAATTCAAGAGTTCCAATAATACCCCACGGAAGTTTTTGATCTAAAGCGATATCACCACGAAAGTTTTTAGGATTTTTAAAATTGTTATCAACCACCGCTAAGTTATACTGTGTATTAGCAGCGCCAGAACCTGGTGCCGGGCGGTTAGCATTAGGATCAGGATTAAATGCTAAGCGGGGGTCACTTTGAAGTATACCAGCCTTGCCGGGCTGTAAAGTATAGGAACCAAATTGAACACCATTGTTACTGGCCTGGTTAGATACCCATACATAAGGGGTTGGGCCGGTAAATATACCTAAACCACCACGCACCTGGGTAGTTGCGTCTCCGTAAACATCCCAATTAAAGCCTACACGCGGAGAAAGTTGTATCTTTGTTTTAGGAAATTTAGATTCATCAATTTTAACTCCGTTTCTAAACGTAAGTGCTAATACGTAAGGGTTTTGCTGAGTACTAACACTATAAAATGGAACATCCGCCCTTAATCCGTAAGTTAATTTAAAACGGTCTGTTACCTGCCATTTATCCTGGGCAAATAAACCTACCGTGACCGCATTAATTTTAGCAAATGGGAATGATCCATCAGGAAGTGCTGAATAACGGTAAGAATATTTATTAGCAAGAGGCAAACCATTATTTGCAGAGTTATAAAAATCAGCCAGACTTGAAAATACGTATGCACCATTATAGTTAGGGGCAAAACCATTTTTAAATTGATCTATTTCATTTGATGTACCCAGGTTTATTTCATGGTTACCTTTGTAAATAGTCAAGTTGTCAGAAAGCTGATAAATATCTGTGTTTAATACGTTATTTGCAGTAAATGGCTCATAACCAAATGCTGTTAAATCCTTAGCAGTTGCCGATCCGTTTTGAATATCAACCAATGGAAAGGCAGTGCTTCCGGGAGATGTACGAAAATCGCGTAGCGCCTGATAACCTAAAGTTAATTTATTTGCTACGCTGCTGCTGATCCTGGAGTTTAATTCTGCTATACCAATATTAAAGTTATTATTAATGGTATAGTAAGATGAAAAGAAAGGCAATGTAAATGCACTTGGCTGACGGCCTCCATTAGGTGAGCCTGAATTACTTGGATAAACATCCCTAAGTGATTTCAAATAAAAATATTTGATAGATAATGTGTTTTTATCGTCAATGTTCCAGTCTAACTTAGCAGTGATTTTGTCTGATTGTGTACGTAATTGATAGTTCTCAAAAGGTCCTGCATCATAATTGTACTTTGATTTTAGAAATGTCCGCAATGAATCAAGTGCGCCGTAACTTGCCTGAGAAACCGTGCCACCTGCCGTTTGTCCAGGGCGCAAAGCCGTATAATTAGTTGCCGGATCTTTAATTCTTTCCTGCTCACCTGAAACAAACAGAAATAATTTATTTTTAATTATCGGGCCGCCTAAATTGATACCACGCTGATTATAATCAATCGGGGCTTTTGCTACCTCAATAGCACCGACATGTGAACCTTGAAGGCCGGTAGTGCGCTTATAATAGTAAACACTACCTTTAAATTCGTTTGTACCCGATTTAGTTACCGTATTTATACCAGTACCGGCAAACCTGCCTAAGGTAACGTCAAAGGGAGAAACCGCTACCTGTATTTGCTCTATTGCATCTAAGGATATTGGTTGTGAGTTAGTTTGACCACCCAAAGTACTTGATAAACCAAACGAGTTGTTAAATAAAGCACCATCAACCGTTAAGCTATTATATGAATCATTGCGGCCGCCAAATGAACGGCCATTTGCAGATGGTGTTAATTTGGTATAATCATAAATTGAACGGCTAATTGTTGGTAAACGATCAATTTGAGATCGGGTTATAATTTCTTGTGACCCAGTCCTGGAATTATTGATCACCTTGTTTTGTGTTCCGCTTACTGTTACTTCCTTTAATTGAGTGTTATTTGGTTCAAGCTTAACGGATAGTTTAGAATCCTGACCTAATGTTAATGTTAAGTTTTCTTCGGTATAAGTATTAAAACCAATGAAACTAAACTTTATCACATAAGGACCTCCAACACGTAAATTAGCTAAGTTATACCTGCCGTCGGCACGGCTAACAGTGGAATAATTTGTTCCGGTTGGCGTATGTGTGGCCACGATAGTGACACCGGGTAAAGTTTGGCTTTTTTCATCGACAATACTTCCAGAAATACTACTGGTTGTTGTAACCTGCCCAAATACCAGGTTTAAAGATGAAATGAAAAAAATTAATAAAAGTAAATGCTTCCTCATACTTGTTCTATTAGTTGAATGTTTAATGAATTAATTTAGAGGCAAATATATGTAACAGCTTTTTTACCAATATTAAGCTACCATTAACAATTGTTTAGTATTTATCAACATTTTTATGATAAGATCACAAATAATCATAACGAAAGCGATTGCATATTACAATAGTTGTAAAGCAACCATTAACTTAATATTAATTGTTTTTGGATATGGTTAGAAATAGGCAGTATTAAACCACGAAAGTGTTAATTTTTTCATTTGGTACCTTTTGATTAGATTTGCCAAAATCAAAGCTCATGCATTGCAAAAATTCATAAACTGAATAAGAAGCTTTATAACTCATAAAGTACTTAACCTTAGTGGTAGAAAATAAGCCAGCTTTGTAAAATCAAAAAATATACGATCATTTAAATAAACAACATATATCAAAAAATGAACTACGATTTAATTGTTATAGGTTCCGGGCCGGGGGGTTATGTAGCTGCTATCCGCGCTTCACAGTTGGGTTTAAAAACTGCTATAATTGAAAAAGAATCCCTGGGAGGCATTTGCCTTAATTGGGGATGTATTCCCACTAAAGCATTGTTAAAAAGTGCTGAAGTATTTGAATATATCAATCACGCAGCAGATTATGGCATAAAAGTAGGCAGTAGTGAAGTAGATTTTGAAGTAATGATAAAAAGAAGCCGTGTAGTTGCCGATGGGATGAGCAAAGGCGTTCAGTTTTTGATGAAAAAAAATAAGATCGATGTAATTATCGGTACAGGAAAACTGAAAAGTAAAAACACGGTTGAAGTATCAGCTCAAAATGGTGGCAAACAGGAAATCACTGCAAAAAATATTATCCTTGCAACAGGAGGCCGCTCGCGCGAGTTACCTAACCTTAAACAGGATAAAAGAAAAGTAATAGGTTACCGTGAGGCTATGATATTGCCCAAAAAACCTGCCTCAATGGTTGTAGTTGGGTCGGGGGCCATAGGTATTGAATTCGCTTATTTATATAACTCAATTGGCACCAAAGTAACTGTGGTTGAATTTCTAGATAACATAGTACCTCTCGAAGACGAAGAAATTTCAAAACAACTTGGACGGATTCTTAAAAAACAAGGTATAAATATCATGACTTCTTCAACTGTTGAATCAGTTGATACAAATGGTGAACTATGTAAGGTGAATGTAAAAACTGCTAGTGGTAATGAAGTGCTTGAAGCGGAGATAGTTTTATCTGCTGTAGGCATTTCTACTAATATTGAAGGAATCGGACTTGAAGAAAATGGTGTAAAAACTGATAAGGGCAAAGTTTTGGTTGATGATTTTTACCGCACAAATGTTGAAGGCGTTTTTGCAATAGGTGATATCGTTAAAGGACAATCGCTTGCCCATGTTGCTTCGGCAGAAGGGATTATTTGTGTTGAAAAGATTGCAGGGCTAAATCCTGAACCACTAAATTATAACAACATACCAGGATGTACTTATTGTTCGCCAGAAGTTGCTTCGGTTGGTTATACCGAAAAAGCAGCTAAAGAGGCTGGCTATGAGATTAAAGTTGGAAAATTTCCTTTCTCAGCATCAGGCAAAGCCAGCGCTGCCGGGGCTAAAGATGGTTTTGTAAAAGTAATTTTCGATGCCAAATACGGTGAATTTTTAGGTGCACACATGCTTGGCCACAATGTTACTGAAATGCTGGCTGAAATTGTTACTGCACGTAAACTGGAAGCAACAGGACATGAGATCATAAAATCAGTTCATCCGCATCCAACCATGAGTGAAGCAGTAATGGAAGCCGCTGCCGATGCTTATGGAGAGTGTATACACTTATAGAATTACGAATTGAGATTTTAGATTTACGATTTCCAGAATATGTTTTTATAAATAGAAATCGTAAATCTAAATTCGTAAATCATAAAATCAAACCATCATCTTTGAAAACAAATCCCATAAAACAATACCTGCCGAGACTACTATATTAAATGAGTGTTTGGTGCCAAATTGCGGGATTTCAATACAAGCATCTATATTTTTCATCACTTCTTCACTTACACCGTTTACTTCGTTGCCAAATACGAGTGCGTATTTTTCTCCTTCTACCGGATTAAACTTATTTAGCATAATGCTGCTTTCTGCTTGTTCAACTGCAACTATGCGGTACCCATCATTACGCAACTGTTCTACAGCCCTCATCGGATCAGGATAATAAGTCCAGTTAATTGATTGGGTAGCACCAAGCGCTGTTTTTTCAATTTCACGGTGAGGAGGTTGGGCAGTAATGCCACAAAGGCAAATCTGTTCAACGGCGAAGCCATCAGCCGTACGAAATATAGAACCTATATTATGCATACTTCGCACATTATCCAAAACCACTGCCACAGGCATTTTTTTCCCCGCTTTAAATTCAGCTATTGTTGCACGGTTTAATTCTTCAAGTTTTAGTTTTCGCATACTTAACCTAATTAAAAAATATGTCATTTCGACCGCAGGGAGAAAACTTAAACGTTCTGCATAATGGACTATGTAACGCGTTTAGGTTTTCTCTTCGTTCCTCGTCGAAATGACATTTTTTTTGACCCTAATTTCTATTTTACAATCAATTCCCCTACCCCATCACCTATCAATGAACGATAAACTGTCGGGGCATAGCCAATTTTATTGGTATAATATCTAATAACTTTTTGACTGAAATTATCAAAAGCATCTTCTTTAACCAGAGCAATAGCACAACCGCCAAATCCGGCTCCGGTCATACGGGCGCCGGCAACATCGGAGTCTGTTTTACTATATTCTTCTATTGCGTCCAATTCTTTACCGCTAACTTCATATAAATCCCGCAGGGAATCATGTGAGGCATACATCAGTCGGCCAAATTCAACAAGATTATTTTGACTAAGAGCAATTGCAGCTAATTTTACGCGGTCATTTTCTTCAATAACATGCCTGGCACGTTTAAATATTACCTGATCTTTAATTAAATAGCTATGTTTTTTAAATGTATCTGAATCAATATCGCAAAGATTTTTAATATTCAGTTCCTGCTGCAGTGCTTTTAATGCAGCCTGGCATTCCTGCACCCGCTCATTATATTTTGATTCGGCCAGTTTGCGTGGTTTATTGGTATTTATAATAGCTAAAATATAATCCCCCAGGTTGCTATCTACAGCTTTGTATTTAAGTGTGTCACAATTCAACATCAGTGCCTTGTTCTTCTCGCCAAAGGTTACAGCAAACTGGTCCATTATTCCGCTGTTTACCCCTATAAAATTATTTTCAACTGATTTTGATAGCTTTACCAGGTCAAGCTTTGAGTAGCCACTTTCCATTAGTTCATTTATTGCAAAAGCAGTAGCCACCTCTATAGATGCCGATGACGATAAACCAGAACTTATTGGAATATCTCCATAAAAAAGTATATCAAATCCTTTAACCTTGTGCCCGTCCTTTAAAAAAAAATTAATAATGCCAAGCGGGTAATTAAACCAGTTTGTATTTATTTTTACATAATCTTCTTGTAAAGGAATGTCTAACTTATCTTCAAAATTTAAACTTCTGAACCTAAAAACATTATCTTCATTTGGCGCAATGAGCAGGTAGGTACCAAAAGTAATCGCACAAGGCATCACTAATCCACCGTTATAATCAATATGTTCGCCAATAAGGTTTACACGACCAGGTGAAAAATAGACCTTTTGAGCTTCTTTGTTAAATATTTTTTTAAATTCCTTGTGTAAAGAGTTCTTCATTTGTTATTATTGGTATAAAGAGCAAATATTGTAAAAAATGTAAGACTCACATTTATTATTGATATTTTCTTGTATTATTAATCAAACAAAATAATTTTCAACCTGTTTAATTCAATAATTCAAGAATTGAAAATGAACCAATATTTAATTACGGCATACGATTATACAGATACCGGAGCTTTACAACGACGCATGAATGTGCGCCCGCATCATTTGGATGGCGTTAAAGAGCTAAAGGAAAAAGGAAATTATATTGTAGGCGGTGCAATATTAAACGATGAAGAAAAAATGATAGGTACAGTGATGCTTCTCCAGTTTGAAACTGAAGACGCCCTTGATAGCTGGAAACAAAGTGAACCTTACATTACTCAAAAAATTTGGGAATCTGTAGATATAAAGCCATTCAGGGTCGCGGATGTTAAATAAATAATTTTCTTTTAAATAACCAATCACAAAACAGCCCGGCAGATTTTCTATCCGGGCTGTTTTGTTATGTTAAAAGTAAATTTTAAGTTATGTTTTTAGCCTTTAAAATTTTATAATGTGATATATTAACCTTTTTTAACTTTTAAGCCGGTAGTAATATTTACAGTATATGCAGTTCCGTTTAGTGTTAAAGTTGCAGTATTATCATTGTTAAATACTAAAGTACCGGTATAAGTGAAATTACCTTTTTTAGGGACATTGCCGCTTACAGTAATTGTAGCTGTACCGCTTACAATAGTACGTGCAGGTTTTAAAAGAGTAAGCGCATTAACAACAATATCAATACTTTGAGTACCATGTTTTGCAGTATCAATTTTTGATTGAAACGTACCACTGCGCTTGTACTCTCCATTTAAAACAAAATTAAGTGCTTGAGGTGCTATGCCGGTCACTGTAAAATTTGAGCTGCCAGCATTAGTGGATGACCAATTTGGTCCGCTATAATTGCCGCTGTAAGTTAGTATGCTCGAAAGATCGTTGGGAACATTATTATTACAATTCAAAGTAAAGTTATAGGCTAAATTGTAACTGTAGCTAACTGATGAGGTGGTAGGGCTTTGACGGGAAATGGTGTCTGAAACTGTTGTTCCGCAGGCAAGGGTTGCGTTTGACTTTGATGAATAAACTGTTGTTGCATCTAAAGAATTAAATCCAGAATGAGGAGCAGTACCTATAGAACCGGTAGAAAGAGAGGTGCCAACATTAGTTGCATCATTTGAAACAGCTGCAACACCATCTGAATTAAGAGAAATTGAACTTGCTATCAGATCAGCAGCATCTGAGTTTGAAATATTACCGGTATCTGACGTGGTGTTGTTTGTTTTTTTACAAGCTACTGCACATAGCAACAGCATGGATACGATTGATAATTTAATTGTTTTCATAATTTTTTTACGTTTTTATCTATGTATTTGTTACATCGATCATTTTAAACGCAAAAGGTTTAATGGACTGAGTTAAACAACTTGTAATCAATCCATTAAACCATAATTATTCAAACTATAAATAGTTTATTGCGCTGCTATGCTATTCAGCTCATTAATATCACTTTCATTAAGCTCCAATGCAGCTGCCTGTACATTTTCTTCTAAATGTGCAACACTTGACGTTCCCGGTATAAGTAAAATATTATCAGCATGGTTCAGTAACCAGCTTAGAGCTACCTGGTGCACTGTAGCATTATATTTTTCAGCTATCTGTCTTAATTTGTCCTGGCTTGCCACATTACCTGCATTAAGGGGAAACCATGGTATAAAAACAATATTATGTGCTTTGCAATATTGTAATACAGGCTCCCATTTCCTGTTGTCAACACTGTACATATTTTGCACCGATACTACTTCAAAAAATTCCTGCGCTTTTTTTATTGCATCTACATCCACTTCTGAAAGGCCGATATGTTTGATTAAGCCTTGATTTTGTGCATTCTTTAAAAACTCAAAGCTTTTTTCAGCAGGGACATTCGGATCAATGCGGTGCAATTGATAAAGATCTATCTGTTCCAGTTTTAAACGCTTTAAACTTCCCTCAAGTGCTTCTTTTAAATGATCAGGATGGGCATTTATCGGCCATTGGTCAGGCCCTGTGCGCAACAATCCGCCCTTTGTTCCAATTACAAGATCGGCAGGATATGGATAAAGCGCTTTTGCTATCAATTCTTCCGAAATGTATGGTCCATAACTATCTGCAGTATCAATAAAATTCACACCCAATTCTATTGCACGCTTTAACACTCTGATGGCTTCATCCTCATCTTTAGGAGGTCCCCATATGCCTTTACCTGTAATACGCATCGCGCCAAAACCCATTCTGTTTACAGTAAGGTCGTTGCCTATTTGTAAGGCATTTCTTAATGAAATTGCTGTGTTTGTCATAATAAATTGATTGATTAATTGTAACACCATTTGTTATTAATTGTTCAGATTTAATTCTGATGAATTTTCAAATCATATAATCAACGGTTCAAATGTTTGCATATTGCTATAAAAATTAAACCATGTAGAACAAAAATTGCGCTAATCATTCCCTTTAAAGTTCGTAAAAATCCTAATGCATCTTATACTTACCTATAACCCAGCAGATTGAAGGATCACCATGGGTTGGCTTATCGCACTACGTTTTGCGTCTGATCACGAATTTGTTGCATTTAGTTGACGGTGCTGTGCATGAAATATTAGTCCGGATGAAACAAAAAAAATAATTAAACAATGAAGAGCTTATCATCATTGAGCATAATTCTAATGAATCAAACTGTCATAAAAATCTTTAGTCATAAGTCATTTAATTTTGACTTATGACTAAAGATTTTGTTTTTTAATTATCCTTTTTTTCGGGTTTAACTACCGGTGGGTCTGGTTGTTTTTTAGGCGGCTGTTGATTATTGTTCGGTCTATTTATTCTTTGAGGATTTGGCTGTGGCTGAACAGGCCTTTGGTTCATAATAATAGCAGGCCTAAACTGAGGATTTGGATTTTGATTGTTTCCTGGCCTCTGATTGGGTTGGTTCTGCTGTATGTTGGGACTTTGGTTAATTACCTGTCCATTACCTTGTCTTTGATTCTGCTGATTTTGAGGTTGGGTTATATTAGGATTATTAAACTGTCCATTTCCCGGTCGCTGATTGGGCTGATTCTGAGGCTGGTTTGGATTGGGATTATTATCCTGTCCATTTCCTGGCCTTTGGTTTGGTTGATTTTGTTGATTCGGATTTTGTTGATTAAATTTTTCATAACCGGGCCTTTGAATTGGTTGATTCTGAAGCTGATTTGGATTAGGATTATTAACCTGTCCATTGCCGGTCCCTTGACTTGGTTGATTTGGATTTGGATTATTAAACTTATCGTAACCCGGTCTTTGATTCGGCTGGTTCTGCGGTTGGTTTGGATTTGGGTAATTGCCCTGTCCGTTTCCTGGCCGCTGATTTTGCTGGTTTTGCGGAATGTTTGGATTCTGATTATTATTCCTATCGCTACCCTGTGTCTGATTTGGTTGGTTCTGCGGCTGGTTTGGATTAGGATTATTAAACTGTCCGGTACCGGGCCTCTGATTCGGCTGGTTCTGTGGAATATTAGGATTTTGATAATTACCCTGTCCGTTTCCTGGTCTTTGATTTGGCTGGTTCTGCGGCTGGTTTGAATTAGGATTTTTACCCTGTACATTATCTTGCCTTTGATTTGGCTGATTCTGCGGAATATTAGGATTTTGGTAATTACCCTGTCCGTTGCCTGGTCTCTGACTTGGCTGGTTCTGAATGCTATTTTGCCTGTAAGTTACAACATTTCTAGGAGCAGGTCTGGTATTAACCTGGGGTGTAGTATTTATAACAGGTCTGTATACCGTTAGCTGGTTATTAGATAATGATTGGCCCGGCCTTGTATTTTCGTTAATTTTATATTGCTGAATTCTAACATTACCCGCATTTTCAACATCGCTTACCCGCGGCCCCCTATTGTATATAACCGCATTTCTGCTATTAGAATTGATATTGTAGGTGTTGCTATTAACGTTGTTTATAATTACAGTGTTATTAATAACGGTTACATTGTTTCTAACTACATAATTGTTTACATGCCTGTCGCTAATATTCCTGGCCGAAACAAAATTCCAATCTTCATTGTGAGGTCTCCACCCACTATTGATGTTTACACGTGGCGGAACAGGAGCCCATCCATAGTAATCGCCTGATTGACTCCATGTAACCCATGCAGGCGCCCATTGTTGGCCGGGCATCCACATCCAACCGTTATAATCATCATAAAACCACCTTCCATAATGAAACGGAGCCCAACCCCAGCTATAATCCGATGCCCAGGTCCATCCATAATCACTATAAACCCATTGCCCGTTGGTTGCATAAGGTCTGAAATCCGCACCAACATTTGGCTGCCAAACATAGCCGTAATCCGGATAATCTATCCATTGGCCATAGGGGCTAAGTTCATCATAAAATACCTGGTCAGTTTGTGGAGGTGGCTCGGTATAAACTTGTTGCGGCGGCTCAGTATAAACCCGTTGTGGCTGACTGCCAGCTGGTTGTGAGTCATAACTATATATAATTGGTGTACAGCCAGCTAAAAAACCTACTGTTATAAATCCCAGGTAAAATATTTTTTTCATAATAAATATTATTAATACGCAATGTCCCTATTTATAGTTATGACATCTGCAAAATACTTAAGTTTAATCATAAGGAATTAATATGTATATTAATTCAAGTACATATACTTAATAAGTAAATTATATTCGTATTTATTGTTGAATAATTTGCGTTGTTATTGATCTATCGCCACAAACCAATAATGGCCCCCATTAACGTTAATGAAACCACACTGTAACCACCGTTAATAAAGATGTGTCTCCAGCTTCTAAGTTCAAACAGGCTGTGAATTGCAATTGCACAAAAAGTCCATATACCTGCGAGGAAACCTGCCTCAGCTCCCCAGGCAACCTCTGTTTTAGGACCCGATAGAAAAATAGCCAGGTTTGCAGCCATAATGAGCGAGAAAAGTGCAGTAAAGCCAAATGTTTTACCCATACTTGATGATTTTATTTCATCGATATTTAATTTACTGTCTGTCATCCAAGCATCGGCAAACAACATCTTTGAATACCAGATACCACCTACTAAAAATGCAGATACCCCTGCTGCAATGACAGCCAGCCAATTAATGTGTGAAAAGTCCATTGATTATAATTTAAGTTTAAATAAATATACCTATATTTTCTAATTGAAAATTTGTTTAATATTAAAAGCAGGAAAGTATATAATTTGGAGACTAAGATTAGTGAGTAAAATTATAAGTTTGCAGCCAGTTAAAACTTAACTTAATTAAGCTGGCTAACTTCATTATGTACAAATAGGAACTGTGAAATAAAATGAATTTATATACTATTGATACTGGTTTTTTTAAATTGGATGGAGGGGCCATGTTTGGCGTAGTGCCTAAAACCATATGGAATAAAACCAACCCGGCTGATGAAAACAATTTATGTACCTGGGCTATGCGCTGCTTACTGATAGAAGATGAAAAAAGACTAATATTAATTGATACAGGTATTGGATACAAACAGGATCAAAAATTTTTCAGTCATTATTATTTGCATGGTTCAGCAAGTTTGGACAATTCGTTAGCTGCACTTGGCTTTCACAGGGATGATATTACCGATGTATTTTTAACACACCTGCATTTTGACCATGTTGGGGGCGCTATTGTTCGGGAGAATGAAAAACTTGTTCCGGCATTTAAAAATGCGGTTTACTGGAGTAACAAAAAACATTGGGATTGGGCAGTTAACCCAAATGAACGGGAAAAAGCATCATTTTTAAAAGAAAATATAATGCCAATTGAAGAAAGCGGAAAATTAAAATTTATCCCGGTAAACGATGGCGTTAAATTTACAAACAACATCAATATCCGGTTTGTATATGGGCATACTGAGGCTATGATGCTTCCGTTAATTAATTATAAAAACAGGCAAATTTTATACATGGCCGATCTGCTGCCGTCTGTAGGCCATATTCCACTGCCATACGTGATGGCTTATGATATGTTTCCCTTACAAACATTAAACGAAAAGAAAACTTTTTTAAGTGAAGCAATGGAAAAAGAATATATTTTATTTCTTGAACACGATCCGTTAAATGAATGTTGTACTTTGCAGCAAACAGAAAAAGGAGTTAGGTGTAATAAAACATTTAAGTTGAGTGAATTGTAGATAAATGGTAGTAGCGGTGGGCAAGATTGCAGTATGCAGTTAGTAGTAGACAATAGGTAGTAAAAAATTGCAAAAGCCCACTAAAAACTGCAAACTTTCATAACGGTTTATAATGTATAATTTTTTTGTAAATAAATAGTTAGGTTTAAAAATTTAATAACAAATTTGTACCTTTGCACGTTCTATTTAAAAAAAAGAATCGAGGTTAATAAATTAAATGAGACAACTCAAAATAACTCAGTCTATTACCAATCGTGAATCACAATCGCTCGATAAATATCTACACGAAATTGGTAAGGTTGATCTGATAACTGCCGAAGAAGAAGTAATATTAGCTCAAAAGATAAGAGAAGGTGATCAGGCTGCATTAGAACGTTTAACCAAAACAAACCTTCGCTTTGTAGTTTCTGTTGCAAAACAATATCAAAACCAGGGTTTAACTCTTGGTGATTTAATAAATGAAGGTAATTTAGGTTTAATTAAAGCGGCTAAGCGTTTTGACGAAACCAAGGGGTTTAAATTTATATCATATGCTGTTTGGTGGATACGTCAATCCATTTTACAGGCTATTGCTGAACAATCGCGTATTGTGCGTTTACCATTAAACCAGGTAGGTTCATTAAGCAAAATCAGCAAAGCGTTTTCCAAACTTGAACAAGAATTTGAACGTGAACCTTCACCGGAAGAACTGGCTGACATGCTGGAAACTACCGTTGATAAAATTTCTGATACGTTAAGTAACTCTGGTCGTCACGTATCTATGGATGCGCCGTTTGTACAGGGCGAAGAAAATACCTTATTGGATGTACTGGAAAACCAGGAGCCAAATACCGATTCGATATTGATCAATGAATCTTTATCTGAAGAAATAAAACGCTCCCTTTCTACCCTTACAGAGCGCGAACGCGAAATTATTGTATTGTTTTTTGGTTTAGGTACCAACCATCCACTTTCGTTAGAAGAAATAGGCGAAAAATTTAACTTAACACGTGAACGGGTAAGACAAATTAAAGATAAAGCGCTTCAAAGGCTGCGTCATACTTCACGAAGCAAAATTCTGAAGTCTTATTTAGGATAACAAATTCCCAATTTTCCGGATGTATAAATTTGACAATTCTTAATAGTTGTCGAATTTTATGTGCAATCTGATTTAATCTAATGAAGTGATTATGATCATACGAAATGTATCAATTTCGTATTAATTTCCGGTTTTAAAAAAAACCTTTTATCTTTCACTCTTAGCTTTTATCTATCTATAAAAAGAATTTTATGAATATTCCTATATACCAGGCTGATGCTTTTACCGATAAGCTTTTTGGTGGTAATCCGGCTGCTATTTGCCCGCTTAACGAATGGCTGCCCGACGAAATCATGCAAAAAATTGCCATAGAAAATAACCTTGCTGAAACCGCTTTCTTTGTTAAAAATAAAACAGGGTATAAATTACGATGGTTTACACCTGAATATGAAATAGATCTTTGCGGACATGCTACCCTTGCTTCGGCACATATTCTTTTCACTGAATTAGGATACCAACAGGATGCTATACATTTTGAAACTGTAAAAGCCGGTGTGCTCATTGTAAAAAAAGATGGCGATAAATACACAATGGATTTTCCATCACGGCCTGCAATAAATATTGAATTACCTATTGGGTTAGCAGAAGCATTAAGCGAAAAACAGCCCTTGGAAGTTTTGCGCTCAAGAGATTATTTATTGGTCTATGAATCGGAAAATGATATAAGAGATATTTCGCCCGATTTTTTTGCACTGTCAAAAATGGATACTGTTGGTGTAATTGTTACTGCGCCTGGTAAAGAAACTGACTTTGTTTCCCGATTTTTTGCTCCTGGTGCAGGGATACCGGAAGATCCTGTAACCGGTTCGGCACATTGCAATCTTATACCCTACTGGGCAGAAAAACTTGGAAAAAACAAATTGCATGCCTATCAATTATCATCCCGCAAAGGCGAACTTTGGTGTGAATTAAAAGGTGACCGGGTATTAATAAGCGGCAATGCAGTTACTTATTTAAAAGGCGAAATATTTGTTTAGATGAAAGGCGAAAGGTTAAGGCTGAAAGGCTTTCGACGTTAAATACCTTTCGGCTTTCACCTTTATCCTTTTACCTTCTTAATAAGCCACTGTAAACCTCTCCCTTACATGCTTAGGGTTTTCAATTTCATCTAATACAGCTACAGCATAATCTTCCATTGATATAAAGCTTCGCCCCTTGGCATCTATTAATAATTGATCGGTACCAGTGCGATAATTTCCTGTCCTTTCACCGGGGGCCATTTCTGCTGCCGGGCTTACGTATGTCCATTCAATATCTTTTTCCTGTTTGTAAAGCTTTAATGCTTCGCGGTGCGCTAGCGCTGCGGGTCTATAATCAGGAGGAAAACCAGGTGTATCAACCAGTTGAACACCCGGCGATACTTCAAGACTTCCGGCTCCTCCAACTACGATGAGCCTTTTTACATGGGCTTGTTTTAATCCATTTAACAGCGGCACGGTAATTTCTGCAATAGTTGATGGCTGTGCTCCATGTGTGTAGTTATAAGCGCAAACAACCGCATCGTGATCAAATGTACTGGCTTCTACATCTTGTGTTTTAAATAAGTCGCCTTTAGCCACTTTTAAATGGGACCTTTCTTCAGTATATTCTTCGGGGTGCCTAACAATTGCAGTAACTTGATGTCCCCGGTTTAGGGCTTCATTAACTATACGGCTACCTATTCGCCCCTTTGCTCCAAATACTGCTATTTTCATATTGAGTTAAATGTGTTAAAGCGGCCAAATGTTTTAAAAAAAGTAAAAGGGATAAAAGAAAATAAATTACAAAAGGCTAATGTAAAGGAGCTTAAATAACAACTTTGAAAATCATTAAACCTTTACTTAACATTAAATAAAGTTTAAAAAAATGATTTTTTTATGATTACTTTGAAGGGTTGAATTCTTTCAGTAACAGTTAAGAATAAATGCAACTTACAAAGTTAGAAATTAAAGGGTTTAAGAGTTTTGGCGATAAAATCACCATAAATTTCAATGAGGGAGTAACGGCAATTGTGGGTCCAAATGGCTGCGGAAAATCAAACGTGGTTGATTCTATCCGATGGGTGCTTGGTGAACAAAGTACGCGCATGCTTCGCTCGGAAAAAATGGATAACGTGATATTTAACGGTACTAAAAGCCGTAAAGCGGCTAACCTGGCCGAAGTGTCCCTCACTTTTGACAATACTAAAAATATACTGCCAACCGATTTTTCACAGGTTACTTTAACCAGAAAGCTTTACCGTACAGGGGAGAGTGAATATCGCCTTAACGATGTTCAATGCAGGCTAAAAGATATTACCGATCTTTTTTTGGATACCGGCATCGGCGCAGATTCTTACTCAATAATTGAGTTGAAGATGATTGATGAGATCATTACGAATAAAGAAGGTTCGCGCCGTAATTTATTTGAGGAAGCATCAGGAATATCCAAATATAAACTTCGTAAAAAACAAACATTTAATAAACTAAAAGATACTGAAGCCGACCTTGAGCGTGTCGAAGACCTGCTTTTTGAAATAGAAAAGAACCTTAAAACGCTGGAAAGCCAGGCAAAAAAAACAGAACGCTATTATCGCCTTAAAGAGCAATATAAATCGCTGAGTATAATGCTTGCCGCTTTCCGGATAGCTTCATTCAGCGAATCATTAGCCAAAATTGAAGATCAGGAACAAAAGCAAAAATTAGAAAAATCAGGTATAATAAGCCAGATCGATAATCTCGAAGCTAATGTTCAACAGCAAAAACTTGATCTTATCACCAAAGAAAAAAATCTTTCAGTACAACAAAAGACCACAAATGAATTTGTATCGAAAATAAGGGCTTATGAAAGTGAAAAAAAGATTAAAAACGAACAATTAAAATTTCAACAGGATAAAGAAGCCAGATTAACGGAGGAATTAGAACGCGATAAAACCCAGCTGAACCATGTACTTTATAACATTAAGCGCTTAACAGAAGAGAAAACTACGGACGAAGAAACACTGGAAACACTTAAGGAGCAACTGGCTGAGTTAAAAGATAGTGTTGACGAATTGCGTTTAAACCAATCGTCATTAAAAAATGAATTGAGTGAGTTGGCCAATATTAATACCCGGCTTCAAAACCAGGTATATAAAACAGAGAAAGATATTGACATCTTACAAATTCAGCAGCAAGCCCTTGAACAGGAGGCTGAACGAAATATGGGGGATGCTTCAAATAAGGAAGTTGAGCTGTCTCACTTTAACCAGGTTGTTGAAGAGTTAGAAGCTCGTTTTGAATCGGCAGAAAATGATCTGCAATTAATAACTGAATTTGAAACTAAACTGCAAGGACAAATTACATCAACAGATGGCGAAATTAATGAAGTACAGGAAATTATTGTCCGCGAAAGCCGTAAACTGGATTCGAAACAAAACGAATACAACCTTACTAAAAGTATGGTTGATAACCTGGAAGGCTTCCCTGAATCCATCCGTTTTTTAAAGAAAAATAGTACATGGGCAAATAAAGCTCCTCTTTTAGGTGACATCCTATTTTGCCAGGAAGATTTTCGCGTAGCTATTGAAAATTTTTTGGAGCCGGTTCTTAACCATTATATTGTTGATTCATATGAGGAAGCTATAACTGCCATTAATCTATTAAGCGATGCTGCACAGGGCAGGGCCAGGTTTTTTATTTTAAAGAACTTTGATAGTGAAAAATTTACTACTGATGAATCCCATATTGAATCGGAAAGTTTAAAAAAGGCAGGTACAATACTTGCGTTGAAGGTTGTAGAAGTTGAAAAACGTTACCAGAAATTATGCGATCATCTTTTAGCTAATGTTTATCTGGTTAATGATGGCAGCGAGATAGATATTAATAGCGCAGAGTTGCCCGAAGGTGTTACCGTAGTTGGGAAAAACGGTAAGTTTAATAAGTCAAAGCTCAGAATGTCGGGTGGATCCATTGGCTTGTTTGATGGTAAGCGTATAGGTCGTGTAAAGAATCTTGATAATCTTTTTAAAGAGATTAAAGAAGTTGACGATAATGTTAACACTTTAAAATCAAGAGTTGGAGATTTACAAAGCAACCTTTCGGACTTAAAGTCATCCGGTAAAACCGAAGAAGTAAAACTGAAGCAAAAGGAACTTAATCTTTTAAATACTGAATTGATTACAGTTAAAACCCGGCAGGAACAATACCGTAATTTTATAGAAAACAGCCTTAACCGAAAAGATGATATTGCAAATAAAATAAGCAGTATAAAAGAGGAAATGCATAATATACTGCCACAACTTGAGGAGTTAAAAACTCAGAAACAAATACAAAATGACTTACTGGCAGATAAACAAGAAATTTTTGATGAACTGAATGAACGGGTGACGATAGAGTCGAATAAGTTTAATCAGGAAAATATCCGTTTTCATCAGCAACAAAACAAGGTATCAGGTTTAATTAAAGATCTGGATTATAGAGACGTTCAACAGGAAAGTCTTAATAGCCGGATAGTTCAGAATACGGCAGATCTTGAAATTGTTAAAGCCGCCATACAGGAAAATTTGATGATGGCGGATAATTCAGATGATGATTTACAGGAAATGTACAATCAAAAAGACGAACTCGAAAAAGCAACACAGCAGGCAGAACAGGAATATTATGATTGGCGCGGAAAAATAGCAACTACGGAAACTGAAATTACTACATTAAGACGAAAAAAAGATAATGCCGAAACTATAGAAAATAAAATTAAGGATGAGCGGAATAATCTTAAACTAGAGTTAAATGCTCTGAAAGAAAGATTATCTGTTGAGTTTAGTGTTGATATCCATGATTTACCCGAGACTGAAATAGTTCAGGGCGAAAACGAACAGGAAATACGGGATAAAACTGAAAAGCTAAAAAAACAGCTGGACGATTTTGGGGCTATCAACCCAATGGCGGTTGAAGCTTATAACGAAATGAACGAGCGGTATAACTTTATCCAGGCTCAGAAAAAAGATCTTAGTGATGCAAAAGCCTCCTTATTAGCAACGATTCAGGAAATTGATGATACGGCCAAGGAGAAATTTATGTCTTCCTTTACTTTGGTCCGTGAAAATTTCATAAAAGTATTTCGCTCGTTATTTAATGAAGAAGATTCGTGCGACCTGATCCTTACTGATCCGCAACATCCCCTGGAGTCGGATATAGATATAATTGCAAAACCAAAGGGCAAACGACCGCTATCGATTAACCAGCTTTCGGGCGGCGAAAAAACACTGACTGCCACAGCTATCCTTTTTTCGCTTTATCTGTTAAAGCCTGCACCATTTTGCATTTTTGATGAAGTGGATGCACCGCTTGATGATACTAACATTGATAAATTCAATAACATCATAAGGGTGTTTTCAAAAGATTCGCAGTTCATTATCATATCCCATAATAAAAGGACCATCGCCAGTACAGATATTGTATATGGCGTAACTATGGCTGAACCCGGAATATCAAAAGTTGTACCGGTTGATTTAAGAGAACTGGTCGACTGAGGTGAAAGGTAAAAGGCGAAAGCTGAAAGGTAAAAATTTAAAGTTAAAAGGCGAAAGGTAAAGGAAGTTAAAACTTCTAAAACCTTTCGCCTTTTACCTTTAACCTAACCTTAATTTATAGCTTTTTTGAATTTCAATTTTCTGTCTGCCACCATGCCTACTAATTTATGATCGTTCATGCTACTCAAATGTACCGCTGCAGTATTTGCTTCCTGCACAGAGAAAGATCTCTGCATTGCATTCAAACTATTTATAGAAGGCGTACCCTGGGTATGTACACTATAAATACCTGTGCTTACATAAGTTAAAATATGAGCCAGTAAACCTTCGTTTGGATCTCCAAAATCTTTGGTAAGATCATCAAAATCATTTACACCAGGATAACCTGTGGTTCCGGGATTAAATCCGTCATAATATCCGCCTTGTCCTGCAGAATTTTGTACTGAAAACTCAGGTGTGTACAAAATGTATTTATTTATATTAATGTCAAAGAAACCTACAGGTTTTCCATAGCTTTTTCCACCAACAAACTGAACATCCATTTCAGGACGTAAATTATTTATAGTTAATTCACTTGCCGATGCGGTTTGACCGGTAATTATAAAGAAAACGCGGCTTACATTTAATGAACCTGCTTTTGAAAAATTCACAGCATTGCCGGCAACAGAATAATCGAACTGTCCGTAATTATAATCTGGTCCGCCTGACGGGTCTTTTCGCCATTGGTTTTTAAGTAACGGATCGGCTCCGCTTACCAGGTTACTGTTATAATAAGTATTATACATGAGCGTACCATTTTTTGAAGCTGGCACTATCAAATTAGCTAAATACTCTGCCGTAGAAACGTAACCACCTCCATTATAACGAAGATCAACAACCAGGTCGGTTACCCCTTGTGAAGTAAAATTACTAAATACTGCATTTAATAATGGGGTGGCATTGGCACTGGATGTAAAACTGTTAAAAACAACATAACCAATTATATGTCCGTTTCCTTGATTAAATACAGTATCCTTTAATACAGGATTTACAGTATAGTTGGAAGTACTTAAACTTGCGTTAATTGTTTTCCCGGTAGCATCTAACAATGTCATTGTAATTGTGCCGCTGTTATAAACAGCGTTACTTACATAATTTAAATTAGTGTTAGTGCCTGATCCATACCCTTTGGCATCGTAAGATAAATTGGTGTTCCCATTTATGCTGGTAATCTGATAGCTGCGTTTTAAACCTGCAAGCCCTGCAGGCGAACCCGGATAAACAAACTCAATACGAAGATCATTTATATTATTATATTGAACATCAAAACCAAAGTCACCTTTTGTGCCATTTAACGCTGCGGTTTCAGTTCCGTCATCAATAAATGAGTATTTTGCCTGACCGGGAGAAGGAGTATAAAACTCATATGGCGAATTTGTTGCCGGGTTAATAGCGTACTGTGATAATGCATTAAGTTCATTTGTTAATGCAGTTTTATCACTGGGATTTGTAAATGTACGAGGCTTAAATGTGGCATAATTTGGTAAAGCATTAAACCATAAATAATCTTCTTTTGCATAAAGATAAACTGAATCCTGAATCAGGTTGAGCGTAGTACCAACTTTTGATGGACCTGTTAGGTTATTATTATTGTTGCTGCTACTCTTTTTACAAGCTGAAATTAAACCGACAAAAAGTATGATTACGTAAAATATTTTTTTCATGCTAATTTTATATTTCTTAGTTTTTTGTAACGTAAATTATTTAATTATGGTATTATTAATTAATTGTTTAAAAATTCTTTTGAATTAACATAATCAATACCGCAGGCTTCGGCACATAGCCTGTCGGTTTCTGAATTTTCAATCATTAATAAATCCCTCCTTTGTAAACCGTGGTCTTTTATTAATAAATCTATTACATCAGGTTCAGGCTTTTGAAATGTTTCTTCAGCAAAATAAACTATTAAATATTGTTCAAGTCCATGCCACTCTGTTTGTTTAATTTTATTTAATTGTTGCTCCGGTTTGCCGTTGGTCACGACAAAAACTTTTTTTCTGTCGACAACTATTTCCTGAAGTAAACTTAACATATTTTTATAAAGTAATAGTTTTAAAGGGAGTTTAGCATTTATTAAAAGGTTATTTAAATTTTGCCGATACTTTTCGTTAACATTAAACTTTTGTTTTATCTTATCAAAAACACAGTCTTTACCTTCCGATATATACGTATTAATTAATAAATTAGTTGTTTCTTTTGCATCAATAAGTTCAGTATATTCTAATAAGCTGGCAAACAGGTAGTAAACCTGGTATAAATAATCTTTTTCAGGATATAATACATCATCCAGTTCAAATATATATGCCGTTTTTCGTGTATCGATATCTCTGTAGTTCATCGTTCATGGTTCATAGTCCATGGTTAAAATCTTAATTAAATACAATATGGCAAACTTACGCGTATAATTTCCTTTTCTTATTTTTATTATAAATTCTGTTGGCTAAGGATTTGTTTAATTTTACTCTAAACCTGAAGTTTAATTCCATGGTTCAGATATAAATATTGTTTGCTATTGCTACGAACTATAAACCATGACTAAAGTTATGAGTCCTCTTGCTAAAAAATTACATATAAAAGCCGGTAAATGCTGGCTATTTTATAATGCCCCAGACAATTACCCGGCATTGTTGGATCCATTGCCAGAAGGCACAGAAGCCAAATTTGAACCAAAAGGAAATTTTGACGGAGTACAGTTATTTGTAAAAGATAGTAAAGACCTTACTGCAAGCTTAAAGATAATTGCTCCGTTATTGAAACCTGACACTATTTTTTGGATTACCTATCCTAAAAAAAGTTCGGGTATGGCATCAGACCTTGAAATGATGAGTAGTTGGGATAAACCTAAAAAATATGGCTTAAGGCCCGTTGCTACAGCAAGTATCAATGAAAAGTGGACTGCCCTACGTTTGAGGCAAGAAGGACAGTCAAAAGTTTCGGAATTTGGTAACGAGGAGATAAAGAAAAATGAATACGCTGCTTTTATTGATTTGAATAACAGGCAGATCATATTGCCTCCAGATGTGAAAAATATTTTAGAACAATCACCAAATGCACTGGCCTATTACCAAACTCTATCCTTCACTAACAAAAAAGAGTATGTAGTATGGATTCTCTCCGCAAAGCAAGAAAAAACCAAAACAGAAAGATTGGCAAAACTGGTTGAAAAACTGATAGCCAGGAAAAAGAATCCTTCGGAGAAATAGTTGATTGGTTGAATAAGTGAGTGGTTGAAGCCCCACCTAAATCCTCCCCGGTTGGGAGGACTTTTAGTTATATCTTAAAAATATATATCATGTACTAGTAAAAGCCTTTTAAAGTCTCCCCAACCGGGGGAGATTTAGAGGGGGCTTAATTCACCAATTTTTTCAAATAAATTTGCGTAACCGAATGGTTTCATATATATTTGTAACCATTCGGTTACTAATATATATTTATATGCGCAGAGATGTTTTCCAGGCAATTGCTGATCCAACGAGGAGAGAGATTATTGGGTTAATTGCTCATCAATCGTTAAATCTGAATACGGTTGCTGATAATTTTGATATCAGCCGCCCTGCTATATCAAAACATATAAAAATTCTTACTCAATGCGGGCTTTTGACCATCAGGCAAAAGGGACGGGACAGGTATTGTGAAGCCAACTTTAAAAAGCTAAGTGAAGTGTCCGAGTGGGTTGAACAATACAAATCATTCTGGAATAATAAACTGGATGCGCTTGGCGATTTCCTTAATAAAGAAAATGCTGAAAACAATAAAATATCAACTAAAGATAAACCAAATGAAAAATGAACCAGTTATTGTTAAGCGTGTATATAACGCGCCCATTGAAAAGGTATGGGAAGCTATAACCGACCTTGAAAAAATGCGCCAGTGGTACTTTCCTACTCTTACCGAATTCGAGCCTGAGGTCGGTTTTGAAACGCGGTTTGACGTTGTGAACGGCGAAAAAGTATTTCCACACATATGGAAAATAACTGAGGTTGTGCCTGGCAAAAAGATAAGTTATGAATGGAAGTTTGGCGGCTATCCGGGTAATTCATTAGTTAGTTTCGAATTGTTTGATGATGATGGTCAAACCCGGATAGTTTTAACACATGAAAACCTGGAAACTTTTCGTGGTGACATTCATCCTGATTTTGCAAAGCAAAACTTTGTACAAGGCTGGACACATTTTATTGGCACTGCATTAAAAGATTTTGTTGAGCAAGACAATGAAGAATAAACTTTAATTATAAATTATGAAAACGATCACTAACTTTTTAATGTTTGATGGCCGGGCAGAGGAAGCCATGAACTTTTACTTTTCAGTATTTCCGAATTCCTCGGCTATTAGTATTACCCGCTATAAAGCCAATGAAGGTGGGGCTGAAGGAACCGTTCTGCACGCCACTTTTTCATTAAACGGCCAGGTTTTTATGTGCATTGACAGCCCCGCCAAACACGCATTTACCTTTACACCGGCCATGTCCCTTTATATCGATTGTGACTCTGACGCTGAAATTGAAAACCTTTTTATAAATCTGTCAGAAAATGGGAGCGTCCTTATGCCATTAAATGCCTATCCATTCAGCAAAAAATATGTCTGGCTAAATGATAGGTTTGGAGTGTCATGGCAATTGAATTATAATAAGTAAACTCAAATAAATTAACCATCTAAATTAATCATTATGAAAACAGCTGAAATTAAAACAGAACCTTTTGTAATTGAAAGAACTTATAATGCGCCGGCTGATAAAGTATGGCAGGCGATCACAGATAAAAACAAAATGAAACAATGGTACTTCGACCTTGAAGAATTTAAACCAGAAGTCGGTTTTGAATTTCGGTTTTATGGAGGAACGAAAGAAAAACAATATTTACATATCTGCAGAATAACAGAAGTTATACCCGGCAAAAAACTTACCCATACATGGAAATATGATGGTTATCCAGGTGAATCATTTGTAACTTTTGAACTATTTGACGAAGGCGACAAAACCCGGTTAAAACTAACCCATGCCGGTTTAGAAACCTTCCCATCAGATAGTCCTGATTTTGCAAGAACAAGCTTTGCTGCAGGATGGACTCACATTATCGGCACATCACTGAAAGAATACCTCGAAAAAGCTTAATTTCTTTAATGAATATCATCGTAGGGACGTGATGCACTGCGTCTCTACGATTTATCCTATTTTTGAGGGAATTATGATGCAACAACAGTCAAACGATCCTCTTCATGGCAAAACACTCGAAATGATACTGAATGCTTTAGTAACCCATTACGGCTGGAAAGAATTGGGCGAACGCATCCGCATCAACTGTTTTATCAGTGACCCAAGTATAAAATCAAGTCTTAAATTCCTTCGTAAAACCCCCTCTGCCAGGAAAAAGGTGGAAGATTTATATATAAGTACCCCAGCTTTGTATGTTAATATTTAGTTGAAGCATGAACCCTGCCAAAGACTAATGCTTTTTTTTATTGGTCATTTTAGCTTTTGTTCCCGCACCGTAATTATAGGTTTTTAAATTGCTGGCTTTTTTCTGATGGAACGCCTCACCTGCTATTGGTGCAGCTGCAGCCTTTTTTGAAGATTGTTTTTCTTCTGATTCAATAGCCTTCCTTTCTTTTTCAACTACCAAATCTTCAGGAAGCTCTGCAACAGGTATTTTTTGACCTATCGCCTGTTCTACCTTTCTCACCATACTCAATTCCAGGTCAGTGGTAAAGGTTATAGCCAGGATTTCATCATCATTTGAAGGTTTGTTATTTACTATACGTTCAATAAATATTTCCTTTTCTTCGGGTAATTCAAAATGTATTAAAAAGGGAATTTTGTTGAGTTCAGATGACCCAACATTTTCATTAGCAATGATCAGCACGCTGGATTGAGGAGATTGCTTAAAATCATCGATTTCTTTAAAACCGTTAAATTCTACAGACCATGATCTTAATAAGGCAACGGAGGTTTTCTGACGGTTTTGAAGTGTTTTATAAATCTTTTCAGCAGTTTGACGGGTATTTACAAACACTACAGTCTTTGTGAATAGCTCGTCATCCTGCATAAATAAATTCAGCAGGTTTAGTTTTGTACCAAAATTCGGTACATGGTATAGCAACTGCGGATATGTTTGCAACTCTGTTTCTGCAATATCTTCAACCTCAACTATAGCCGGCATTTTCATAAACGGCGCAATCATTTTGTTCAGCTTATCATGTATCACCGTAGTAAAAACCAGGTGCTGGCATTTGGTAATGCTGTTGGCGAGTTCTGCTACGGGTAATTGAAGGCCTTGTTTAACTATTTGTTCGGCATCATCTATAATTAGTAGGTCTATCTTATTCAGGTTCAGGCCCAGTTTTAAGTAAATTGCCCGAGCCCTGTCAGGAGTGGCAACTACAATATCTGCTCCATCAGCCAATGCATTCATCTGACTTTCAGTGCCGGGTGCGCTATATAAACCAACTATTAATACCTGTTTATTTTTATTTAATAATTCAAACTGGTTGATCACTTCCAATACCTGGTCTTTATCCGGTACCAGGATCAACACGTGGGGTACGCCTTCGGATGTGTGTTTTAAACGGTTTAAAACTGCCAGAATATAGGTTGTTGTCTTACCGCATCCGTCAAGACCGACAGCAATTAAATCCTGTCCGCCAATTATGCGCGATAGACTTTTTAACTGGATAGCTGTTGGGGCCAGGTACCCTGCATCGGTTATCGACCTTACTAATTGTTTATTTAGTTTTAATTTTTCTGACCACGCCATCCGTTTGTTTTAAATTCTCAAAGACAGCAAAATTACCCTTTTTACGGCGTAGTTTAGGTATTGCATTTAAATCAGTTTTATACTTCCTGCCAGTCGGTATCTAAGCTGTTTTGAAGGATAGCTGAAAATGTTGTCCTTGTCGGGATATCAAGGTATGGATAAGTGACTTTTGAAAGATAAAGCCCTTGCGGGTATGCTGGAATAATAATTTTAGGCGTTTCTTTATGGATGAGGTAGTGCTCAAATTCGTCGACACTCATTAGCCCTTTGCCAATCTCCAATAACCTTCCCATTATAATCCTGATCATTTTACTTAAAAAACGGTTAGCCGTAATTTGAAACCTTAACCTGTCGCCATTATTATCTATAAATAAGTTGGCCGACGAAACATAACAAAGTGTATGTTCAATCCTGTCCGGGCATTTGCAAAGGCCGCGATAATCATTATAAAGTGGAAGCAATGCCACAGCAGCTTTCATTTTATCCAGATCAAGGTTGTACTCCGGATAAAGTGAGCTATAGTTGCCCAGGAACGGATCTTTATAGGTATGGATAAAATAATCGTACGTTCTTTTTACAGCATCAAACCTTGTATGGGGCTGGCCCTGCATGGAAATAATATCAAAAATGGCAATATCATCAGGCAATATTTTATTCAGCCTGAAAAACAAGTCGAAATCCCACTCCTTCTCAATGTCAACATGAAAAAAGTACTGACTGGCATGTACCAGGGCATCAGTACGGCCGCAACCTATAATTGCAACTTGTTCTTTTAGCAGTTTGCTGATAGCAGTTTCCAACACCTGCTGCACACTAACCGCCCCCGGGTGTTTTTGCCAGCCATTGTACCGTTTGCCATGATAACCTATGTGGAAGAAGTATCGCAATGGAATTTTAAATTGAACAATTAGGACAAACTTACGAATTTTAAAAACTTTGTAAGTTTTTTCCGGGCTAACTGCGTTGTCTTGTCCTAAAATAAGTTGACACTAATGTTCAAATATGAACATAGTGAACGGGTATATGCGATTAAAATCCCCAAATGACTGGCAAGCTGGCACAAAAAACTATGCTATTTGCTGCTTTTTTTGGCAAAATAAGTATTCAGTAAGAAAAAAATCCAATCCACTAATTCAGAGTCAGATATCGATAATTCACTTTTTTATCACGGGCGCAAGTAATTGATTATCATCAATTAATAAATGTTCACGTTTCGTGTATGCGCGAGATGAAGGTGAACGCTCCTGGCTTATTGCCTATCCTTAGCCGAATAATCTTCATGATATAGATGAGACGAATAAGGCTTATATCGTTATTTCAAATAGTCCCCCAGCCAAACGAGCACCCTCTCCCACCCCGCAGCATGCATATAAGCCGCATCAGGGCAACCTTCAAAACCCTCGTGGCGCACAATTACCCGCGTGCCTTCCGCAATCGGTTCAAAGCGGTATGTAATCGTTGTTTCCCGCATGCCAAGCACCGGGAACTCCCATAAATATTTACGGGTATGCGATAGCTTAACCGGGGAATCGATTTGAAGAAACTTGCCGCTCGCCGGACGGACACTGCCATCCGCGTTTACCACGTTTACAGTATACTGACCGCCCACACGAAAGTCGGCGATCCAATCCCTCATGTGGTAAGTGTTGTCATCACCCCACCAATGCTCAATTTCTTTGGGTTCAGTAAGTGCACGGAAGATGCGTTCAGGTGGTGCAGCCACATCCACAGTGGCAAGCACCATTCCTATTTCGGTATCGGCTACAGCACGTTCATTTTTAATAATTGTCGTCATAATTGTCTTCGTTAAATTTAATTACTTTATTGTATCTAAAAGATCTTCAGAAGGCTGAATATTCTCAAATAAAGGTTTATTTTCAACGATCATATAATGGTCGCCTTTCAGCGAACCAAAATTCTCTTTATTTAACATATTAAGTGAATAGGCAGAAATGACCCGTTCAACATTAGTTTCCTTTACGTCTATGAGCAGGTAGCCATTCGGAAAATCAGTTAAAGACTGTTCTTTTGAAAATAACGTACCTTCATAGATCCTGCTACCGTTTGCAATTGTTGCCCTGATGCCTGTTCCCGGAAGCCCCTTATTTCGGGTCAAAAAATTAAAAAGACTTTCACCTACATAAAAGTTCCAGCCCCCGGTGCAATCGTTAAAGCATTCTAATTCGGGTACCAGTCCGAGATGGGTCATACTTACAATCGTTTGATCACTTTTAGCCTCAATATCCCAGATGATTTGTGTATCCTTCCATTCGTTTTTGTCTTTAAGCAGGTCCATATAGCAATCCTCTACCAACCAGATAATTTTCTTGCCCGGAACTAACTCAGTTATTTTAATGTTGGCAAAAGTTTTACCGAAACGAACTGTAAAAACGTCATTCAATTTTTGTGAGCTCCCTTCTACATGATTTGCCCACCAGGCAGAAACATGGCTAATGCCATCAAAAGCCGCGAGCGCGGTAATATTTACTGTAATTGAGCTATGATAACTTGGTTGATTCATTTTGAAAATTTTAATTAAATATTAAGCTTAACAGCGGAAGGGGTCCTTTATTTAAAAATGTTAAAATTTGATTAATTGTCATTCCTGATTTGAATTAGCTTCATTTAAGCTGCCCCATTCCTTCCGTTAACAATTTATATAAACTTCCTTTAAAGTGTTGGTCCCAGCCTTTAACGCAAGTTTCAAAGCATTCTATTTCCGGAGTCAAACCAATATGGGTCATGGCGATTTGAACCTGTTCGCCTTTTTGCTCAAATTCAAAAAGGATGCGGGTATCGTTCCATTCTTTTTTGTCTGCGAGCCAATGTAAATAGCAGTCAATAACTGTCCACTCAATTTTCTGATTCGGAATAAATTCAGTGACCTTAAAGGTTACGAAGGTCTCACCAAAACGCACGGTAAATACATCGTCAAGGTTTTGTGAACTACCTTCAAAGTTTTCGGCCCACCATACATTTACACCGCTTGCAATGCTTTCAAAAGCTGCTGTTAGGGAATTATCCACCAGGATAATGCCCTGATAATCTTGTTGATTCATTTTTTTATCTTTTTGTTTAATTTCTAAATATTTTTTTTACATATTCGAATGAAGGCCCATTCTGTTTCCTTCAGAATCTATAAAATGAGCAATAAAGCCAAATTCTCCGTTGGCGCCATTTTTAGTCTTAGGAAGAAGAATTTTTCCTCCGGCTTTCTCTACTTTCGAAAGAGGGCCGTCAAGGTCATCGCCCCTATCCATATAAATGATAGCGCTTTTTTCCGAAGGTTCATATCCTTTTCCTTCAACAATAGCTCCTCCGGCGCCTAATGCTGCGGGGTCAAGAGGAAATATTGCATATTTACCTCTCGGCATAGGCACTAAATTCATTGTTATATTAAAGATCGTTTCGTAAAAACTCTTTGCACGTTCAAAATTTTTTGCCGGGATTTCAATCCAATAAATGGTGTTTCTCATAATTTCAGATTTTGTTTAACCAAAGGTATTGTGTTTAACAATGCTTTTAACTGTCTATTTTAGACTTTGTTAGGGGGCGATTTGGACAGTTATATTGTATTTGCAAAATTGTTTTTAAATTTATATCATGATGAAGCACATATCTATTCTTGTACCTGAAGGTGACGCCCAGCTGTTAAGCATCGTAGGGACCTATAAGGCATTTTCCTGGGTAAACAATTATTTAAAAAGTAAAGGAAAAGAGCCGGTATTTATCATTCAACTGGTAGGAATATCAAAAAAATTAACTGTTGACGACGGTCTTTTCTCCATCCATCCGCATGTAACTATAGATGAGGTGAACAGTACTAATCTGATCATTATTCCGGCCATTAATTGGAATTTCTCTCATTCATTACCAGCTAATCAGGCCTTTTTGCCCTGGATAATTAAACAACGTGAACAAGGCGCTGAAGTAGCCAGTATATGTATAGGTGGTTTTCTCCTGGCTTCTACCGGCTTGCTCAACGGCAAAAGCTGTTCTACGCATTGGATGGGCGCTAACTTGTTCCGCAAAATGTTTCCCGCAGTTAATTTAATGGTTGATAAGATCATCACCGACGAAAATGGGATATACACCAATGGCGGGGCTTTATCCTACATAAACCTGATACTATATTTGATTGAAAAATATACCGGTAGGGAAATCGCAATTCATTGTGCAAAAATGCTGGAGGTAGATATTGACAGGAATAGCCAGTCGCCTTTTACGATGTTCTCCGGCTTAAAAGATCACCAGGACAAAGAAATTAAAGAAGCCCAATTCTTTATTGAAAATAACATTGATAAAAAAATTTCTTTCGAAAAGCTGGCTACACAATTAGCCTTAGGGCGGAGAAATTTTGACCGGCGTTTTATAAAAGCAACTTCCCATACCCCGGTCGACTATTTACAACGGGTAAAAATAGAAGCTGCAAAAAAAGCGCTGGAGACCAGCAGAAGCACTATTAATGAAGTAATGTATGCAACCGGCTATTTGGATATGAAAGCTTTTCGTGATGTGTTCAAAAAGATAACTGGCTTATCACCATTGGAATATAGGAATAAATATAATAGGGAAGCGGTGGTCTCTTAGTGAAAGTTTTTTTGTACAATAAACTATTCTTGCTTTTTCTTATTTGCTTTTTCCATATCCGCCTGTACCCTAAACTTCACAATTTTGTTAATCAAATCCAAAGGCATAGGCTTGTCTATCGGAAATTGAATTGCACCTTTAGAAAATTTGTACGGAGCCAACTCATTTTTAAAAACTTCGATTGGCGCTGCCGTTGGATAAAGGCCGATATGCTCTCTATATGCCGCATAATAAACCAATATTCCATTCAATTTAAACGCTGGCATGTTATAACTGATCACTTCTTTAGCCCCTGGTGCTGACTTTTTTATTGTATTTCTAACCTGTTCTAAAATATTTACTGTACTTGCCGGAAACGTAGAAAAATACTCATCTACGGTTTTAAATTTGATACCTGTTTCCATTTTTTATGGTTTTAATGAAGAATGATATTTTATTTGATTATACAAACATAACCCCATTATTTAAAACTTAAGATGTGAAATAATGACAAATTAGAGGGTAATTTGTGACAAGTCAGTTCCGGCGTAAATCTTTAAATATTTTTGGTAGGATATAAATAAATAAGAATAAAAATAGTATTTAACTAAAAGACCTTACAAGACCTAAAATTTAATTAATATGAGCACCAAATTTGCTGATGATACTATTACTACAGCTCGCTTAATATCATTTAGCGATGGTGTTTTTGCCATTGCTGTTACCCTGTTAGTATTTAACCTGAAGGTGCCTGAAATTCCTGCAGTAAACGTACACATGCTTTTACCGGAAATGATTCAAGCTATGTTGCCGCATTTTACCGTATATGTATTAAGTTTTCTTTTGATCGCTGTATACTGGACCTTCCATCACCGTATGCTGAATCTGGTAACCAGTATGGATACCCCCTTTTTATGGATGAACATTTGCTACCTGTTAGTGATCGCGTTTATTCCCTTTCCAACAGCATTATTTGGGGCATATCCCCATGAAACATTCAGCTTTGTGTTTTACATCTGCAGTATGATGCTGGTGGGATTTTTATCTATGCTCATGTTGTGGTATGCTTCTCATAATTACCGGCTGGTTAGTAAAGAACTTCCCGTACCTGTAGTGAAGTACCTGTTTTTCCGGCAATTTACCTCCCTTATCGTTTTTCTGCTTGCAATTCCTTTGGCCTTTTACCAATTACGCTGGGCACAGTATTACCTGTTTATTCTTTTTCCAGTACATTGGCTAACAAGGAAATATTTCAGAAAATATTCAGGGGGAAAGTAAATTAAAAAACGTCCGTTTTATAAAATGATGGGGTCTTGCCGGTTGTCCCAAAAGAAAAGCACTTCTATTTCATTCGGTTTAACTTCATAAAAAACAGAACAGTTTTTATGGATCAATCCCTTCCTGATATTTGGATTATCAGGTATTGACTTGAACATTAATGGCGATTGTAAGATCAAATCAAGTGTTTTAACTGTTTTTCGCTCAAATTTCTTCAAAACAACATCTCCCCAACGATTATATAGCTGTGCCTGGATTGCCGCATAGGTTTCTTTGGCTTGTCTTGAGAATATCAGCGTTAAGCTCACTTAGATATAGAAAGCTGTTGCTTAAATTCTTCGTAGGTAAATGTATCTCCAGCCTTGATATCTTCCTGACCTTTTTTAATTCCGGCCAAAACATGCGCAGGTAAGACCTCCTGCTTTTTCTCAAATTGCACATTTAGCGCTTTAAGAAATGCTGTAACAGCTTTTTCCTGTGCCTTTGTGGGATAAACAATTAAAGTTTCCATGTACGCGCTATTGTATTTTTGATATATAACAAACTTACAATTTTTTAAAATTAACGGCAAATTACGGTTTTAATTTTCTACCCATACCTAAAAAACCGAATAACTCTCGCTAGCCGGTTCCATTATAGATAATGATTGTTTTAGTCCGAAAGTCCGAAAGATGAAGTCTAAAAGAAACTATTCTCCGATGTCTAATTTCCTCATCTGCACATCAGAACACTATTCTCCGACCTCTGACCTCCGTCCTCTGATTTCCTCATCTGCACATTCGCACATCAAAAATCTGCGCATCAGAACACCTGTTCAAACTGGTTCACCGCATCCTTGCTTTCCAGCACAGAATGACCCATTAAAAATTCATCCACTTTGCGGGCTGCCTCACGGCCTTCAGATATTGCCCAAACTACCAGGGATTGTCCGCGGCGCATATCACCTGCAGCGAATACTTTGCCTACATTGGTACGATAAGCACCTTCGATAGCCAGAACATTTTTACGTGCGTCAAGCTTAATACCCAAACTTTCAAGCGTGCCTTCAAATTGCGGGTGCAAAAAGCCCATTGCCAGGAACACCCTTTGGCAAGGTATTTCCCTTTCAGAACCTTCCACTTTGCTAAACTTAATTGGCCTGTTCATCACATCCAGTTCCCAGCTAACATCAACAACCTTTAGCGCTCTTAAATTGCCATTTTCATCGCCCAAAAACTCTTCGGTATTTACTCCCCAAAAACGCTCGGCACCTTCTTCGTGGCTGCTGGTTGTTTTAAGTATCATGGGGTAGGTTGGCCATGGCATGTGGGCAGTACGTTGAGCAGGAGGCTGCATCATTACCTCAAACTGTTTAACAGATCTTGCACCCTGGCGATTTGAAGTACCTACACAGTCGGAACCGGTATCTCCCCCTCCTATCACAATCACATCTTTACCGGTTGCTAAAATATCTTCATCTTTAACTTCAATACTGCTTACCCGTTTATTCTGTTGCTTTAAAAAGTCCATCGCAAAATAGATCCCTTTTAGTTCCCTTCCGGGGATAGGCAAATTACGAGGAATGGTAGAACCGCCGGCCAAAACAACCGCATCATTATTGCGCACCAGTTCATCAGCAGCTATATCCTTACCGACTTCAGTATTGCATTTAAATACAACGCCATCTTTTTCCATAAGTGAAATACGGCGTTCAACTACCCATTTTTCAAGCTTGAAATCAGGGATACCATATCGAAGTAAACCACCCGGACGGTCATCACGTTCATAAACTGTTACTGTATGGCCTGCCTTGCTCAATTGAGCGGCAGCAGCAAGTCCCGCCGGTCCAGAACCTACAACAGCAACTTTTTTACCTGTTTTTATAAGCGGAGCAACCGGTTTTACCAGGTTTTTCTGGAAAGCTATCTCAATAATATGCTTTTCAATTTCTTCAATGGCTACTGCAGGTTTATTTATACCCAACACACATGCCGACTCGCATGGAGCAGGACAAATCCTGCCGGTAAACTCGGGGAAGTTATTGGTTGACGATAATATGTGATATGCTTCTTCCCAATTTTTACGATAAACGGCATCGTTAAATTCAGGAATAATATTGCCCAGCGGGCATCCCGAATGGCAAAAAGGTATACCGCAATTCATGCAGCGTGCCGATTGCTGATTAAGTTTTTCGTCGGGGTATAAATGAACAAACTCTTTATAATTTTTTACACGTTCCGCAGCCGGTACCTTTTCGGGAAGTTCCCTGTTATATTCTTGAAATCCTGTAGCTTTTCCCATTAGCCTATAGTTTGATATTGTAATTTCTCTAAAACCTTTTTGTATTCTTTTGGATATACCTTAACAAATTGACCAGATGCTTTACGCCAGTTGGCAAGCAGGTGCTTTGCTACTTCGCTGCCTGTTAAATGTACGTGCTTATGCAGTAATGCCATGATTTGTTCTCCATCTTGTATAGATAAAGGATCAAGGTCAACCATTTCAGTATTGCAGTTTTCAGCAAACGTATTATTAGGATTATAAACCCAGGCAATACCGCCGCTCATCCCTGCTGCAAAGTTTCTGCCTGTTTCACCTAATATAAGTGCCCGTCCGCCGGTCATATATTCGCATCCATGATCGCCAATGCCCTCAACAACCGTGGTAACACCCGAGTTACGTACAGCAAAACGTTCGCCTGCCATACCACGGATAAATACTTCGCCTGCCGTAGCGCCATAAAGGGCCACATTGCCGATAATGATATTTTTCTCAGGTGTAAAAGTTGCCCTTTCTGACGGATATATTGCCAGTTGTGCGCCTGATAAACCTTTTCCTACATAGTCATTAGCTTCACCTTCCAGCTCGAAGGAAATTCCTTTAGTGGCAAAAGCGCCAAAGCTTTGACCGGCAGAGCCTTTGAATTTAAAGTTGATGGTATTATCAGGTAAGCCTGCCGAGCCATACTTTTTGGATATCTCGTTTGATAATAACGTTCCGATAGTACGGTCAACGTTCCTCACATCGAATGAAGCAAATACCGGTGTCTTATCTTCAAGTGCGGCTTTTGCAGCTTCAAGCAATTTCCAGTCAAGGATATCATCCATACCATGGTCCTGTTTTTCGCTGTTGTAAAGCGTAACATCTTTTGGATTATTTACTGGATGTAATATACCTGAAAGATCAATTTTTTGAGCTTTCCAATTTTTAAGGCCATCTTTAACCTTTAAGAATTGAACACGGCCAACCATATCATTAACTGTACGGAAACCTAGTTCAGCCATAATCTCGCGCAGTTCTTCAGCCATAAAGCGGAAGAGGTTTACCACATGTTCAGGTTTACCCGAAAATAATTTTCTTAATTCAGGATCTTGCGTAGCAACACCTACCGGACAAGTATTCAAATGACATTTACGCATCATTATACAGCCACCTGCCACTAAGGCGGCGGTTGCAACTCCCCACTCTTCAGCGCCCATTAAACAAGCTATCGCTAAATCGCGACCTGTTTTAAGCTGACCATCAGTTTGCAAAACAACCCTGCTGCGCAGTTTATTGCGTACAAGTGTTTGATGTGCCTCAGTTAAACCAAGTTCCCAGGGTAAGCCTGCATGTTTAACAGAACTGATTGGCGAAGCGCCTGTACCACCATCATATCCGGCAATTAAAATAACATCCGCATGTGCTTTGGCAACGCCGGCGGCTATAGTACCAACGCCAGCTTTTGATACCAATTTTACATTGATACGGGCAGCACGGTTAGCATTTTTAAGGTCGAATATTAATTGCGCTAAATCTTCAATCGAATAAATATCGTGGTGCGGTGGCGGGGAAATCAAACCAACACCTGGTGTAGAATGACGTGTTTTGGCGATCCAATCGTCAACCTTGTGGCCCGGTAATTGGCCGCCTTCTCCAGGTTTTGCACCCTGCGCCATTTTTATTTGCAGTTCGTCCGCATTGGTGAGGTAATTTGATGTTACCCCAAATCTCGCCGATGCTACCTGCTTGATAGCCGAACGCATGGAATCGCCGTTAGGCAAACGCTCATACCGTATTTCGTCTTCACCGCCTTCGCCTGTATTGCTTTTACCGCCTATACGGTTCATAGCAATGGCCATAGTGCTGTGTGCTTCGTGCGAAATAGAACCAAACGACATCGCTCCGGTCGCAAAACGTTTCATGATGTTTTCAGCGGGCTCAACTTCATCTATGCTGATAGCTTCCCGGTGATGGGCAAAGTCAAGCAATCCCCTTATGGTAAAATGCTTTTCACTTTGCTCGTTTATTTCTTTAGCATAGTTTTTATATACAGAATAATCGTTACTGCGGGTAGCATGCTGCAATAAGTGAACCGTTGTCGGGTTAAATAAATGCGACTCACCCCTGCGTTTCCACTGGTAAATACCGCCTTCAGGTAACAAACGGTCAAGGCTTTTTGCACCAAAACCTATCCGGTGTTTACAAAGCGATTCGCGGGCAATTTCATCCAGACCTAACCCACCAATTCGGGTTACAGCGCCATTAAAATAACGGTCAACAACTGCCTGGTTGATTCCTAATATTTCAAAAACCTGTGAACCATGGTAGGATTGCAGCGTAGAGATACCCATTTTTGAGAATATCTTCAGCAAGCCATCATTAACAGATTTAACGTAATTTTTTTGGAGCGTTTTAATATCCAGGTTGGTTTCTAAACTGCCGTTATTTTTAAGGATCTCGATAGTTGACAGAGCCAGGTATGGATTTATTGCTGTAGCGCCAAAAGCAAGGAGACATGCAAAATGATGAACTTCCCAGGTATCCCCTGTTTCAACAACCAAACCTACAGAACCACGGCGGCCACTCCTGATCAGGTGGTGATGTACTGCCGACACCGCCAGCAGGGAAGGTATTGGTGCATGTTCAGAGTCAATAGCACGGTCTGACAGGATCAATACTTCGAAACCATCATCAACAGAATCTTCAGCGTAGCGGCAAAGCCTTGCTATGCCTTTTTCAAGGCTGCCCGGCATACCATCGGCATTATAGTAGGTTTGCAGTGTTTTAGCATGAAATACACCAGTATCAATGCTTCTGAGTTTTTCGAGCTGATGATTTTTTAAAATGGGATGCTTCAACATCACACAATGACAATGCATTTTATCCTCATCCAGTAAATTACCGTTATTACCTATAAAAGTAGCAAGGCTCATTACCAAACGTTCACGTATCGGATCAATAGGCGGGTTGGTAACCTGTGCAAAAAACTGCTTAAAATAACTAGATAAGTGTTGCGGTTTATCTGACAATATGGCCAGCGGCACATCGGTACCCATAGAGCCAATAGGCTCTTTGCCATCAAGGGCCATAGGTTTTATTATAGTATCGATATCCTCGCGGCTATAGCCAAATACCTGCTGGTAACGAAAAACAGAATCTTCTGACAGGCTGGCAAACGCTAAACGTGGCTCGGCAAGTTCACTTAAATGAATCTTGTAATTTTCCAGCCACCGGCCATAAGGCTGGCGCGATGCTATCTCGTGCTTTATCTCATCATCAGTAATTATCTTGCCTTTTTCAGTATCTATCAGCAGCATTTTTCCAGGCTGTAACCGGCCTTTTTGTAATACTAAACTTTCATCGAGGTTAAGCACACCTGCTTCTGATGCGGCAATAACACGACTATCTTTAGTAACTACATAGCGCAATGGGCGCAGGCCGTTCCTGTCTAATAAAGCGCCGATCAGTTTTCCATCAGTAAAAGTAATAGCAGCCGGACCATCCCATGGCTCTATTAAAGCGGCATGGAACTCATAAAACGCTTTTTTAAGCGGGTCCATATGTACATTACCATCCCATGCTTCAGGGATCAGCATCATCATTACATGAGGCAATGAACGGCCGCTATGTAATAATATCTCAATAATATTATCAAGGCAGGCCGAGTCAGATTGGTTGTTATCAATCACCGGCAAAAGCATTTCCATTTCCTCCTGTGTAAAATAAGAGGATGCATATGATTTTAAACCCGAATAAAACCAGTTTAAGTTACCGGTTAAAGTATTGATTTCGCCATTATGGGCAATCAAACGGAACGGCTGCGCCAGTTTCCATGATGGAAAGGTATTAGTGGAGAAACGCGAATGGATCATAGCAAAACCCGATACCAAACGCGGATCAGTAAGGTCTGTAAAATACTTACGCAGCTGGTAGGTAGTTACCTGGCCCTTATAAATAATTGTTTTACAGGATAATGAAGTAAAATAAAAATGCTCGGTAGCATTAGGTATAGTTTCGGTAATGGTTTTATTAATGTACCGTCTTAATACATAAAGTTTACGTTCAAAATCGTCAGTATTGGTGATATGATGAGGCCTCAATATAAAAAGCTGCTCCGAATCCGGTTCGGCTTTACGGGCAGTTTCACCTATGGCCGACGAATTAACCGACAATTTACGATAGCCTAATTTTTGTAATCCTAATTTTTCAATCGCATTACCTATAACCATACGGCAAGCCTTTTTAAGAGCAGAATCTTTCGGAAAAAAGATCATTCCAACGCCATACTCACCTGGTTCGGGTAAGCTGATTTCTAAGTCAGAACACTCTTCCATCAAAAATTCATGGGGCAATTGTATCAATATACCGGCACCATCGCCGGTTTCGGGGTCACAGCCGCAAGCGCCGCGATGCTCCATGTTCTCGAGCATGGTAAGCGCGTCATCAATAATTTGGTTGGTTTTATGACCATTTATATTGGTTATAAATCCAGTTCCACAGGAATCGTGTTCAAATTCTGGCCTATAGAGGCCTTGGTCGTATTCAGTATTATCCATTTCAATAAAAACCGTTTATAAATGGTGTAACTACGAAGATACTGAATGCTATTTTGAATTTAAAATTTCCTAAAATTTTTTACATAATTTAAATAAATAAATATTAATTACTTGTTAAATTATCAATATGCTAATAACGATGGCGATTAAATTTAAATTTAATAATTCAATAAAATTTATCTATTCTTTTTTCAAACCATTTAAACATCCACTAATTCTATAGTTAATATAGAAACAGGTAATAAAGTTGAATTAAAAATCTTTTTTTGACTTTTTACTGGTTATTTCCTTTAATAACTTTGGTAAAAATAATATGACAGATATTTTCATAGAAACATCCGGGCTAATACTAAGACCATGGAAAGAAACCGATTACGAACCATATGTCGAATTGAATATGGATGCTAATGTTGCGGAGTTTTTTCCATCAATTTCGACAAGGGCAGAAACAATGGCACAAATAGAAAGATTTACTCAACATTTTATTAAGTATAACTATGGTTTTTTTGCTGTTGAGAGGAAAGACAATCATCAGTTTATAGGATTTACCGGCTTATCACATCCCAGATTCGAAAGCCATTTTACTCCTTGTATAGAAATAGGATGGCGATTAAGTAAAGCTAACTGGGGCCAGGGATTCGCAACCGAAGCTGCAAAAGCATCCCTGGATTATGGTTTTAATAAATTAGGATTAAGTGAAATCTATTCATTTACAGCTGTTCATAATGCACGTTCGGAGTGGATAATGAAAAAGATCGGTATGATAAAACAAGGAGTATTTGATCACCCTTCAATTGAAGAAGGGCATATTTTAAAAAGCCACGTTTTATACAAAATAAGTGGATAACAATGTTTTATATTTGACTTAACCGATTTACACCTTTTCTTGTATTTAAAATCTTGAATAAATGAGAAAGTTTATTTTTCTTTTCAATTGTGCTTTAATTTTAATTTCCGGGTTAGCATATGCTTATAGCTTTGATGGGCATAAAACCCTGACTATCGGTGCAAACGCCCCTGATTTTAGTTTGCCTGGTGTGGATGGAAAAACTTATACCCTGCAGTCTTTTAAAAATGCAAAAGTGTTGGCTATAGTTTTTATGTGTAACCACTGTCCTTCATCACAGGCTTATGAAGACAGGATTATTAAACTCACAAATGATTATGCTGCTAAAGGGGTTCAGGTAATTGGTATAAACCCAAATAACCCGGCTTCAATTCGTTTGGATGAATTGGGCTATACCGACCTGGGTGATACTTTTGATGAAATGAAAATACGTGCCAAAGACAAAAATTTCAATTTTCCATATTTGTTTGATGGCGCAACAGAAATAGCATCAATGAAGTATGGCCCGGTAGCTACTCCCCATATATTTATTTTTGATAAGGCCAAAAGGTTACAATACCAGGGACGCATTGACGACATGGAAAATCCACGTAAAACACCGCACAACTTTGATGCACGTAATGCTATTGAAGCATTATTAAATAATAAAGAGGTGCCGGTAACCACTACAAAAGTTTTTGGTTGTTCTATAAAATGGGCCGAAAAAAGTACCTGGATAGATAAAGCAACTGCTGAATGGGCTAAAGAGCCGGTAAAATTAGACACCATAAATGCTACAGGAATAGCTGATTTGATAAAAAACCATACCGATAAATTAAGGTTAATCAATGTATGGGCAACATGGTGCGGACCTTGTGTCACCGAATTCTCTGAATTTATTAATATGAACAGAATGTACAGAGGAAGGGATTTTGAATTTATCAGCATCAGTGCAGATGATCCTGCTAATAAGGATAAGGCCTTGAAGTTTCTGCAAAAAAAGCAGGCTTCCACTACCAATTATATATTTTCTGTTGATGATAAATATAAATTGATTGAAGCTATTGATCCAAAATGGGAAGGAGCATTGCCTTATACCATGCTGGTTGAACCCGATGGTAAAATTGTATATGCCCACCAGGGAATTATTGATCCTTTGGAGTTAAAAAAAATGATTGTTAACGACCCTGTGATCGGAAGGGTGTATAATAAATAAACGGCATGAATACTGTACCTGAAATAGCAACCCGCTTATCTTCACTATGCAACGAACTTAAGTTTGTTGAGGCTTATACAGAATTATTTTCGGAACATGCAGAAAGCATTGACCCCTTACATAAAAATGGGCCTTTGAAAGGGTTGACAAATTTGATTGAAAGGGAAAAGAAATTCCTGGCTTCATCACAAATACACGAATTAAAAATTTCTGATCCCCAATTTGCAGGGAATTATTTTAGCATGGTAATTTCAATGGATTTTACAACACATAGTAATGAACGAAAAAAGGTAGAAGAACTTTGTGTTTATAAAGTTGAAAATGGTAAGATTGTTAGTCAGCAATTTTTTATTGGGTAATTGTCGAACTAAGATTCGCAAGATTATAAGATAAAAATTAGGTACAATCCGGGTATCCTTAAATCCTATAAATCTTAGTTCAGACAAAAGTTTGCATAGTTACTTTCTATATTTACATACCATGCGATCATTCCTTTTTTTCCTAATCCTATTTTTCTTAACTTTTTCACGTTTGTTTGCCCAGGATAATGATGGTGCTGTTATTTTTCACATACAATCATCTCACACTTCATTCCCGGATACAGGGCGTATAAAAGGCCATTTATATGATAGTGTATTGTACACATTTAAAGAACATTATAATGATAGTACGGTACTGATCATCGCACCAAAAAATCTTGAAGCTAAAAAAACAGTCGACATGGTTTTCTGGTTTCATGGCTGGCGTAATAATGTGGATAGCACTGCAATAAGATATGAATTGATCAAACAATTTATTGATTCGAAACGAAATGCGGTATTAGTTTTAGCCGAAACTGCCCGCGACGCCCCTGATAGTTATGGCGGTAAGCTAGAAAACGCTGGTGTATTTAAAGCCCTGGTGACAGATGTTATGGAGGGATTAAAGGCTCACAAACTTGTATCAAAAAGCTGCGTTCCAGGTCATATTCTGCTTGGAGGACATAGCGGTGCTTACAGGGTAATGGCGCGTATTATTCAAAATGGGCAAATGTCAATTGATGAAGCTATGCTTTTTGATGCCTTGTATGGTGAAACAGATATATTTATGGATTGGATAAAGGCTGATAGATTACACCGCTTTGTCCATTTATTTACCGACCATGGCGGTACTTATGATGAAAGCAAAGCCATGGTTAAGTTACTGGATGAAGATGATATAAGTAACTTTGAAGTAGAAGAAACCACTCTTGTTCCGTCACAACTTCGGGCACATAGCATTATTTTTATACACAGTCTAAAGGAACACAATGATATTATTAACCCTGATAATTTCAGACTAGTGTTAGAAAATGAACTATTTTTGAAAAAGATAAAATAACTTCGAATTAATTTAATTTAAACCTTCTTTCAATTATTTACTACTACTGTTGCATTGGCCATCATTGAATGTATTGAACAATGGTATGTATAAGTACCCGGGGTGGTAAATTTTAATTTAAAAGCTGTTGCGGGCGCTATGCCGCCGCTGTCAAACGAATTATGTATATCAGTAACCGTATGTGATACTACATCCGAATTGGTCCAGGTAACCGTCGTTCCCACATTAATGGTAATTGAAGAAGGAGAAAAAGCAAAGTTTTTTATATCAACAATATTTCCATTTTGTGTGGGTGGCATATCGTTCGGGGACACGGCCGGCTTTGATGAACAGCCATTAAAAAGCGCAAAACCTGACAAAATGATCAATGACAAAAAGACAAATTTCTTTTTCATATATTAATTGTTCCTATTAATAAACGAATATAACTTAAAATAAGTTGCTATGGCCATATTTATTTCGAAAAGCAATTTATTGGTACGGTTTATCAATGCGTAGTTTTACGTATAAAAATGGGTGAAAACACGCTGGCCCGATAAATAGTTTTGGTATAATTTTACCGCACCTGATTACCAAAACACTATTTGAAATGGCTGTACGTATTATTTGTATTAAAAAAGATGATGGGGAGCACGAAAACCCATATGTAGCAATTGACCATTTAGAATGGGTTAATGACCGGATTAAAGTAAATGGAATAACTGACAGAACGAAAATTCACGACTGGATAAAAAATGAAAAAGGCGAGGCCTATATTATGGATCAGTTCGGGAATAAAACCTATCTCATACCTGCTATTAGTCCCAAAGGAAATAAATATGTAAAAACTGTCATCGATGAAACAGTGATGGATTCCCTTTTAATGTTACCTGAATGCATATTATAGAAATAAACGGAAGATGGATAGTGAAATGTAGATACTCAGTGCCTACAACTTATAACTTTTAAATTACCACTCTTTAAATGGATGCAATGATAGATATGAATTGTAATATCTATCATCATCGCTTACTTCGCGGCCAATCCATTCGGGTTTTTTAAATTCCTCCGTTTCCTGTTGCAATTCAATCTCTGCAATAATCAAACCTTCATTATCGCCTAAAAATTCATCAACCTCCCATAATTTACCGGCAAAATTAATACGGTACCGTATTTTCTCAACTTCAGATTTAGCAAAACCGTCCAGCAGTTCAATACCATCTTCCATGGGTATTTTGTATTCGTATTCTTTTCGGCTAATACCTGTTGAGCTGCCTTTAATTGTAATATAACCCTGGTTATCAGTAATCCTGACTCTTATAGTTTTAAAGTTTTCATTTAACAGGTATCCTTGCTGGTAATGCGTACCCTTTGGCTTTATAGTCTTCTCCCATTTTTCATGATTAACTAAAAACTTCCGTTCAATCTCAACTCCCATTATGATAATCCTTTTAATTGGTAATATTTACCTTCTCCTCAACTGCTGTTGCCTTTTTTAAAAAATCACCTGCAAGCGAAGTGATATTACGCTTCACGTTTGCATTTTTTCTGTTTATTTTGGTTACTACCGGTTTATCATTTATTTCGGGCGATGAAAATAATTCGGCAGCTACAACATTATCATGCCATTCGCCAATACTGTTTTGCAGCTTGTCAAGATATTCCCTGTTAAAATGAAAATTGCCATTAAGCGCTTTATCAGCCAGTTTATGGTTATAAACTAAAATTTTTATAAGTTTACGGTTATTATGCATTTCTTCGGTAAAAACAGTTGTTGCCAGGTTCCCTGCAATTTGCTCTAACTGCTTTTTATAATATTCAGCAATCAAATCATTGTCAATTTTCGGCAATTGCTTTTTAAGTTGTTTATGAGTTTCCTTTATATTTTTTAGATATTTTTTTCCTTTCAGGCGGAATTCGTTTGTTCCCTCTTCAATTATTTTTTGCTGGCCGTTTTCAAAAAGTTCGTTCTTAAGTTTATAGCGTTCACTTAGCTGCAGGTTTGTATGTGCATCGCGTATATGGCCTGCATATTTAAATATTTTGCGTACAGGTTTAAAATCCTTTAAAAGGCCATGTCGTCTGGATGTGCTTTCAAATAAGCTGAGCATGGCCTTTAACTTTTTTATCTGTACCCTGAATTTATGCAGTTCTTCCTGGTCGCCCGATTCTAAAAATGTCTTTAAATGAGCATTCATTTCATCCCATTCTTTATCCAAATACTTTGTTTCTTCTTTTTTCTTCATAATACAGAATATAGAGAATAACGTTTTTAAACTTAAAAGTTTAACTGTATTGTTAATATTACGATAAGATATCAGATTTTTGTTTCAGCAAACCGATAATCCTTTAACTAAAAAAAATATTTGTTTATAAATATAAAACAATATTGATAATAAATTAAAATGCATTACTAATGCAAATCAAGAGTCAAGATATTAGAGCCAAGAATCAAGATAAAAAGGTAAAAACCGGCTCATTTACAGTATTGTACTGACATTGCCTGATTACCTTGTTTCTTTTTAATGGATTTCTTCATCCTGTTGCTATTTTCTTGACTCTTGGTTCTTGACTCTTGATTCGCATTACTAAGGGTGTTCGAAGTCCTCTCCCTTGGACTACTGTGTGTACACAAATATGTCACCCTTGCGAATCAAATACCCCAGGGGGGTAACCTGTTTGTAGAAAAACAAATAACAAATCAAAATTTGCCACGTCAGTGGCTGCCCTTCGCGAATTGGGTAGCCACTGACGTGGCAAAAAAGGATGATTTAAAAGAAGTTCTACAAACGTTTAGTCCGCCTATTGGCGGAGCATAAAGACTTAACCGCCTCCAAAAAGATGTATACACACAGTAGTCCCTTGGAGAGCCTGCCTGCCGCAGGCAGGGATTTAGGTGAGGCTTTTATAATCAATCAATAATTATAGTTATTCCATATTCATTAAATAATTGCTCAGCAGTCTGTAAAACCTTTTCTTCTTCTCTAAGCGCATAAATAGTGGTTATTTGCTTATCAATACATAAGGTTAGCATTTCGTGTGTATAAGCAATTGAATTAGGATGAGGCAACCTGATCATATTAAATGATGTTAACATAAAGGCAGGCAGATCAAGGTAATCGCCTAATATAATGTTGGCCGGATTTAATTTATTTTTAAGCCGGTAGGCATGTGCAGAATTTGCCGCAGTGATGAGCGTATTCAATTAGCTCTAAATTAATGGACAATTAAACCATCCTTCATTGAAACTGTGCGGTCAGACAGATCGGCCAGGTCTTGATTATGCGTAACTATGACAAATGTTTGGTTAAACTCATTGCGCAGTTTAATAAACAGTTCATGTAATTCAAGTGTATTAGCCGAATCGAGATTTCCTGAAGGTTCATCAGCAAAAATAAGTGAAGGCTTATTAATTAAAGCTCTTGCCACGGCAACTCTTTGCTGCTCGCCGCCCGACAGTTCATTGGGTTTATGGTTAAGCCTTTCACCCAAACCTAATAATTGCAATAATTCTATAGCCCTTTTCTCTGCCTCCTTTCGTGGGGTTCCAGCAATAAATGCAGGGATACACACATTTTCAATCGTATCAAATTCGCCAAGCAAATGGTGAAACTGAAATATAAAGCCAATTTTCTGGTTTCTGAAGGTACTTAAATTTTTATTGCTCAATCTGCTCACTTCCATATTATCAATAAACAATTGGCCTGAGTCGGACCTGTCTAAAGTGCCAAGTATATTTAAAAGAGTACTTTTCCCGGCACCCGAAGCGCCTACGATTGTTACAATCTCTCCCTTTTTTACTTCAAAATCAACACCTTTTAATATCTGAAGCTGTCCGTATGATTTATGGATATTTTTGGCTTTGAGCATGTGGCAAATGTAGGAGATTTTTTTGTCCGAAAGTCGTGAAGTCCGAAAGATGCCTTTTAGTTTTGTAATAAAATTTCATTGTAATAATTTTCTTCCGGACTTTCGGACTTCCCGACTTTCGGACTTATTTATTAGCTTTACTGCAAATTCTTCAAAACATGAATATTCACGAATATCAAGGTAAAGCCATATTAAAGAGCTTTGGCGTTAGGGTTCAGGAAGGCATTGTTGCCGATACAGTTGAACAAGCTACTGAAGCTGCAAAAAAAATGAAAGAAGAGTACGGATCAAGCTGGGTGGTAATAAAAGCCCAGATACATGCCGGTGGCCGGGGTAAAGGCGGTGGTGTTAAGTTAGCTAAGAACCTTGACGAGGTTAAGGAAAAAGCAGGAAACATTTTGGGTATGCAATTGGTAACCCACCAAACCGGACCTGAAGGTAAAAAAGTTTATAAAGTTTTGGTTGCCCAGGATGTATATTATCCAGGCGACAGTCCTACAAAGGAATATTACATGAGCGTTTTGCTCGACCGTGCAAAAGGGCGCAATATAATCATGTATTCTACCGAAGGTGGTATGGATATAGAAGAAGTGGCTGCTCATACTCCTCATCTGATATATAAAGAAGAAATTGACCCCAAAGTAGGTTTGCAAGCTTTCCAGGCTCGTAAAATAGCTTTTAACCTGGGTCTTTCGGGCGATGCTTTTAAGGATATGGTTAAGTTTATAACCGCACTTTATAAAGCTTATATTTCTACCGATTCTTCGATGTTTGAGATCAACCCGGTATTAAAAACTTCGGATAATAAAATACTTGCAGTAGATGCCAAAGTTAACCTTGATGACAACGCTTTATTCCGTCACCCTGATTTTGCCGCTTTACGCGATACAAATGAGGAAGACCCAATGGAAGTTGAGGCCAGCAAATCAAATCTTAATTATGTAAAGCTCGATGGTAATGTTGGCTGTATGGTTAACGGCGCAGGTTTAGCTATGGCAACTATGGATATTATAAAAATTGCCGGAGGCCAGCCCGCTAACTTTTTGGATGTTGGCGGTACCGCAAATGCCGAAACAGTTAAAGCCGCTTTCAATATTATTTTAAAAGATCCGCACGTTAAAGCTATTCTTATAAATATATTTGGTGGTATTGTCCGCTGCGACCGTGTTGCACAGGGCGTTATAGATGCTTATCACGAAATAGGTAATATACCTGTTCCAATCATTGTTCGTTTACAAGGTACAAATGCAGTAGAAGCAAAACAACTTATAGATAATTCGGGCTTAAAAGTTTATTCAGCCATATTACTTAAAGAAGCCGCCGAAAGGGTGAAGGAAGTGTTAGCACTTTAAGGAAGTCATTGGTCATTGTGTCATTAGTCATTGTAAGTTTAATATTAAAAACTGGAACGCAATTCTATAAAATTATGGCCAACGACCATGTAAAATGACTAATAACTCAATGACTAATGACCAAAAGGATGTATATTATAAAAGTTAAAGGCGTTGCCAAAATACCTGACTATGTACAACTAAGGGACGATAAATTCACTTTACTGGCATATTTCAGGGTTGACAGGCCTGAAAAATCATTGGATAAAGCAGGACTGCACGACAAAACTGAATATATAATGAATATTATCAAAGATCTGCCTTTTGGGCAGATCTTAAAATTAGAGCTTTAAAAATATGATTGGAGATTCCATTATAAGGCTAAAAAACGTTGATATTTTTCAACAGACGCACCTGGTATTATCAAATGTCGAACTGCATATTGATAAAGGCGATTTTGTTTGGCTAATAGGCCAAACCGGCTCCGGTAAAAGCAGTTTGTTAAAAGTTATTTACGGAGATTTGAGTATCTCTACAGGCGAAGGCGTTGCCTGCGGGTATGACCTTAATCATATAAAAAGCAAAGACATCCCTTTTCTGCGCCGTAAACTTGGAATTGTTTTCCAGGATTTTCAGTTACTTACCGACCGCTCCGTTGAACACAACCTGGAGTTTGTAATGCGCGCAACAGGCTGGACAGATAAGAAATTAATTGCTGACCGCAGCCTTGATGTATTGGAAAAAGTGGGATTACGTTCTAAACTAAAAAAAATGCCCCATGAACTTTCAGGCGGTGAACAGCAACGCGTTGTAATAGCTCGTGCAATGATTAACGATCCTGAAATTATCCTTGCTGATGAGCCAACCGGCAACCTTGACCCGGATACTTCCGAAGAAATTGTGTTGCTGCTTAAACATATCAGTACATTAGGTACTGCCGTGCTCATCGCTACCCACGATTATCACATCATCCGTACATTTCCATCACGTATTATTAAATGTGAAAGTGGCAAAGTGCTTGAGGATGTGAAGATAGCTTAGATTATTTCGGAATTTCGGAATTTCGATTTCGGATTTAGAATTGAATTTACATTGCATGCAAATGATTTACCGTTATTGGTTTGTTTATGCTTTTTACCAATGAACTAATGAGCTAATGAACCAATGAACAATTTTTGACAATCTGCCAACTGCCCACCGCCAACTGAAAACAAAGCAGATTCCGACAAATAGTACTGACACGATGTCGGCTTTAAGCCAATGGCAGGATACTTGATTGGCACTATTAGCTATGAATTTTAACGATATGTTGAAGAAAAAAAAGAAAGAAGGGGATTCTGATAACCCTGAAGTTATAAACAACGTAATAAACGAAAGTGAACAGACAAATGGTCAGGATCAAAATCAGCAGATAGCTGAAGATGAAAATGCACCCTCGGCTGTGGACATGCTTAAGGAAGAGTTATCCCTTGCTAATGATAAATACTTGCGTTTATACGCAGAATTTGATAACTTTAGAAGGCGCACCATAAAGGAACGTGAAGAAGCGCGAAAAATGGAAGGAAAAGATTTAATTGTTTCCCTTCTCCCGGTTTTGGATGATTTTGAACGCGCCTTAAAAGCAATGGAAAATGCAACTGATGTTGCTCCTATTAAAGAAGGAGTTACGCTGGTTCAGCATAAATTAAAAAACACACTTTCGCAAAAAGGATTAAAAGCAATGGAAACCATAGGAACTCCATTTGACCCTGAATTGCAGGAAGCTATTACAAATATACCCGCCCCTTCAGAAGATTTGAAAGGCAAAGTGATTGATGAAATGGAAAAAGGATATTTCCTTAATGATAAGGTAATAAGGTTTGCCAAAGTAATAGTTGGAGCGTGAATAATTATTGAATGAGTGAATTATTGAATTAGTGAGTTATAGAAAGATTAAATTATTGAATAATTGATTTGGCATTTATCTTTTTAATATTACAAATCAAAAAACTATCAATAATTAAATAACTCAATGATTCAACATTGTTAAATTCAGTCCTTCACTAATTCAATAATTCATAATTAAAAAAAAGAGATGTCTAAAAGAGATTACTACGATGTATTGGGCGTAGCAAAAGGTGCCGATGCTGATGAAATAAAGAAAGCTTACCGGAAAATGGCTATCAAATATCACCCTGACAAAAACCAGGGCGATAAAGCTGCTGAAGATAAGTTTAAAGAAGCGGCCGAAGCATATGAGGTGTTAAGTAGTCCCGAAAAACGTCAGCGGTATGATCAGTTTGGCCATGCGGCTAATGCCCATTCTGCTAATGGAGGAAATTATGGCGGCAACATGAATATGGAAGACATATTCAGCCAGTTTGGTGATATATTTGGTGGTGGCAGCCCATTCGAAGGCTTTTTTGGCGGAGGCAGGCAAAGTGGCAGTGCTGGGGGTCGTAGAGTAACCCGTGGCAGTAACCTGCGTATCAAAGTAAGGTTAACATTGGAAGAAATAGCCAACGGCACCGAAAAAAAGATAAAAGTAAACAAGCAAATTATTTGTAAAACTTGCGATGGCACTGGGGCTAAAGACCGTTCGTCATTTCAAACCTGTAAAACCTGTGGTGGTTCGGGTGCAGTGCGCAGAGTGACAAATACTATATTGGGACAGATGCAAACTACCAGCACTTGTCCTACCTGTAACGGGGAAGGTTCAACTATTCTGTCAAAATGTACCGTTTGTGCCGGTGATGGTGTGGTACGCGGTGAAGAAACGATCAGCATAAATATTCCGGCAGGCGTTAGTGAAGGCATGCAACTGAGCATGGGCGGCAAAGGTAACGCAGCCCCAAGAGGCGGTGTTCCCGGTGATCTGATCATTCTTGTGGAAGAAATTCCGCATGAAACCCTGAAACGTGATGGCAATAATATAATTTACGACCTCCATATTAATTTTGTTGATGCAGCTATAGGCACCAGCGTTGAGGTACCAACCATCGACGGCAAGGTTAAAATAAAGATAGACCCCGGAACACAAGGAGGTAAAATTTTGCGCCTGAAAAGCAAGGGTGTACCGGAAGTAAACTCCTATCATCGTGGCGACCAACTGGTGCATATCAACATCTGGACACCAAAAGCGTTGAGCCGTGAAGAACGTGAAATATTAGAAAAATTACAAGGCTCTCCTAACTTTAAACCCAATCCCGGAAAAAATGAGAAAAGCTTTTTCGAACGGATGAAGGAGTACTTTGAGTAAGGTTAAAGGTGAAAGCCAAAAGGTATTTAAAGCCCGGAATCGTCATGATTTTGGGCTTTTTTATACTTTATTATTTATTTAGATAAAAAAGCAGTTTGTCGTCCTGAGTAAAGCGAAGGATCTTCTAAAAGCGACATATCGCCGACCCTTTTAGTTTCTGCTCTTAGCCTTCCCCTTCCCAACCGGCTGATACATAATCAACTCATTTATCAAATCCTGCACAATTTTATAATCCACTTTTTCAACCAGGTAGGCCTGTCCTTCCCCATTATCATCCCAGGTATTACGTCCATTAGCAGCAACTACAATTCTGCCCTTATGTAAATCGTACCATGGTGAGTATCCCCTTATTGCAACTAAAACGGCCGTTTCATCCCAGCTTTTTCTACCGGCAGAATCTTCTTTAGCCTGCGGGATTGAAATTCGGAATACATCTTTAACCGGATCGTTTTTAATAGCATTATTATGGATTAGTGGCAATCCGGCCTTTATCTTTGCCCCTATTTCAAAACCACTGAATATTACCGGTGTGTTCCAGTTTTCAAATACGTTTTGTGATGCAGGGGCATCTTTCATCACATTAAACTCAAATCCGGAAGGAAATTTACCTGCCATGCACACCAATAGCTTTACTTTCTTTTTTATAAGTTCTTTCCCCGAAAGGGTAGAATACTGATCGGCTGGTGTATTTAATACATTCGAAAGGTTAGTTAAAAATCCGACTGTAACAATCGTTACACTTTGATCAGGCTGGATAGCCAAAATTTTTCTATAAAGCTCAACGGCATCCCATGCCTCGTTGTTGGTCTTTATCCGGTGCGGATATTTTACCAACAAAGTGTCGGTCCAGTGCTGCCAGTCACGTAGATCAAGTGCATCACCTTTCGGCACGCCTACAGGAATATTAGGACGTTTAAAATAGGTGTTGAACACATTTAAGACCCCTGCAACACCTTCGTATTTAGTACTTGCTATGGTGGCCAATATCCTCACTTCGCCCTCAGCTGCTAAAGCATGTAAAATAGTTATAGCACCAGCATCATCATAATCAGGCCCCATATCGCTGTCGAAAATAATATGCACGGGTTCAGCTTTTTTTTGTGCAAAAACATTGGTTGCACAGTAAAAGATCATAAAAAAAAATAAAGACTTTAAACGACATTTTGATATCACAGGTTTAATTATTAGAGTTGAACAATTTACAATGAAAATTATAAATTACAACTTTAAAACTTAACCTAACTCATTCACCGTATTCAACCATTCTAACTTATTCTAACTTAATCAACCAATATCATGTAACTTTATGGCTTCTGTCGTATCTAAAGCAAAACTATTTAAAGTTAAAAACCCTTATCCATGCTAAGCATCCGCAACATTGTAAAACAATACGCCGGTCACACGGCATTAAGCGGCGTAAGTTTAGAAGTTGAAAGCGGACAAATATTTGGTCTTTTAGGACCAAATGGCGCCGGTAAAACCTCACTTATCCGTATTGTAAATCAAATTACCGCACCCGATTCTGGTGAAGTCTTTTTTAACGGCGAAAAACTCAATCAATCACACATTGAGCGGATCGGTTATTTGCCTGAAGAACGAGGCCTTTACAAAAAAATGGAGATTGGCGAGCAGATGATCTACCTGGCACGCTTAAAAGGTCTTAGTAGAGATGAAGCCATAAAAAGGTTAAAAATATGGTTTCAAAAACTAGGTATGGAAACCTGGTGGAAAATGAAAATAGAAGAGCTATCAAAAGGTATGCAGCAAAAAGCCCAGTTTGTAGCCACCGTATTGCATGAGCCAGATTTGATCATTTTAGATGAACCATTCAGCGGTTTCGACCCTGTTAATGCTGAAATAATAAAAGACGAAATACTTGAACTGAACCGTAAAGGCGCAACTATACTGTTTTCTACCCATCGTATGGAATCAGTAGAAGAATTATGCGATGCTATCGCCTTGCTTGATAAATCAAAAAAAATACTGAGCGGGAAGATCAGGGATATCAAAAACACCTACCGCAATAACATCTATATTATAGAATATACTGGTGAAAAAATAAATTTTAATGGAGCCCAGCCTTTTGAGTTAATTGATGAGAAAGCAGGACATGAAAATGATTACACCATAAGAATAAAGCTAAAAGCAGGGTCTGATTCTAATGAAGTATTACAATATCTTATTCCAAAAACACATATAACCAGGTTACAGGAAGTGATACCAAGCATGAACGAAATTTTTATTGAACAAGTTAACAAAATCGCCTAAGTCATGAATAAAGTTTTACTAATTATACAACGTGAATACATTACGAGAGTAAGAAAGAAAGCATTTATCATCATGATATTTGTAGTGCCTGCTTTAATTATAGCAATGGGTGCTGTTATTGCCTTAATTGCTAAAAACAGCGGCGAATTAAGCAATCAGCAAATTGTTGAAGTAGTAGATGAAAGCGGAGTATTTGCTGGAAAATTTCACGATATAAAAAATTTGAAGTTTTTAAATGTGGGGCAGTCATTGACGGCGGTTAAGCCAGAGGTAAAAAAAGATGAAAACACTTCCGCGTTACTGATATCGAAAGACTATACTAAAAATGGGGCTGTTCAAATATATTCGAAAAAGAAACCAGGCTTTGCCTTAACCGGCGAAATAGAAAAGCAGATGAATGATATTGCCATTAGCGACAATATGATAAAACATCATATTGATACAGCAATAGTTCGTTCTATAAAAAGCAATATTTCCATCAGCCCTATAGAAGTAACTGATACCGGCGATAAGGAAGCTAATGTTGGTGCAGCTGTTGGTGTAGGTATAGCCTGCGCAGTTTTAATTTATCTTGCACTGTTTATTTATGGAGCACAGGTAATGAGGGGTGTTATAGAAGAGAAAACCAGCCGCATTATTGAGGTGATCATATCTTCGGTAAAGCCATTCCAGTTAATGCTTGGAAAAATCATTGGTGTGGGGCTTGTAGGGTTAACACAGTTTGCCGCGTGGATAGTTTTATCGGTTATTGCAACAAAAATAGCTGGCGGTGCATTTTCATCCCCGCAAGGTGGCATAATGGGCGCCTTAGCTGTTTTGCAAACCATCCATTTCGGTTTTGTTTTAATTTGCTTTTTATTTTATTTTCTTACTGGTTACCTGCTTTATAGCGCTCTGTTTGCGGCAGTCGGCTCGGCAGTTGACAGCGAAACAGAAACACAGCAATTTATGTTTCCCATTACGCTGCCTTTGCTGTTTACTTATATACTATCAGTTTCAGTTTTATTTCAGGCACCCGACAGTCCTTTGGCAGTTTGGCTTTCTATAATTCCTTTTACTGCCCCGGTAGCTATGATGGTACGCTTGCCATTCGGCGTTCCCGGCTGGCAATTGGCAATATCAATGTCGCTAATGGTTATTGGTTTCCTGTTTACCACCTATGTCGCCGCAAAAATTTACCGTGTTGGAATTTTGATGTATGGAAAGAAAGCGAGCTATAAAGAACTGGCAAAATGGTTTTTTTATAAAGAATAAGTTTGATTTGGGAGTTATGATTTACGATTTCAGATTTAGAATCATTTAGAGTCAAGAAGGTACGTCATGCCGATGCATATCGGCATCTCATATGATATTGAGGCCATGCTTTTATCAAACTCCGTATGGTGTATACATTGCAAGTCGTTCACTTAGCATAAGGGATGCCGATATACATCGGCATGACATCTGTTTTTTATTTTAGTTTTAATCATTCAACTTCGCATTTGAATAATTCTTATATGAACAATAAACCGATAGCCATTATCGATTTGGGAACCAATACCTTTCAATTTTTGATTGCTAAAGGAGCTTCATCCGATTATAAAGAAATTGTCAGTTTACAGGAAACCGTTAAGCTTGGCGAAGGCGGTATAAATAAGGGTTTGATACAACCCGTAGCATTTGAACGCGGGATTAACGCGATGCTTAAATTTCATGAGTTAATATTAAAACATGAAGTTAAAAAAGTTAAAGCCATTGCTACATCTGCTTTGAGAAGCGCTGCAAACGGACAGCATTTTATTGAGGAAGTTAAAAACCAAACGGGTATTTCTATTGAAATTATTGATGGCGATAAGGAAGCAGCATATATTTATAAAGGAGTTAAGTCTGCAGGTTGTTTATCCAAAAAAGATAGCCTGATCATTGATATCGGCGGAGGAAGTGTTGAATTTATTATAGGGAACAGTGAGCAGATAAAATGGAAACAAAGCTTTGAAATTGGCTGCGCCCGGCTAATGGATAAATTTCACCGTACCGACCCCATTCCACCGGAATCCATTACCGCATTAAATTTTTATTTGGAAGATAGTTTAAAAGATCTATTTATCGCGACTTCAAATTACAAAATTGAAAATATAATAGGTTCATCCGGCGCATTTGAAACATATACCGAAATAATAGAACTTGAAAAAGGAAATACCATTAATCTAAAAAAAACGAAACGATACAGTTTTGATAAGAATGAACTCTTAACTCTAATTGAAAAACTTGTCCTTTCCTCCCATCAGCAACGTTTAGTTATGGACGGCATTATCCCTATCCGGGTGGATATGATTGTAACCGCCGCACTCATAACCCGTTTTGTAATGCGAAAGTTGAATATTTATAATGTAGTGATGACAACAAACTCGTTGAAAGAGGGAGTATTGAGTGAAATGATGGATTAATGATTGTAATGATTAAATGCAAATAAAATTTTCAACCCATCCTTTGTATATTGCTACCATATTAACATCTAATGAAATTTAAACTTATCCTAATCATCTTTCTGTCTATAGCCGTGTCCGTTCATGCGCAAAGAAGACACCGGAGCAATAACCCTAATGATACCATATCTTCCAGTTATCAGCCATCTGAATTATTTTCTCCTATGTTTTATAGTGAAAAGGGAAATGAATTTCATTCTGTCAATGGTGATCCCGGACCTAAATATTGGCAAAACCGGGTTGATTATCAGATAAAAGCCAATATTGATACGGTAACTAAAACCCTCAGCGCTTCGGATAATATTACTTATACTAATAACAGTCCTGATAATTTGCAATTTTTATGGCTGCAGCTTGATCAGAATACTTATAAAAAAGAGGCACGTTCAAATTTTGTAACCGGTTTTTCTCCCGGTCCAGATCAACATACAAATGGTTACCAAATTGAATCAGTCTCTATCATCCAAAACGGAAAAGCAGAGAAAGTAAATTTTATAGTTTCCGATACCCGCATGCAGGTACGTTTACCAAAAGCAGTGGGGGCTAATGGCGGGAAGTTAAATCTGCTCATTAAATATCATTATACTATCCCCGGTAATTTCGGTGGCCGCACAGATTTTACTGACACCAAAAATGGTAAAATATATGAAATAGCTCAATGGTTCCCGCGTATGTGTGTGTACGATGACAGCCATGGATGGGACACGCTGCCATTTTTAGGAGCCGGTGAATTTTACCTGGAGTATGGAGATGTTGATTACCAGGTAACCGTACCCTGGGATATGATTGTAGCGGGGTCAGGAGAACTGCTTAACCCTACCGAGGTGCTAACTGCAAAACAGATCAGCCGGCTTAATAATGCCCGCAACAGCGATAAAACCATTATGATCAGAAGTGCTGAAGAAGTAAACGATGCCTCATCCCGTCCGGTGCATAAAGGAACTTTAACCTGGCACTTTAAGATGCTTAATACCCGCGATGTAGCTTTCGGCGCGTCAAAGGCATATGTATGGGATGCTGCAAAGGTTAATTTATCAGGTGGTAAAAAGTGCCTTTCTATGTCGGTTTATCCGGTAGAAAGCGCTGGCAATGACGCCTGGGGCCGGGCAACCGAATACCTGAAAAAATCGATAGAATATTTTTCAGAAAAATGGTTTGTGTACCCCTACCCTGTCGCCGTAAATGAAGCAGGTATAGCTGGAGGAATGGAATACCCAGGTATCGTGTTCGATGGCATAACTGATAAAGGCAAAGAGCTTTATTGGGTAACCGCCCATGAAATAGGCCATAACTGGTTCCCTATGATTGTTGGCAGTAATGAACGTCGTTACGCCTGGATGGACGAAGGTTTTAATACTTTTATTGATGTTTATGCAGACGACAATTTTAACAACGGCGAATATGCCCCCAAACGCGATTCCGAATACGCACCTGGAGGCGGTAATCCAGCGGATGAGATTGTGCCTATAATAAATGATCCAAACGCCCCGATTATCATGACAGCAGCCGATGCAGTACCCGAAAAATACCGGCACCCTATTGTTTATTATAAACCTGCCTTTGGTTTGGTTTTGCTTCGGGAGCAAATTTTAGGAAAAGACAGGTTTGATTACGCATTCAGAAATTATATCCACAAATGGGCTTTTAAACATCCGCAGCCTGATGATTTTTTTAGATCAATGGATAATGGTGCGGGAGAAGATTTATCCTGGTTCTGGAAGGGGTGGTTCTATAATAACTGGTCACTTGACCTGGCAATAATCGACGCCAAATATGTAAACAATGATCCTAAAAAAGGCATACAGGTTACTGTTGCCAATAAGGAACAAATGGTTTTTCCATTTATAGTAGAAGTTAAGTTAAAAGATGGCAGTAAACAGCGAATACATTTGCCAGTTGAAACCTGGCTGCAAAACAAAGCGATCACTTTTACTATCCAAACTACATCCGAGGCAGAAAGTGTAACGGTTGACCCGGATGCTGCTTTGCCTGATATTAACAGGAAGAATAATGTTATGACAGTAAAGTAGCAAGTCGGAGCCAGACTTACGAAGTTTTTAAAACTTCGTAAGTCTTTGTACCCCTTGTTTTTACAAATTCATCAACTCTCTATACAGCTTTTCTGTAGGTAACCCCACAACATTAGTATAGGAGCCATTTATCCTTTCAATACCAATAAGGCCAATCCGTTCCTGAATACCATATGAACCCGCTTTATCCAAAGGCTGATATTTGTTTACATAGCTCCTGATTTCCTCATCAGTAAGCTTGCCGAAATACACTTCCGAAACATCATAAAAGCTATGATACTGATGTTTATAAAGCAAACAAACTCCTGTTATTACCCTATGCATCCTGCCGGATAGCAATTGAAGCATTTCAACCGCATGACCCGGAGTTTCCGGCTTGCCAAGTATTTGATTTTCTATGCATACAATAGTATCAGCGGTGAGTACTATCTCATCAACAACACTTTCATCAAATGCCCGGGCTTTTTTTTCGGCAATGTAAACTGCTATTTCTTCAGGCTTTAAATGATCTGGATATGATTCATCCACATCTTTTAAAACAACACGAAATTCAATATCCATTAGCCTTAAAAGCTCCTGCCGCCGGGGAGATTTAGAGGCAAGGATGATTTGGGGAAAATTGTTCATTGGTTCACTGGTTCATTAGTCATACTGCCAATAAATTCAAATTTTAATATTGTTTATGGGGAGGTTTGAAGATTTGAATTTGAGTTAAAAAGTATAAAATTTATAAATTGGCTATAGCGCAAATGGGCCATAACGGCACCAATGAACAAATGAACCAGTGAACTAATGAACCACACCCTACCAGCTATAGGCATCTTCGTTCATCCATTTGCCCTGTACTTTCAGCACTTTTTCAATTACATCCCTAACGCAGCCTTTACCACCTGCATAGGGAGAAACATACATACTTACCGCTTTAATCTCTTCAACTGCATCGGCAGGACAAACCGGCAGGCCTATTATTTTCATTACCTCCAATTCGGGAATATCATCGCCCATGTATAAAACATTTTCATGGATAATACTTTTTTCCTCCAGGTAATTTTTGACTTTTACTATTTTGGTATGGATTCCCATATAAACATCTTGCACCCCCCAGCCATTTAATCTGTAAAGTGCACTTTTTGACCTGCTTCCCGAAACAGCGCAAACATTATAGCCGCACTTAACAGCCAGTTGTATAGCGTATCCATCCTTTATATTAAAGGCTCGGCTTTGCTCACCGCTTTCAGTTACAAAAACGGTCCCGTCCGTTAGTACACCATCCACATCAAAAATGAAAGTGGTTATATCTTTTAATTTATGTAAGAATGATTCCACAGATTATATTATGATTACACTGATTATATATTCAAGATTTCACCGATTTTTTTTATATCCCTAAGGGAATACTTTATAAATATCCTTTCGATGTATCACGCGAACAAATTCAATAATATTATTTTCAACGAAAAGGCCAATTCTATAATCACCAATTCGTATTCTATATGCAGTTAGATGTCCTTTAAGTTTTTTAATGTTTTTAATTTCAGATAAGAAGTTAGCCTTCTCCACTTGTTCAATTATATCAGAAATGTCTCTTTTGATTGAGGCTTGATTGAGTTTATCCAATCTTTTAAAAAGCGTCCGGTAAATTCAGTAATCATTTTAAGAGTTAAGCTTTTTCATAACTTCTTCCCGTGATACTTTTTCATTACGGTCAACTTCCTTCATCATCATTAATAAGCCAAAATCTTCTTTTTCATCTTCAGTAATTACTTTTGATGAAATGTTCATCCTTTGCAGAAGATCGGTAGTGAACTTAGCTTCATCTTTTGATTTCGGATTAATAACTATGCTTTCCATTTAACAAATTTAATCAACTAATTTTAGATTACACAGATTATTGAAGTGATTTCACTGACATTGCCAGCTCATCCCGGTAGCTATCAAAACTGCAAACTGCCTACTGGTTATCACGCCATTCATATACCCAGGCCGACTGGATTTGTTCCAGGTGGCCCTCATTGGATTCTTCGCGCGTACCTTTAAAATTCGGAAGGGAAAGCACCCATTCTAAAAGATCAGTAAAACGGATCCTGTATATCTTTGATTCATCAAAATCATCGCCAAACTTTTCATAAAGTTCAATAGCAATATCTTCATGATCTTTCCAGTGTATCGGCAAGGTAAATTTGTTTTCAGTCATTTTTTATGTTAAACTTTATATGGTTTAATCTGTGTCTTTATAATCAGTGAAATCAAAATTTAATCGGTGAAATCACTTACTAGTGTCCTAAAAAATTAGATTGGTCTGGTAAAGTTATTTCAATATCACCATCAATCATAACACACTGGCACCCTAAACGCGAATTAATCCGCGGATTCACAGCTCTGTCCACAAAATCCTCTTCTTTGTCAGATATTTCCTGTACATTATCCATGCCTTTGTTAACATAAACATGGCAGGTACTGCATCCGCATACCCCCCCGCAATTGTGCTGCAGTTCTATGCCATTTTCCAGGCAAACGTCTAATATCGACTCACCTTCGGCAATAGGTAACTCAACAGGTTCGAGCCCCTTTTCCTCAAAGTTGATCTTAACTTTAAAAATGTCCATTTCTGCAAAAGTAACAAAATTACTTGCGCCAGTGGTCGGCATTATATGTTTTTGATAATTGCCTGACTTAATAACTCGTATAAATTTTTCATTTCCGGCTCGCCATTAAGCATTTGAAGATGAATGGCCATTGTATTTTTGTCATTACGGATGGCGGGGCCTGTTTGTACTTCAGCAGGCAAGTGGTCTTGCACTTTTTGTGCGGTTTCCAAAATTAAAGGCCGCAACAATTCAAACTCCATATTGTGCTTTGCCAAGAGCTGTTGGGCAATAGAATATAGGTAATTAGGAAAGTTACAGGCAAAAACAGCAGCCAGGTGCAAAATTTTACGCTGTTCGGAATTTATACGGTAAACATGATTACTTATGGTTTGTGCAAGCTGTTCTAATTCAAATGTTATTGTCTCGTTTGCTCCTTCAACACAAAGCGGAACCGTGAAAAAATCCACTTCCTTGTTTTTACTTAAAGTTTGCAGCGGATAAAAAACCCCTGCATTTGATGTAAAAGCCGATAACGAAGACAAATCGGTAGCACCAGAGGTATGTACTATTAACTTTTGATGTTTTGACAATGTTTTGGCTGTCGATATGATAGCATCATCTTTAACTGAGATAATGAAAATATCAGTTTCAGGATTAACCTGATTTAAATTATCAATTGGTTCCGCGCCCACATGATACGCTAGTAATGCTGCGTTTTGCATATCGCGGCTATAAACTTGCACTATGCGATGACCAGCGTTTTTAAAAGCCGCTGCAAGGTGGGTGGCTACGTTACCGGATCCGATGATGGTGATGCGCATTGTTATTGATATTATGCTAATCTTAAAGCACTTAACAAGAACCAAACTTGCTTGCTTTGTATAAAAAAGTCCCGTTAGGGACTAAATATTGGTAGTAGTAGTAGTAGTAGCAAAAACGCAAAAGCAATTTTTTCATGCCGTAGGTATGTAACCTAAGTAGCATACCTACGACATGCAAAACATTTTATTATTTATCTGGTTACCGATATTTAACTCCTAACGAATTATTTATTTTTCTCAAACCGTCTTCAATTCCTTACTCCTTCTAAAAATAGAAAGCAAAAATCCGATGATCATAATAACTGTTCCTGCCCACAGAAAATTGATGTATGGAAAATCAAGGGCACGCATTACAATCCATGGCTTTTTATTTTCGGGTTGCTGGTAAACGGTGATCTCCACCTTGTTTTTATCCGGAATTATTTTTGTGAGGCGCAGCTTTAAACCTGCATCGTCAACTTTACGGGCAAAGTCGAAAACGCTTTTGTTTTTTATCATATAAACCGGCTCGGCTTCATAAGTTTTATCGTGCGATACCACTACCAATTTAGCGCCTATAGCAATATCATTAGCAGCAAGTGGAATGTTTTGTACTTGCGCTTCTTTATTCAGTGATTTTAAAATTATATACCCTTCCCGAAAACGAATGGTGTCGCCCATGGAAACTTCATATACCACAGGGGCATCATAATTTTTATCGTCGTTTTCTCCTCCATGTGCCGCATCAGCCTGTTCATCAGCAGGTTTTTCGTTTACTACAGGTAATGCTGTAATATGCGTGTAAAGATCGTGAAATAAAAAATGCTTTGTATCAGGGGATGGAGAAGGCAATGATCCCATTTGCGGGTTTGTCAATACGTCTGGTTTTAATGTAAACTCTTCTGAAACTTTACCAGTAGCATCAAGGCGTTTATAATCAACTTTAAAGTAATGATTAGGCGCGGCAAGCGAATCCCCTAAATAGGTTACCATATAATCACCCATCTTAACGGGCTCGTTTTTGTAGATCATTACATTTTCACGTGCATCACCCACTCCTCCGTCTCTATTAAAACCGGCTATATCGATAGAACCTTTGTCATTTTTCGATACTACCCCCCTGGTACCCGCTGCAATTAAAGCGCCTACCAGCATTAATGCAAAACCTATGTGGGCCACCGCAGAACCAGCCAGTTTAAATTTACCTTTTAAAGCATCCGCCAATACCTTTCCGTTCGCTAAAAGAGAATAGATAGAACCCAGCATTACAAGCATAAACACAAATTGCAGCTTATATAAACCGGTAGCATAAATTATAACTGCAGCAATTATAACGGCAACAGCCAGGTAAAGTAAGGTAGTGATAAAAAACCGCGTAATATCTGTCTTCTTATATTTTAAAAATTGGGTAAAGCCTGTTAATAAAGTAATTACCATTCCAAATGAAGCCTGTACAATATTGTAATGTCCAACTGAATCTGTTGGCGGAGCTACCTTAGTACCAAACATGCGGTTCCATACAGGAATAGAAGTCACCAAAATAAGGTGAAAGCAGGATAGTCCTAAAAAGATCGCTCCCACAAACATCCAAAACTCGCGTGAGTAAGTGTCTTCATCCTTTTTTGTGATGGGCAATTCTTTCCGTCGTACTATTAAAAAGTATACTGCAATAAATAAAAATATTACTATGTAAGCGACTAACTGGTCAAACATCCCCAAATCGGTAAAAGCATGTACCGATGTTTCACCGAGTACACCGCTACGGGCAAGGAACGAGGAATAAAGCACCATGATAAAACTTAACAATACTAAAAACGTCGCTGTAAAGTAAGAATGCCCGGTGTTTTTATATACAATTAAAACATGAAGCCCTCCTACTAAAGTAAGCCATGGAAAAATTGAACCATTCTCTACCGGGTCCCAGGCCCAAAAACCTCCGAAATTAAGCGATTCATAAGCCCACAAAGAACCCATAATAACCCCGGTGCCCAATACCATAGCGCCAAACAATGCATAAGGAATTGCCTCGTTTACCCATTCTTTGTATCGTTTTTGCCAAAGCCCGGCAATAGCGTAGGCAAATGGGACAACTACCAATGCCTGACCAAGGAATAAGGTAGGCGGATGTATAACCATCCAATAATTTTGAAGCAAGGGGTTCATACCTTGCCCATCTTTTATAAAGTTCAAGTAATCCGGGCGTGAAAATATCGGTGCTTCAATGGCGTCCCTTAAAAGCAGAAATGGTGAACTACCTATTCTTACATTAAAAAACTCAATCCCCAAAAGCATGGATGCCAATACTAACTGTGAAAGCGAAATAACTGTCATTACAGGTTTTTCCCACGATTTTGCCTTCCAGATTAAAAAATTACCTATAACAGCTTGCCAAAATGTCCACAGCAGGAAACCGCCCTCCTGCCCGTTCCAAAAACCGGATACTATATAGTAAACCGGTAAGGACCTGGAGGTATAGGACCAGGCGTAATGATATTCGAAATAATGATTGTATATAACATAAAACAAGCAGACTGCTACGCCTAAAATAGCAATGGTATTTGCATAAAAACCAATGCGTGCCATCCGATGCCATGACTTATCGAGCTTATCGGCAGTCGTGGTTGCAAAATAATAACTTATAGTCGACAAAAGGGCTGCCCCGAAGGAAAGAATAACAAAGATCTGCCCGATATGACCGGGTAAAAGGTGTTCGCCCTGAAAAGCTTTATCCATTAAAATGATTTATATATTGGCTGATTTAGCCTTAACTTCTGTAGTTTCAATTTTATCCTGTTTGTACTTGGAAGGACATTTCATAAGAATTTTTGATGCATGAAATTCATTGCCTACCATTTGCCCGGTAAGAACAATTTTTTCCGAACGTTCAAAATCCTGCGGCTTTGTTCCTATAAAAACTACTTTACACTCCTTGCCTATATTGTCTTTTACAAAAAAGGAGAAGTAGTTGGCATCTTTAGCAGCATCATAATACAATTCCTTTTGTTTATCCAGGAAACCAACCACATTTAATTCGCTTTCAGATTTTTTGGCATCATTAAATGTACTATAACTGCTTGATTTTGACATCACAGCAATAATAACTGAAATAGCAATAGCTATAACAATTAAACCTAATATTGAACTTCTTTTCATCCGCGGTCTAAACTCTAATTTTTCGATTTACAAAAATACGAAACGTTAAGTTAATAATGTTTATTACAAGATTTTAATCTTATTTAGAATCTGTTTTAATAAAGACAATTAAGCAGTAAAACAACCTTTTTGTTAAATAAAAATTTAATTAGTTCTTTCTTAGCAAAATATAGCGCTAACATCACGGCTATGTCAAAACAATTCGTTTTTTTAATAAAAAAGCATATTTTTGGCAATTCTTTAACAAAGGATAGCAGTTACCTACGTCGTCATAAAGCATGAAAAAATTTCTTTACCTGAATATTTTTGTTGTTCAGGCAGTAATACTAACACTTACTTCGTGTGTTTCTCAAAAACAAATAACATACTTTCAAAAAGGAGTTAACCAACCGGATACTATAGCAGTTGCAAAGGCCTATATTCCTAAAATTCAACCAGGAGATATTTTGGCAATTAATATAGGTTCACTGAATCCTGCTGCCAGCAGTTTTTTTAATCCATATTCAACAATGCCTTTAGGCACTGATGCTAATGATGCAGCAGCTAACGGTACACCATCATCATTGGTACTTAATCAATCAGCTTCACCAAATTATTTAGTTGATGCAGACGGTTCAATTGAATTGCCGCTTATTGGCAATATTAAATTATCCGGCCTTTCTACTTCAGAAGCAAGAGATATGATTAAAAACAGTTTGAAAACATATCTTAAGGGACCTACCGTTAATGTAAGGGTCATGAATTATAAAATATCAATAATGGGGGAAGTTGCCAAGCCATCAGTTTATGTAATCCCTAATGAAAAAATAACACTGCCTGAAGCATTAAGTCTTGCGGGCGATATGACCATTTTTGGCAAGAGGGATAACGTGCTAATCATTCGGGATAATGATGGTAAAAAAGAATTTGGAAGGGTAAACCTAAATAGCCGCGAGGTTTATACATCTCCTTATTATTACCTCCATAACAATGATGTGATTTATATTGAACCTAATGGAGGAAAGATTGCGCAAACAGATAAAACCTATCAAATTTTACCTATTGTATTGAGTACGCTTTCATTTATTGTTATTATTTTTAGCTATACCCACATAAAACTTTAATTCCTTGCTAACCAATGAGCACTGCTGATAATAACAATAGTATAGACCAAGAAGATATAGACGTTGACCTGCTTGAAAATATAGTTACCTATTTCAGACACTGGAAGCTCTTCATTTTATCTATAATTTTCTTTCTATTTCTGGGATATATTTACAATAAATTGGTAACTCCATTATATAGAATAGAATCTGATTTGCTTATTAAAGATAATAAACAAGGCGTGAGCAGTCAAAATGACATGCTTAAGGATATTGGCTTGTTCTCATCTGAAAAGATCATTGATAATGAAATTCCAATCCTGAAGTCAAATACAATTTTAGAAAAAGTGATAAAATCCCTAAAATTGCAGACCTCGTATATTACCACTGAAGGAGTTCGAAATAAAGAGATATATGATAACTTGCCTTTTGAAGCAGAACTTTTAAAACCTTCTTCAAATGCCTATAATATTTCCCTTCCTATTCAGTTAGTGAGTAATCATGAAGCAGTTATAAATGGTAAAAAAGTTTCGATAGATTCACCAGTTTTAACTGAAGCAGGATTGATCATTATAAAGCCAAATCAATCGGCCATTAACCCTTATAATAAAATTTTATTAATAAATTTTAGTGAAATGGTTGATCTGCTTCAGCGATATAAAAAAAGTTTAACCATAGAACCCGATAGTAAGCAATCTAGTGTATTAATTATAACTTTAGAAGATGCTATTCCGCAAAGAGGTAAAGATTTCCTGAACAAGCTTGTAGAGGAGTATAATCTTGCATCTATAGAAGACAAAAATCAGATAACTTCTAATACTTTATTTTTTATTGATAAAGAATTAAAAAGGATAGCTGATCAACTTGGTTCAGTTGAAAAAAATGTAGAGCAATATAAATCAAGTAACAGGATTACTGATATAAGTGCAGAATCGCAAATTTTTTTGCAAAGCGTTCAGGATTATGATGTTCAACTTACCCGGGTAATGATTCAACTTAATGTAATTAACAATCTGGAGAATTACCTTCAAAATCATCAGGATCAATCTGCAAAACTACCATCCATGCTTGGAATTGAAGACCCAACTATTTTAGGCTTGGTTTCTAAATTAAGTGAGACTGAGCTTCGAAGGCAAAATCTTATGCAAACCGTACCGGAAACTAACCCCCTCGTTATTACGCTAACCGATCAGATTAACACTTTAAAGCAATCCATACTTTCATCAATCCAAAATCTTAAAAATGGATTGCAGATAACTAAGCAACAACTACAAGCTAAGAATAATTTATTTGAATCAACCATTCAAGGGGTGCCTACTAAAGAGCGTGGCTTATTGGATGTGATGAGGAAGCAAGAAATTCAAAACAACCTGTTTACTTATTTATTGCAAAAACGTGAGGAAACGGCCATGTCGCTTGCATCAGTTGTGTCTGATAGCCGGACGATTGATTTAGCAAGCAGTAGTAAATATCCTATTAAGCCTGTTAAAAGTGTAGTATATATGGTGTTTTTTTTAATAGGGCTTATTTTACCAGCGGGTATTATTTTTTTAAGTACGCTTTTAAATTTTAAAATAACCCGCCGATCAGATATTGAACAAGCAACAAAAGTTCCCATACTGGCCGAAATATCTCACTCAGAAGACTCAGGTGTTATAATAGTATCAAGCAAGCCGCGTTCCATGATTGCCGAACAAATTCGAACGTTAAGGACCAATATGCAGTTTGTGCTTCCTGATGAAACTCAAAAAGTCATCCTTTTTACTTCCAGTATTAGTGGGGAAGGTAAATCTTTTGTTTCATTAAATCTGGGAGCTTCATTGGCAATGACAGGTAAAAAAGTTATTATTTTGGAGTTAGATTTACGTAAACCCAAATTACATAGCGGATTGAGTATTGATAATAGTATAGGTTTATCTAATTTCCTGGTTGGTAAAGTTGATTACAAAGAAATTATTAAAGAAATACCCTTTCAAAAGGATTATTATATAATTCCAAGTGGCCCCATACCCCCCAATCCTGCGGAGTTGTTAGCAAATGGACAGATTGATGGACTTATCGAAAATCTTAAGAAAAAATTTGACTATATCGTTTTAGATGCACCACCAATTGGATTAGTTACTGATGCACAAATACTGGGAGAATATGCTGATTTGACACTATTTATAGTGAGACATAATTATACCGCAAAAGCGCATATCAAAGCCCTAGAAAACCTCTATAAAAATAAAAAATTTAAAAACATTAATCTCATTCTGAACTCTGTAGATTTAAAGATGGGTTACGGTTCAAGTTATGGTTATGGTTATGGTTATGGTTACGGTTATTACCAAGAGCCAACCCCACGAAAATTTATGGACTTGTTTAATTGGTTTAAAGAAAGAAAGTAATAACCAGTAATAATTGAAATAAGGAATACTTTGATAATAAATCCATTAATTATAAATAATTATAACTTTTTATAATTAATTTGGATAATGCGGTGTAACTTATTCACAATAGTAATCTAACAATTTCAATGTCTAAAAAAATAAATAATTTAAGTATATCTAACCATAATATATATCTTGAAAATGTTAGAATAGCTATTATTGGTTTAGGGTATGTGGGGTTACCACTTGCAGTTGAATTTGCGAAAAAATATAAAGTTGTTGGCTTTGATATCAATACTAAAAGAATAGCAGAACTAAATAATGGTTATGACCGCACCCTGGAAGTAACTGTTGAATCACTTAATGAAGTTAAAAATACTTATAAAGATTCTGGGTTGTTTTACAGTGATCATTTAGAAAGCATTAAAGATTGTAACTTTTATATTGCAACTGTTCCCACACCGATAGATAAGTATAATCGGCCAAACCTTACTCCATTATATAAAGCGAGTAAAACGATTGGACAAGTATTAAAAAAAGGAGATATTGTAATATATGAATCAACCGTATATCCGGGTGTTACCGAAGATGAATGTGTACCCGTTCTTGAAAACGAGTCTGGTTTAAAGTTTAATATTGATTTTTTTGTTGGTTACTCTCCTGAGCGTATAAATCCGGGAGATAAAGAACATACTGTTTCTAAAATTTTAAAGATTACTTCAGGTTCTACACCAGCTGCTGCAGAAAAAATTGATCAATTATACAATTCTGTGATAACTGCCGGCACTTACAAAGCTGCTTCAATAAAAGTAGCTGAAGCGGCAAAAGTTATTGAAAATGCTCAACGCGATATTAATATTGCTTTTGTGAATGAATTGGCAAAAATTTTCAATTTGATAGGCATAAATACGAATGATGTATTAGAGGCCGCTGGGACAAAATGGAATTTTTTGAAATTTAAGCCTGGTCTTGTTGGAGGACATTGTATAGGTGTAGATCCGTATTATTTGGCTCAAAGAGCCCAGGAAGCCGGTTATCATCCCGAAATCATATTAGCAGGAAGAAGGTTAAATGACGACATGGGTAAATACGTTGCTTCACAAACCATTAGGTTGATGATCCAAAAGGATATTAAAATTAAAAAAGCTAATGTATTGGTGCTCGGCTTTACTTTTAAAGAAAATTGCCCTGATGTAAGAAATACTAAAGTTATTGATATCGTATTGGAACTGAAAAGTTATAATATAAATGTAACTGTTGTGGACCCATGGGCAAATCCATCCGATGTTAGCAGAGAATACAATGTGAAATCAATTAAACAAATACCGGATAATAAGTTTGATGCAATTATTTTGGCCGTAGGACATACAGAATTTAGTGCCATTACAATCAGTGATTTTTTGAATAGTAATTCAATAGTGTTTGATGTAAAAGGGATATTGCCAAAGGATTTAATTGATGGATCATTATAATGGATAAACAAGTTAAATTATTGATTACAGGTGGCGCAGGATTTATAGGATCAAATCTTGTTGCTAAATATATAAATGACCCGCGAATTGCTTTAATAAGAGTAGTTGATGATCTTTCAAATGGATATTATTCAAATATTGAAGAATTTGTGGGGTACTCAAAATTTGAGTTTATCAAAGGTGATATTTGTGATTACAATGTTTGTACCGAAGTAACAAAAGATATTAATAAGGTAAGCCATCAGGCTGCTTTGGGCTCGGTACCCCGATCAATACAAAACCCAATGAGAAGTACTGAGGTTAATATTTTAGGTACCGTTAATTTATTGCATGCATGCCATGTTAATGGTGTTGAACGTATTATTTTAGCCTGCTCGTCATCCACCTATGGAGATAGCAAGGCATTACCTAAAACAGAAGATGTAATTGGCAAGCCATTAAGCCCTTATGCTGTTACAAAATATGCCGTTGAGGTTTTTGCTGACGTATTTAATAAAAATTATGGTTTAAATTATATTGGATTGCGTTATTTTAATATTTTTGGCCCCCGCCAAAATCCTGATAATCCATATGCAGCCGTAATTCCAATTTTTTGCAAAGCTTTTATTGATGGAAAATCGCTGGTTATTAACGGTGATGGTGAAACCAGCCGTGATTTTACCTATATTGAAAATGCTTTAAATGCAAATGATCTGGCACTTTTTACAGATCATAAGAATGCTATTAACGAAGTATATAATGTTGCATGCGGCGACCAGGTAACACTAAATGAAATGGTTGCTTACCTAAAAAAAATTACAAGAAAAGATATAACTGTTAATTATGGCCCTGAAAGAATAGGTGATGTAAAGCATTCAAAAGCAGATATTTCAAAAATAGAGGCATTATTGGGTTATAAATGTAAAGTCGGTTTTTATACTGGGTTAAAAACGGTATATGAATGGTATTTATCTAATCATTATCAATGCAAACATTAAATTTCATTTAAAATTATAATACAATGAAAGTAGTAATTTTGGCAGGAGGTTTAGGAACCCGAATTTCTGAGGAAACCGGGATAAGACCCAAGCCCATGATAGAAATTGGTGGTAAACCAATTTTATGGCATATAATGAAGATTTATTCGCAATACGGGTACAATGATTTTATTATATGTTTGGGTTATAAAGGGTATATGATCAAAGAATATTTTATTAATTACTTCTTATATAATTCCGATATAACAGTTGAACTACATAATAATCAGTTAGACGTTCATTACACCAATACGGAATCATTTAAAGTAACCCTTGTCGATACGGGTATAAACACAAATACAGCGGGTAGGATAAAAAAAATTCAAAAATATATTGAGGGTGAAACTTTTATGCTGACTTATGGGGATGGAGTTTCCAATATTAATATTAAAGAGCTTGTTTCATTTCACAAGAATCACGGAAAATTAGCTACGCTTACATCAATACAGCCTCCCGGTCGTTTTGGGAATCTGGAAACAAATGAAGAAGGTGAAATTTCTAAATTTAAAGAGAAGCCGGAAGGTGATGGTTTATGGATAAATGGGGGGTTTTTTGTGCTGGATCCGAAAATATTTAATTACCTTGAAGGCGATGTAGACAACGAGCAATGGGAAAACGCCCCTTTATCGTCAATAGCTGCAGATGGACAATTATTTGCATATAAACATTATGGCTTTTGGAAGTGTATGGATGCAATGAGGGATAAAATTGAATTGGAAGAAGAATGGAATAGTGGGATTGCACCCTGGAAAATATGGTAATATGAGTAAACCCCAAGTGTTAAATTCTATATATTCTGGAAAAAAGGTTTTTTTAACCGGTCACACAGGTTTTAAAGGTTCCTGGTTATTGAGTTGGCTGCGTCTTTTAGGAGCTGAAATTAAAGGATATGCTTTAAATACGATTAATGAAAACGACTTATATAATTGCATACAAGGGGATACAATTTGTGAATCGGTTATTGCTGATATTCGTTCTAAAGAAACGTTAAAAAATGAAATATTACAATTTGAACCCGATTTCATTTTTCATTTGGCTGCCCAGCCATTAGTGAGAGTATCTTATGAAATACCTGTAGAAACCTTTGAGGTGAATGTAATTGGAACAGCTAACGTTTTGGAGGCGCTAAGATTTCTTGAAAAACCGTGCGTAGTAGTTGTTATAACAACAGACAAGGTATATGAAAACAAGGAATGGATATATCCCTATAGAGAGAACGACAGCCTTGGCGGATATGATCCATACAGCGCAAGCAAAGCCTGTGCTGAGTTAGTTATTGGCTCTTATCGTAACTGCTTTTTCAATGTGTTGAACTATTCTAAGCACGGTAAAGCAATTGCGTCTGCAAGGGCAGGGAATGTAATTGGAGGGGGGGATTGGTCGCAGGATAGAATTATACCTGATGTTGTAAGGGCCTTAAGCCGCAATGAAAGTATAAATGTTCGCAATCCATCGGCCATTCGTCCATGGCAACATGTTTTAGAACCACTTTATGGTTATTTATTGTTGGGCGCCAAATTGACTGAGGATCCGATAAAATATTCCGGAGTGTATAATTTGGGACCTTATGCCGAAGATACATTGTCTGTAGAAGATTTAGTGAAAGTGGCTATATGTTTATGGGGTAAAGGAGATTATTACAAACTTGATTTTAATTCTGCGGATCAACCACATGAGGCAGGGATATTAAAATTGGATATCAGCAAAGCTATCAATGAATTAAGTTGGCGGCCTAAGTTAACATCTGATAAGGCAATCTCCTGGACTATAGATTGGTACAAAAAGGCAGATGACGTTTCCAAAAAAAGTTTTACATTTGAGCAAATATTTAACTATTCTAACCTTTAATGAATTTTTTAGAAACTACTCTTGCTGACTGTTTCGTTGTAGAATTCAATAAATTTTCAGATGATCGCGGATGGTTTGCAAGAACGTATTGTAAAGATGAATTTTCTTCCATCGGATTTAATAAACAGTGGGTGCAGCACAATCATTCTTTTACAAATTATAAGGGAAGCGTTAGAGGGATGCATTTTCAATTACCTCCATTTGCCGAAACAAAATTAGTTAGATGTATCGCTGGTAAAGTTTATGATGTTGTTGTTGATTTGCGAAAATCATCGCCTACTTATTTAAAGTGGTTTGGTATTGAGTTGTCGGCATTTAACCGTCACATGATATTGATTCCGCAAGGCTTCGCACATGGCTTTCAGACATTGGAAAATGATTGTGAATTGCTATACTGCCATAGTGAATTTTATAACCCCTCGCATGAAAGTGGCATACATTATCAGGATAAAACAATTGGTATAAATTGGCCATTATCAGTTACGCAACTTTCAGAAAGAGATTCAAATCACGCTATAATTACTAATACATTCTTAGGCCTTTAATAGTTTATTCAATGAATTGCAGATTTTGCAAAAATACGCTAACACACGAATTTGTTGACCTGGGATTCAGCCCCCCGTCAAATTCCTATTTAAAGGCATCAGACTTAAATAAACCTGAAACTTTTTTTCCGCTACGGATAATGGTTTGCGAAAAATGCTTTTTGGTGCAAATAGATGAGTTTGCCAAACATGATGATATTTTTAATGCTGATTATGCATATTTTTCATCTTTCTCTACCAGTTGGCTTGCCCATGCCAAAGCTTACACCGTAATGATGATTAAACGGTTTGGCTTTAATTCACAATCGCAGGTGATAGAAATTGCAAGCAACGATGGGTATTTGTTGCAGTATTTTAAAGAGCAGGGAATACCTGTGTTGGGCATTGAGCCTACAGCCAATACAGCTGCTGCTGCAAAAGAAAAAGGGATTGAGTCGGTAGTTGATTTTTTTGGTGTGCGATTGGCAAATACATTGGGAGCAAAAGGCATTAAAGCTGATTTATTGTTAGGAAACAATGTGTTGGCACATGTACCCGATATCAATGATTTTGTAGGAGGCCTTAAAATATTATTAAGGCCGGATGGGGTTATTACATTTGAGTTCCCTCATTTGTTACAATTAATAGATAAAAATCAGTTCGACACCATTTATCATGAGCATTTTTCTTACTTGTCGCTAATCGCCGTAAAACAAATATTCGAACGTCACGGATTAGCTATATTTGATGTAGAAGAAGTGGCCACACATGGTGGATCATTAAGAATTTTTGTAAAACATGCAGACGATACCAAAGCAATATCTGATAACGTGGCTAAAATCATGGATAAGGAAATAACATTTGGGTTGAATGACCTTCCTATTTATAAAAACTACCAGGATAAGGCAGAGAAGGTAAAAAATGATTTTACAGAATTTTTGATAAAAGCGAAAAAAGATGGAAAGAAAGTAGCGGGTTATGGCGCAGCGGCAAAAGGTAATACGTTACTTAATTTTGCAGGCGCTAAAAAGGACCTCTTGCATTTTGTAGCCGATGCTTCGCCGCATAAGCAAAATAAATTTTTGCCTGGTGTGCATATTCCTGTTTTTGATGAACAAAAAATCAAAACAGAAAAACCTGATTACATTGTAATTCTTCCGTGGAATTTGAAAGATGAAATTTCAGATCAGCTAAATTATATTAGAGCGTGGGGTGGAAAGTTTGTTGTGGCTGTGCCGGAGTTAAAAATTTTTTAAGAAATGAATGAAATTGCTATTACAGCAAAAATATCTCCTTTTTGCGATATTGAAACTTCATCGAGAGGAAGTAAACTAATTGTTTCTGAAAATGTAACAATAGATTCTTTTGTAAAAATTAAATTTGTTGGAGGGTTAGGTAATATCGAAATTGGAGACCGGTCTTTTATTAATTCGGGCTGCGTTTTATACTCCGGAAATGGGATAAAAATAGGTAAAGATGTTCTTATAGCTGCTAATTGCGTGTTTGCAGCGGTTAATCATGAGTTTAGCTGTAAGTCGCAAACTATAATAAGTCAACGTTTTAAACCATCAAAGGGTGGGATAACCATAGAAGATGATGTATGGATTGGCGCAGGTGTAATAATTTTAGATGGGGCAATTGTGAAAAAAGGAAGCGTTATAGGTGCCGGCTGCATTGTAAACACAAAAACAGAAGAGTTTGGTGTTTATGTTGGCAATCCACCAGTTTTAAAAGGGTACAGAAAGTAATATGATTACAGTTTTAGGTGCTTCGGGTTTTGTTGGATCTCATTTGGTAAAGGAATTAATCAGGCGGGATATTGAATATTTTGCGCCGAAACGAGACGAAGCACTAACACAAAAATTCTTGGGAGATATAATATACTGTATTGGATTAACCGGAGATGCCAAGTATAAACCACATGAAACAATTATCGCCCATGTTAGTAAACTTCAGGAAATAATAAAGCACTCACAATTTAGCAGCATCACCTATTGTTCGTCAACACGCATATTTATAAATAATGTATCTACGGAAGAGGATGGGCTTGTGAACATAAATGTAAATGATCTGTTTGAATTGTTTAATTTAACAAAATTAACTGCAGAATCATTACTAAAAAACACTGTTGAAAATTATAAAATTGCACGATTATCAAATGTATTCGGAAATGATTTCGGCTCCGATAATTTTATTACCTCAATTGTAAAGGATGCTTTATTTGATAAGAAGATTACTTTTAGAACAACCTCAAAATCTTCAAAGGATTATATCTATATAAAAGATGCAGTAAACATGTTAATAAATATTGCTATGTGTGAACCTTCCAGGGGCATCTACAACATCGCGTATGGGCACAATATTAGTAATAAGGAAATTTCAGATAAAATAGGTGAAATAACTGGTGCGGCTATAGAATTTGCAAGCAATGCATCGGATATTATTTTCCCCACAATAAATATTAACAAAATTAAACAAGAGTTTAATTTTAGCCCAACATCTTCTCTTATCGATTTCTTACCACAGTTTATTGAACAGTTTAAAGCTAATTTTGTTAATCTATGAATTTTTCAATTCCTAAGTCAGAACTTTGCGATTACGTGACAAAGCAATTAAATACTTTTTATCCGGATAAATTCATTGTAAAAAACGAAATCAGCCAGGTAATTGATATTACATTAGATAGGTTGGATTTTTGCTTTAGTCACGCTTTAAACACCCGGTATAATGGTATAAATGGGACTATTTTCAATCATTTGTATGCAGATCATTATGTGATGTTTTTGTGGTATTTATCAAGTGCTGTTTATAAAGAGCTTAACAACTCTAATATCTCATCAAAGCTTTATTATTTAAATAAATCCTTACATGGGGTTGATTGTATGTTTGATACTAAAATGCCTAACATATTTTTGATATTTCATGGAGTAGGTACTATGATTGGCAAAGCCGAATACAATGATTTTTTTGTGATTTTACAAGGTTGTACAGTTGGCTCGCATAATGGAAAATATCCTGTATTTGGAAAGGGGGTTGCTTTGGCTGCTAATAGTTCAGTCATTGGGGATTGTAAATTAGGAGATAGGGCAACAGTTGCTACACGCACAACTTTATTTAAAAAAGAAATACAGAATGATCATACTGCATTTGTGAACTTTGAAACCGGTGGATTAGAGATTAAACACTCTAAAAATTGTTATGCGCAACAGTTTTTCAATATAGATCTAAATAATATAGATCTAAATAAAATATAACGTTGTTAAAAAAAATATTACACACCACATCACTAAAGGCAAATATCATTGCAAACTTTGTTGGCAGTGGTTGGGGTGCTTTAATAAGTGTTATTTTTATACCATTATACCTTAAATATATTGGTGTCGAAGGGTATGGCCTGATTGGGATTTTCGCCAGTTTGCAAGTTGTGCTTTCTTTACTTGACAGTGGATTAAGTACAACCTTGAATAAAGAGATAGCAACGCTAAGTGCGCTGCCCGATACCCAACGGCAAATGCGTAACCTGGTTAAAACGTTAGGCAATATGTATTGGGGCATAGCTTTAACAGCCGGGCTGATAGCGCTTTGCCTTTCGCCATTACTGGCAAAATACTGGGTACATTCTAAAGAATTAAGTGTCCAAACAATTACTTATGCTTTTGTTTTACTAAGTATTTCCGTAATTTTTCAGTTTCCCAGTGGATTTTATAGCGGCGGCTTACTTGGATTGCAAAAGCAAGTTGCTCTTAATGTTTTGCGAGTGTTTTTTGCCACTTTAAAAAGTGTTGGTGGAGTAATCGTTTTGGCATACGTATCCAGTTCGATTTTAGCATTTTTTAGCTGGATATTGATTGTAAGTATTTTTCAAGCTTTCGCATCCAGGTATACTTTGTGGTATTATTTACCTAAAACAGCTATAAAACCAATATTTGATAAAAAAGAACTAAGAAATATTGGTCGTTTTGCAGCCGGCCTTACATTGATTGGCTTAACAAGTGTGTTACTTACGCAGGTTGATAATATAGTTTTGAGCAAAATATTATCATTAAAGCAATTTGGGTATTATACTTTAGCCTTTACTGTCGGGTCTATACTTTATATGATTGTCGGGCCTATTTCACAATCATACTTTCCAAAATTTAGTGTGTTGCTGACCGAAGGAAAATTAGACGAATTAAAAAAAATGTATCACCAGGGGTGTCAATTAGTAACATTACTTGTAGTGCCGTTTGCTTTATTTTTGGCATTATTCAGTAAGGAAATTTTACTTATCTGGACGCGTAATAGCGTTACTGTTCAAAATACCTGGCAAATAACCTCGATAGTTATTTTAGCGATAGCTATTCATTGCTTAATGTTTATTCCTTATATGCTATGCCTTGCTTATGGTTATACAAAGCTGGCTTTATATACAAATATTATCATCCTGATGGTAATGATTCCGGGGACTATTTTTTCGGCCATGTATTGGGGGGGATTAGGGGGTGCGATATGCTGGTTAATTACTAATATTATTTGTTTCTTTGTTAACCCAATAATGATACATAAACTTTTTTTAAAAGGGGAGGCGTTTAAGTGGTATTGGAATGATACGTTTAAACCTATAATAGCATGTATAATAATATTGCTGTTGTCAAGATTTGTTTTATCAAAAAGTCATTTTGGTATTTCTTTAACCATGGGTATCCTTGTAGTTACCTGTATCGCTGGTTTTTGCGTAACCCTTCTTTCTTCCACAGAATTAAAAGAAAATATTGTTGGAAAATTACGTTCCCAATTCAAAACAAATAAAACCGGTAAAATTTATGTTAAATAATAAATCGCCTCTCTTAAGCATAATTATCCCAACTAAAAACAGGCAATATACATGCCTTTTTGCAATAGAGTCTGTTTTACTACTTAACAAGGAGGATGTAGAAATAATAGTTCAGGATTGCAGCGATTCAAATATATTGGAAAATCAAATTGTTGATAAATTTGGAACAGATTTGAGGATTAGCTATGAATATATAGATACAAAGCCTTCAATGACAGATAACTGGAACCGGGCATTTGAAAGGGCTACGGGGATGTATAAATGTGGCATAGGAGATGATGATGCTGTTTTACCTAGTATTTATGATATTGCAAAATGGGCAAAAGAAAATGATATTGATGCTGTCGGCCACAGCAAAAGATATGAATATTTTTGGCCGGATTTTACGGTTACACCTGGCCATACGGCAAAGTTAATTGTATGGCATTCTAACATTTTCGAGAGTGTAAAAGTTTATGAAAGAAAAGATTTGGATGAGTTGTTGAAAATCCAAGCTGCTAGACCAAACATGAATTATAGAAACTTACCAATGGTATATCATTGTTTGTTGGCAAGTTCGTTGATAGAGAATTTAATAAAAAAAACAGGAAAGTTTTTAGATGGCACCTCTTTAGATGTTTATTCTGCTTTTTCATTAGGCTTACTGGCTAATAAATTTTATGTTTATGATACGCCATTCACCTTGCCGGGTGCTTGCGGAGCCAGTAACACAAACAGGTCTCTAAAAAAAAGTATCAGTAATCATTTTTCAGAGTTTAAAATAATTGTTTCGGACAAAAGAATACCAAAAGTTTATAATTTGACATTTACTATAGCTGAATCTACACAAACAGCTTTTCGTAATTTAAATGATATTACTTATTCAAAACTTCTTGACCTTCCATATTTATATGCCGATTTTTTATCTTATTCATTCAATATAAAAATGATTAAAGATTTATATAGATTAATGAAAGAAAATAAGTTTACAGCAAAAGATTATATAAGGTTGGTGAAAAATTTTGTGAGGAAAACGTTGGTAAAATTTAGATTTATAAAAAAAAATTTAATAAGATATAGAGCAAAGGATGCCGTTCTCTATAAGTCTGATAATATATTGGAGGCAATGAATGTTTTAAAAGCAGAAGGGGTTTTATAGTTTTCTCTTATTTACTTGATAAATTGAAGTCGAAAATTAATCATCAATTGCAGATACAGTAAAAATGTCCAATTAATTATCAATAAACAATTACAAATAATAATTATGAATAGAGAGAAACTCTATTTCGTTCATTTAAATAAGAAACTCAATGATGGCGGGTTATCCCGAAACTTAGCCTTTTGTGAATATCATTTAAAGAAAGGCGCAAAAGTTCAAAATGTTTTTCACAGCAATAAATTCAGAAGAGTATTAAGTTCAATCGCCGTTTTTAAAGTTTTATTCTTTTCAAAAAATAAAATCATATTTATTCACCAGGGAACTATCATATTTTTGTTTCCTATATCAATATTAAAACATAGTTTTTTTTTAAAGGCTTTGTTTAAGGCACTTCAGCATATTTCAAATAGGAACCGTCTAATTATAGAAGTAAATGATTTACCTTATGAACAATCGATAGATCTGGAATTACCCGTGAATTTTATAGACAAGCAATTTGAGGAAGCTTTATATTCTTTGAAAAACTGTTTTTATATCTTCGCATCTCAACAAATGAATGATTTTGTGAAGGAGAAGTTCAAAATCAAAGATGGCCATTCAGAGGCTGTTATTAATGGTTCAACCAGGTTAGATTCTAATGACATTGTTTTAGCAGATTCTTATAATTGGATAAGTCAGTTCAAATATAAATGTGTATATGCAGGAACCTTAAATAAAGGTAGGCAAATTGAATCTTTAATAGAGTTATTTACAAAAATTAACCATGTTAATTTAATTTTATTAGGAGATTGGGGAGAATGGCTGCTCGATTACGCTTTGCCGTCAAATGTGATTTATTTGGGCAATAAGGAACACACTGTTGCACAGCAAATTGTATCAAAATGTGATTTTGGTTTAATTCAGTATAATGCTGATAGATTTTACTATAATTTATGTTTTCCAACCAAAATATCTTTTTATCTGACGGCAGGTTTACCTGTTTTAACGACGCCTTTAACAGAATTGAAAAACCATTTCAAAAATTCTGAATGCGTTTACTTCGTAGAATTTGACAAATGGAAAGCATTTTTGTTATCTGTTAATTCAGAATTTATAGACAAAGCTAAAATAAATGCGAAAAAAGAAAGCATTGATTATGAATGGGCCTCAGTTTTTACCTCATCCAAATTTTTAAACACATAAATGTATTTCTATATTGGTCTGATCCTATTGACTCTTTCAATAATTGAATCTCTGTTCAAATATGAAATTGGTATCAAAAGAATTCTTTTGATATTTTCGATATCTCTATTCTTTATATTAGTTGCATTTAATACATGGTCTCCTGATTTAGATAGTTATAAATTACAATATCAAAATTATGATGAACAATATGTAAAATATTCGGTCGAACCAGCGACCTTATTTATAATGAAATATGCCAATATATTTGGCTTTACATTTGAACAATACCAAATTTTTATCGCTTTCATAATTTTTTTATTATTATATAAATCCCTGGTTAAATATTCTCCCTTACCAGTTTTTATTTTAAGTTGCTTTTACATCATTCCTTTCTTTCCCAATATAGTTCAGGTAAGAAGTTTTCTTTCCTATTCTATATTGATTTATGCGCTCAGATTTTTAAATAATCAAAAAATAAAATTTTGGATGTTATTCCTTGTTGCCTTTTTTATACATTATTCTGTTTTAGTTTTTTTGCCTTTCATCTTTTTAAAAAGGTTTCCATTCTATAACTCAGTCAAGAAAAATCATTACATCATACTGATTGGTACTTTACTTCTCTTGTTGGTACCAAAGTCTATTTCTGAACCTGTTTTAATTTTTATAAATCCAAAGTACTTACAGAATTTAAAAAATAGTAATACTTTTTTGGGAACCTTAACATTATTTATGCCCTTTTACATTATTAATTATTTTGTTTTAAGTTTCCATGAAAGGAAGTATAAATTTATAGAATATAAAATTGACGAAAAATATAAAAGTTATATTCCATTATTGGTTCAACTCATCCAATATTCAAATTATACGATTATATTTCAATACTTTTTACGCGACACATCCAGAATTACGTATATACTTTACTTGGCTACCCTTATTTATTTGTCAATTATTTTATTTTATGGAGTATCCAAAAAATACAATAAAAAGAAAGTTACTTTCCTCCGGGTTACAGTGTTATTATGGACAATTTTGATTTTTTATGTAAACTTCTTAATGATTAATCTGGGGGAATATTTTAAAATAATAGAAAGGGTTTTTGATTCAAATTCAATATTTAAATGATGAAGAAACAAATTGCAATACTTTCTAAATACAATTCAAATGGTGCAAGTTCCAGATATAGATCGTATAATTACGAAAAGTACTTTAAATCTCGTAAGATTGATATAACATATTTCCCCCTGCTAGGTGATAATTATATAGAAAATTTATATCAAAAAAATAGATTCAAAACATTTGTACACCAACTTGAAGGAATAATAAAAAGAATTTTTCAATTGCTATTTTATATGCATAAGTTTGATTTTCTTATCATTGAAAAAGAACTTATTCCCAATTGCCCGTATTTCTTAGAAAAGTTGTTGCTACGGGGGAAAAACTTTGCTTTAGATTTCGACGATTATGCCGGATCAAGCTATAAAACGAACCCCCTTAAAAGAATTTTACTCAAAAACAAAATTGATAATTTAGCAAGAGTCGCAAAATTTGTTACAGTTGGCAACCATTGGTATTTTACAGAGATCAAGAGTAACAATTTAGTTTATTTGCCTACAGTAATTGATTTGGATCAATATAAGTCAATAAAAAAACATAGCAATAATCATGTAATGACATTAGTTTGGATTGGCTCGCCAACTACAATTAAATATTTGGAAAATTTAAAACCTGTATTACAAAAGCTCGCTAAGAGCAGGGAATTCAAATTAAAAATAATTGGAGGAAAATTTAGATTAACCGGAGTCGATGTCGAGGAAATTATTTGGAGCTCTGAATCGGAAATTAATGAGATTTTAACCGGGGATATTGGAATTATGCCTTTAAATGATACATTATGGGAGAAAGGAAAATGCGGCTTTAAATTAATTCAATATATGGCTTGTGGTTTGCCGGTAGTTGCTTCTCCATCACCAGCAAATGAAGAAATCATAGTGAACAATAAAACTGGCTATATTGCTTCAGACCTCTCGCAATGGGAATATTATTTAAATAAACTCATGAACGAACACGAATTACGTGCTGATTTTGGTTTTAGCAGTAGAGAAAGAGTTGAAAATTTATATTCTTACCAGATTTGGGGCGAAAAATTTGCTGAATTGGTATATGAAAACTGTTGATATGTTATTACTAATCTACAGTGATATTCAATTTTAATATAAAAATAGCTATTCAAATTTGAGTTCTGCAACTTTAATTCTTAATTCTAAAAATATAGCTCATAGCTGATTTTAAAAAAAATATTTTTTTATGAATAATTGATTGTCTTGTTGCCTTTTTTAATAGACGAATATCAAAAAAAAAACTATCTGTAAATGACATGCAAAAATGGCTAGCCCCATCTAAATAATACTTAAACCTAACTTTATCAGAATGAAAGCTATTTTTCATAACTGTAGAGAGAAAATGTTTCACTTTCAAGTCAATTACTACAAAAGTATTTGTGTGTGTTTTAAATCTCCTGACAAAATCATGATCACTAAAATCTAGTTTGATTAATTCATTATAACCATTATTCTCATTAAAAGCCATCAAATCAATACACATTCCACAATTAATGCAAGAGTATTCTTTTAGATTGTTTATACCTGACTTAAGGTTTTTAGAATAAAAGTTTTGTTTGACATTTTTAGAATAAAACCCTCTTCCAAATTTTAAATGCCCTGGGGAAATAATATTACCATCAACAGTAAGCATAATCGGTACAAAAAGTTTTTCTTTTGGATAAGCATTTATAGCAGTGATATACTCATTTATGGTTTGGATGGGGAAATCTGTGTCTTGATCTAAAAGCAGCAGCCACTTTTTATTTTTTTCTAATGCCATTGAAGCTGCAGTATTATACGCTTTGCTAACACCGCTATTATCTTCGTCGCCATAATAGGTGATATTCCAATTAATATAACCGTTGAGTCTTTCGTTGTTGTTATATTTCGGAAAGTTATCATAAACCAATAAATCAATCTTTCTATCAATAATTTGCAATGATTTAGTTAGCGACGTGAAAGATATTGAATCACTTAGTTTTGTTTTATATAAAACTAAAACTGCTAAAACATCTTCTTCAACCTTCATTTTTTAGCTATAATTTAATCGATTAACAATTTGGGGAGCCATCAATTTTTAATAAATGATAGTGATCGCTATATTTTAAGCATTGTAATACTTAAAGCATACCCTTTACGATGCGGGGCAAATATTCAACATTTTTTTATTAATAAAGCCCTAAAATGTAAATTATTACCGAATTTTAATCAAATAAAAGGTACCTACTGATATAAAATCATAATACTATTTTTACGCATTATTCATCATATCAGCCTTTTGCAAGCTTTGTAATTATTGTTATTTATTTGACTGATATAACCAAAAATAAAGCAAGTGAGTTGTTAATGAGGTTATTTCAAATTTTAAAAATCAGGTTCTACCTCAACTTTTATAAGAGATTACCTAATTGTAAGTTTTTTCCCCTGAAAGCTTCACCACGATATTATGCCGATTTTGGTTAACTATAAAACAAATAACTTGGTGCCTTTGCACCGCGGAAATTTTCACTCCGTTCGTATTTAAAAACTTCTTTATTACATGTTCCAGAAGAAAGTTCGTAAGGGTAGTCATATCCTTGATAGGCTACCACCTTATTATGTCTAATTTTGGGAATATATGTGAGCCGATATTTTGTGAGTTCTTTTTAATCGCTAACTTTGGCATTAAATAATTCCAAAACTTAAGAATCTGACAACAAAAGATTCTTTTAATTTTGACGCATAAATTTCGTAAAGATTATAAAATGGGTACTATTTGTTGTAATCTTTTTAAACATTAGTTTTAGTATTTCCATGATGAGAGGCATGAAAATTTCGCTGTTTTTTTTATTTATCGGTTTATGCATTTTTCAAAAACTTTATTCCCAGAGCTTCGATAAGGCAGTACCTTCGGTATATTCAAATATTAATTTGCCTACAAATAAGGAGAGAACTTTAGTAGAACGTGATTTTAAAGGATCATATAATATTAATTCTTGTTTGCCGCCAAATTATGTTAGAGATGGCTCTATTGATTATACTTCTTTTATTCAAGGGGTGCTGGATAAATATTCTAAAGTTGTTTTTCCTGATTTTCCTGTTTTAATTAATGAAAGCGGTTTAACAATTCATAGTAATTCAAAATTATATTTTCCTTCAGGCTCAAAATTATTTTTACGGCCGAGCAATAATGGACATTATGAAATGTTAAGAATTCATAATGTTAGTAATGTCATTTTATACTACCCTGTTGTTGTTGGCGATCGTAAAAATCATTCAGGCACTGACGGTGAGTGGGGAATGGGATTATCAATAAGTGATTCAAAAAATATTTTGATTCAAAAACCCAGAATTGATGATTGCTGGGGTGATGGCATCTATTTAGGACAAAATTCCAACCCTAATATAAATATTCAAATTGTTAAACCTTTTTTAAATAATAATAGACGAAATGGGATTTCTATTATTTCGGTAAATGGTTTAAAAATTTACCAGCCGGTTATATCAAACACAAATGGTACAAGCCCTATGGCTGGCATCGATTTTGAACCAAACTCGAATAATGATATTATAGATAGCATTTTAATAGATAAGCCTATTACATTCAACAATTATTTTCACGGAATTCTTTTTGCATTGGGTAACCAGTCAGGCAATCATCAGCGATATATTAACATTAAAATTAATAGTCCTATTGATGACCAATCTGCTTATGGTATAAGCTTTAAATTAGAGCAGAACCACGCTTTGCCAAATAACCCAAAAGGCTTGATAGAAATAAATAAGCCTGTTTTAAAAAATAATAAAATAAAATCTCTACTTTTTTATCCGGGAAACCTTGATAATACTGTTACCGTTAAAATTTCCAATCCTAAACTTATAAGCACAAAACCCGATGAGCTCCTGAAAATCCAAAAGGAATTACAAGATAACAATAAAAATATTATTATACAGTAATATTTTTATTGTTAAATCAACAGTAGGTCACAACTTTTTAAATTCTATAACTATGGAGAATAAATATATAATTAATGTGCGGAATTAACGGTCTCCTAAGTAAAGGGAACATAGGAAAGGAAACTATAAAAGAAAAACTTTCCTCAATGAATGATAAGATTGTTCACAGAGGTCCTGATGAAGATGGATTTTATACCGATAATTTGGATGAGTTTTCTATAGGAATGGCAATGAGACGATTGTCAATCATAGATCTTTCTACAGGGCAGCAACCAATCTTATCAGTAGATAAACAAAAAGTAATTGTTTTTAATGGAGAAATATATAATTATAGGGCACTAAAAGAAACGTTAATTAATGCAGGTATAGTTTTTTATACGAATTCTGATACAGAAGTAATTCTTAAACTATATGAGAAGGAAGGAATAAATGCATTTTCTATGCTGGATGGAATGTTTGTGTTTAGCATTTACGATAAAACATTAAATAAAATCTTTATAGTACGTGATTTTTTTGGAGAAAAACCATTATATTATACTCAAGAAGCAAATGATTTTTATTGGGCATCTGAACTTAAATCTATAATTAAAGTATTACCACAAATTCCTTCAATTTCTATTGAGGCACTCAATATTTATTTTCAATTAACCTACATTCCGGCTCCGTTTACAATTTATAATAGGATCAGCAAGCTGGAGGCAAATAATTTTATTGAATATGATTGCCAGAGGTTTAGTTATCAAATTAAAGAAATAAAACAACAATATAAAGAAAACATAACTATTTCCGGTTTTGGCGATGCCGTTAGTCAAACTCATAATTTAGTTCAGCAAAGCATACAAAGCAGAACAGTATCCGATGTGCCCATTGGGACCTTTCTTTCCGGAGGTGTTGATTCCTCCATTATTTCCTTATGTGTTGCTCAACAAACCAATTCAAAAATTGATACTTTTTCTATAGGATTTGAAAAAAAGGCGTTTGATGAATCGGATAAAGCAAGAACAGTTGCCAAATTAATAAATAGTAATCATCATGAATTCATTATTGGGGAGAAAGATCTGACTGAAAATATAGAATCCATCTTACTTAATTTTGATGAGCCATTTGCTGATTCTTCTGCATTAGCTAGTTATTTAGTAGCCTATAAAACAGCTGATTTTGTAAAAGTTGCCTTAACTGGCGATGGAGGCGATGAAGTGTTTGGAGGGTACAATAAATATTACATGGGTAAATTGAACAGGCAGTATACAAATTTTGTTCCCAGTTATATTCACAATTCAATTCAAAGTGTTGCTTCCCGGGCATTAGCAATAAAGGATGATAAACGTGGATTGCGCTTTAAGTTAAATAAGCTGATTAAGGCAATTAACTACAGTGGTGATTTTTATTACAATATTATTTCCCTTGGCTTCCAGGAAGATGAATTGGAGCAACTACTATTGGAATCGTTATTCAAAGATAAAGCATTAAACTACTACAAAGACAAAATTAATAACAAAGGTCAATCATTAACCGATTTTAGGAATATAGACTTACACCTGAGTTTGGAGGGAGATATGTTGGTTAAGGTTGATCGGACAAGTATGTTAAGTTCACTCGAATGCAGGTCACCCTTTCTTAGTAAGGATTTATGGCATTTCACTACTCAACAACTACCAGAAAGCTACCTAATCAAAGGTTGGGATAAAAAACACATACTTAAAGAGGCTTTTAAGGAGTACTTTCCTTCAGGATTTTTAAATAAGAGTAAGCAAGGTTTTGGAGTTCCGGTAGGTGATTGGTTAAGAGGCCCTATTAAAAATGAATTATTGTCTTATGTCCAACCAGACTATTTAGAAAGGCAAAAGATATTCAATGTTGAATTAGTAAATAAATTAGTGACGGATCATATAAATCAAAAAATAGACAGTACGTTTAAAGTTTGGACATTTTATTGTTTTCAAAAATGGTACAAGAATATTTATGAAAGCAATAAAAACTAACAATACCCTTGTTCGTGTTACAACTGTTCCAATATCGCTTGAGAAATTGATAAGTGGTCAAATGCGGTTTCTGAGTGAACAAGGTTTTGAGGTTTATATGATTAGTTCCGATTATGAACAGGCAAAATTTCTGGAAGAAAAGGAAAATGGCAAATATGTACCAGTAAACATGACCCGTACCATATCACCTGTTAAAGATTTACTTTCTTTAGTAAAAATGATTTTGGTATTTAGAAGAATTAAACCAATAATAGTTCATACACATACCCCTAAAGCCGGTTTAATTGGTATGATAGCCGCTTGGCTTACCAGAGTACCTATACGTTTACATACTGTTGCCGGTTTACCTTTAATGGAAAGTACTGGAGCTAAGAGGCGGTTATTGGAAATGGTTGAAAAAATAACTTATTTCTGTGCTTCAATGGTTTATCCGAACTCATATGAGTTAAAAGAATTTATTTTAAATTCAAAGTTTTGTAAAACACCTAAGTTAAAGGTTATAGGCAACGGTAGCAGTAATGGTATTGACACCGATTTTTATAAATTAACTCCTCAATTAATTAATAGTGCAGGAGCATTAAGAGCAAAGTATAATATTTCAGAAAGTGATTTCATATTTATATTCGTTGGAAGGTTGGTGAAAGATAAAGGTATTGAAGAGTTAGTTGATGCATTTGCTGATATTAACATACTTTATCCGGATACACGCCTACTTTTAGTGGGCGGAACAGAACCTGATTTAGATCCGTTATCTTTTAATTGTATTAAACAAATTGAAGAGAATTCAAAAATTATTTCCGTTGGTTATCAAAGCGATGTTAGAAAATATTTTGCAATAAGTAACGCGTTGGTTTTTCCTTCCTATAGAGAGGGCTTTCCAAATGTACCTATGCAGGCAGGTTGTTTTAATTTACCATGTATAGTAACTAATATAAATGGATGCAATGAAATTATTGAAGACGAAAAAAACGGATTGATAATTCCTGTAAAAGATACTGAAGAATTGAAAGTTGCAATGGAACGAATGATGAATGATAAATTATTATATTTGCAGCTTAAAGAAAGTGCCCGAAAAATGATAATTGATAGATATGAGCAAAGTGATTTTTGGTTTTTATTGTTGGATGAATATCATACCCATTTAAAAGAACATGGTTTTCTACTCCCAAATTTTTAAACGATTTTTTGACTTAATTTTTAGCCTTTCTTTATTCATTCTTTTTTTTCCTTTTTTTTTAATTCTTAGCTTCCTACTCACTATTGCAAACAAGAATACTCCTTTTTTTTTACAATCCCGTCCAGGTAAAAATGGTCATATATTTAAGTTGATTAAATTTAAAACAATGAATGATAAGAAAGACGAGAATGGTAATTTTTTATCCGATGCACAAAGGATAACTTCGATGGGCTCATTCATTAGGAAAACATCATTAGACGAAATCCCCCAATTGCTCAATGTAATTAAAGGGGACATGAGCCTGGTTGGTCCTCGCCCTTTGTTAATAGAATATCTTCCATTGTATAACAATATCCAAAAAAGAAGACATGAAGTACGGCCTGGAATTACAGGTTGGGCACAAGTTAATGGAAGAAACTCTATAAGTTGGGAAAAGAAATTCGAATACGACGTTTATTATGTGGATCATATGAGTTTTTGTCTTGACCTGAAAATTTTGATATTGTCTGCAAAAAAAGTCTTTAAGGCAGAAGGAATTAGTTTACAAGGACATGCAACTATGCCATTTTTCGAAAAGACTAAATAACGATGAATATATTAATAACTTCTGCAGGGCAAAGAGTATCATTGGTAAGAGCTTTCGAAAGCGAGCTTAAAAAACAATTTCCTTCTAGTAAAGTATTTACTGCTGACATGTCGCCGGAGCTAAGTCCTGCTTGTAACGTCTCTGACAGATACTTTAAATTAAAAAAAGTTACTGACCCACTTTACATAACTGAATTACTAGAATTATGCATTTCAGAAAATATTCGAATGGTTATCCCTACTATCGATACAGAACTCCAGGTATTAGCAGATCACAAAGAAATATTTGAAAAAGTGGGCATTTTTGTTGTCATTTCATCCCCAGAATTTGTTTCCAAATGCCGTGATAAAAGAAAAATCAATAAATTTTTTCAAACTTTGGATATTAATATTCCAAAAGAAATTGATAAAAACGCACCTGTTTTTCCACTGTTTATCAAACCATATGATGGCAGTTTAAGTGTTGATAGCTTTCATATCAAAAATGCTGAGGAAATAACAAATTATCATATAAATAATGAAAAACTTCTTTTTATGGAATATATAGATAAGGTATATCATGACGAGTATACTGTTGATATGTATTACGGGAAAGATAATTACTTAAAGTGCATAGTACCACGTAAAAGAATACATATTCGGGCAGGTGAAGTTAATAAGGGTGTAACATGTAAGAATATTATTGTACCTTTTTGTAAAGAAAAATTGAACTATGTGAAGGGTGTAATTGGATGTCAAACGTTACAGTTATTTTTAAATAGGGATAATTTCAATATTATTGCAATTGAAATTAATCCTCGCTTTGGAGGAGGCTATCCGTTAAGCTATCAAGCTGGTGCAAATTTCCCTGCTTATCTTATTAAAGAATATTTCATGAATGTGCCTATTGAATATACTGAAGATTGGGAAGAAAATTTATTAATGCTAAGATATGATGATGAAATCCTGATACATGGTTATAAATGCTAATGAAAAAAGCTTTTTTATATTCGATCTCGATGATACATTATATAATGAGATTGACTTTTTAAAATCCGGGTATAGCTGCATTGCCAAAATTCTGGAACCCTATTTAGAATATAGTATTTTTGATTTAATGTTTGATAAATACAAAAACAATGAGAATGTTTTTGCCTGGATAATACAAGAATATAGCCCAATAACTCCGTTTAAAACCATTTATGAACTTTTAGATATATACAGAACACACTTTCCTACTATTAAGATGTCTCAGGAGACTATTAAGTTTTTGGGAGATATTAAAGAAAAAAATATTTCTACAGGCCTTATTACTGATGGACGAAGCACAACACAAAGAAATAAGTTAAAAGCGTTAGGTATTGAAAATTATTTTACAGATATTATTATTTCTGAAGAATTTGGAACTGAAAAGCCTAACAAATTAAATTATTTATACTTCCAAAAAAAACATCCTGAAAAAAGCTTTTATTTTTTTGGAGATAACACTTCAAAAGACTTTATTGTTCCTTCGAAATTAGGATGGAATATAATATGCATTAAGGATGCAGGTAAAAATATACATTTGCAGGAATTACATAAATTAAATTTTCCAAATACTATTATTTCATCATTTGAAGAAATAACACTCTTATGAATCCGAAAATATGGCTTTCCAGTCCGCATATGGGCAGTGAAGAATTTAATTTTGTAAAAGAAGCTTTTGATACCAATTGGATAGCACCACTAGGCCCAAATGTAGATGGCTTTGAACATGACCTGGAAAAATTCACAGAGGTTAAATATGCGGCAGCGCTAAGCTCTGGTACAGCTGCGTTACATCTGGCTTTGATTATGTTAGGGGTAGAGGCTGGCGACGAAGTAATTTGCCAGAGTTTTACTTTTTCGGCCACAGCTAATCCTATAGTTTATTTAGGAGCAACACCCATATTTATTGATAGTGAAGCTGATACCTGGAATATGTGCCCTGATCTGCTGGAACAAGCAATAAAGGAAAGGATTGTTAAAGGTAAAAAACCAAAAGCAGTTATACCAGTTCATTTGTATGGCATGCCGGCCAAAATTGAGCGCATTATTGAAATAGCTAATAAATATGAAATACCTGTTATTGAAGATGCCGCAGAAGCTTTAGGCTCTACAATAAATGGAAATGCTGCAGGGTCTTTTGGACAGATGGGTATACTGTCATTTAATGGCAATAAAATAATTACAACAAGTGGCGGTGGCGCATTAATTTCAAATAATGAGAAATTCATTAATCAGGCTCGGTTTTTAGCTACACAAGCAAGGGATGCTGCTCCGCACTACCAGCATTCGCAAATTGGATATAATTATAGAATGAGTAACGTTTGTGCCGGTATTGGAAGAGGACAAATGAAGGTAATTGCTGATCGTGTTAATCAACGAAGAAAAGTGTATAATATTTATTTGCAACATTTACAGGAATTTTCCAACATCGAATTTTTACCTGAACCGAAAGGCTATTTTAGTAATCGCTGGCTAACAACAATTTTAATTAATCCGCAAAATAATAATGGAATTACCAGGGAAGCAATAAGGCTTTGTTTAGAAAAGGAAAACATTGAATCCAGGCCCCTATGGAAGCCTATGCATTTACAACCTGTATTTCAAAATTACCCATCGTATATTAATGGTATTAGTGAAAAACTTTTTGATTATGGTTTATGTCTCCCTTCCGGTTCTAATCTCACAGAAGGTGACTTGAACAGGGTGTTGATTAATATTCAACAGCTTTTTTTAAATTAGATGTTCAAAATTTAATTTAAGAAAGTCAATAAAGTAAAAAAAGTAAATATTTAGAGTGTTTAAAATTGTTTTGTTAAATTATTAGCTAATTTACTTTAATTTAGCACTTTCTGCGAAATAGATTATGAGAAAATATTTACAATTTAACGGGGTGGTACCCCGATGGGTAATAATGTTGCTTGATTTTTTTATTGTTGCTACATCTTTCTCTTTCTCTTATTTTATTGTTTACCGATTTGAGTTTGTAAATATTCTGAGAGGTTACTTTCTTATTTATACAGGTTTATATTGTTTATTAACAGCCGAAGTAATGTTTATAATGCGTATACATACCGGCCTTATACGCTACTCAAATACACGTGATGTGTTACGCATATTTAGTTCTGTTTTTTTAAGCACTTTAATTTACCTGGTTATTATAAATATTTGGATTTTACCTCGTTGGCCTATTAATTCTGTTACAATAGATATGGTTATGCTGGTTAACTTTTCTGTATCAAGTACTTTATTAATTTTACTGCGTACAGCTGTTAAAAGTGCATATTATTTTATTAACAATTATTCCAGTACAACTAAAACAGTAGTGCTTATATATGGCTCCGACAGTAGCGCTATACTAGTTAAGCAGGCTTTGGAAACAAGTGCAAAAACCAATTTTGCTGTTATAGGTTTTGTTGCTGATGACCCAGGTAAGATTAATAAAGAAATAGAACAGGTTAAAGTATACGATATTGATAAGCTTGATAAGCTTATAGAAAAACGAAAGGTGGATAAGCTAATAATAATGAACCATCATTTGGATGAAGAAGCCAAAAAAAATGCTCTTGAAAAATGTATTGCTTTGGGCATACAGGTACTTACAGTACCGCCTTCGGACCAATGGATTTACGGTAAACTAAACCTGCAGCAAATTAAAGATCTTAATATCGAAGACTTGCTGCAACGTAAGCCTATTCAAATTGATACTACACGTATATCAGATGATTTGCAGGGAAGACGGGTCCTTGTTACCGGAGCCGCAGGGTCAATCGGATCAGAAATAGTACAGCAAGTTCTTCAATATAAACCTGCAATGGTTATACTAAGCGATCAGGCCGAATCGCCTTTGCATGAGTTACGTTTGCATGTGGAGGAAACCTTTCCGGATGTTCCCGCTAAAATATTTATTGGCGATATAAGAAATTATAACCGGATGCGTAAATTATTCCTTGATTACAGGCCCGAAGTAGTTTTTCATGCCGCTGCATACAAACATGTACCTATGATGGAAGAAAATCCTACAGAAGGTGTATTAACTAATATATTAGGTACCAAACATATTGCGGATCTGGCAGTTGCATTTAATGTTGATAAATTTGTAATGATTTCTACCGATAAAGCAGTTAATCCTTCTAATGTAATGGGTACTACCAAGCGTATTGCCGAAATTTATATTCAATCGCTTAAAAATAGTTCAATAAATAAATCTACGCGCTTTATTACCACACGATTTGGTAATGTTTTAGGTTCAAATGGCTCAGTTATACCAAGATTTAAGGCTCAAATTCAAAAAGGTGGTCCAATAACAGTTACACACCCCGAAATCACCCGTTATTTTATGACCATTCCTGAAGCGGTGCATCTTGTTTTAGAAGCCGGTACAATGGGTATAGGAGGTGAAATCTTTATTTTTGATATGGGTGAGCCGGTTAAAATCACAGATCTTGCATTAAAAATGATAAAACTCGCTGGCCTGCAGCCAGAAAAAGATATAAAAATTATATATACCGGATTAAGACCTGGCGAAAAACTTTATGAAGAACTGCTGAATGATGGTGAAAGTACAATGCCAACTTATCATGAAAAAATTAAGATTTCACAAGTGATAGATTATGATTATAAACAAGTGCTTGCAGATATTGACGAATTGCTCACACTGAATAAATGGAATAATGTTATGGCTGTAGTTAATAAAATGAAAGAGATCGTGCCTGAATTTATAAGCAAAAATTCACAATTTGAAGGATTGGACAACAATATAAAAGAAGGAATACTGGAAGCTTAATATATAAATATCTATTTAAGAACCTCAGTACGCTGTTTTTGCAGATGACGATTGCCAAAGCTTAAATATCTGTAATGCTTCGTCTCTTATCAGTTGTATAAAGGGTAGTTTTCTTTTCTTAATATGCATTCCCATCTCTTTGTAAATAAATTCATCGTCAAAACCGATATCGGCGGCATCCTCCTTTGAGTTAGCATAATAAATTTTATCGATATGAGCCCAGTATATAGCACCAAGACACATTGGGCATGGCTCGCAACTAGTATAAATTTCACATCCTGATAAATTATAAGTACCTAATTTTTGGCAAGCTAACCTAATTGCCGAAATTTCTGCATGAGCAGTCGGGTCATTTTCCTGGATTACCTTATTGGCGCTTTTTACCAGAACAATACCATCCTTAACTATTACAGCACCAAATGGCCCCCCCTGCCCCGCCCTTACATTAGATTCTGACAGCTCTATGGCCATTCTCATAAATTTTTCATGCACCTGGTTTTCCATAAATCTTTAAATTAAAAAAACCCCAAACAAATTTGAGGTTTTTAATGTGAATTCATAAGTCCTAAAAGCAAGTAATTATCTTACTTTACCAAACAATTTATTTTTTATCCTTTTGATAGGCGTCATTCAGTCGTTTTATTACATCAGCAGTAACATCCAAACTTTGGTCACCATATAAAACAGTAGGGTTAGCTTTTGAGTACATCAATACTAATTTATAACCTTTTTCTTTAGCATAACCCTTTACAAATTCAACAATTTTATCATAAACTTTACCCGCTTCAGTAGCTTGTTCATTTTGAAATTGAGCTGAGGCATTTTGCTGGTATCCTTGTAAGGCCTGATTTTCACGTTGCAAGCGTTGTTCTGTTGTTTGCCGTTGGTCAGCAGGCATAGTATTGGCATTCTTTTGGTATTCAGCAACTTCACGCTGAAAAGCCTGTTGCCGGCTTCCAAGATCGTTTTGTGCATTTTTACCTTTATCCTGCATAGTCTTGGTCACGTCTTTAGCATATGTATATTTACTTAATAATGTATCCTGATTGATATACACAATTGTTTCTTTATTAGCAGCGGAAGTCGCAATTGGTTTCTCCTCCGTTTTAGGTTTGTTGCACGCGGTCATCCCCCCTGCAATTAATATACATAAGGTGACCTTAGTGAAAATAGAAGCCGTAGTTTTCATTTTAATTTAGTTTTTTCTTGTGCCATTACACAAAAGAGTGTCCGGTTAATTTCTTATAAAATTTTGACAAATATAAGCTTTCAATGCAAGTATCCTAATGTTTTACCAGCATGTTTATATCGTGCGTATTTATCAACAATACCGATAATACGCGGTAAAATTCGTACCTTTGACAGTTATTGTTTTAACCATATATGAGCGAAGAAAATCAGGACAAATCAAATTACTCAGCAGATAATATACAGGTTTTAGAAGGTTTAGAGGCGGTGCGTAAACGGCCGTCAATGTACATCGGTGATACAGGCACTAAGGGCCTGCACCATTTGGTGTACGAGGTAGTGGATAACTCAATAGATGAGGCGCTTGCCGGCTATTGTGACACAATAAAGGTATTCATACGGAAGGACAATTCTATTTTAGTTTCTGATAATGGCAGGGGTATCCCCACAGCCATCCATACCAAAGAAAAACGTTCGGCTTTAGAGGTAGTAATGACAGTTTTGCATGCTGGCGGTAAATTTGATAAGGATACTTACAAGGTATCAGGCGGTTTACATGGTGTGGGTGTTAGCTGCGTCAACGCGCTGTCAATTCATTTAACTGCTTTAGTTTATCGTGATGGTAAAATCTGGACCCAGGAATATGAAAAAGGCAAACCATTATTTGATGTAAAAACTATTGGTGATACAGATAACAGAGGTACAACCATAATTTTTAAACCAGATAGTGAAATTTTCACGCTAACTACTGAGTACAAGTACGATACGCTCGCTGCCCGATTACGTGAATTGGCCTATTTAAATAAGGGTATACGCCTGTCGTTAACCGATGAGCGCGAAACTAACGATGATGGCACCAACCCATGCGAAGAATTTTATTCGGAAGGTGGTTTGCGGGAGTTTGTTAAATATCTTGATGGTACCCGTGCTTCATTAATTCCAGAACCTATTTATATTGATGGGATGAAACAAGGCATACCGGTTGAACTTGCCTTGCAATACAATGATACTTATTCGGAAAATGTACATTCCTACGTTAATAATATTAACACTATTGAAGGCGGAACACACGTTGCCGGTTTCCGCAGGGGATTAACACGTACATTAAAAGCCTATGCGGATAAATCAGGCTTGTTAAAAAACATGAAGATTGAGATTACCGGCGATGACTTCCGTGAGGGATTAACCGCTGTAATTTCTGTTAAAGTAGCTGAGCCTCAATTTGAAGGGCAAACAAAAACCAAGCTTGGTAACAATGAAGTGATGGGAGCTGTGGATATGGCCGTTGGAGAAATTTTAGGTAACTATCTGGAAGAAAATCCAAGAGAGGCGAAAATGATAGTAAACAAGGTGATACTTGCAGCTACCGCCCGTGCCGCCGCTCGCAAAGCCAGGGAAATGGTACAACGCAAAAATGTAATGAGCGGATCGGGCTTACCTGGCAAACTCTCTGATTGCGCAAACAGTGATCCTTCTTTATGTGAAATATATCTGGTTGAGGGTGACTCGGCAGGTGGTACTGCTAAACAAGGCCGCGACCGTGAGTTCCAGGCAATTTTACCTTTAAGAGGTAAGATATTGAACGTGGAAAAAGCGATGGAACATAAAATATATGAGAACGAAGAAATAAAGAATATGTTTACCGGCCTGGGTGTGAGTATAGGTACGCCAGAAGACGATAAAGCATTAAATATAGCTAAACTTCGTTATCATAAAATAGTGATTATGACAGATGCCGATGTTGACGGATCACATATAACTACATTGATATTAACCTTCTTTTTCCGTTACATGAAGGAATTGATTGAATTTGGATATATTTATGTTGCATCACCTCCATTATACCTGGTTAAAAAAGGGAAAGAACAGGAATATTGCTGGACTGAGGAACAACGGGATGCTGCTGTTCAAAAACTAAAGGGCGCCGGTAAAGAAGACAGTGTACATATTCAGCGTTACAAAGGTTTGGGCGAGATGAATGCTGAACAATTATGGGAAACTACCATGAACCCTGCTACACGCACATTAAAACGTGCCAGTATTGAAAACGCAGCCGAGTGTGATCATACCTTTTCAATGCTGATGGGTGATGAGGTTGGTCCTCGTCGCGAGTTTATTGAAAAGAATGCGAAATATGCAAGAATAGACACCTAGTATTGAAATAGTTTAGCCTTACGAAGTTTTAAAAGCTTCGTAAGTATTTTCTGGTTCTGTAGATTACAGTTTTAAATTAAGTACGCGTTCTCCATAATCAATTACCGCCCTATATTTCATTAATACATCACCACCCAACACTCCCAAAACTTCTGGATGTCCCAACTCCTTATAAGCGATATTAATAGTGGAAAGGTCTAATACTGCTACTTCAAATTCAGTAATCAATAAACTTCCAATATAAAGATTGTTAATAATTGCTGTTGATGACACCATAGTGTTTGTTCCAAGTCCGGTTGAAAGCCTGTCACTTAAAGTAATAACAGCATTTTTTTCAGCCTCAAGCAACATACTTCTATCAAATGCTGTCTTAGAGGCACCCGTATCCAAAACAAGTAAAAATGATTTTCCAAAAACAGAGACATCTATTAATGGGTGAAATCCATCCTGTTGAAGATCAATTATTTGCAACGCTATTGTAGTTTCCTGCATATTATTCAATGCAAGGTTAGCAATATTAATTGATCGGTCAATAATTTACCAAATTTATGCATTAATCATGTATATTCTGATTTGAAGCATCCTTGGCCATCTCTATTATAATGGCATCCATTCTGTTCAATTCTGTCTGAATGTGGTCAAGCACTTCAGTATCAAACAAGCCATCTTTTAGTATTGCAGTTAATCCTTTTAAATTGGCCAATGGACTTCGTATCAGGTGCGATTGTTTCCATGCCATATCTTTTATACTATTTATGTGGCATTGTATCCTTTCGTAAGCGCATTTTAAATCTTGTTCAGCATTTTTTCTTTCTGTTATATTGTACAAAGCAATTAATATACCCAGTATCTCTTTTTTGTCGTCAGTTATCGGAAACAACCTAACATAATACCAAAGTACTGATCCGTCTGCCTGTGAATAATCCATTTCAAAGTTTATGTTGTTACCTTTCAGTACATTCTTTGTAAAAGATATAAACTGGGGAAACCTGTCCTCTGAGAAAAAATCAACAAGCCGGTCCCCTTTTTCAGGAACATGATTATATTGCCGATTTACAAATTCACGAGCCTTCTGGTTAAAAGCTAAAACTTTAAGATCCGTATCAAATAAGGCATAAGCAGTATCAGTAGTATTTAGAATGGTTTGCAGGTTTGCTTCAGACTTTTGGAGTGACTCCTCTGCTCTAAGTTTTTCTGTAATATCATTTGTTAGCGAAAGTCTTACCGGTCTGCTTTCAAATATAATATCATTGGCAATAATCTGCACAAACATAACCGTTCCGTCCTTTTTAAGGTGCCTGACAATATTAGGACCAGTTGAATGATTCTTTTTCTTACTATAGCCCTCCAATTGTTGCTCCAAATCCACATTGAGCCGGAGATCTTTAACACTCATATTTAATAATTCATCCCTGGTATAGCCATATAGCTCGGCGGCGGCATCATTTACATCAATTATAGACAGATTATCCTTTGCTATCATCCATAATGGCATGGGGTTACTTTCAAAAAGCAATTTATATTTGTGCTCGGATGATCTTAATTCTTCTTCAGCCTTTTTACGCTCAGTAATATCTATCATCGATCCAATTATTGTTGGTTGCTCTCCTATGATTGCCCTGCTTCCATAAAATTCTAACCAATTGGCTGTGCCATCTTTTTTCTTGCCTAATGCTTCGTAATGGATACTCTCAACTTCACCTTCAATACGCTGCCTCATGTTTTCAGTAGTAATTGACCGATAGCTTTCATGAATAATTGTTTCTACCGGAAAAGTATTGATCAACTCTTCGGGTTCATAACCAAAAACATCAGCAAACCTGGGGTTTACATAAATAAACTTTCCATTTTGAACCATGTAAACACCTACAATTGATTTGTCGGCAATGGTCCTGAATTTAAGTTCGGCTTCCTTTAACTCAGTCTCCATTTTTTTTCGGCTGGTAATGTCCCGTGCTATAACCATAATGCGGTCGTCGGAAAGCCCTTTTACATTGACTTCTACTGTAAAGATACTTCCGTCTTTACGCATATACCTTCTTTCGCGAATAATGGATTGCCTGTTGTTAATTACATCTTTAGCTAAAGGAATAGTTTTCAGTTCCTCAGGGTCAATAACTGCTTCTACATTTAAGCGCAATAATTCTTCCTTATTATAGCCTATCATTTTGCACGTGCTTGCATTTACTTCGGTAAAGTTTCTTTTATAATCAAGAACAAATATTGCATCTGATGCCTGCTCTATAAGAGAACGATATTTTTCCTCACTTTTCTGAATTTCAGCTGATCGTTCTTCCACCCTTTTCTCAAGATCGGCATTCATCAGTTTTACTTCGGCCTCAGCTTTTGATCGTTGCTCATCAATGCTGTTTAACCAATTAGCAGTATGCCATATAAGCACCAGGCTTACCAATAAAAAACTAACTGCCAATAATGAAACACCTAAATATAATGAAGAAAATAAATGAAAACGCTGAGTTTGAAATCTTAACGACCCAAATACAATAACCATCAAAATCATTAAGGCATAAAGCTTTTTTGCCATTTGATTGCCTACACGATTACCTGTAAAAAGTTTGGCAATACCTATTGTGGGGTTTACTAATGATGCGGCCAGCGAAAAGAAGAAAAACAGAATGGCTGTATGAGTAGCCATTGAAGTTTGATATAAAAGTGCGCGGAAAAACGACACTCCATACAAATAGCCAATTAGCGCTACCGCTGAAAGAATAGTAACGATGTGAAAAAGGAACTGGGATAATATATTAAAAAGACGTTTTTTAAATACAAGTGCTAAAAATCCTAATCCTAAAAAAAGAAAATTGACTGAAGCGTTAAAGGCCATTCGGCCAGGAAATGGAAAGCTATATGACGGTATAGTTCCATCGGTTACAAATAATTGGTCGAGGCCGGAATTATAATGAAACAGATCCTGCGATAAAGTTATCAAACCAATCAAGAAGCCCAGGAATGATAAAACAAAAAACACTAAGTTACTATACTTTCTGGTTTGATATTGACTAATCAATAAAGCGACACTAAATAAAACAAAACACAAAGCTGCATTAAACCTCATCCCTTCAAAGCCTGGAATAATACTTTGAAGTGCTGGAATGTCAAATATCCAGCCCGTTATTACTGTTATACCTGCAAATACTGTAAGCAGGCTTATTATGCTAATAATTCTTCTTCTGCGCGAATAATGCATTTAAAATAGATCGATTTAAGCTTTATACGCATTTCGTTTAAGGATGGTACATATATAATAAATTTATAGTTAAATTACCGTAAAATATAAAGTATCAGTTAAGGATACGCAATTTATTGAACTTTTTTTGGTAATAAGTAAAAAATCAGAAAGGATATCCAATAGCAAGATTAAATACCAGGTTTTGTCCTCTCCATTTTGAACTACCGAAGTCTATTTTATTAATTACAATATGCTGCCCTGCGGGCAAATTTGGTTCAATTATAGGGAAACCAATATCCGTACGTAATACCAATACTGAAAGATTAAAACGTAAACCAAATCCGGCATCCGCCGCTATTTGGTTAATAAAGTTTTTACCAAAAGCAGCTCCAGGTAAATCGGGATTACTATTTAACAACCAAATATTACCTGCATCAACAAATAGAGCGCCCTCAACAATACTGAATAGTTTAGGACGGTACTCGATGTTGCCTTCTATTTTTATATCGCCGGATTCATCAGGCAGGAAATTAGTTCCCTGTGCAAGCTTTTGGGGTAAGTTATAAGCTCCCGGGCCTATAGAATGAGCCTGGAAACCACGAAGACTATTTGAGCCGCCTATAAAAAATTGCTGTGAGTAAGGAAGAACTGTGGAGTTGCCATAGGGTAAACCAACATCAACCATAAAACGGGTAGCCAGTTTACTATTGGGACCTAATTTATGAAAATACCTGATCTCATTCTCTAACTTTACATATTGGTTAAATGGTATACCAAATAGCTTGCTCACTCGTCTTGGCGTATCAGCACCTGTTAAAATACCATATAAATTTCCTGACAAACTTATTTTTCCATTATAATAAAAGGTATTTATCCTGTAATCTTCAGTGGTATTTGTCCAGGTATAGCTGTATGAAGGGCCAAAAGTAAACTGTTTATTAATTACGTGGGCCAGGGCAGGATTGCGGGTTTTTTGAATGCTGTCCTTATAAACTTGTGTAACGTTTTGCGGATTAACAAATGTAAGTTCTAATAAATTCAGGTTGTTTTGTTTATGCAAATTCGGCTTCCATTGATAACCAAACGATGCATTGAAAGAATTAAGCGTATATAACTTGGTACGATTAATCAGTGTATAGCCGGTTGTTAAAATTGTACGTGGTATAAAGGCATTATCTGTTTTAAAATTAAAAGGGCTGATAAACCTGGGCCAGGAAAGTGATGGCTGAACCCCAAACTGATGAACGTTATAACCGTGATTATAAGGGCCAAATTGTATATCTGAACTGGCAAAAAATGTCAGTGTAAACAACTCAGCTCCTTTAAAAGTATTACGGTTTCTAAAAGTTAAATCAACCTGTGTACCGCTAAAATTTGCTGAAGTTTGGCGGGCCAGGATTTCTGCTTGTAATGACTTCTTTTTTTGCTGAGTCAGGAAGTAATAAATATCAAGTTTGGCAGAGTCGGGAGTAACATCCTCAAAGCGGTTCTTTACATATGAAAATGGCCCCAGTTCTATCATTCTATGTAAAGAATTATTATGTTCCGTACGGTTATAAATATCTCCAGGCTGTAGCAGTACACTGTTTTTAAAGGTAAACGGCCTTACAGTATTTTTAGGATCAATAACATTATACCAGCGATACTTTAGGGCAGAATCTAACTTTAAAGAGGTGTCCTTTAATGTATAATTAGGATATACATAAATATTCCTGATACTGTAAATCCACCTGGCCTGATCAGGAGTGGCATCTTTTACTTTTACAAACATATCAACCTGATGGCCTGCAACAGTACTATCATATTTCATGATCAAGTCTTCGGGAGCAAAATAATAAAACCCTTCTTCTTTTAGCCGGGCATCTATTCTTATGCGTTCAGCTTTAATGATATCAAGGTTATACTTATCACCAACCTTTAATAATGTTTGATTGGCTGTTCCGGTAACAGCAGTGTCAAGGTCATCTTTTTCAGGAGGGAATACAATTTTATGATAGTGATAAGCAGGGCCTGTTTGCACCGTATAAACAGCTTTTGCAGTCCTGTTTTTTGAAATGGTATCACCAACAACCTGCGCCAGGAAATAACTTTCATTTTGCAACCGATTTTGCAATATACTGCTGTTTTTGTCAAGATCAACGGCACTTATCAAAACAGGAGGTTCACCCAGGTGTGTATTCAGATAATGCCTTAAGCCTTTTCTTTTATTAGTTTTTGTTTTCTCGTATATGTAAAGTTTGAATCTTAAACCCAATATAGTGGAATTTGGTTTAGGTCGTAACAAGCCTTCCAACTCACTGGTTAATGCCTTAGCTTCACTTTTTGTTGTATTTTTATCTGTAATTTTTACCTGTGCGCCCGTATATAGCTTTTGACCGGGAGGTAAAAACTTGGTTGTGCTGCAGGCGCTCAAAAACAAAACAATTAAAAGGTGTAAATATCGACGTATAGCCATAGATCAGTTGGATGTTGGATTATTTTGCCCCGGCTGCTGTATTGGAGGTACTTGTGTAACTGTGCTATCGGCTTTTTTATCTGCAGCTTTCTGTTCTTGTTTCTTTCTTTTTTGTTCCTGGTTGTACCGCTTTTGTAATTGTTTCTCCTGAGGCGTTCTCTTAGCAAACAGTTCCATAAAGCGATTATAATCATATGTTAATGAAAACGCTACCCCGGTTTCAACAACCTGACCTTCAACTACTATATATTGATCACGCCGGTAAGCACGAATCATATAGCGCCCATCCTGGGTTAGCTTATAATTTACTGAAACATTGCCTGCAATATCCGTTGTTTTTTGGCCCGGCTGGTTTTGACCCTCCAGGTTAAAGTTATTGCCTACGGTAACAGTAACCCGGTCATTAAGGAACTGTTTTGATAAACCAACATTAAGGTCTGTCCGGTTTTGCTGGACACCCGTTGAATAGTCTGCACCTGAAGTAAGGTCAAAGCTTAACTGTACCCCTCCTATCACGTTTCCGGCCAGCTTGTTTAACTGATCAGATAACAAACTGCTTACACTGTTGCGAATAGCACCTCCTACACCCGTACTGCCGCCCTGGCTTTGCAAAGGATTATCGCCAATAAAATGCCCTAATATTAATACCCCAAGTACCTGTTTATTCATTTCATTAGGATCCTGGCGTACTTGTGATAACCTTGCATCAACAGTTGATATTACATCCTGGGAAACCGTATAACTGCTATCCGGTAAAACTATATCAAAACTGATATCAGGTTTTAACAATTGATTTTGTAAAGTAAGATCAACATTAAATGGCAATTTTTGCTTATACATCGTATTACTCTGTATACTACCACCCAATTGATTACTCACCAGGTCAATTGGGGGCACATTAGCTACATAAATTGCCGTTATATTTACATTAGCACTTGTTGGGTCGCCCGTCCAGGTTATGGTACTGCCTTTTTTGAAAAGAAATTTACGTTTTACAGTAGCGTAAGATAAGTTATAAGAACCCTGATCAATAGTGTAAGTACCAGTCAGGTTTGTTTTTCCACTGGCGTCAATACCGCCATTTAATTGTGCGTCGCCTTTTAACTGTACCACATCTCCATTTCTTTGGTCAATTACAATTGTGAAATTAGCTGCTTTATTTATTTTTATGGTTGCAGTAATATCAAGCCCGTTTAGATCCGACTTACGGAGCGAATCCAATTGTTTAGCTAAAAATATGGAATCGAGTTTTGGAGCATTTGGATTAATTACCTCAACAACACCCTTACGGTCTTCTATTCCGGGATCGTTTTGAGGCAGCACAATGGTAAGGTCTGTTTGGTCATTAACCGTAAGGCTGGCATCAACAACAGGTTTGTTAATGTCGCCGCGTATCTTTATCCTGGTATCAATAAAAAGCTTACCGTAATACAATCTATTATTAGCCTGTGTGGAATTAATTACCCTGAAATTGTTTGCCTGCACATCTACCGAGAAATCAAAATCTGTAAAGGTTTTAGTATATACTGTACCGGTTACAATCGCTTTATTGCCTAATGAGTCAACCAGGGTAACATCATTAAACAAAACACCATCATTATTAAATGTAATTCTCTCACTTGGCATAGTAAAATAAGAGTTTAGCATAGCTATATTAAATCCTACTTTATTAAAGTTAACATCTCCTCTTACTACAGGTGCACTTGTTGATCCGGTTATTTTTAACTGACCGGTAATAGTACCGCTCGCCTCTTTCAAACTGCCATAACTAAAGCCCTCAATACTTTTCATGTTAAGGGTAACAATATTCAGATTAAGATCAAATGTACTTGCCGGAGTGGTATAGTATAAACCTGTAAGGTTAACCTGGTTGCCTTTGCCGGTAATACTTACATTAGCAGCATAAGCATTTTGTGTCTGATTATTTACTTTGACCGCGATATCACCCACCGTATCACCTTTGAAACTAAAATTACCGATATTGAGGGCAGAAGTAAATTCCATTGATTTTTTCAAATTAACGATATGAACATTCCCGTTAATTACACCGCCTATTTGTAAAGTATCTTGTTTAGCAGCCTTTGTAAATGTTTCTATACGAAAATTTCTAAAATCCACAGTAATGGGTGCGTTCATTTGCTGCGAATCGCTGTTTATACTCAATACCTGGTTGGCATTGGTGATTGAAAAGTCTTTAGCCATTACCCCTTTGCTGCCAAATTGCAAAGCGTTGTCACCATTAACCGCCCATTGGTTATAATCAAGTACAAGCCCATTTTGCAAAAAGCTAAATTGATATTCATTTGGTAATATGCTGAACACTCCTGCAACACGGTACCGTTCTTTTTTTGCAGCATCACGTACCTGCAAACTGATATTTAGTTTATTGTTTTGGGCATTGCCAGAGATACTGGTATATAATAGATCAATAGACGATGAAGGTTTTATTTCATCAGCAGTTAAATTATAATTAAGCGCGTTATTGCTGGTGTTAATGACAAGCTTCATATTGTTTACGGTATTTGTTCCGTAAACAACTTTAGGCATGGAACCATTTACAGTGAGGTCTCCGGTTTGGCTGTTAAAATGACCATTTATTAAAACCGGGTCAAGTCTTTTTAAGGATGGGATTAATTTTTCAGTCAATGGCGTTTTCACAACATGTATATCAAAAGCAAATTGTTGCGGTGAATATTTTGGTTTAGTTTTAACAAATGCACTTGCAGCGGCGGTGTTAAAGTATTTATTGGTAACATCCTGCATAGCCGGCCCTATTTCAGTTAGCTTATATTTCCCAGCTAAGTGTGCATAAAACATAGGGGCCTTTAACTTTAAAGTACTGCTATCGGCATTTGCCGTTGATACAAGGCTTATTGTATCTAACTTATAAGCTTGATTCTTTTGAGCAATTAATAGATCGGTGATCTTTATATTTCCGTTCAAATAATCCGGATTTGCAGTTGGAACATTCGCAACCAGTTTGCCGTGGATCTCCATTGGACTTTTTGAAAAATTCAGCTTTTGCAAATTGATACTATCCAATAGTAGGGTTGCATTTACTGACGGATATTTTTTGTTCATATCAGCTTTGGCATTAAGCGTAAAGTTAATATTGGGGTCTTTCATCCGGGAATTGACCGTATAGCTTCCATTGTGGGCGGTACCATTAAGTGCCAGGTTTTGGTAAGTATACCCTTTTACATAAGCTTTTACAATATCGCCTTTAAATTGCAGGTTTGCCGTTTTAGGATCAAGTCCAGCACCCTGAATTGTTGTGGTTAAAGTTACCGTTCCCACATTTTGAGGCTGTTTAGTTAAAGCCCCTACATTTAAATTATTTGTTTTTAAATTGGCTGAATAAACCTCGTGCCCTTTTTTATTGCCATTTTTCATGGATGCGATCAAATCAACTGCGCCATAGCTGGTACGCAAAGTCATGCGGGTATTAAAATTGTCCATGCTACCTTTAAAGGTTCCCTTAAGGTTTAAATTTGCAGGAATACTTACAGATGATGGGATCATGCCCGGAGAAACTAGCCTGTCCAAATCAGCTCTGCTGGTATTAAAATCAGCAATGGAAAGGTCGAAATAAGATTTTTTAACATTCGGTAATCCTTTCATTATAGCCGAGGCTTTTATATGAGTACCACTTAAACCGCTTATTTCAAGGTTTTGAATACGCAGATTATTTACTTTGCCAGTAACTTTTCCGTTTATCCTGAAAACCGAATTTGGAGCATGTTTAAAAGGATCCATAGTGCCCATTGATGGCATCAGTAATAGTACATCCTTCAAGCCCAAACGGCTGCCATCCAAATTGGCATTTACATAAAGTTGCCCTAAATTATTACTGATTGATGCTATTGACGGATAACTTACCTGTAGTTTGCGCTGTATTACTGTTTGTGGTGTTTCAAGATAAAGATCATTCAGATAAGCGTTTTTAGGGCCGTAAAAAAATGCCGTATGGAATTTTTTTATCGTCAGGCCACTTTTTTCTGTGAATGTAAATGAATTGATTTTTCCTGATGTGGTATCAGGGCTATAAGCAATATTTTCAAAATCCGCGTTCAAGTCGCGAATATCCATGTGACCAAAATCAAGCCCTTTTGCTATGGGCTTTTGGGCATCGTTATCAAATTTAATATTATCATTACTAAAAGTGACTTTCCCCAAGGTGGCCACCCATCCTTTTGAGGTTTGCGGTGATGACACCATTGTATCTAACTTTTTAACAGCTTTTACTACAGCTTTTTTAACCGTTTGCGGTTTGGCCAATGACAGCGCAGCCCTGGTATCAATCAATTCTATCGATTTGATACCGACCTTTTGATTTTTAAGATCAATCTTGTCCATTTCCACCAAAAACTTACCAAGGTTTACCTTAGTAGCCATCTGGTCACTGCGGTAATCTACTTTTATTTTTGATATATCAATAGTTCCCAAATCAAGGCTCATATTGATGGGTTTAACAGCAGTATCGGCCTTAACAGCAGTTGCTTTAGTTGTCGCAGTTGTAGTTTGGATGATCCTTGCGTCAACTCCGGATAAAGTGATCTTTGGAATGGTAAATTTCATTTTATCCATATCAAAGTTTTTGATACGGGTATCAAAGTGACCAAGCAAAAACTTTACATCATTACCGGTCATCACATCTTTATAGGAAATATGGATATTATCAAAAACTATTTTACCAACCGAAAACTTCATTGTGGATGCAGTATCTATTGGGTTTACCGGTGTTTTTTGCTGACTTGTAAAGGCTTTGATTATATAATCGTAATTAAAAACGTTATCCTTACCCCTGTTTACATTAGCAGTTATGCCTTGTAAATCAATTTCGTTTACCTCTACATTATGGTGTAATAGTTTTAGTAAGCTGATATCAACTTTTAATTTATCACCGGCAATCAGGGTATCTTTTTTCTGATCTTCGAAATAAACACCTTCAAGTACTATTAATTTCGGTAGTCCTAAACTGATATGGGCTATTTTTACCTTTGTGTGGATTTTTCCTTCTAAAAAACTAACTGCTTTGTTCTTCACAAAATTTTGGACTGCCGGAACCTGTATCAAAATCACTACAAGCAGAACCAAAAATATGATACTTGCAATGATCCATAGAATGGTTTTTAAAGCTATGCGTCCAAATCGTTCCAATTGTATATACTTTTCAAAGAGTTAAACTATTTTATTTAGTATAAACAAATTTTGTGCTAAAAGTTCTTTGGCTTTCCTTTTAAATATAATATTGATAATATTATATATTAATCCCCTTAAAGGAATTATAAAAAATAAGAAGAATTTGATTTAAGAAGGGGTGAATTCTAATAAGACTTAAGCCAAAAATTTGGAATTATTTTTTTACCGTATTCAACAACTGGTAACCAACAAGTTCATCCCATCGGGCGCCGGAAGGGTGATAATAAACCAATACCTGGTAATCATTTTCAGTTTCAAAATGGCTACCTTCTAAAGCAGTATCATCGGGTTTACCTGTGGCTTTATCAACCCAAACATATTCATAATCATATACACCCTGTTTTAAAAACAAGTTTATAAAATACTTTCCGTTGACTTCGTCGAAATTCAATTTGCTATGATCATCAATCTTATAATCATTAAACTGGCCAATTATGTAAGGTGTGCCAGCAGAAGGCAACCGCTTTGTATTCAGACTAAAAAGAAGACGGGTATAATCTGCATCAGTCCGGGGATCGGTACCATCCTGGTTAAGGATATAAAAGTTGCCATTTAAATCATATTGAGAAGAGTAATTTGGCTGATCCCTGTCCGGGTCAGTTAATAAAACTACTTTATTTGAAGTATCGCGGGAGATGCTTAAAATACGTTCCGAATTTAGTTTCAACGTTCGGGTATCAAAATGCCTGAATTCATTGCCACCCGGAAAATCATTGGTGTTTACATCATTAAAAATTAATTGGGAACCGCGGATATTTGCTGGTTCTGTATTTAATTGCATGGTTTCGTTCCGGGCATTCTGCATAATGAAGGTCCGTAAATCAGCGCCTGGATTTTGCACCCTTAAGTTTCCGTAATTAATTGTAAAATTAACCTTTTGGTTTGTTTGCCTGGTTGAAGCGTCATTTGAAGGTACAATCTCCGCAGTTATGGTAATTTTGGGACTTACCACGTATAGTTTCCTCGTTAGTATCAGTTTTGACGGATCGCTATCCTCATAAACCTTCAAAACATAATTACCTGGAATTTTCGGAGCAATATTTTCATTAGGTAATTTAAGTTGGTAATGGGTGTATTTCTGTACCGTCGTAGTTGAATAGTTGTAATCTGTTATCTTGTCGTCAGTATAGTTTTGCAGATATTCAGTAGTGGAAAGGCTAGATGAATTCCAGTTGGCATCACAATGCTCAATAGTATAATTGTAATCTTGCGTACCGCCCCTAAGGTCGTCAAATGCCAAAAGCACCTTATCACTGGAATTTAATGTAATTGCGGGAAAAGAAGGTTGTTTTGCAGTATTGTAAAACTCAACGCTTTTTATGTATGGCTGGTAAACGTTGTTATCGTATGTTGATTGCGCGAAAGAGTTAGAGTTAAATAAGATAAAGCATAAAACACAAATGAACATTAACAACCGTTTGTCATTGCGAGGCACGAAGCAATCTCCGCTATGCTTGCCGGATACGCATAGTTCAGAGATTGCTTCGTGCCTCGCAATGACGATTCTCATAACATTACGCTTCTAACTCCATAATCTGCTCGGCCAGGGCTTCCCATTTTAACTGAATATGGCCTAACTCCATTTTCTTTAAGTCGTAATTATTGTTGATGTCCTTCAGCTTAGCTGCATCATTGTATAGTTTATCATCGCCAAGCTGGGCTTCAAGTTGTTTAATAGTCTTTTCTAACACTGTCATTTGCTCTTCCATTTTGGTGAGGTCCTGATTAAGCTTTTTTAGCTGCTGCGATTTATTGTCAGAATGTTGTTTTATAAGAGTTGTTTCCTTTTTCTCCTCTTTTTTAGGCGGAGATGCCGGAGTTTCTGCGGCTTTTGGTTCCAGTTTACGTTTGGCGTACCATACATCAAATTCTGCATATGTGCCCGGATATTGTTTTATTTTCTGATCTTCAATAAACCATATTTTATTGGCCACATTGTCCAGGAAATAACGATCGTGTGATACTACTATAAACGTTCCTTCAAATTGCTGTAATGCCTGTACCAAAATATTTACAGACGCAATATCAAGGTGATTGGTAGGCTCATCCAATATCAGGAAATTGGCATCCGCAGTAAGCGCCTTTGCCAAAGCCACACGTGATTTTTCTCCTCCTGATAGTACTTTTATCTTTTTGAATACATCATCGCCAGTAAATAAAAACGAGCCTAAAATAGTGCGCAGCTCTGTTTCGGTATGTTTTGGTGCGAACGATGCCAATTCCTGTAAGGCGTTATTTTCAAGATGTAATGCTTCCAGTTGGTGTTGGGCAAAAAACGTTTGCGTTACATTGTGCCCGGTTTCACATTTACCTGTAAAATCTTTATCTGCTCCGGCTATAATTCTTAACAAGGTGGATTTACCTTTACCGTTTGCACCAATTAAAGCAATTTTATCACCCTTTTCAATAACCGCTTCGGCACCGGATAAAATATCAATAGCCGGATATTTTTTGGTAACATCTTCTAAGGTAATCACGTGTCTTCCCGATTGTTTTGAAAATCGGAAGCTGAAATTTACAGAAGGGTTATCATCATCCACATCATCTACACGTTCCAGCTTATCCAGCGCTTTAATACGCGACTGGGCCATTTTTGCTTTTGATGCCTTGGCCCTGAACCGCTCTATCAATCGTTCTTCCTGCTTTATTTTTGATTGCTGGTTTTTAAATTCCCCGCGCTGAATTTCTTCACGCTGTGCTTTTTCTTCCAGGTAAAAAGTATAGTTACCTGCGTAAACCGTAAGTTTTCCTTTACGGGACTCAACAGTACGGTTAATTACCTTATCCAAAAACCACCTGTCGTGTGATACAATAACCACAGCGCCTTCAAAAGCTTTCAAATAATCTTCCAGCCATTGTATTGAGGGTAAGTCGAGGTGATTGGTAGGCTCATCGAGCAATAAAATATCGGGTGCCTGTAACAGTATTTTAGCTAACATCACCCGCATCCGCCATCCTCCGGAAAACTGACTTAGCTTGCGGTGTGTATCGGCTTCGCTAAAACCTAAACCCGCTAAAATTTCGTGGGCCTTATATTCAATGTTGTAACCATCCAAACCTTCAAATTCGTGTTGCTTGTCGCTTAGCTTATGCAGCAGATCTTCTGAATAATCAGTTTCAAGTTTTTGAAGTATGTTTTCTATCTCATCATGCAGCTGGTTTTGGCGCTCAAAAGCTTCCATAGCTACATGTAAAATATTTTTATCAGACGAATAAGATAAAAGATCCTGGTTAAGATAGCCCAAAGTAAGGTCCTTAGCCATAGATATTGTACCCGATGTAGGTTTATAATCACCCACAATAATCTTTAAAAGGGTAGTTTTTCCTGTCCCATTGGCGCCGATGAGGCCAATTTTTTCTCCCGGTTTTATATGCCAGTTAGCTTCATCATACAGGGCCCGTGCACCAATCTCGAACGTAAGGTTATTAATAGCAATCATTTGTGCGCAAAGATACGATTTTGAGCGGAAAGGTGAAAGAATAGGTTGGAGATAGGAGATTAGAGATTAGTTTTTATCCGTGAAAAAGACCTTGGTTAACAAATTTGTTTAACTAATAATGTATAGTATTACTAATAGATTACTTTTGCCATCTTTATTTGTTATAGCTAACTTTATATTTAGCCTTAGGCATCACGATATACGTCCGTAATGAAGCAGCATGTTAAACATCCCATATTTTCGATTATATCGAAACTGGCAGGTGAGCAAAAATTACAAGTTTTTGCAATTGGCGGCTTTGTGCGTGACATTTTACTTAAGCGACTATCGGATGATATAGATATAGTAGTAATAGGTAATGGCATTTCATTTGCCGAAAGTGTCGCACGCGAATTAAAAGTAAAGCTATCTGTATTTAAAAATTTTGGTACAGCTTCATTTAAATACCAGGGACTTGATGTGGAGTTTGTAGGAGCCCGTAAAGAATCGTATCGGCTGGATTCAAGGAAACCTATTGTTGAAAATGGCACCCTGGAAGATGATCAAAAACGACGCGATTTCACTATAAATGCCCTGGCTATTTCATTACACCCAGATTCATTTGGCGAGCTTTTAGACCCTTTTAATGGTGTTCAGGACTTAGAACGAAAGCTGATTAGAACACCGCTTGACCCTGTTGAAACTTTTTCGGACGATCCTTTGAGAATGTTACGTGCTATACGCTTTGCTACGCAATTAAATTTTAGGATTGATGACAAAGCAATTGAAGCAATAAAGCGTAATGTTGATAGAATTGATATTATTTCGCAGGAACGCATAACTGATGAGCTGAATAAGATCATCTTATCAGCCAAACCATCTATCGGTTTTAATTATTTATTTGACACAGGTCTGCTTCATCATATATTTCCTCAAATGACTGCCCTGTACGGTGTAGAGATTATAGATGGCAAGGGACATAAAGATAATTTTTATCACACTTTACAGGTATTGGATAATATTTCGGAAACTACCGATGATCTTTGGCTTCGCTGGGCTGCTATATTGCATGATATTGCCAAACCTGCCACCAAACGTTTTGAACCGGGCCATGGCTGGACATTTCACGGGCATGAGGACAAAGGCGCCCGTATGGTACCTAAAATTTTTACTCAGCTAAAACTACCGCTTAACGAGAAAATGAAATTCGTGCAAAAAATGGTGCAGCTTCATTTACGGCCGATAGTTTTAGCACAATCAATTGTAACCGACTCGGCAGTCCGTCGGCTATTATTTGAAGCCGGGGATGATATAGAAAGTTTAATGTTGCTCTGTAATGCAGACATCACAACAAAAAACGAATATAAGGTAAAAAAATATCGCCAGAATTTTGAGTTAGTTCAACAAAAATTAAAAGATGTTGAGGAGCGTGATAATATGCGTAACTGGCAGCCGCCGGTAACCGGAATTGATATTATGCAGTTATTTGGCATTAAAGAAGGGCGGGAAGTAGGTATAATTAAAAATCAAATACGCGAAGCAATACTGGAGGGCGAAATTCCGAACTCTCGTGAGGCAGCCATTAACTATACAATTACAAAAGGTGAAGAAATTGGCTTAAAAGTTGTGGGTAAGGATTTGCAAATTTAAATTTTGTAAATTCTAAATAGAACACCCGATCCCAATATTATGGGATGAAATAATCAAAACATTATTAATTTTGTAAAAATCTACTAAAAAAATGGCACTATACAGGTTCAGGGTTACTTTTGAAGACTATGATGATGTGATAAGGGAGATTGATGTAAAATCAAATCAAACATTTGAGGATCTTCACCGGGCAATCCATCAATCGACCGGTTATAATTCAGAATTTTCCTCCTCATTTTATATCAGTAATGATCAATGGACAAAAGGTGAAGAAATTACTTATCTGCCCAACCAAAAAAGGATTGACAGAAGGGTGCCGCTTATGGAAAGAGTAAAGCTGCTTAGCTATATTGATGATCCACATCAAAAGTTCTATTATACTTTTAATTTCGACCGCCCTTTCGACTTCCATGTTGAATTGATGAAGATAATATTGGAAGAAACTCCTGGTGTTAGTTATCCGGCTGTAATAAAATCTGTGGGCGAAGCGCCAAAACAATTTGGTAACGCACCGGCAGCAATTGCTCCACCACCGGGTGACGAATTCGATTTCCTGAACGAAATGGCGTTTGGAGAAGAAGACACTGAAGACTTTACTGAAATTGCAGAAACAGGTGAAGAGGATGTAGAAGAGAAAAAGGTTGACGAGGAAGAAGAAGATGATGAATTTGGCAATAATTTTCCGGATGATGAAGGTTTTGAAGATGAGGGCAAACTTTCACATGGGGATGATTATTGATTTTTAGTTCATGGCTGTTGAATTATAGCTTTACCTTATTCAAAAAGTTTTTACTATGACCGATGAACCATGAACTACAAACAAAAACATTAATAGTAATTGCAGGTCCTACCGCGGTTGGTAAAACGGCAGCAGCAATTCAATTAGCAAATTTTTATAAAACTGTTATCGTTTCGGCAGACTCCAGGCAATTTTATTGCGAAATGTCTATCGGTACAGCAAAACCAACTCACGAAGAGTTAGGTGCTGTAAAGCATTATTTTATTAACTCACATTCCATAACAGATATCTTTACTGTTGGCGATTACGAAAAGCAATGCCTTGAACAATTAGATGATCTTTTCCAAATTCACGACAAAGTAATTTTGGTGGGTGGTTCCGGATTATTCATCAAAGCTGTGTGTGAAGGGTTTGATGAGTTTCCAGATGCAGAACCAAGTGTAAGAGATAAATTAAATAAAGCATTCGAGGAAAAAGGAATTAGCTATTTGCAGGGACAATTAAAAATTGCAGATCCCCAATATTATGAAGAAGTAGATTTGAACAACCCTCAAAGAATAATAAGAGCATTGCAAGTCTATCAAAGCACAGGAAATCCATTTTCATCTTATCGCAACTCAAAAATCAATGAACGGCCATTTAATATAATAAAGTTAGGATTGAACTTACCGAGGGAAATTTTATATCAACGCATTAACCAGCGTGTTGATTTAATGTTACAGCAAGGATTGCTTGAAGAAGCAAGATTATTATTACCCTTTCGGCACCTAAACCCACTAAACACTGTTGGGTATAGTGAATTGTTTAATTACTTTGATGGAAAAACCGATCTGAATTCGGCTATTGAATTGATAAAACAAAATACACGCCATTATGCAAAGAGGCAATTAACCTGGTTTAGAAAAGATAAAGAAATAAAGTGGCTTATTGCTGATAAAAATAATTTGGTTAATGATATGCTTTCGCTGATCAATTAATATCTTTTTATTTCGAATATCGGATGTTCGATTTCGGATTTGGGTTGAGTAAACTAAAATGAATTTTGTATAGGAACACAGAAGAATTAACAAAGTTAATTACATATTCCGCATGGACATTCCAACTTTCGCAGTTAAATAAATCCGAAATCGAACGTCTGAAATCCGAAATTCTCAATTTAGTAACGTCTGCAAATAGGCTCCATAACCACTTTTTAAATATTTTGCAACCAACACCCTTAATTGCTCATCGTTTATAAATCCACAACGATAAGCTACTTCTTCAATACATCCAATTTTTGTGGCCTGTCGTTTTTCTATTACCCTCACAAATTCCGAAGCATCACTCAGCGAATCAAAAGTACCAGTATCCAGCCAGGCTGTACCCCTATCCATTACCCCAACGTGTAAGTTACCTTGTTCAAGATAAAATTTATTTACATCTGTAATTTCATATTCCCCGCGTGGAGATGGTTTTAGTTCTTTAGCAATCCTTATTACTTTGTTGTCATAAAAATAAAGTCCCGGAACCGCAAAACTTGATTTAGGTTTAGCTGGTTTTTCTTCTATGGATAAAGCTTTATAATCCTTATCAAATTCCACAACACCATATCTTTCAGGATCTGCAACCGGGTATGCAAAAATAGCGGCACCCTCAACATCATTAAAACTACGGATCAGCTGACTAAAACCGCTTCCATAAAATATGTTATCGCCCAGTATCAACGCTACTTTATCATTGCCTATAAACTCCTCTCCTATTACAAAAGCCTGGGCCAATCCATTTGGCTTTTCTTGTATAGCATATTTGAAACTGCAGCCTAATTCGCTCCCATCGCCAAGCAGGCGTTTAAAGCTTTCATTATCTTCCGGAGTAGTAATTATTAAAATTTCCCTAATATCGGCCAGCATTAATACTGAAAGCGGATAATAGATCATTGGTTTATCATAAATAGGCATTAGTTGTTTACTTATCGCTCTTGTTATAGGATAAAGTCTTGTTCCAGATCCGCCGGCTAAAATGATTCCTTTCATTCAGTTAATTATTTAATTCTTTAAGCTTATTTATACAAATCACCAAACTATCTCGCCAATAAGGTATTTCCATTTGAAATGTCTTTTTTATTTTACTTTTATCCATTACAGAATAAGCGGGACGTACAGCTTTTGTCTTGTATTCCTCAGTTTTTATTGGCAATACTTTTATACTGGTAGCAGAAATTTCAAAAATTGCTTTTGCAAAATCATACCATGATGCAATTCCCTCATTACTATAATGATAGATGCCGTAAGTAGTGCTTTTACTTTTTATTATATCAATAATGCATGCTGCAAGATCAAAAGCATAAGTGGGCGTACCGGTCTGATCAGCAATAACTTTCAACTCTTCCCTTTCAGAACCGAGTTTTAACATTGTTTTTACAAAGTTGTTCCCATATTCTGAATAAAGCCAACCGGTACGGATAATGAAATATTTTTTTAGTAAAGCTTCAACTACCTGTTCACCTTCCAATTTTGTTTGTCCATAAACATTAATTGGTGCTGTCTCACTTTCTTCATCCCGGGGTGTTGATTTATCGCCTTTAAAAACGAAATCTGTTGATACATGAAAAAGTGTTGATCCATTTTCTGCACAAAGCATACTCAAATTTTCAACACCCGTTTTATTAACCTTCAAAGCCGTTTCCTGTTCATCTTCGGCTTTATCAACCGCGGTATAAGCTGCACAATTTATACAGTAGGATGGTTTATATGTTTCAAAGACTTTTTTTAAAGCTTCAATATCTAAAATGTTGGCT
>JAQBOA010000061.1 GCA_028288305.1 Mucilaginibacter sp.
CCGCTATGGAACTTTAGTTTTCAGTTCTGTTGGATATGGCACACCATGGGATGGCACTTACAATGGAAAATCTTTACCGGTTGGCACTTATTACTACATAATTGATCCAAAAAACGGCGGAAACAAACTGACAGGCCCTTTGACAATTTTAAGATAAGTTTAGCAAGTAATAAATATCTGATTTTAAATTATTTATTTAAAATTCTTAGCTTAGTCCAAACAACTTGACCTGATTCCATAATGAGAAAAATCCTTGTCCTGGTAACTTTATCACTTCTTGTATTTATTGCATCAGCCCAAAAAAAGAAGTCCGACGCCTCTATAGCAATATTGAATTCACCAGCAGTTGAGGGTACAGGGTTGGGGCTATCATTAACTTATGATATGTTGGTGAAGGGGCATGGGGGTAGTATCCAGGTTAACAGCATAGAAGGCAACGGAGCGGAGTTTATTGTGTTATTACCAATTAAAGTAAATTTATGATGAAGACAATTACTTTAGCTATTCTTTTTACAGTTATTTACTGCGTTGGATTTGCCCAGGAAATAACAACAAAGATGCCTTTAGATAGTCTAAAACATGAATTAGCTATTTCCAAAGATGATACCGGCCGTGTTTTGATTCTGGCAAAATTGTGTATCACAGCTGCGAATTTAAATCTTGATTCTATTGCCATGTACGGTAAGGATGGTGTGGTTTTGGCGCAAAAAGTCAATTTTACAAAAGGCGAATGGGGGGTTTTATATAACTGGGGAAGGACATTGGAACTTCGCGGGGAATATCCGCAATCATTGGAACTTCAATTCAGGGGGCTGCAATTAGCTGAAAAAAATCACTATCGTTATGAAACAGCCGCATCTCTGTTTGGTATCGGAACCGATTACTGGGGTTTGCAGGATTACGCTAAAGCGGTCAATTATTTTAAAAGAGCGGGGCAAATAAGTAAAACAATCCCGCATGAACCGAGTGTGGAAGATTTGAATATACTTATAGATATAAATATTGGTGATTCCTATTCTAAAATGAATAGGCTCGACTCCGCATTTTTTTATCTGCAAAGAACTTATAATGCTACATTAAAAGATCGCTGGCATCCGGCACTGTTACTGTTTTTCGGCGATATACAATTTAAAATGGGCCACTATCAAACTGCATTTACTTACTTGCACCAAAGCATTGTACTAAATGAAAAAAACAATGACCTTTATACAAACACCGAGGCCTGCAAGACTATTGCCAGGTTTTTCAAAGAAATAAATCAACCGGATTCTTCAATTTTTTATGCTAAGAAAGGACTTACAAATGCACAGGCAATTGGTTATAAACTGGATGTATTAGAAAATAGTAAATTACTGGCAGGCCAATATGAGTATAAAGATATTAGACAAGCTCATTATTATTTAAAACTGGTCATGTTGGTAAGTGATGAACTGTATGGTGCAAAAAAAGTAAAGGAACTTCAAAAAATACTTTCCGCGGAACAAGAGAGACAACGTAAAATTGAAGCTGAGCGGGTAGCTTATCAAAATCAATTAAAGCAATATGCATTTTTAACTAGTTTGGGGATATTGCTCCTTATTGCATTTATTCTTTATCGCAATAATAAACAAAAACAAAAAGCCAATAGCCTGCTACAGCAGCAGAAAGAAGAAATTCAAAGTACGCTAACTCAACTCAAAGTCACTCAAACCCAGCTTATCCAATCTGAAAAAATGGCCTCGCTCGGTGAGCTTACCGCCGGCATTGCCCACGAGATACAAAACCCGCTCAACTTTGTGAATAATTTTTCGGAAGTAAATACTGAGCTGATCGATGAGTTAAAACTTGAAATTGTTGAAGGGAATTATGATGAGGTAAATGCAATCGCGGATGATATTAAACAAAATGAGCAAAAAATAAACATGCACGGCAAACGTGCCGACAATATTGTAAAAGGAATGCTTCAGCACTCGCAAAGCAGTAGTGGTAAAAAAGAACCGGTGGATATCAATGCCTTATCTAATGAATATCTGCGTCTTTCGTATCATGGCCTGCGTGCTAAAGATAAATCGTTCAATGCAGAACTCGTCACTCATTTTGATGCTGACCTGTCTAAAATTAATGTGATACCTCAGGATATTGGTCGGGTGCTTCTTAACCTGTTTAATAATGCATTTTATTCGGTAAACCAAAAAAAGAAAACAGCCGGCGAAGACTATAAGCCGGAAGTATCAGTTTCTACAGGAATTGAAAACGGCCAGGTTGTGATCAAAGTAAAAGATAACGGAGCAGGCATACCCGATGCAATTAAAGATAAGATCATGCAGCCGTTTTTTACTACCAAACCAACGGGAGAGGGGACAGGGCTAGGGCTTTCATTAAGTTATGATATTGTGGTGAAGGGGCATGGAGGGAGTATTGCCATCGAAACAAAAGAAGGTGAGTTTACTGAGTTCCAAATCTTATTACCTATTCAAAATTGAAATATGCATACCATTAAAAGACTTTTTTACTTAGTAATTTTTGTTCTGGCATCATGCAGCAACAATTCTGACACGACGTCCTTACCCTCGCCAACCGAATTTGCGCCGCCGGTTGTTATGCCATTAAAATTCAGCAGCACAAAAAAAATAAAATGGGATTCAATCAAAGATATCCCGGTATTGCCGCCTGTTGTTAAAAAGCTTAACCTGGACAAACTGCCTGTGGCGAATTATGATTCACTATCGCTAAAACCCTATACTAAACCTGTAGAGGAGGCTAAATTCGATTATAACGCTTTGCCTCAAAAAGATCTGGATATAGATAAGCTCCCGTCCAAACCACTAAAATTCAAAACGTATATTTTACCGCCGCCAAAGCTTATCAAGGTGGGGTTGCCGCATTTAATAAACGGAAATGATCCTTCTTTTTTTGAATTTGGCGAGGCCCAGGGACTTCCCGGGCAAAATATTACCGCCTCAATAAAGGACCATCAGGGCTTTATATGGATAGCAAACAACCAGGGCCTTTACCGTTATGATGGAGAGAATTTTTTATTGTACCTGAATTTCGATCATCATATTATTAATATGATAGAAGACAGTTCTGGAAGGATATGGATCAGTAAAATAAATTATGAACTGGATATTCTTGACCCTCAAAAAGGAACGCTGCAAAAAACCGATGCCTTAAATGGGTTAACAAATAATTATACAAGGAAAATGCTGCAGGATAATTTGGGCCGGGTTTGGGTTACTTTACGTAGCGGCGGTGTTAATATTATTGACCTTAAAACCTTATCCGTTAAGTCACTGGATATAAAGCAAGGGTTATCAGACACAAAAACATATGGGATTGCGCCGGATACTGAAAATAAAATATGGATATGTACAGCGGCAGGGGTTAACGTAGTTGATTTGAACAGCCACAAGATCAGGTACATGGATAACACCCGCGGAATAGTTACAACTATATTTTGTGACCCGAACGGTAAGGTTTGGTTAGGGGCGTATGATGGCAGGATAAATATGCTCGACCTTCATAAAGGTATTATTCAAACCATCAGGGAAGCCATGTACCCTAATACAGAAATAACCAGTATAATAAAAGATTCTGAAGGAAAGATTTGGCTATCTGAATTTAACCGCGGAATTGAAATACTTGATCCGGATAAACATATAGCGAGGTACATACATGTATCAAATAGCGCTTTTAACTGGATAACAAATCTTTTTGCAGATAATCATAACCAGGTATGGATAACACGGTCTTCGAGTTTAAATTTGATCAAACAAGACAGGATAATTACTGAACATATTGGGAATGACGTTATTAATGATTTGATGGAAGATAAGGATGGCTTGATCTGGAAAGCCACAACCTTTAATGGAATTGATATCATCAACCATAAAAAGAAAACGATCGGGCGCCTGGATCATAAAAAAGGCCTTGGCAACGATAGCATTATAGAGGTTAGGGAAATAAATAAAAGAATTTTTATCACTTCGTATGATGGCCTCGATATAATTGATTCAACCAGGAAGACCATAACACACTTGGGACGGGCACAAGGGATAGGAAACAATATGAGCTCTGTCGAGATCGATAAAAAAGGACGGTATTGGATAGGTAATTTTCGCGGCGAGCTGGCTGTGTACAACCCGCATAATAATACGTATAAGCATATTGGAAAAACTGAGGGGTTGGGTGGTTCTAACATAATGAGTATTATTCATGACCTTCATGGCCGAATTTGGATAAGCACTTACTATGGTGGTATAAATGTATTAGACCCTGAAACCATGACAATCCGCTACCTAAACAATGAGGAGGGTATAAAAGAAAATGATATTAAAATGTTTGTTGCCGATACGAGTGGAAATATATGGATAGGCACCCCTAAAGGGATATATATAGCCGATATGGATCATCAAAAACTGACCAGCTTTTCAACTTCAAATGGTCTTATAGCTAAGTCCATAAAATCACTGCTGCAGTATGACGGGAAGATATATGCCGGCACAGATCAGGGCATAAATGTTATTAAACCTCCTGCTTCCAGGGATAACCGCAAAAAATGGGAAGTTGAATCTTTTGGAAAAGCATACGGACTTATCAAACTAAATGCTGCAGGTATCTACCAAGCGGATATGATCAGCAGGGATGGCTATTACTGGTGGGCTGGCGAAGCAGGGATAAACGTTTTGGACCTGTCAAAAAAAGAAAACATAATTCCCCCTTTATACATCGCAGGGATAAGTATTATGGGTCAGCCGGCATATTTTACCGATAAAACCGGGCCTAATTTAAAAGTGGCAGATACGCTTAGCCAAAGTGATGATATAGCGAATAACGGTGGCAAAACCACTGGAAATGGTTTAGGAAGGCAAAAAGCATTAAGGTATGATAAGATAACAGGTCCATATAATATCCCTGTTAATTTATCATTGCCATACGATGCAAATAATATACAATTTAGCTTTCTCAGCTTCTATCCTGGTAAGCACGTTCCTGCATTATATCGCTACATATTAACAGGCGCTGATAAGCAGTGGAGCAGTGCTACAACAGAAGCATCAAGTGGTAATTATTTAGGATTGGCTTCGGGTAAATATATATTTAAGGTAGTGAGCCAGGGCTTAAATGGTGCGTGGAGTAAACCTGCTGAAATAAGTTTTATAATAAGACCACCGTGGTGGAAAACGTGGTGGGCCTATATACTTTACGTAGCCTTATTTATCGTGCTAATGTGGAGCATAATTTACCTGCGTTCAATTAAACTTATCCGTGAGAAGCAGGTTCTTGAGCACAAGGTACATATCCGCACGGAAGAGGTATTGCAGCAAAAGGAAGAAATAGAAGCTCAGCGTGATCATCTCGAAAAAGCTTTCAGCGATTTAAAAGTGACACAATCCCAGCTCATCCAATCCGAAAAAATGGCGTCGTTAGGCGAGCTTACCGCGGGTATTGCTCATGAAATACAAAACCCGTTGAATTTTGTAAATAATTTTTCGGAAGTAAATATGGAATTGCTCACAGAATTGAAGCAGGAAATTTTAGCGAAAAATTATGAAGAAGTAAATGCAATTGCAGATGATATTCAGCAAAATGAGGAGAAGATAAATCACCACGGCAAACGTGCTGATGCCATAGTAAAAGGCATGCTGCAGCACTCGCAAAGCAGCAATGGCAAAAAAGAACCGGTGGATATTAATGCTTTGGCTGATGAGTACTTACGCCTTTCCTATCACGGCTTGCGGGCGAAAGATAAATCGTTCAATGCCGAACTTGTCACTCATTTTGATCCTGAGCTGCCTAAAACTAATGTGATACCGCAGGATATTGGTCGGGTATTGCTTAACCTTTTTAATAATGCGTTTTATTCGGTAAATCAAAAAAAGAAAACCGCCTGTGAAGAGTATAAACCGGAAGTCTCAGTCTCTACAGGAATTGAAAAAGGCCAGGTTATTATCAAAGTAAAAGATAATGGTGTTGGTATACCTGATGCTATAAAAGAAAAAATCATGCAGCCTTTTTTTACTACCAAGCCTACCGGTGAAGGTACTGGTTTGGGTTTATCTTTAAGCTATGATATTTTGGTAAAGGGACATGACGGAACTATCGTAATTGATAGCAGGGAACATGAATATACAACTTTTGTAATTAGCCTGCCATTGAAATAATAATCATCGTATGAAAAAGAATTTATATTTTGTAATACTTCAGATCTGTTTTTTTTCTGCATCGGCCCAACATAAAAAAACGGATAGCCTGATATCGGTTTTAAGGTTTGTGACGGATAACAAGAAAAGAATTGAGATATTAAAGCAGCTTTCAGATCAGCAAAATGATGCGCCTGTAATCGTGGAGTATGCAAGTCAGGGTGTTGCTTTGGCTCAAAAATTAAATCAACCAAAAGATGAGGAGTTTTTTCAATCTTCCCTTATCAAGGGTTATTATAAAAGCTACGATTATCCCAGGCAACTGAAATCCAGCTTTAAAGGTTTGGCATTGAGCCTGAAATTGCATGACGATCATTATAGTTGCCTCTTTTTAAACGGTATTTCGTTAGGTTATAGCCAGGGAAAAGATTACCATAAAGCGATCAATTATGGTTTACAAGGCTTGCATGCCGCCGAACGGATAAAAGAAAAAAAACAATTCCCGATATTTTTCAGAAATATTAGCTTCTACTATTTAAGCTTACATATGTTGGATTCAGCTATGATCTATATGAAAAGGGCTTATAGAACTTCTTTAGAGTTGCACGATCCATATATAGGCTCCTCAATCAACGGTTTGGGCGTTATCGAAGATAGCCTGCATCATGAAGACCAGGCATTATCATATTATCGGCAAGCTATTCCTTTTTTTAAGAAAAGCAATTTTTTCCAGGATCGTTACCTGGCATCAGTTTATGGTTCCATTGCTAATATTTATACAGCAACTCATCAACGGGATTCCGCTTTTTATTACGCGTCTATGGCTTATAAGAGTGCACGTAAAGGAAACGATCTGTCAGGCACATCAGCCGCAGCCAAACTGCTATCAGCTTTTTATGAAGGTGAAAATGATAAAGAAAGCCTGCGGTATTATAAAATTGCTATTGCGACCAAAGATAGCGCGACCAGCGCCGAAAAGGCAAAGCAGTTTCAAATCATATCCTTAAATGAACGTAAACTGGAAGCGGATTTAAAACAAGCCGCGATAGCCTATCAAAATAAAGTGAAGTTGTACGTAGTAATACTGGCGTTAGCGCTTACTATTTGTATTGTTTTGATTTTATGGATAAATAATAAAAAGCAGCAAAAAGCAAATAAGTTATTGAACAAACAAAAGCGCGAAATAGAAGAACAGCGCGACCAGACCCACAAAGCGCTGTCGGAATTAAAACGAACCCAAACCCAACTCATCCAATCTGAAAAAATGGCATCGCTCGGTGAACTTACCGCTGGGATAGCCCACGAAATACAAAACCCGCTGAATTTTGTCAATAATTTTTCGGAAGTAAACCAGGAGATGATTGATGAATTAAAAGAGGAGTTAAAAAACGGTAATGTGGATGAAGCTTTAGTTATTGCAGATGATATTCAGCAAAATGAGGAGAAGATAAATCACCACGGCAAACGTGCTGACAGCATTGTAAAAGGTATGTTGCAGCATTCACAAAGCAGTAGTGGTAAAAAAGAACTTACAGATATGAATGCTTTGGCTGATGAGTACTTACGCCTTTCTTATCATGGCCTGCGTGCAAAAGACAAATCTTTCAATTCAGAACTCACTACCTATTTTGATCCTGGTCTTCCTAAAATTAATGTTATCCCGCAGGATATTGGTAGGGTATTATTGAACTTGTTTAATAACGCCTTTTATGCGGTAAATCAAAAAAAGAAAACAGATGAGGAAGGGTATAAACCGGAAGTAACAGTAAGTACTTTATCTGAAAACGGCCAGGTTGTGATCAAAGTAAAAGATAACGGAGCAGGCATACCCGATGCAATTAAAGATAAGATCATGCAGCCGTTTTTTACTACCAAACCAACGGGAGAGGGGACAGGTTTGGGCCTGTCATTGAGTTATGATATTGTGGTAAAAGGGCATGGAGGCAAAATCGACGTTCAAAGCCCAGGGGGTCAAAACACAGAGTTTGTGATTTGTTTACCAGTATAGTTTTTCATTTAGCAAAGTGGATGCTACTTAACTATGATAAAAACAGATGAATGCGAATGTGCATCTCTCTTAATATACGTTTAAATTTATAGTATGCAGAAATATTGACTTGAAAGCGGGGAAACTGTATATTGGACCAATGTTGCTTCAACCTTTAACCTAATTGTCCAATGAAACCATTTCTGCTGTTTTCCTTTCTCACATGCTTTGTATTTACGTATGCGCAGCCTGTAAAAATACGCTTTGAACATCTCAACGCCCGTACAGGCCTGCCCTCAGATTATGTAGGGCAGGTATTACAGGACGATAACGGATATATATGGATTGCTACCTTAAATGAACTTTCAAAGTTTGACGGCTATCGGCTTAAAGTCTATCATCATTTTGTAAAAGAAGGGGACAAAGCTCAGAATGCATATGTTTCAGGGATATTTTATGATCATCAAAAGAGGCTATGGATAAGTACAATTGGGGGCTCATTATTTTTATACGATGCGCCACGAGATACAGTAAAGCTGATATGTTATAACCCAGCTAAGGCAAGCGGCTCCGAATATTACACTCATTTTATAGTTGATAAATTTAATGGCGTATGGGGTGCCACTCAAAGTGAAAATGGTGAATACGGCCTTTATTACTATGATCCTGTCACAAAAAAATCAAGACATTTTTCCGTCCATCAGAATGGTGCGGATCATATTAATAATGTAAACGTAGGCCCCGTAGTAACTAAAACAGGTAACTTGTTGATTGGAACTGATGATGGCTTGTATCAATATAATTATCAAAGCAAAAGGTTTACAAGTTGTTTCGACCCGTCAGATTCTCTCAAGCGTTTTAAAATTTCCAATTTATATGAAGCGCCCTCAGCGCCAGGTACGTTATGGATGCTCGCTGCTCATGGGCATGACAATCAGTATCATCTTTATCGTTTTAATGAGCGGGATAAGAAGCTGATCAGTTGTCTTAATTTAAACGGGGAGGTAAAAAATTCTGCGTCTTATATCTATGAAGATCATCAGAAAAGGTTATGGCTCGCATCAAGCCGCGGATTATTCCTTTTTGATCGCCGGACTAAAACAACCACTGATTATCTGTATCCCGCAAATGATAAATATTTTAAAGAACAATCACTCGTCCAAATTCTGGAGGATAGGAAAGGGGTACTTTGGCTTGGTACCAATTTTGGTCTCGTTGCGTTTAATCCTGCAACAGGACGGTTTCAGCGGTATGTTGCAAATGCGAGTAACCCGGATGCATTAGCGCATAATCATATTACTCAACTTTTTGAGGATAAATCAGGCGTGCTGTGGATAGGTATGGATGAGTATGGTATAGACCATATCAATCCTTTAAGTTCTGCATTTACTTCGTTTAAATTTAATTCCGGACAAGCAGGAAGTTACCCTGAGAATGTGATGGGGTTAACTCCCGGGTTCAATGGAAACTACTTCGTTAACACCCAAAGGGGGATATATGAATGGGATGTAAAAGGAAACCGGTTTAACAAGTTAAAGCATGGTAAAGGCAATGATGTTAATTTTATTCTTTCAGCATCCCTGTCTACAGATGGCGGATTATATTATATAAGCGGAGACTGGTTAACCCGAAAAACAACATTAAATATTTTTTATAGAAATGGTGCGGATAAATCTTTTGTTCTGCCAGGGAAGGAAATGGCTATAAAGCTATTGCAGGATCATTCCTTCCACTTTTGGGTGTTATCTTTACGGGGAAAACTATACGAGTTTCATCCTGAAAGCCATTCTTTCGAACGTTATCCTTTTGCCGTAGCTCCCGGTTCCAATAAGGTTAAGATAGATACTATTGATAATACCGTTTATCAGACTTTTTTTGAAGACAGGCAAAGAACGGTTTGGATAGCCAACCCACAAACAGGATTGACCCGGATTGACCGGATTAATAAAAAACTAACGGTATTTCCGTTACTTCAAACAGGTGTGTTTAAAGACATTAATGCTATGTTTGAAGATAAGAGCGGAAATTTTTGGTTAGGAACCAGGGCAGAAGGATTATGGCTGTTCGATCCTAAAGCCAATAAATTGATCAAACGTATCACCGATCACGAAGGACTTTTAAACAATGCGATAAAAGGAATTGCAGAAGACGAGTTGGGCAACCTATGGATTTGTTCCGATCGGGGTTTGGTAAAATACGATTCCAGAACAGGTAATTTACAAAGTTATACTACCGCTAACAATATTCCATTGGAAGTGCCGGTGAAAATGGCGAATGCCCCAAATGGCCAGCTTTTTCTGGTTATGTTTAATAGTCTTCTTATATTTAATCCTGGTGATATCCAACGCAATCAGGTATCTCCCTTTGTCCATATAGAAAGTATCAGATATAGTAATTCAGAAGGTTCAGCGAGTCATGATGTAAAGATATTCAACAGAAGCGGCATATCTCTTCCTTATGATCAAAACCGCATAACTTTTAATTATGTGGGACTTCACTTCGCTCATTCCAGTCAAAATCAGTACAGGTACCGGTTGCTGGGGTACGACAAGGGATGGGTAAACGCTGCTACCCAACGAAGCGTCACGTATAATAATCTGTCTCCGGGTGTTTATACCTTTAATGTTATCGCGGCAAATAGCGACGGAGTATGGAATAAGAAAGGGGACAGCTTTACTATCATCATTCATTCACCATGGTGGTCAACCTGGTGGGCATGGTTGATTTATGTAGTATTTTTCATAGCAGCGATTTATGCGTTCATTAGCTTCCGGTCCAAACACCTGATGCGCGAAAACCAGGTATTAGAAGAAAAAGTTAACCTACGCACCAAACAGTTAAGCGAAGCCAATAAAGAACTAAATGAACAGCAGGAAGAGATTACCACGCAACGAGACAGGCTTTCTGAAACGGTTAACCATCTAAAGCAAACACAAACTCAACTTATTCAATCCGAAAAAATGGCCTCACTTGGTGAGTTAACCGCCGGTATTGCCCACGAAATACAAAACCCGCTGAACTTTGTGAATAATTTTTCGGAAGTAAACAAAGAGATGATTGATGAATTAAAAGAGGAGTTAAAAAACGGAAATGTAGACGAGGCTTTAGTTATTGCAGATGATATTCAGCAAAATGAGGAGAAGATAAATCATCACGGTAAACGTGCTGACAATATTGTTAAAGGCATGCTGCAGCACTCACAAAGCAGTAGCGGCAAAAAAGAACCGGTGAATATTAATGTCTTAGCTGATGAATACCTGCGCCTTTCTTATCACGGACTGCGGGCTAAGGATAAAACTTTCAATGCAGAGCTGGTTACAAATTTTGATACCAGCCTGCCTAAAGTAAATATTATCCCGCAAGATATGGGACGAGTGCTATTAAACTTGTTTAATAATGCCTTTTACGCGGTAAACCAAAAACGTAAAGCAGGAGGTGAAGATTATAAGCCGGAGGTAACAATAGCCACTTATGTAGAAAATGGCCAGGTTATTATCAAAGTAAAAGATAATGGCATTGGCATACCTGATGCAATAAAAGATAAAATTATGCAGCCATTTTTTACGACAAAGCCAACCGGTGAAGGTACGGGTTTAGGATTATCGCTTAGTTATGATATTGTGGTGAAAGGGCATGGGGGGAGTATTAATGTTGAAAGTAAAGAAGGAGAAGGGACGATGTTTATTATCAGTTTACCTTTTTAATTGGAAAATTTAAGTTATAACTTTATTGTTAAATACAGTGTTGTAAACTTACCCTTCCTTAGTTAAACATCATTACAAAAGAAGCAGGAGCTTAAGTTTCTTATCAAACGTGGTGCTATTAGCAAATATTTTTAAATATATGAACTACTATGAAAGAATTTATGTTGCTTATCCGCAATCAAGCTGACAGCAAAACCTCATTTTTGCCTGAGTTGAACCTTCAATTTCTTGAAGCCTGCAGGGTTTATGTTGAAAAACTGATGAAAAACGGAAACCTTAAAAGCGCCCAGCCATTGGTACGTGAAGGTAAAATGATCTCAGGCTCCAAAGATTCGTGGAATGAAGCTCCTTATAGCACAAGCACCGAAGTGATAGTCGGCTATTATCATATCTTCGCCAATAACCTGGATGAGGCTATTGCAATGGCAAAGGGAAATCCAGAATTTGAATATACTACAACCGCAAGGATTGAGGTGCGTCCTATTAAAATGAAGGAAGAATCAACTGCTTATGTTTATCCGAAAGGGGATTGATTTACGAATTACAATTTATGAATTATGATTTCAATTTTTCGGCTCCCCGTCTTTCTGACTTTCTGACTCCTCTCAAGAAACCGCCATTTCCCTGTTATATTTATTGCGATAACTTACCGGCGATAGTCCGGTTATTTTTTTAAACATGGTCCGGAAGGCTTTACTATCCGAATAGCCAACGGCATACATTACTTCATTTATATTTTCGCGGCTTGATTCCAGGCTTTTTTTGGCGGCTTCTATTTTTACGCGCTGCAGGTATTCTACCGGGGTGTTTGAAGTAGCTTTTTTAAACCTTCGCTCAAAATTACGTCGGCTGATGGCAAACATTTCTGAAAGTTGGTCGACAGATACTTTATTACCTACATTGTTTTCCATAAACAGTTGTGCGTTTTTTATAGGCTCATCTTCATGCTCTTTTTGCCCAACAAATATGGCAAAGGGCGACTGGCTCTTCCGCTCTATCTCAATTTCCAGTAACTTGGAACAATAAACAGCCATTTCGCGTCCGCAAAACTTTTCGACAAGGTATATCATCAGATTTAAAAACGAATATGCGCCGCCGCTGGAGTACATCCCCATTTCATCGGTCATTATTTTTTCAGGCTGTAATTTCACATCGGGGAAAGCCTGTCTGAAAGCGTCAGCAGCCACCCAATGGGTAGAACATTTCCGGCCTTTAAGCAAACCGGTTGATGCAAGTATAAACGCACCTGTGCAAAGGCTGGCTACTTCAGCCCCTTGTTTATATTGTTCTGTTATCCAGGGAATATATGCGCCGTTCATTTTTAAGCTGGTAGGCATATCGCCCTGTATTGCCGGGATTATAATGAGGTCAGTTTTTGGTACGTCCTGAAGCAATGTTTCAGGTCGTACAATAAATAAACCGTCATATAAAGCAGTTTCATGGGTAAGCCCTACCAGTTGTATTTTAAATAAAGGCTTTTTACCCTGGTTTTTCAAAGTCATATTTACAGTGGTGAATACTTTGAAAGCCCCAATTACACTGCTCAGTATACAAGGCCCCTGCGGAACTAAGATTGAAACGTGTTTCATAATTTAAGGAGTTTAGCTGTCTGAACCGTTGATTTACCTGATTATGTTGATTTCGCAGATTGCAATTTTTTGATCTTGTGAATCCTAAAATCCTGTAAATCCTGTTCCGACAAACAAACCTACAACAATCTATTGTCGCAATCAACCCCTAAGGTTGTCGTATTTACACGCTATAGCTATCGGTAAATGACAGTAGGTTTGCGTAAGAAAAACTGCTGATGGTGTAGTAGTGTTTTTTATTAATGAAGGCATACTAACTTAATATCAGAAAAGTAACTTTAAAAATCAATTAAAAACAAAAAACAAGCAAAATGGACGCAGCAACAAATGCCTTAAACTGGTTTGAAATATCCGTTAGTGATATTGCCAGGGCAAAAAAATTTTATGAAACTGTTTTTTCAATTAAAATGGATGAACAAGAAATGATGGGAATGAAAATGGCATTTTTTCCAGCAGATAGCATGCAAGGAAAAGTAGGTGGCGGATTGGCTGAAAGCCCATACCATAAGCCAAGCGCTGACGGCGTAAAGGTTTATTTAAACGCCAATCCTGACATGGAAGCCATCTTAGCGAAAATTGAAAGCGCCGGAGGTCAAGTTATGATGCCTAAAACAAAAATTACCGACGAAATAGGTTATATGGCCGGTTTTGTTGACAGTGAAGGGAATCACATTGCGTTGCATTCAAATAACTAATAGACTTAGCCCCTCTAAATTCTCATACAGGGGAGATTAATGGGGGCTTATCCAAACATTATCAGCTTTATTTACATCCGGATCATAGCCTGTTCCTAAAACCAGTCGTTCGATATGTTTTTTAGGTTTAAAGCTTAATATAAATGTTTTATTGCCGTTTTTCCAACATGCAATACTTTGGTGCAAAAGTTGTGTACTGCCATCATTATAAAATACCGTAATATCTATAGGTATAGGTTTAGTGCCAATATTGGTAATGATTACGGTGCATTGTTTTTTTAGTATAGTTACTTTACTTATTGCCTGGTCGGGTACACCCTGGTCAAAAAACCAGCTTTTCCAAAACCAATTGAGGTTAATGCCCGAGCCGGTATTAATACAATTAAAAAAGTCATAGGGCATAGGATGTTTGTTGTGCCATTCGGAAATGTAATAATGCAGTGCTTTTGTAAAAAGCTCATCACCAAGCATATCCTTTACATAAAGATATCCTAATGCTGGTTTGGGGTACGAGTTAGTAGAATAAGCTATACCATCAAGGTATGTACTTAATGTAATTATTGGCAGATCTTCTTCTTTACCTGCATTTGTTTCATAACTATTTATAGCATACAGATCAGTGATCTTTGGATCAATAACCGGACTGATCAGCCACTCACCCAGCGTAGCCCAGCCTTCATCCATCCACGCATATTTAGTTTCATTAATGCCCATATAAAAAGGGAACATGGTATGGAAAATTTCATGATCAGTAAGTTCAATATCATCTTCCACTTTTTCATACGGTGCATCGTTAACCATCATAGGATATTCCATTTGGTCTAAACCGTCAAAAACAGTTTCATGAGGGTAGGGGTAGGGCCACTTCGGAAATTTATAGCTCATGGCCTCTACTGTTTTACGTGCGTAATCTATAACTTCAAAATAACCCTTATGATCAGGATTAAAAACCGCATCTACTCGTGTACGCCTGCCTGTTTTTTCATTAACAACCAAACTGGTTGATTTCCATATGTAATGATTGCTGATGGCAAATGCCATATCTGTAACGCTGTCTGCTTCAAATTTCCAGGTATTTGCAGTTTTATTTGCCGTAATATTTCCTGCTTTAAGGTCGGCTTCAGTAATTATATCACTCACTTTGTCACTCCCGGCAGTATCGGTTAAACGTTTTGCAAACTTATCATTGTACACTTCATTTGCATTTTTCAAATTACCGGTAGCCCAAACCTGGTAATCGCCGGGCACAGTTATCTCGGCATTAAAGTGACTGAAATCATTATAAAATTCCTGTACTCCCTTGTAGTGATGTTGGTCCCAGCCGTCTATATCATCATATACTGCTATATGCGGAAAAAAATAAGCGATAAAGAAAGCGCCTGAATCAACCTGGCCGGTTCGTATATGCGAAGTCTTATTTAACGTATAAGAATAAGTAATTTCAAATTGTGTTTTTTGTTTTGGCGCTATTGGCGGTACCTTTACAATCATATCAGTACCTTCTGTTTCCCACTGTGATGCATTTTGATTTTGCTGATTAATACTTAGCCTTTGTATTTCTAAACCTTCAGTAATATCCTCAGGAAATATTGGCATATCGCGTATTACCCCTTTTTTATATAAATTAGGATAAAGCTTAAAAATAACTTGTTTTAATGTATCAGGACTATTATTATAATAATCGATAGCTACCTTACCATTGAGATATCGGGTTTTCGGATCAAAATTTATCCTAATGTTGTAATCTGCACTGTTTTGCCAATAGTTTTTACCCGGTATACCATTGATTGTGCGAGTACTTTTGTTATATGCAGCTTGTAAATTAACCGGGACAGGAAGGGAAATTTGGCCAAGACAATTAATACTTGATAATAATATGATTGATAAGGATAATTTAAAAATTTTAGCCATTAATTTTATCCGCGTTTATTTAATATTATTAAAAAAGTAAAAAAAGCCGCAACTTGTTTGTTTATTCCTGATTAATATCAGTTTTATTACGTTTCAAATTCCCTGATTACCAGCTACCCTTAAACCCTTCTATCAGGGCAGCTCTATAATTTTCCAGATCGAACGAATAAAGATATGGTGCTTTATGAGCACCACCTTTTCGTAGCTGCTCTGAACGTTTTAATATTCCGAAACCAAGCATTCGCCGCTGAAAATTTCGTCTGTCTAATTTTTTATCTAGTATAGTTTCATAGAGTTTTTGTAACTCGGGCATGGTAAATTCCCCTGGCATAAGATTATAACCAATAGGCTGATAATTCAAGTGCACGCGGAGAGTATCCAGAGCGGTTTTTAATATAAGTGTATGGTCAAGCTTTAACGGGGGTACGTTATTAAGATCACACCATGCACATGAAGTAGAAAATTGATCAGGTGCAGGATTAACATCACAAAAATCAACAAGGGCATAATATCCTATTGTCAAAAATCGGTTAGTAAACCAATTCTCTTTTTCCGGGAGCATATCTTTATACATATCAAAGTGCTCCTTCGATCTGTCCGGGTGGCCAAAAACATGAAACTGCTGTAAAAATATTTCGTCGAGTCCTGTACGTTCTTTCAGTATCCGGTTTGCGGCCATCTCTATTGGTTCGTTTTTAAGTACAAAACCGCCCGGTAAATACCATTCGCCCTCATCTTTCATTTGCAGAACCAATACTTTCATTGTTCCCTCATGAAAACCAAATACTACACAATCTATCGAAATATGAGCAAGGTAGTTTTCACGGGCATCAATACAATACTCTTTAAGTTCTTTTTTAGTTAACATTTTTGCTATTCTACAAAAATACTTTGAATATTTAAATTATAACATTACAATTGTGTCTAATCTACACTATAGATTTTACAGTGCTGCCAATTATAAATATTATTTTTTTCAGTAATATCCTGATATAGGTATTATTTATTACTCTTTGTTTTTTATTGCGTTATTTAACAACTATTAATCCAAATAAAATGATAAATTATTTTTCAGGAAAACTTAACTATAAAGCCATTTTGCTTTCGTTTTTGATTTTTCCGTTTTACAATGCAAAAGCTCAAGTAAAGACTGACGAAACAAAAATGAATGAGTTTGTCAAAAACCTAATGAGCAAAATGACATTGGATGAAAAAATTGGCCAGCTAAATTTAGTTACGGCTGGTGGGCAAAGCAAGACGGGATCAGTTGTAAATGAAGGCATAGAAGGTGGCATTAAAAAAGGTGAGATCGGCGGCATATTTGGTATTTGGGGAACCAATTATATCCGTAAAGCACAGGAAATTGCCGTGAAAAATTCCCGGTTGCATATTCCACTAATTTTTGGACTTGATGTTATTCATGGGCACCGCACAATTTTTCCGGTACCTTTAGGAATGTCTGCCACATGGGATATGAGTTTGATAGAGCATTCTGCACAAATAGCGGCAAGTGAAGCTTCTGCTGAAGGTATAAACTGGGTATTTTCTCCTATGGTTGATATAGCCCGCGATCCGCGTTGGGGAAGAATATCAGAAGGCTCAGGTGAGGATCCATGGTACGGTTCCCAGGTTGCAAGGGCTATGGTACAAGGCTACCAGGGCGGCAATATGAAAAAAGCCGATGCTGTAATGGCTTGTGTTAAACATTTTGCCTTATATGGCGGTGCCGAAGCAGGACGCGAATATAATACAGTTGATATGAGCCTGATAAAAATGTACCAGGATTACCTGCCGCCTTACAAAGCAGCCGTTGATGCCGGAGCAGGTAGCTTCATGAGTTCATTCAATACGGTAAATGGCATGCCTGCGACAGCTAATCAATGGTTGTTAACTAACCTGCTTCGCAAGCAATGGGGTTTTAAAGGTTTTGTGGTTTCTGATTATACGGCTGTAAACGAATTAACCAATCATGGCCTTGGTGATTTACAAACTGTATCAGCGCTGGCCTTAAAAGCTGGCCTGGATATGGATATGGTAGGCGAAGGTTTTTTAAATACTTTGAAAAAATCATTAAAGGAAGGAAAGGTTACTCAATTTGAAATTGACCAGGCGTGCCGCCGCGTACTGGAAGGGAAGTATAAACTTGGTTTGTTCGATAACCCGTACAAATCCATTAGTGAAGAAAGAGAGAAGCACGAAGAGATGACTAATGATAATTTAAGCTTTGCAAGGAAAATAGCTGAACATTCATTTGTGTTGTTAAAAAATGCGGATCAAACGTTACCCCTTAAAAAATCAGGAACTATTGCATTGGTGGGGCCCCTTGCCGATAATCATTCAGAAATGTTGGGTACATGGGTAGTAGCAGGTGATCCGGCAAAGTCCGTAAGTGTAATGGAAGGCATAAAAAATGTAGCAGGCAATAATGTAAATATATTATATGCAAGAGGATCGAATATAACCGAAGATTCTCTATTAGGCGCGAGGTCTTATTTTTTCGGTCTGAAACAATTAAAAGATAGTCGACCACCGCAGGAGATGATTGACGAAGCTGTTGAAACTGCTAAAAAAGCGGATGTTGTTGTGGCCGTTGTAGGTGAGTCGGCAAATATGTCGGGTGAGTCATCCAGCAGGTCTGATATTAATATTCCTGAAAGCCAGAGAGATTTGCTGAAGGCCCTTTCTAAAACAGGCAAGCCTTTGGTTATTGTTCTCTTTAATGGCAGGCCCCTTACCTTAACCTGGGAAGACAAGCATGCCAGCGCAATACTAGATGCCTGGGCGCCCGGTACCGAAGCCGGTAACGCAATTGCTGATGTACTTTTTGGCAATTATAACCCGGCCGGAAAAATAACTGCAACATTTCCGAGGAGTGTAGGGCAGATACCTATATATTATAACTATAAAAATACAGGCAGGCCTTTTAAAGTTGGTGATGCTGCAAAGTTCAAATCAGATTATCTTGATATTTCTAACGATCCCTTGTATCCATTTGGATATGGTTTAAGTTATACAACCTTTAATTATGGTGATATTAAGCTAAATAAAACCAGCCTTAAAGGGAACGAAACACTTACCGCAACTGTAACAGTGACGAATACTGGTAAATATGCAGGTGAAGAAGTGGTACAGCTTTATATTGGCGATCCGGTGGCAAGTATCAGCCGTTCGGTAAAAGAGCTTAAAAACTATCAAAAAATAAGCTTGCAGCCCGGCGAAAAAAAGGACGTGGTATTTAACATCACCACACAAGATCTTAAATTTTATAACGAACAGCTTAAATATGATTGGGAACCCGGTCAGTTTATTGTTCAAATCGGACCTAATTCAAGTGATACACATTTGGCCCCTGTTCGGTGGCTTAAATAACACAATATTAAAATTTTATAAAAGAAGAACGACCCGGTCTTATGACGGGTCGTTCTTCTTTTATAATTGAAATTTATGGATAGCTTTTTTCACAATAATAAATGTTTAGTAAACATTTATTATTGTGAAAAAATTAACATTTTAAAAATTACAGCATAACAATTTTATAATTGATAATGAAGTTTTAACATGTCGGTTATACTTTGAAAATAATTTTAATAAGGGGTATTACATTAAAAATTTGCTGGCATAAATATCATTTTTCGTCTTAAATGGTGCTTAAAATGGTTTTTAACAGGCTTCGCAGCATGTATAACAACAATTTTACATTTCTATTTTTTTATTGCTAAGGTAATTTTATTGACGATTTGTTAACATTATAATGATATTAAATAATTTTTTATATCCAAATTCTCAAATAAATATTTATTTGGTAATTCTTATATAAAAACTTGTGTAAACAGTACACACTATTTACTTTAGTATTAATACCAAAATGATTTTTTGTTTCAGCAACTAATTATTAAAACCTGATATTATTATAACATTATTTAAAAGGACGTCCATTGTTTTAGGTCGTCAGTGAAATAGGGTAGCGATAAGTTTTTTAAATTTATTAATGTAATTACATGATAAAACTTTTACATTTTTTCCTTTTCAAACATTTCATGTTTAGTATAAAAGACCATAATTCCGTGGTCATATCCAACCAAGTTTGGCCGTTATCTACCTTCATTGCGCCCTCATAATTCAATTAACAAATAAGCTTAAAATCAAATAAATTAATCAACTAAATCTCAATCTCATGTTTAAAAGTTTACTCCTAAAGGGAAGAACATTATGCCTGCTGTTATGCTGCATGATTTCTTCATTGGTAGTTACAGCCCAAACAAAACACACAGGCAAAGTCATCAGCAGTGATGATAAGCAGCCTGTGGTTGGCGCATCCGTAAGGATAAAAGGCACCAATACGGGTACCGTAACAGACATTAATGGTGATTTCAACCTCACCTTAAGCCCTGGTAATGTACTTGTGGTAAGTTACATTGGCTACCAGGCACAAGAGGTTACCGTGCAAGGTAGCCAGTTTTTAACAATCTCACTTAACCCGTCTAACAGCACCTTAAATGAGGTTGTTGTAACAGGTTACGCCACACAGCTTAAAAAGGACATCTCAGGTTCAGTGGCGACTGTAAATGTTAGTGATGCCAAAAAAATACCGTCAACCAGTTCTGAGCAGTTACTGCAAGGGCAGGCGGCAGGTGTTACCGTAATTAACTCGGGTGCACCGGGTGCGGCAAGTACCGTATTTATACGTGGTATATCTAACTTTGGTAATACCACGCCACTGTATGTTATTGATGGTGTTCAAACCAGCGACATGTCATTGGTTAACCCTAACGACATTGAAAGTATCAGTGTGTTAAAGGATGCGGGCGCAGCAGCTATTTATGGTATTTCTGGCGGTAATGGTGTAATTGTTGTTACCACTAAAAAAGGTAAGGCAGGTAAAACCACTATCAGCTATGATGGCTATTACGGCGACCAGGAACCATTAAGCGGCAATGTTTGGCACCTGATGAACCCTCAACAGCAATCACAGCTGGCCTTTACAGCAGGTGATGCAGCAACCGAGAAGTTATATCCGGGCGGCCCAGGAGTCATTCCAACTTATGGTTTCCATGGTAATACAGCTGTAGGTACTTTTGGTTCATCGGGTGTTACAAGCGATCCTAATATATTGCAATACTACCACTTTGACGCAGCAAACCCGGGTAATGACTTCCTGATCCAGAAATTTGCTACCGGGGCAGGTACTGACTGGTTCCATTCCGTTTTCACTCCGGCACCTGAGCAGCAGCATACCATAACTGCAAGCGGCGGCAGCGGAAAAAGTACATTCTTGTTTGCTTTAAACTATGTAAACCAGACAGGTACTTTACTTAATGATTATGAAAAAAGATACCAGGCCCGTTTAAATAGTAATTTTAGTGTGGGCCCTATTCGTTTTGGCGAAAGCGGCTTTGTTACCTACAGGGAAAATAATGGTGGTTATAATGGCACCCAGCAAAATGAAGGTGGCGCTATATCATATACTTATCGTGAAATGCCTATTGTCCCTGTATATGATGTTGCAGGTAATTTTGGTGGTGCTTATGACGGCCCCGGTGGCGAACCATTGGGTAATGGCAGTAACCCTTTTGCTATCCAGTCTCAACAAAAAACCAATAACGCTCATTTTGTATATGTAGAAGGTAATATATTTGCTGAAGCAGATATTGCTAAATATTTTACTGCACGTACAAGCATCGGCGGTACTTTATATAATCAATATTGGTGGAATCTTATTTATAATCCGTATTATGATTATGAAAGCCATGGCAATCCAAACGGCGCCAGTGAGAATGAGCAAATGAGCAGCAATTATAACTGGACAAACACCATAACCTATAAACAAACATTTGGCAAGCATAATATACAGGCGTTTGTTGGTTACGAACAAAAGGAATTTGCAGGCAGGGAGTTTCATTCACAAGCTGATAATTTGTTTTCACTCGACCCTAATGTAGTTCAGCTCCAGCAGGGAACCAACCATCCTTTAAACCCCCAAAGTTTAATTTATCAGCCAACTACAACCGAATCTTTTTTTGGCAGGTTAGATTATACCTATAACGATAAATATATTTTGGGCGCTACCATACGCCGTGACGGTTTTTCAAACTTTTTTCCCGGACAGCAATGGGGAACTTTCCCTTCTGTGTCGCTGGCATGGCGCATTTCACAGGAAGATTTCCTGAAAGGCGCTAGTTGGTTAAACGACCTTAAGATACGGGGCAGTTATGGTGAAGCGGGTAATAATGGCAACATTGGCGGCGGTAATGCGTACTCAAGCTTTAATTCAGGTTTCGGTTCTTCTTATTACGGTATTACTGGTAGTAATAACTCTATAACCCAGGGCTTTTATCAAGACCAAAATGGTAACCCCAAAGTTAGCTGGGAAACCGATAAGATCACTAACATTGGTTTTGATGCGTCTTTGTTTAACCACTTAGACATTACTTTTGACTGGTACAAAAAAGCGGTGAGCGGTTTATTGTTCCCGTTACCTTTACCGGCAACAGCTGGGGGTGCAAATGTTCCTTCTGTGAACGTTGGGGATATTGAAAATAAAGGTGTGGATATTTCTGCCACCTATCATGGCCGGGTAAGTAAAGACTTCACTTTTAGCCTTGGCGCAAATATTACCACTTATAAAAACACAATAACTAAAGAAAGCGGTAACTCAAACTACTTTGATTTTGGCTACTCACGCGATCTTGATATCGTAAGGAACCAGGTTGGCCATCCGATAGGTGCGTTTTTTGGGTATCAAACAGCAGGTATTTATCAAAATGCCTCACAGGTATCAAGCCTGCCAGGTTATGCAGGCGCTGCACCAGGTTCATTCATATACAAGGATGTTAACGGTGATGGAAAAATTACCCCTGCTGACCGTACCTGGATTGGAGACCCGAACCCTAAATTTACTTATGGTGTAAACGCGAACGCTGCTTTTAAAGGGTTCGATTTAAGCCTGGTATTTTACGGTTCGCAAGGCAACAAAGATTTTAATTATGTAAAATACTGGACTGATTTTTACAGCACCTTCCAGGGTGGTAAAAACATTGACCTGTTTAACAAAGCAGCCGTTGTTTCCAACGGTGTAGTAACCAACCCGGGCGCAACTTTACCGGCCGCTTCTTTTTCACAGGCTTTAGGTTCAAGTACTATCAGCTCATTTTATGTTGAAGATGGTTCATTCTTAAAATTACGTGTAGCACAATTGGGATATACATTTAGCCCAACTATGCTGAAGAGAATAGGTTTTGATAAGCTGCATGTTTATGTACAGGGTACCAACTTATTTACCATTACAAAATATACAGGTTTAGATCCTGAATTGGTGCCATCATTAAATGTTAATGGTACTAATAACGGTCGCCAAAGTGCTGCTTTTGGTATTGATTATGGAGCTTATCCTAATAACCAGAAACAATATATTGTAGGTGTTAACTTAACATTTTAATTAATAAATAAAAAATTTTAGAGTTATGAAAAATTCTTATAGTAAATTCATTGCCCTGGGATCCCTGGTCATTCTTACATTAACGTATTCATGTAAGAAACTGCTTAATAAGCCACCAGTAGGGTCATTAGGTGCCTCGGTGCTGGCCAATAAGGCCGGTGTTGACGGTTTGCTGATCGGCGCCTATTCTATGCTTGATGGTTTTACCACACAAGGAGGCACAGGTTGGGAGTCTTCTATCGATAACTGGAGTTATGGTGGTATAGCTTCTGATGATGCTTACAAAGGCTCAAATACAACTGACCAGCCAACAGCTTCACCAATTGAAAATCACTCGGTTGATGCATCAAACGAATACCTTCAAGAAAAATGGGCCTTTGAATTAAACGCTATTCAGCGTTGTAATGATGCAATTCGTGAAATTCCTTTGGTAAAAGATGGTTCAGTATCTGCTGCTTATGGTACCCAGGTAATTGCTGAAGCCAGGTTTTTACGTGGTGTTTACAATATGGAACTGGCAAAAATGTTTAGGAATGTACCATATGTTGATGAAACTGTAACTTATGCTGCAGGTAATTATAACGTAGGTAACCCGGGCCCGATATGGGATAAAATAGAAGCTGATTTTAAATTCGCTGCTGATAACTTACCGGTTACCCAACCACAAATAGGCCGGGCAAATAAGTATGCCGCAGAAGCTCTTTTGGCTAAAGCATTTATGTTTGATCATAAATATTCAACAGCTTTACCACTTTTAGTAGATTTGGTAAACAACGGACAAACATCAAGCGGAGCAAAATATGCTTTAGGCCCTTTTGAAAATAATTTTAATGCTGCTACAAAGAATGGTCCTGAAGCCGTATTTAACGTGCAAATGACCGTTAATGACGGATCTGGTGGTAATAATGGAAATGGCGGCGATGCCTTAAATTTCCCAGCGGGTACTTATACAGGCTGCTGCGGTTTTTATCAGCCATCTTATACTTTGGCAAATGCATACCAGGTTGACGCAAATGGCTTGCCAATGTTCCAGATTGATGCTGCAACTGGTTTCCCTTTTTATAATGATGTAAATTTGCCTAATGACCATAACTTATTAGCAACTGATGCGTTTACCCCGCCTGCAAATGCTATTGATCCGCGTCTTGACTGGACAGTAGGCCGCAGGGGAATCCCATATTTAGACTGGGGTTTATGCGGTGGTGAAGCATGGTCACGTGGTGACGTTGTTCCGTACAATCCTATTAAAAACGTATTCTGGCACGCACAGCAAGCTTCTACAGCCGATAATTTTAGCGGTTGGGCTACCAACCAGGATGATGCCAACAGCTATAACCTGGTACGCTATGCAGATGTGATATTATGGAAAGCAGAATGTGAAGTAGAGGCAAACGATTTAGCAGGTGCGGAAGCTGATGTAAATCTAATAAGGAACCGCATGGCTGCGCATCCTGAATATTGGGTACATACCTATATAGATAATGCCAATCCCACTGCAGGCTTTACCAATATCCCTGCTGCAAATTATGTTATAAAACCATATACTGGCCAGTTTACCTTAAACGGTCAATCATATGCACGCCAGGCTGTATATATGGAAAGACAACTTGAATTTGGCATGGAAGGCCACCGTTTCTTTGACCTGCAACGTTATGACGCCCTTTATGGCGGCCCTGCCGGTACAGGTTATATGGCCAGTGTTTTAAATGCACATATTAAAGCTGATACCCGTATATCTAACCCGGTATTAAATGGCCATACATTTACTGCCGGTAAAAATGAGCTTTATCCTATCCCTCAAAAAGAAATTGACATTGAAAACGGTCAGTTAAAACAAAACCCAGGTTATTAATAACCAATAAAATTTATAAAGAGGTGGTGGTATTTATCATCACCTCTTTTTTATTTTATATTTTAGCGTACAATTTTTTACATGCGAAATATTCAATATTTTTTCTTTTTTCTTTTACCAATTGTATTAATCTCCTGCAAAAAAGCTACCCTGTTTGAGCAGGTTCCTTCCTCATATTCCGGAATACATTTTAATAATAAAATTGTTGAGAACGATACCATTAACCCTTTAGATAAATTAAATATTTACAATGGCGGTGGCGTAGGTATTGGCGATTTTAATAACGATGGACTGCAGGATATTTATTTCGTGGGTAATGCAGTGCCAAACAGGTTATATCTTAATAAAGGTAACATGAAATTTCAGGATGTTACCACAGAAGCAGGTGTTGGCGGGCTTGGTGGTTGGGGAAGAGGAGTTGCTGTTGTTGATATAAATAACGATGGTTTATCGGATATTTATGTTTGCAATACTTTACTGAACGACTCTTTAAAAAGACGTAACCTGTTATATATTAACCAGGGACCTGACAAAAATGGCATTCCTCATTTTAAGGAAATGGCAAAAGAGTATGGCCTTGATATAAAGGTGCATTCTACAATGGCTTCATTTTTTGATTATGATAATGACGGTGATCTGGATATGTATCTTACAGTTAATAATGCGCAGTCATCAGATAATACTTCTACATTCCGGCCAATTGTAAAGGATGGCTCCGGGAAAAGCACCGGACGACTTTATCGTAATGATTGGGATCCGGTTTTAAAACATCCTGTTTTCCACGATGTATCAAAACAAGCAGGCATATTGATTGAAGGCTATGGCCACGCGGCAAGTATTGTAGATATTAACAGGGACGGATGGAAGGATATTTATGTAACAAATGATTTTTTAAGTAATAACATTTTATATATTAATAATCACGACGGTACATTTACTGATAGATCGAAAGAGTATTTTAAACATACTTCAACAAGTGCAATGGGACAGGACATTGAAGACTTGAACAATGATGGTCTTGCCGATGTCTTTGAGCTGGACATGTTTCCTGAAAATAATTACAGAAAAAAAATGTTCATGAGCCCAAATTCTTACCAGGTCTATAAGAATTTTGATTATTATGGCTATCAATACCAGTATAACCGTAATACTTTACAAATTAACCAGGGTCCACGTTTAGGGCAAAACGATTCGATTGGTGATCCGGTTTTTAGCGAAACCTCCTTTTTGAGCGGAGTATCGCAAACTGACTGGAGCTGGTGTCCGTTAATTACCGATTTTGATAATGATAGCTTTCGGGATATAGTGGTTACCAACGGTTATCCACGGGATGTAAACGATCATGATTTTACAGTTTTCAGGGCTGAATCATATTTTATAGCATCCAAAAAGACAATACTTGATCAGATCCCAATAGTAAAGATTCCAAACTATGCGTTTAAGAACAGTGGCCAACTGCAATTTACTGATGTAACTAAAAGTTGGGGACTTGACATTCCAACATTTTCAAATGGTGCGGCATGTGCTGACCTTGATAATGATGGTGATATGGATATGATTATAAATAATATTGATGATGAAGCACTCATTTATAAAAACACACTAAGGGAAAAGGATAAAAAAAACAGTCATTATTTACATATACAGTTTATTGGCAGCCAATTAAATAAAAACGGAATTGGTGCCTGGGCCGATATTTACTATGACCATGGTAAACACCAGGTTTATGAAAATACACCTTTCAGAGGGTACTTATCGACCATACAAAATATTGCTCACTTTGGCTTAGGAAAGGATACTTTACTTGATTCGGTAGTGATAAGGTGGCAAAATGGTAAAAAACAAATTTTGCAGCATGTAAAAGCTGACCAGATGCTTAAAGTAAACATAAGCAATGCAAAGGATATTTATACTTTTAACCAGCCGGCAATTAATAAACAATCATTATTTCGCGAAGTAACAAGGTCAGTAGGTATTACTTACAAACATAAAGAGGATGACTTATCCGATTTTAATATACAAAAGCTTATCCCTCATAAATTATCGCAATATACACCGGCTATAGCAGTGGGTGACGTTGATGGAAATGGTTATGATGATATGGTGATTGGCGGCACTTCAAAATACCCGGCACAGTTACTGTTACAGCAACCGGATGGTAAATTTATTCAAAGAGATCTTTTGCCTAAAGGGGCATTTAACCCTAATGATCATTTTAAAGATGAAGGTTTACTGTTATTTGATGCTGATGGTGATGGCAACCTGGATTTGTATGTAGCCAGTGGCGGATATGAAAGCCAGCCCGGCTCTCCTTCTTACCAGGACAGGATTTATATTAATGATGGCAAAGGCAATTTTAAAGAAGCTATAGATGCTTTACCTAAAAACCTTACAAGTAAATTATGTGTAAAGGCCGTTGATTATAATAAAGATGGAAAGCTTGATCTGTTTGTATCCGGCAGGGTAGAACCCTGGAACTATCCTAAACCGGTTTCAAGCATTATTTTACGCAATGACAGTAAGAAAGGGCAAATAAAGTTTACTGACGTTACTTCGTCAGTTGCAAAAGACTTGAAAAATATCGGATTGGTATGCGATGCTATTTTTACCGATTTTGATAATGACGGCTGGCCGGATTTGATACTTACCGGCGAATGGATGCCTGTGACATTTTTGAAAAATGAGCATGGAATATTTAAGAACGTAACCGCTAATACGGGAATAAGCGATAAATTTGGGTGGTGGAATACAATTGCTGCCGGTGATTTTGAACACAATGGCAGAACCGATTATATAGTTGGCAACGTCGGTTTAAATACTTTTTATAAAGGAACAGATAAATATCCGGTTTATATTACGGCCAAAGATTTCGACAATAATGGAAGTTATGATGCCTTTCCTTCACTTTTCATCAAAGATTTGGATGGAGATTTGCAAGAATTCCCTGCTCAAACGCGTGATGATATTGTAAAGCAAATGATTAGTATGCGGGTTAAATTCCAAAATTATAAGTCATTTGCAGTGGCTACCATGGATTCGGTAATTACTCCGGAAATGCGGAAAGGGGCAATAAGGTTAAAAGCAAACATGATGCAATCATGCTATTTAAAAAATAATGGTAACGGAAAGTTTACTTTGATACCCTTACCTATTGAGGTACAGTTATCGTCACTTAATGGAATTGTAGTTGATGATTTTGATGGGGACGGAAATCTTGACGTGGCTATTAATGGAAATGATTTTGGAACAGAAGTTTCAACAGGCCGGTATGATGCTTTTAATGGCTTAATGTTAAAAGGCGATGGCAAAGGGGATTTTAAGCCCCTTACAATTCAGCAAAGTGGTATTTACATTCCTGGCGATGGAAAATCGTTGGTTAAGTTAAAAGGAGCTAGTGGTAGTTATTTACTTGCCGCCAGTCAAAATAAGGACGTAATGAAAGTATTTGAACTGAAAAGAGCGGTTAATATCATTAAATTACAGCCATTAGATATGTTTGCCACCATAAAATATAAGAATGGCAAAACAAGCAAAGAGGAATTCTATAATGGAACGTCTTTCTTATCGCAGTCCGGTAGGTTTATGAACATTGATAAAACAATGGAGTCAGTTAAAATAACCGATAGTAATGGAAACGTAAGAAATATTTCACTTAACTAAATTATTAGTTTTTATATGAGATGCTTTAAAATATTAACTGTGTTATTGTGTGCTGTGCTCATTATTAGCTGTGTTCACAAACAAAAAAGTGTGTTATGGAAAGATGCTGATGTGCTTCATCAAAATGAAGATCAGTTAACACAGGTAATTATTTATGATGTATTTACCCCGCCGGTTGCCAGTCGTATTTATGGATATACGGCACTGGCCTCGTATGAAGCCATGCGATACACCGATCCAAAGTTCAATTCGATTATTACACAGTTAAAGGGCTTTGGTAAACCTCCCGAACCACAAAAAGGAAAAAAATATAATTTTGCATTAGCAGCTACTAAAGCGTTTTTTACTGTAGCGCACAAAGTAACATTTTCAGTAGATACGCTTAAAAAGTATGAAAATAAAGTTTATGCGATGTATAAGGATAATCTTGACGATTCTACTTACTCACGGTCAGTTGATTTTGGTGAACAGATAGGGAAATTAATACTAAAAAGAGCAGATGTAGATAATTACCCTCAAACCAGGGGTAAACCAAAGTACTTAGGCGAAAATAGCCCGGCTAAATGGCGCCCTACACCACCAGATTATATGGATGGAGTTGAGTTTTGCTGGGGAACCATGAAGGAATTTGCAATAGATTCATCAGGTCAGTTTTCGCCTCCTCCGCCGCCGCCTTATAGTGAAGATAAAAACAGTCAATTTGTAAAACAATATACAGAGGTATACAATACCAATAAGAAATTAACAAAAGAACAAATAGAAATTGCCCGCTTTTGGGATGACAATCCCTTTGTGATTGAACATAATGGGCATTTGATGTTCGCCGACAAAAAGATTACCCCTGGTGGCCATTGGATAGGAATTACAGCTATTGCATGTAAGCAAACCCATGCCAATGCGGTTAAAACAGCGCAGGCCTATGCGCTTACTTCAATAGCGCTTTATGATTCCTTTATTTGCTGCTGGCAGGTAAAATATCATTATAGCTATGTTAGGCCGGTTACAAATATTGATGAAAAGATAGACCATAACTGGCTTCCATTGTTGCAAACCCCACCATTCCCTGAATATACTGCAGGCCACTCAACCATCAGTGCAGCATCAGCTACTTTGCTGACTCATGAATTCGGTGATAAATTTGCCTTCCAGGATACAAGTGATTTGCGGTACATTGGTATGCAGCGGCATTTTAATTCTTTTATACAAGCTTCGGATGAAACTGCCATGAGCAGGTTTTATGGTGGAATTCACTATTTAAATAGCTCTCTTGTGGGTGCACGCCAAGGCCATGCCATAGGTGATTTTATCTGGGATAAATTAAAATTAACCAATTAAATGAATATTTATTTACTATGAACCTTAGAAATACCTACTTAATTTCATTTTTCCTGCTGTTGGTTTTTTTAATATCAGGAACTTTATTGATGAATGGTTGTAAAAGTAAAAATTCTTCAACTTATCAATTAACCGGAGATACTATTGCAGATGGGAAAAATCTTGTTCAACTGAACTGCACAAAATGCCACGCTTTAGTTCCGGTTGATGCGCTTAATAAAAATGTTTGGAAACATCATACCCTTCCTGCAATGGCACGTTATCTGCGGCTATCATACTATGTTGGCGGATACTACAAAAGTCCTAAAGATACTGGTGGATTATCCTTAGCAGAATGGCAAACCATTGTTTCCTACTATAATAAAATGGCCCCGGATACATTACCGGCCGCAAAAAAACCGGTTGCACTTATTAACGATTGGGCCGGGTTCATCTTAAAAACACCTGCGCCCGTTAAATATACCAGCTTTACCACAATGGCAACTGTTAATCCCAATACTCATAAAATATATACATCGGATGAAGTTTCAGATAAGCTAATTGAATGGGACAACAAATTTAACAGTAACGAAGTAACAACTTTACCTTCAACTGCGGTGAATGCTATTTTTAAAACAAATAGCTCTGGCCAAAATGATGCAATACTATCCTGCATAGGTCAAATTCAACCTGTAGACTTTCCAAACGGGAAAACAATACAGATAGCTTTAGAAGCTAAAAACACAAAAACTAATCAAACCCTTATTGCTGATGTTCTGGCCAGGCCTGTACAAACAGTTGAAGGAGATTTTAATAAGGATGGCTTACCTGACCTGGTGATTTTAGGACAAGGACATTTAAAGGGAGGTGTATATTTGTTTAAGCAAAATAAAGATAAGACATATAGTCAAACAACCATTATAGAAAAGCCGGGGGCTGTACAAGCAGTAACCGGCGATTTTAATAATGATGGATGGCTTGACATGATGGTTTTATTTGGAAGTGGCGATGAGGGTTTATGGTTGTTTTTGAATGATCATAAAGGCGGTTTTACTTCAAAAAATTTATTACACTTTCCGCCGGTATATGGATCAACCAGTTTTCAACTAGCCGATATAGATCATGACGGAAACCCAGATCTTGTATATACGTGCGGTTATAATTATCGTAATTCGCGCATATTGAAGCCTTATCATGGTTTGTATATTTTTAAAAACCTGGGTAACTGGAACTTTAAACAACAATGGTTTTACCCTATAAATGGTTGTACAAAAGCAATAGCTGCTGATTTTGATGCTGATGGTGACCTGGATATTGCAACCGGCGCATTTTTTGCAGACATGCAAAACGACCCGGCAGAAAGCTTTATATATTTTGAACAGGTTGAACCGTTTAATTTTAAGCCTCATGCAATCCCTGTTAGTAAATATGGCCGCTGGATGAGTATGGATGTAGGCGATTACAATAATGACGGCAAGCCGGATATTATTTTAGGCAATTATTCCTCCGGTTTTATGTTTCAGTTAGGATTAAAACCTTTCTGGGCCAAAAATTTGCCCTTTATTGTGTTGGAAAATAACTTTAAAAAGTAATTCATTTACATAAGTGATAGGTGAGTGGTCAGTCTGATCCCACTCACCTGTTTGCTAACGCAGCCCTTAATAACGCTTCACTCATAATTAATAATTCATTAGTTATTATATGTATAACCATTCATATTTGTGTCTTTAAAATACTTAGAATTTTTAAGTTATAATGTCTAACTACTATAAACCATCAGCTAACCTGTTATGTTTAATAATGGTTTTGGTTGTTACATCTTTAATTTTCTCCCTAAATAGTTGCCATAATACCCCTGCAACTCCCACTGTAGAAACTGATATGGCCGATGGCAAAATACTTGCCCAAAAATATTGTGTAAGCTGCCACCAATTACCTGACCCTGCTTTAATTGACAGGGGAAGCTGGGTAAAGGGTGTATTGCCTGCAATGGGCAAAAATTTGGGTATAAAATCCTATATGGGCCAGTATTATAGTGATAAAAGCTCAGCAATAAATATTAGTGATTGGCAGAAAATAGCAGCTTATTATAAAAATACCTCACCTGTTGCATTAACAATACCCAAGCCTGCTGTTGCCCCGTTAAATGACTGGGCAATTTTTAGCCTGGAAAGACCAAAGAATATAAACCAGGTTATGCCTGCCATGACTACCATGTTAACAGTAAATCCAATAGATCACAAGGTTTATTCGGGAGATGCTGCCGGTAACCTGTTTAAATGGGATTCTGATTTAAATTCAAAACGGATTTATCATTTTGACTCGGCTGTAACCGACGCAAGTTATTTGTCAGCCTCGGATAGCTCTAATACAGCCGTAATTACATGTATTGGTAATATGCCTCCCATTGATTTATTGAAGGGCAAGATATATCTGTTAAATCTTAACGCTGAAACCAAAAAGAATAAACCTGTTTTAATTACAGACAGCCTTCCCCGGCCAATATCAACTGTAGCTGCTGATTTTAATAAAGATGGTTTAATGGATTATGTAGTTTGTGGATTTGGTCACAATAACGGGGCTTTGTACCTGTTGCAGCAACAGCCGGATCACACTTTTAAGAAGCAGGTTATAAGGGGTATTCCTGGTGGTGAGCAATTGATAACCGGTGATTTTAATAATGACGGTTGGCCGGATGTAATGTGTTTATTTGCACAGGCTGATGAGGGGATATGGATGTTTTTGAATGATCACAAAGGTGGATTTATTACTCAAAATTTATTGCATTTCCCGGCGGTGTATGGTTCTTCCAGTTTTCAATTAGTAGATTTTAATCACGATGGCGAACCTGACATATTATACACTTGCGGCGATAACAGCGATTATTCAAAAGTGTTAAAGCCTTATCATGGGGTATATATTTTTAACAACCAAGGAAACTGGAAGTTTAAGCAAACTTATTTCTATCATATTGATGGCTGCACAAAAGCAGTAGCAGCAGATTTTGATCACGATGGAGATCTGGATATTGCGGCAATCGCTTTTTTTTCCGATTTTAAATATCATCCCCAGGAAGGCTTTACTTATCTTGAACAAATTGCGCCTAACCACTTTATTGCGCATGAGATACCAGTTAATAAGTATGGCCGATGGCTTACAATGGAGGTTGCAGATATTGATCATGACGGTAATGACGATATAATACTTGGAAATCTTTCAACTCCGGGGCGCGGCCTGGTAAATCAGCCTGGATTTATTCCAAATTGGGACCAGCATGAACCTATTATTGTTCTAAAAAATAATATAGGCAAAAAGCACAAATAGCGACGGTTTCCAAGTAAAAATAATATAATAAAACGATAAATAAGTACACTTTAACTATTGTTAGTTATGTAGATTTACATACCATCTTAAACTGACAAAAAACAGGATATAAATGAAAAAATTGATTTACCCGGTTGTATCTTTTATAGTAACAAATTGTTTATTACCAGTCGGATTGTTTGCTCAGTCCGGATATGTAAAACAGGTTAAGCTATCAAATTTTGATCTGCAGTCTTCTGCTTTGATTACTGCAACAGGTACAGAGTTATCAAATATTCAATATCATTCGCCTGTGTATTGGTTTCCTGTTAAAGTACCGTCAACTGTGCTTACGGGTTTAGTAGCCAACCATATTTATCCCGATCCATACCAGGGCTTGAATAATATGCTGATTCCTGACGCTTCTGATCAGTTTAACAAAGAGTATAACCTGGAACAGTACAGCTATTTGCCAAATGATCCAAACCCGTGGAAGAAACCATATTGGTACCGTACTACTTTTAAGGTGCCAGCGGGCGATAAGGGCCGGATTTTTCAGTTAATTTTCAAGGGAATAAACTATAGGGCGACGGTATGGGTTAATGGCAAACAAATTGCGGATTCTGCTCAAATGGCAGGTATGTTTGCCGAACACAATTTAGATGTAACCAATGCAATTGTAGCTGGCGGGGAAAATGCCCTTGCAGTAAAAATATATCCGTTAGATTATCCCGGTTATCCTGCAAAAGAACAGTTACAGGCTTTAGGCCCATTTTATGAAAATGGCGGACCCACTGGAGATATAGGTAAAAATGTAACCATGCTCTGTTCTGTTGGCTGGGATTGGATGCCACCTGTGCGCGACCGTAATATGGGTATCTGGCAGCCGGTTTACTTGCGTACAACAGGTGCAGTAACAATTGGCCGGCCTAAATTGGTAACTGACTTGCCAAATCTTCCTGATACAGGTGTAGCCAAACTATCATTAAATTTAACACTATCCAACCATAGCGGCTCTGCTGAAAACGGTAAATTGATAATAAGTATCAAACCTGAGAATTTTACAGGCATTCCTTTACAGTTTTCACATAATGTTTCTATTGCAGCGAATGGGTTATCCGTAGTCGATTTGAATGCTGCGAACATTAGCCAGTTACTTATTCATCAGCCTCATTTATGGTGGCCAAATGGTTATGGAAGAGCCAACCTGTACCGTATCCGACTGCAATATACTTCTGGCAACAGCATAACCGACGATACAACTTTTGTTTTTGGGATCCGCACAGTTGGCTCCAAAGGGACAATGGTTAATGGTTTTGTACGCCGGGATTTTTATGTAAATGGTAAACGTGTACACCTGGTAGGGGGCGCCTGGGTGCCTGATATGATGGTGAACAGGGATTCGGCGCGTTTTGATTATGAAATGCATTTATGCCGAAATGCAAATGTAAACCTGGTTCGCATTTGGGGTGGTGGCGTTACACCGCCTGATGCATTTTGGAATGCTGCAGATAAATACGGCGAAATGGTATGGTCAGATTTTTGGGTAACAGGTGATACCCAGGGTGAATTTAAAGGTTCGCCCGACTGGCCTTTAGAATCGAATGTTTTTGTTAATAATGTGATAAGTACCATTTATCGAATACGTAACCATCCCAGTTTACTGGTATGGACAGGTGGTAACGAAGGACATGCCCGCAAGGAATTATACGATGCCATGCGCGATAATATAATCAATCTGGATGGTACCAGGCCGTTTATACCCAGCTCATCCGGTTTTGCCAAACTTCCTGCAGGATGGAAAGGTTCCTGGCCTGATGACATGCCATCTGGAGTTTACAGCAGTGGACCTTATGAGTGGACTGATCCAAAGGAATATTATAAAAAAGCAGATGCCGGGCGCGATTGGGTGTTTAAAGATGAGACAGGTATCCCATCTCAACCTCCTTATACTACACTTACTAAAACTATACCCAACCTGGTTTGGGATACTAAACTGCCTTTTCCGCTAAACAACAGCTGGGGATATCACGATGCTTGTACCGGCGCTGCACGCTATGATAAATATATCAGCGAAATGGTAAAACGATATGGTCAGCCTCAAACAATGGTTAATTTTTCAGATAAAATGCAGTTGATGAATGTAGTAGGATACCAGGGGATATTTGAAGCCGACGGGCATAAGCTTAATGAAACAGGAGGGGTAATGCTCTGGAAATTAAATGCCGCCCTGCCAAGCGTTGTATGGCAAATATATGATTGGTACCTGGAACCCAATGCGGGTTATTATGCCATGCAAAATGCCTGCGAACCCTTGCATATCCAGTTTAACCAGGATGATTCGACAGCTGCTGTTATTAACAGGATGCACCATGCTACAGGTATGTTAACAGCTAAAACCGATATTTATGATTTGGATAGCAGGCTGATAAGTTCGCTAAAGGTGAATCATATTGGCCTTTCTGAGACCGGAACACAGGAAGTTATTAAATTAAAAGATGTTTTAGCAGCCACAAAAGGAGTAGGTTTTGTAGTGCTAAATTTAACTGATGCTACAGGGAAAACAGTTTCACATAATGTTTACTGGCTGTCGCCAGGTAACGATTTTACCGGCTTTAATAATATGGAAGGTACGCAGGTACAGGTAAATGTGTTAAAAACTGAAAAAGGAAGCACCGAAAATAAATGGACTATGCAATTCAGTAATAATACAAATAAGCTTGCTTTTTTTGTACGCCCTCAGTTAATGGCAAATGGAGAAGAAGTAATGCCAAGTTACTGGACAGGCAATTACTTTACCCTTGCCCCACACGAAAGCACAACGGTTTCTGTAAGCGCACCCGTAGCTAAGTTAGGTACAGCTACCCCAACGGTATTGGTTGAAGGCTGGAACCTGCAAAAACAAGTAATAGCCTTACCCGCTAAATAAAAATACCAACCCATCTAAAACAATCACTTTTGCAAGGCCTTCCGATTAATCGGGAGGTTTTTGTTTAAAATACTCATTTTATAAAGTAGTTTACCCGATAAGAAGCAAGTTTGTGTTTTGCTACTAAAACAACCCAGATGCCTTTCGGCTCAGGCAAACTTGCCATTGCTCCCCGATGGTCGCTATGGATTTTAAAGGGAATATGCTATTTTTGATAAAAACAATCACATGGAATTATTTGCAAGATTTTCTTATTCGTACCCTGCTGGCGATCAACATATAAAAAATGATGATGAGATAAATGAAATACTTAATTCTAAACTCATTAAATATTTAAAAGAAAATTCTATAAAGGAATATAGAATACTTAATGCGGAAACTTCTCAATTGCCTCCCCCAGCTTTCGGGCCGAGCAATGCAAGTGTTATTTGCACATTGAATATTGCTTATAGAAATTGATTAGAAGCCCCCTTAAATATTTCTTCTCAAAAGTTTAATTTGCTTGGCGTTATGTTTGATTTAAAACCTTATCAATATTGGGATTTGAAAGTTTTATGTTGTTGTTCTTTAGAAACTGCTTTAAATTTGTTTTATTAGGCTTGTGTTTAAATTCAGTTATCCAATTTCTAAATTTTACGACAATATTTGGGATAATTTCTAATTCTCTTTCTTCAACTTTTTTTTTTATTACTGGCTCCGCACTTGAATAAACATCATCAAGAAGTTTTTTAGCGTCAGGAGAAAGTCCATATGATCTATAGTCTCCTAAACCAATTAATTTCCAAAATGCACTTTTTGCCCTTTGAAATTCCAATTTATTGAATCCATTGAATACCAATTGATATTTTGTTTCAATTATATTAATAAGTTTTTCTAAAAGAATCGAATGGCCTTGATCAAGTATATTTTTTTCTGTTTCTCTTAATTTTTCAAGCTCTTCTTTTGAATAAATGCCATCATACTCATCATCGTCATCATCTGGATCTATATTGTCTTCATCCTCATCATCGTCTTTCATTCTCTCTAAGAAATCCAATAAATGATTTTTAATTGAAAATAAATATAATTCATCATCTAATTGCAAGTCTCTTAATATCAAATTTTTACTTTCCAAAAAGTCCAAAATTTGCTTAGCAGTATCAATGTCGGCGCTTTCAGTTTCAATCGGAATCTCCACTAAAACAAAAAATTTACTTAGCCATATTGCTTCACTTACGCCAATTAAGTTCCAATTAATTAATTTCTTTAACGTTTCTTTTGTCATTTTGATAAAGCATATTCCCTGCAAGTTTTACGAAGATTTGCAAGTGTTATAGATTTGCGTGGATTATGTGTTGTATTTAAGATTGGACAATATTTTTCTATAAGTCTACTTTCTTGAGTGAAATCAATATTATTTTTTATTTCGATAAAGTTAACAACTAAATTTGCATTCATCCAGTCAACAATTTTTACTTTATTCTCTTTCGAGAAGCCGTAATTGTTTGGATTTACATTTCCAACTTGAGAGCCTTTTTCTGGTTTAAAATTTAGTAGAGAACCAATACCTCGAAAAAATGTACCAGGCCCTGATCCTTCACATTCTTGAGATAATCTCTTGCAAATTGTTTGTTTTTCTGCTTTACCAATATATATTAGCGTTGTATCGTTTAACTCTAATTCACTTTTAAATAGAGTTGGCAGCATTGATATATTTTTTACCCTAATAGCGTAAAGTCCCTTAATGTCGAGTTGCTTTTTTGAAGTTTCGAATTCGGATAAAGGTCGAAAGTTTTTGATCTCAATTAGTTCGTTCATGTCAAATAGATAAATAAATCCAGTAAAATGCTGCTTTCATTTATCGTTTAATAAGTTTTTTAACGCTGTCATTGATTTTACTGCCTCTTCGGCTTTACAAGGTGTCCCAGGCATTGGAAAAACGAATACCTTTGAACTGAAATATTTTTCTAATTGTGGGTTAAATCCATAGTTTGATTTTGTCTGTACACCAAAGTTTAGTCTAACTATATTATCGAGGACTTTTTTATAAATAAAAACTATCACTTTTGGCTTAAAAGTATTAATAATGGCCAATATTCTTTGAAGACCACTTTTATATTCTTCATCTAAAGGCTCATTGCCATAATTTCTTGGAGCTTTAACAATATCTGTTATCCCATATTTATTCGATGATAGGCATTCATCTGCAAACATGCCATTCGGTACTTTTAAAATATTATATTCTGAAAGTCTGTTCCAAAACATTGTTCCTTGTTTACCTTGAAAATAATGTCCCGCCTCAACACTGACTATAGCCGGAGTTTTTGCTATGAAAAGAATTTCCATATTTCCCTTGTCGGGTAAAATATCGGATAGCGTGTCAAATTGCTTGCCTCCAACTGTTATCGTAGTTCTGAAACTAGCCATTAATATTTCTTCTAAAACACTTACTCAATTTGTTATAAACAACTTTTCAAGTATAAAGTAAATTTTAGTAATTCCTGTATTTGATTGCTTCAACACAATAATACTTTGGAGTTTTTTATCAAAGTATACTAAAAACGACCTTTAAACTATAGTGAGGGGAGCAAAGTATACTTTGGGTCTACTCAAAACCCCATTTGCAGTGCAAACGGCAAGTAAAGTAGGGCTCTGCCCAACTTCCGCTTGCTCCCTGCTCTTGCGGTTGGACATTGCATTTTCACAAAAATATTGAGATGTTTTTTGTCCGGCTGAAACCCTTTGCATCCCGCCAATGTTATTGAACAAACCACTTCCTATCAATCGTTAAGCAATCAACAGCGCAAAGCCGGGTAAAATATCAAGAGCGGGCAAGCCAATGAAAAAACAAAATGCATCTGTCCGTTTATATACTCTTTACTTTTTATCCCGGCATGGGCTATCTTCGTTGTGGGGGTGAATAAGGAATAAACTTTTATCTTTGGCTATGCCAAAGAATAAACCACCTATTCCCGGAAAATACATCGACCCTTTAGTTGATTTCGCCTTTAAAAAAATATTTGGCAATGAACCGAACAAGGACTTACTTATCGCTTTTTTAAACGAAGTGTTCAGAGGGCGAAAGCGTATTGTTGATTTGGTGTATAATAAAAACGAGCATCCCGGCGATTTAAAAGACGAAGGTGCAGCCGTATTTGACCTCCTCTGTACAGGAGATAACGGCGAACGTTTTATAATTGAGGTGCAACGGGCACGACAAGGGTATTTTAAAGAAAGGTCTTTATTTTATACTTCCCGCCTCATAAGCGACCAGGCGCCAAAAGGCAAACGAAGTGCCTGGGGTTACAACATTGCCGAAGTATATTTAATTGCCCTGTTGGAAGATTTTACACTGGAAGATAGCCCGGCAAATAGCTATCTCCACGACATTTGCCTGTGCAACAGGGATACAGGTAAAATTTTTTATGATAAACTGGGTTATACATATATAGAATTAAGTAAATTTGTAAAAGCGGAAACCGATTTAGACACGGATTTAGACAAATGGCTGTATTTTTTAAAGAATATGCCAAGAATGGATAGGCTCCCAGTATACTTACGGAAACCGATATTTGAAAAGCTATTCAGTATAGCTGAATATACCAACTTGACAAAGGAGGAAAAAACAATGTATGATAGCAGCTTAAAACATAAGTGGGATAATAAGAATGTGCTGGACTATGCTGTAAAGGAAGCGAAACATGAAGGTGAGTACAATAAAGCGTTAGATATTGCCCGTGAAATGAAAAAAGATGGCATGCCATTGGCCCAAATTTCAAAATTTACTAAACTATCCATTGGAGAAATAGAAAAGCTTTAATTTATTTATTTCATCGAAGCTATTTTGTCCTAACTCATATATAGTTAGCCATTTATTTTGTAAGGTTATTAAGAATAACCCTCAATGCGCTTTTTCCAGATATTCTTCGCCTGATATAACCGGAGTTAAATGCCCTGTTTCATCTTCATTAAAAAGTCTTGAACGAATAATGAACCTTAGGCCTAATGGTATTTCGAGTGAAAAGCTGGAACCGCGACCGGGTGTAACATCGAGGGTAAGATGGGTATGCTGCCAGTATTCAAACTGGTCGCGACTCATGAAAAAGCCGCATCCTTCAGCATCACCTAAATAAACATCGCTTTCGCCAACCTTAAATTCTCCCTTTTCAAAACACATAGGCTGTGAGCCATCGCAACAGCCACCGCTTTGATGAAACATCAATTCGCCATGTTCGTTGCGCAATTGCCCTATAAGTGCAACCGCTTCTGGAGTTGCTGAAATTCTTGGTGTATTTTCCATTTTAAAAAAATAAAAAAGGCACCACAGCGCAAGCCATGATGCCACCAGAAAAATGTTAATTAAAAGAATCCTAACTTTTTCTTATCATATGAGATCAGCATATTTTTATTCTGACGATAATGATTCAACATCATTTTATGCGTTTCGCGACCAAAACCTGATTTTTTGTATCCGCCGAATGGTGCATGCGCAGGATAGGCATGATAACAATTAACCCAAACACGGCCAGCCTGTATAGCGCGTGGTATTTGGTACAATTCGTGCGCATCTCTTGTCCACACACCGGCACCGAGACCATAAAGAGAATCGTTGGCAATTTCAATTGCTTCTTCTACCGTTTTAAAAGTAGTAACGCAAAGTACCGGGCCAAATATCTCTTCCTGGAAAACACGCATTTTGTTGTGTCCCTTCAGTATGGTGGGCTGTATATAATAACCTTCACTTAATCCGTCAATATATTTTTTGCCTCCCCCGGTTAATACTTCAGCTCCTTCTTGTTTACCTATTTCAATATACGAAAGTATTTTTTCGTACTGATCCTGTGAAGCCTGTGCGCCCATCATAGTTTCTGGGTTAAGCGGGTTTCCCATCTTGATATTTTCAACACGTTCAATTACGCGCTCAATAAAACGGTCGTAAATGGATTCATGTACCAGCAGCCGGGATGGGCATGTACAAACCTCACCCTGGTTTAGGGCAAACATTACAGCGCCTTCCAAACATTTATCAAAAAACTCATCATCGGCTTCCATAACACTTGGCATAAAAATGTTTGGCGATTTACCGCCTAACTCCATTGTTACCGGGATAAGGTTTTCCGATGCATACTGCATGATGAGTCTTCCGGTGGTGGTTTCTCCTGTAAAGGCAACTTTTGACACACGCGGCGAACTGGCCAGCGGTTTACCGGCTTCGGGGCCAAACCCTGTTACAATATTGATAACTCCCGCAGGAATAACATTTTTAATAAGGTCCATCAGCATCAAAATCCCAACCGGTGTTTGCTCTGCAGGTTTCATTACTACCGTACAGCCCGCAGCAATTGCAGGGGCCATTTTCCATGTAGCCATCAACAACGGGAAATTCCATGGGATGATCTGCCCGACTACGCCAATCGGCTCATGAATATTTAAGGACACGGTGTTTGAATCCAGTTCGCTAACAGTACTCTCTTCGGCCCTGATTACCCCGGCGTAATACCTGAAATGGTCGATGGCTAAAGGCAGATCGGCAGCCAATGTTTCTCTTATCGGCTTGCCATTATCAATAGTTTCAATTGCAGCAAGGTAGTTCAGGTTATCTTCCATTACCTGGGCAATTTTCAGCAAAACGTTGCTTCTTTCTGTTGGTGACGTGCGCGACCATGTTGCAAATGCTTTATGAGCGGCATCTAAAGCCAGTTCTATATCTTCCTTATCAGAGCGCGGAACCTTGGTAAAGGTTTTTCCGTCAATGGGCGAAATACTATCAAAATATTGGCCTTTAACAGGCGATTTCCACTCGCCACCGATAAAGTTATCATAATGATCTTTAAATGAAGGACGGGCTACCAGCTTTTCGGTTTCCAAAAGTGTTTCCATAATTATTTATTTTTAATTTAATAGATAAGGGTAAAATTAGAGGTACACCGAATGGTTTTTATGCACTATCCTATCAGGTTTATGCATTAAAATATTAATCTTTTTAATGCGTTATTTAATTATCGTTATCTTTAACATTACCAATAAATCGTTTCAAAAATATCATCGTGGTTTAATTATTTACTTTGTTTTATGACTATTTACTTTGTTTTATGGAGCATAAATATAAACCTCAATTATTGCCGCTACAGCCGGAGAAAAACTTGAAAACACTTGTTGAAAGCCGATCTGTTTATACATTGAAGCATTGCGAATTAAATGTTTTTGAAACCTGGCAGCAATCCGAAAACGTAAGGCTTGTTTTTAATGATATGGTACTCACCACTATGCTGCGAGGAAAGAAAATAATGCACCTTTTTGGTTCCGAGCATTTTGACTATTTACCCGGGGAATCGGTAATTGTACCGGATAATGAGGAAATGATCATTGATTTTCCTGAAGCCAGCCAGGATAACCCTACACAATGTATAGCACTTGCAATTGATGCCACCATGTTGAAGGATACATTGCAGCTGCTTAACGAAAAATATCCAAAAACTGAAAAACAGGAAAGCTGGAATATAGATATTTCATGTTTTCACCTGCAAAATTCATTAGAAATTACTTCAGCCATTAACAGGCTTGTAAATATCAGTACCGAAAATATTGCTGCAAAAGATGTTTTGGTTGATTTTACCCTTAAGGAACTGTTGATCAGGCTGATGCAAACCCAGGCACGTAAACTGATACTCGATAGTTACGCTAACAATACTGCCACCAACCGTTTTGCTGCTGTTGTGCAATATATTAAGGCACATGTACATGAAGAGATAACTATAGACAAGCTGAGTAATTTATGCTGTATGAGCAAGCCTAACTTTTTCAGATGTTTTAAAAGGGAGTTTGGGATAAGCCCGGTTGATTTTATTTTGCACGAGCGGATAAAATTAGCCAAATCCATGATAAAAGACCAGCATGTAAGCATTAATGAGGCTTGCTATGCCGTAGGTATTAATAATTTAAGTTACTTTTTTAAGCTCTTTAAGCGGATAGAAGGCAAAACTCCGGGCGAATCCCGCAGAGATTTTAGTTAGATAGAAAATTTTTATTTTGATCGGGCTGTTTAACTATTCTTAATTTTGTTGTTCACCACATGAGCAACACAGATATTCTAATTATAGGAGCCGGGGCTGCCGGCTTGATGGCTGCCCGAACATTGGCAAAAGCAGGTAAAAAGGTAATTGTATTGGAAGCACGTGACAGGTGCGGCGGCCGTATCCATACTCTTAATCACCAATCATTTTTTGGTAATGCAGAGCTTGGAGCCGAATTTGTACATGGTGATCTGCCGGTTACCCTGGATATATTAAAGCAAGCCGGTATCCCATATTATTCTGCAAGTGCCGAAATGTGGCGTTATAAAAATGGGCATTTAAATAATGAAGGCTTTTTTACTCAGGATTGGGAGTTATTGATTAAACGCCTCAACAAGCTTGAAGAAGACATAAATATCGATAAGTTTCTTCAAAAAGAGTTTTCCGGTGATAAATATCAGGAACTAAGAGATTCTGTATGGAAATTTGCATCTGGATATGATACTGCTGATCCGCATAAAGCCAGCGCTTTTGCTTTAAGAAAAGAATGGCAAAGCGAAGATACTGATGCGCAGCATCGCATTAAAGGCGGTTATGGCGCAATGATAAAATACCTGGAAGAGGAATGTAAAAAATATGGGGGCTTTATTTATTTAAATACGGTAGTAAAAGAAATTCACTGGCAACCTGGAAACGTAAAAGTTGCTACTGCTGAAGGAACATTTTACGAAGCCAGGCAAGTACTGATAGCCTTGCCTTTGGGCGTGTTGCAAGAAGTTGAAGCTGAAAAAGGAACGGTAGTTTTTTATCCTCCTGTTCCTGAACAAAGCAAGGCTATACAGTCTATGGGGTTTGGCGCAGTAATAAAAATATTGCTGGAATTTGATGAGCTATTTTGGGAAGATAAATTTGCTGAAGAACTGGCAGGTAGAAGTTTGAAAAATATGGGTTACCTTTTTTCGGACGAGGAAATACCTACGTGGTGGACACAAACGCCCCAGCATAGTCCTGTCTTAACAGGCTGGATAGGAGGGTCGGCAGCAGCCAATAAAAAACACACACCGGATGAAGAGATATTAAAGCAATCCCTGCAATCGTTAGGAAAAATATTTAATCGTAAGTTCGACGAGTTAAAGGATAAGTTGCTTGCGTTTAAAATAGTTAACTGGACTGCCGAGCCATTTACCTGTGGCTCTTATGCATACGATACCATTGCATCTCCTGTATCCCGCAAGGCATTAAATACTCCTGTTAATGATACATTATTTTTTGCAGGTGATTATTTATATGAGGGCCCTATAATGGGTACCGTTGAGGCGGCTTTAACAAGCGGTAAGGAGATGGCGGAAAAAATGATTAAAGCTTAAAAAACTGAAAAAAATTTAAGAAGTTGTAAAGTTAAATTGTTTAAAACTTTTATGAAAACCATTATATTTGAAATTATAGCGCTCATGTAACGATATCAGCTAAATCGTTGTCTTATGGCTATGAAATTAAAACAAGTATTTTTTTTAACCTTATTCACGCTGTTACTATTCAACTTTGTCCATGCACAAACCAAGGGCGGTAAAATTTCGGGGTCGGTTTTAGACGATGCTAAAAAACCGCTCGACGGCGCAACGGTGATTTTACTTGTTGCAAAAGATTCGAGCTTGGTAAGTACCCAACTTGTTAACCCGGATGGCAGCTTTACCTTTCAAAACTTAAAAGATGATACTTATCTAATAAAGGCGACCTACGTAGGCTATAAAAATTACCGTAGTGGCGATGTGATTGTCAACCAGCAAAAACCGGTTAATTTATCGGCATTTATTTTATCGTCAACCGGAAAAGCGTTGAATGAAGTAGCCGTAACCGCTCAAAAATCATATATCCAGCAAAAAATTGACCGCACAGTAGTCAATGTAGGTGCATTAATATCCAATACGGGCGCCAATGCTTTGGAAGTGCTGGAAAAAACGCCTGGCGTGCAGGTAGACGCCGATGGCAATATTACCTATAAGGGAAAAAGCGGCGTATTGGTGATGATTGATGATAAACCTACTTATCTTTCGGCTGCAAACCTGGCAACTTACCTGCGTTCTTTACCATCTTCGTCATTAGATCAGATAGAGCTGATGGATAATCCGCCGGCCAAATATGACGCTGGGGGAAATGCCGGCGTAATCAATATCAAAACAAAAAAAAATACCATTAGGGGATTCAATGCCGTTGTGTCAGCCGATTATGCGCAGGGTTTTTATGGCCGTACCAATGAGAGCATTAATCTCAATTACCGTATAAACAAAGTTAACCTGTTTGCTAACCTTGCTTACAATGAACAACGAACTTTCAGAAGGCTCGAAATTGACCGGGATTATTTTGATGCGAACGGAAACCGAACCTCGTCTCTAAAGGATATTTCATATTTCAGGCCTACCAGCAACAATACCAATATTAAGGCTGGAATGGACTATTTTATATCGCCGAAAACAACCTGGGGGGTAGTATTTACCGGCAACATATCGACCGACCACGACAACAGCCCGGTATACAGCTTACTATATGGCAAAAATGGCCAATTGGATTCAACCATCAATACCCTCAATACGTCCAAAAACAACTTTAACAGCAAAGGCATAAACTTGAACTATACCCATAAGTTTGATAGCACCGGCAGGACGCTTACCTTTGATCTGGATTATATCCGCGATGTATCGGGCAGTAATCAGTTGTTTGTAAATAATACTTTTTTGCCCGATGGCACTTTAACAAATTCGCGAACGCTGAGTGATAATTTGCCTGCTATCATCAATATTTACTCCGCCAAGGCTGACTATTCCCATCCGCTTAAAGGCAAGGCAAAGCTGGAGGCCGGCGTTAAGAGTAGCTATGTAAATACAAATAACGCTGCCAATTACTTTAACGTGATCGATAACGTAAGCACCATTGATTATAACAATACCAACCGGTTTTTATATAAGGAGAATATAAATGCGGCGTATGTTAATTTTAATAAAAACTTCGGCCGGTTCTCGGTACAAACAGGCTTGCGATTAGAGAACACCAATGGCAACGGACATCAGTTGGGTAATGCCCAAAAGGCAGATTCATCGTTTATTAATCATTATACGGATCTGTTTCCAACTGCTTATTTTTCTTATAACCTTGATACAGCTGGCCATAACGTATTGGTTCTTTCTTATGGTCGCCGGATAGGCAGACCGAATTATGGAAGTTTAAACCCCTTTACTTTTTTTGTGGACGAGTTTACCTATTTTTCTGGCAACCCTTTCCTGAAACCGCAGTTTACGGATAATTATAAACTAGCCTATAGTTTCAAAAGCCTATTTACTGTTGCGGTTGCATATAATCATACAACCGATGTTCAAGGTGAAACTATTCACAAAAGCGGCAACATATTTATCAGCACCCAAGGCAACATAGGGCAGCAGAAAATATTTGATTTTTCTATCAATACCAACTTTCAACCTGCCAAATGGTGGTTGGTTAATTTATATGCCGAGGTATATAAAAATACTTACCAGGGGGCATTTTATACCGGATATCTCAACCAGTCTGGAAATACATTTGCGGCCAATGGCAACAATCAGTTCACTTTAACAAAAACCTGGAGCGCCGAATTAAGCGGCTTTTACGACTCCGGAGGTACTTACGGTCAGTTTGTTACTATACCTAAAGGCATGCTTAATGCAGCTATTCAGAAAAAAATACTTAGCAATAAGGGTTCAATTAAGTTAAATATGCGGGATATCTTTCACACGTTTAGCCCAAGCGGCACCATCACCAATATTGTGGGTGCTACTTCAACCTTCCATAACTTCCTGGATACACGGGTGGCAACCCTGGCATTTACCTATAGTTTCGGCAAATCAACCAATGTACCTCAAAAACGTGATACCGGCGGCGCCGACAGTGAACAAGGTAGGGCGCATTAATTATATATAATAGATATGGTTAAATAGCGATACCTAAAGATTTTATAATTGTAAGAAATTGATTTCCAAAATATTATGAATATTTATAGATGTAGTCATGTGAATGAACATGAACGCTGCGAAGGGCAATTTTAAGATTGCTGCAGATAGAGAAATAAGCCAGTCAAATTCACCGAAGTTCTGAAAACGTAATTAATTTTTCGGTTCCCAATAATTCCCGGATATGATAATCATATTAAGGAGTTTTATGGTATTGTCATAATAATCAAAATCTTTCATTTTAAATGCAATCATATAATCCCAAATCTTGTTTAACCAGGCTTGGTTTTTCTTATCAACCATTGCCGATACCGCAAACGGCGCTATAAAGCTTAAAGCTTCAAAATTCCTGCCTTTAATATCATTACCTGATAGCGTATATCCCGCGGATATATTATAGGTGTCATTATTGGTAGTCTCCCTGATCCAGCGGTTTATTTTATCCGCAATAGCTTTTGAGCGTTCATCACCTGTTAACAAATAATCGGTGGCGATACGCCATGGTATACGGCAGGCATTATAATTATAATAACCATCATAAGGCGATTCAAGGAAGTTGGGCGGTGCGGGCTTTGCTTTTTTGTTGATATTAACTATAAAGTCAGGAATAAGCCCTGCATCAGGACTGTAATTTTTTTGCATCTTGCCAAAGAGATTATAAGTAGCATTGGTTACTTTATCCCACCTTTCGTCCTGAATAGCAAGTTCAAAAGCTTTAAAATGTGAAGGCATAAAATCGGAAGAGCGCGTGTCAAAATAATCCTTGCTTTCGGCTTCTACCCCGTCGCTTAATAATATCGACCATGTTTGGTGATTGATTTCATATTGCATAATTGCAGTAATTATAGCCTCGCCTTCTTTTCTGTAATTTATTGGCCCTTTGCTACCCCATTGCTTATCAGCCAGTAATAACGAGTATGCAATGTCCATATCGCCATCGGTTGCCGATGTTTGGTCTGAGTTTTTGCCATTTGTATATTGTACCCAAGCCATTAAATGTTTGCTCCTGATACTTGGGTTTGCCTTATAATAACGAAATAAATTGTCATAAGTAACCTTTGCAGATAGATCATAATCGGCCATCAGTGCTACAATAACCATCCCGTATCCCTGCCCTTCTGATACGCACTGTTTTTTTCCGATGTTCTCAAACCATACATAACTTTCAGGCTTACCAGGTACATTTTTAATAAATCTTTTTTTCCATTGGATATAAAAACTACGAACCGAGTTATCCAGTTGGGTTTGCGAAATATGATTTGGTTTAATACAACCTGGAAAGTATTTTACATGCTGCGGGAAGGGTTTTAAAGATGATTGGGCAAATAGTGGGATACTATAAATAAAGAAAACAATAAGTAATTTATAGAACTCTAGTTTCATTTGCCAATTTAAATATCAATAATACTAAATGAAATTTATTGAAAACAATTTAATACTAAAATTGTAACGTTAACAAAATGGCATTTTTCAGATGAATGCAATTTTTTAATTAGTAACAGTGATGATACTGTCTAGAGTGTCAGTTGTACACTGTATAATTTTACTTTTGCCCGTCTTAAAAATCTACATATGTTTAAAGGAAATCTTAAATATATCTTTTTAATTTGTTTGAATGTGATGTGTTTCCAGCATGCCCATAGCCAGCAAAAGGTATTAAGCTTGAAAGAAGCGGAACAGATTGCACTCGCAAATTATGAAACAATTAAATCGAAAACAAACCAGTTGAATGCTACAAAGGCAAATCTTAGCGAAACCCGTACCGAGTATTTACCCGATGTAAATCTTTCAGCCCAGCAAGTTTATGGTACCGCTAACATACAGTATGGCCCTTCATATTCATTAAATGGATCAGGTGGCGTATCTTCGGTCGGGCCGATTTTAAACCAGCAGAACTGGAATGCAGCATTTGGATCACTTTATGTGAGCAATGTGAACTGGAACTTTTTCGCATTTGGCCGTTCAAAAGAAAAGGTAAAAGTACAAAAAACGTCAGTATTGCGTGATGAAAGTGATTTGGCACAAGAACAGTTCCAACATCAGGTACGTGTAGCAGGCACTTATTTAAGTTTACTGGCCGCACAGCAGTTGAGCAAAGCGCAGCAGGATAACCTTAACCGTGCCATTGACCTGCAAAGAGTAGTAGTCGCCCGTGTTAAGAGTGATTTAAATCCGGGCGTTGATTCTTCACAGGCAAATGCTGAAGTAGCGAATGCCAGGATTTTACTCACAAATGCCCGCGAGTTCGAACAAGAGCAGAGTAATCAGCTCGCCCAATATTTAGGAATTGTGCCGCCACAAGGTTTTTCGTTAGACAGTACTTTTGTAACCAAAACGCCTGCTAATTCGGATCCTCAATCAAGTGTAAACCTGGAAAGTCACCCATTATTACGTTTTTATCAAAACAGGGTAGCCGTAAGTGATGAGCAGGCAAAATATTTAAGCACATTCAGTTATCCAACCTTTACGCTGTTTGGGGCGTACCAGGGAAAGGGGTCAGGTTTTGGTTCAGGTTATTTATCAAACCAAAGCGATTATACCTCCAATTTCGGCGTCGGCGCTGATCCTACAAAGTTCAACTATTTATTAGGTGTAGGCGTTGTGTGGAACATTACCAATCCTTTTAGAGTTCATTACCAGGTGCGATCGCAAAAATTTACCTCGGCACAATATCAAAATGATTATAACCTGGTTAGCCAGCAACTAAGGGATGAGCAGGTACTGGCTGAAACAAAGATAAGCAATGCGTTGAAAAATTTTCACGATGCTCCTATTGAAATAAAGGCTGCCAGGGATGCCTACATTCAAAAATTCACTTTGTACAAGAATGGCCTCGCCAATATTGTTGATTTTACACAAGCACTTTATGTACTGAACCGGGCCGAGGTTGATTATTATATCGCTTCAAACAATGTTTGGCAGGCCTTATTATATAAAGCTGGTGCAACAGGTGATTTTGGGATATTTATAAATAATTTTTAATATAGAATATTTAAAATGGGATTGATTAAAGGGGCGCTACAAAGACCAATTACAATACTTGTTATAGTTGCAGGGTTATTTTTCTTTGGTATAAATGCTGTAAGAAGTATTAAGATAGATATTTTCCCGAATTTGAATTTGCCTGTAATTTATGTGTCACATCCATACGGAGGTTTTACTCCTGATCAAATGGAAGCTTATTTCGGCAAGCAATATGTTAACCTTTTGCTGTTTGTTTCGGGTGTTAAAAGTATTGAAACAAAAAATATACAAGGGTTAACACTAATTAAGGTTACTTTTTATGAGGGTACCAATATGGCTCAGGCTGCCGCCGAGGTCACGGCTTATACTAACCGGGCACAGGCCGGTTTCCCGCAAGGCTCGCAGCCGCCTTTCATTTTACGTTTTGATGCTTCAACTTTGCCGGTAGGGCAATTGGTATTGAGCAGTGCTACCCGGAGCAATAACCAGTTGCTCGATTATGCGATGGTTTACGTAAGGGCGTCATTTACAACAGTTCCCGGGCTGGTGGCACCAGCTCCTTTTGGCGGGAACCAGCGTACCGTTGTAATTAAAGTAGATCCGAATTTGCTCCGGTCCCATAACTTGACCCCTGACCAGATTGTTACCGCCATGAACGACAATAACCAGAATACCCCGGCGGGTAACGTTAGGATCGGAAATTATAACTACATAACACCAAGCAATGCCACAATTAAAACGGTGCCAGATTTTGGGAATATCCCTTTATTTAAAAACGGCATTCAAACCGTATTTTTAAAAGATGTAGCTACTGTTGAAGATGGTGCCGATATTACCACAGGATATGCTTTAATTAATGGAAAGCGTTCGGTTTATTTGCCTATCACCAAATCGGCTACTGCTTCAACCTGGGAGGTTGTTCAAAATCTTAAAAAGGCAATACCCCGTTTCCAGGCTGTATTACCGCCGGATGTTAAATTATCTTTCGTATTCGACCAGTCAGTTTATGTAATAAACGCAGTTAAAAGTTTGGCCGAAGAAGGCGCAATTGGCGCGGTACTTACCGGATTAATGGTACTATTATTTTTAGGCGACAGGCGCGGTGCCCTTATCGTAATATTAACAATCCCAACCTGTGTAATAGCAGCAATATTTTTCCTCTATCTTTTTAATCAAACCATCAATATCATGACACTTAGCGGGCTTTCGCTTGCCATTGGCATCCTGGTTGATGAGTCTACGGTAACTATTGAGAATATACATCAGCATTTTGATATGGGCAAGCCAAAAGCCCTGGCCATTTGGGATGCCTGTAAAGAAATAGCTTTCCCTAAATTGCTGATATTATTCTGTATACTGGCGGTATTCGCACCGGCATTCACCATGACAGGTATTCCGGGTGCTTTGTTTTTGCCACTTTCATTGGCTATTGGTTTTTCAATGATTGTATCTTATTTTCTGGCACAAACATTTGTACCGATTATGGCAAACTGGCTAATGAAAAACGAGCATGAAGATAAAAGTCATAAGGATGGTTTTGCCCTTGAAGATGAAGGCGATGTATGGGAGCAAAAAGAACTGGCTGTTAAAATGGCCACACAGGGTAATGGTCATAAACTCACTGGTTTTGATAAATTCAGATTGCGTTTTCTGAGCTTTATGGACAGGATGATGCCTAAGCGCAAATTTATTGTTACGGGTTATATAGTTGTGGCTTTCGGCTTGGCATTTTTACTGTTTAGTATAATTGGACGGGATGTATTGCCAAAAGCTAACTCGGGCACTTTTCAGGTCCGTTTGCGCGGGGATGATGGTACACGGCTTGAACGCACAGAAACAAGCACAATTGCGGCCTTGCATATTTTGGAGAAGTTGGTTGGAAAGGAGAATATTGCCATTACATCCAGTGTGGTGGGTACACATCCTTCTACGTTTTCAACAAATCCTATTTATATGTTTATGGCAGGCCCGCAGGAAGCCGTTATGCAGGTTCAACTTGCTGAAGGTTATAAAGTAAACCTGGATGATTTGAAGGAGCGTTTCAGAAATGCGATGAAGAAGCAATTACCCGGTATAAGGGTTTCTTTTGAACCAATTGAACTTACTGATAAAATTCTGAGCCAGGGATCACCTACGCCTATTGAAATTGCTTTGACGGGCAAAGACAAAAAACAAAATGTGAACTATGCTTACAAGGTGATGGAAAAGTTGAACAAGATAAGTTATTTGCGCGATGTGCAGATAGCCCAGTCGTTTAAATACCCATCTATTGATATTAATATTGACCGTGTACGTGCGGCAGAATTGGGTGTTGGAGTAGGCGATATATCGCGTACGCTTACCGCTTCAACTTCATCGTCGCGGTTTACCCAGAAAAATAACTGGATTGATGAAAGAGTAGGCTTAAGCTACCAGGTGCAGGTTGAAATACCTGAATATAAGATGGCCAGTATAAACGATATCAGGGAAATACCTGTGGTAAGTAACCAGCAGCGCCCTGTGTTAAGCGATGTGGCAGAGATAAAAGCAGATACTGCCTACGGTGAAGACGATGATATTGGCGCTGTACCCACACTTTCGGTAACTGCTAATATAAATAACAAGGACCTGGGTACCGCATCAAATGATGTTCACAAGGCAATTGAATCAATGGGTAAATTGCCGCGTGGGTTAACAGCAGAATTGCGCGGTATGAGCCAAACATTAACCGATACCCTTGACAGCCTGCAAACCGGATTGATAGTTGCTATACTTGTTATTTTCCTGATGCTTGCAGCCAATTTCCAATCGTTTAAGGTTTCACTTGTTGTATTGTCAACTGTACCCGCGGTATTGTTTGGTTCGCTGATGCTGGTTAAATTAACTGGAGCTACGCTTAACCTGCAATCGTATATGGGTATGATCATGTCGGTTGGGGTATCTATCTCAAACGCTGTATTGTTGGTAACCAATGCCGAAGAATTACGAAAGCATAATGGCGATGCGCTTAAGTCGGCCCGTGAAGCTGTAGCTTTACGTTTAAGGCCAATCTTAATGACCAGTTTAGCCATGATAGTGGGTATGATCCCGATGGCATCAGGTTTAGGCGAAGGCGGCGACCAAACATCGCCATTAGGCCGGGCTGTAATAGGCGGTCTGCTGGCTTCGACTTTTGCCGCCCTATTAATTTTACCCCTGGTTTTTGCCTGGGTTCAAGGCAATACTACAACCGATTCTGTTTCATTAGATCCTGAAGATAAAGAAAGTAAATTTTATGTCCCTTTGCACCATCATGAACATTAAACAAAATAAATTAATTATTGCTATAACCTTTTTGGTTGTAAGCGCCGGCCTGTTAAGCTCATGCGGACCCGATAACAAAGCAAAAGAAGAGCAAGCACAAACTGTAAATCAGGAAAATGCTATTGATACGCCAGCAGTTAAACTGTATGCTGTAAAAAAAGGTAAGTTAAGTTCAACTATTACAGTTCCTGGCGAGCTAATACCATACCAGGAAGTTGACCTGTACGCCAAGATTAACAGTTATGTAAAAAATCTTTTGGTTGACATAGGTTCAGAAGTACACCGGGGTCAATTACTGGCTACACTGGAAGCTCCTGAGATAAATTCACAACTGGCTGGAGCTGAATCACGTATAAAGCAATTGGAAGCTCTTTATTTTGCCAGCAAAGCAACTTACGACAGGTTGTACATTACCAGTAAAACTCCTGGAACGGTTTCGCTAAACGACCTGGAACTGGCAGAAGCTAAAAAGAATTCAGACCTGGCGAATGTTGAAGCCGCTAAATCGTACTACAAAGAAATAGCTGCAAATCTTAATTACCTGGAAATACGGGCACCTTTTGACGGAGTGATTACAATGCGTAATGTTAACCTGGGTGCTTATGTTGGCCCTGGTGGTAAAGGAACAGATCCATTGTTTGTTTTGCAGGACCAAAAACGTATGCGTTTGGTAATTTCGGTACCCGAAAATTTTACAGGCGGTTTAAGCCATAAAGATAATGTAAGCTTTACAGTGGGGTCGTTACCCAATCAAAAGTTCACTGCACAGGTTAAACGCCTTGCTGGTGCGCTTGATGTGAAATTAAGATCGGAACGTTTGGAAATGGATGTTTATAATACCTCAAGGAAGCTTTTACCACATATGTACGCTAATGTTAATGTGCCTTTGCCATCCGGTGACAGCACACTAATTGTATCTAAAGGAGCCGTTGCAACTTCTACAGAAAAGGTTTTTGTAGTAAGGGTTGTAAATCACCGGGCCGAGTGGGTTGATGTAAAAAAAGGAGCTCAATCCGGCGATATGATTGAAGTATTTGGCGACTTAAAAGCAGGAGACCAGGTTGTTCAGCAAGCGTCTGATGAAATCAGGGATGGATCGCCGGTTAAGTATTGAGGTTACTTGGCGGAGTTTGATAGTAAGTGAAACCAGGTGAATTATTGCGAATTAGGGTATCAGAGATTGAATGATCTTCAGACTAATATGTTGAGATTTTTAGTTATTGGATTCTCATGTGAAAAAGCAATCAGCAAAATCACGCAAGTTTCAATTAATCAACGATCCAAATAATAAACAAAGTAAACCTAATGAAAGGCCTTTACTGGACTAAAGCACTTGCAAAAATTGTGAGTTCGCATAAACTAATAAGATAAAACGCTTAAATAATTATTAAGCGTTTTATCTTAAGTATATTTTTACCAACGGCCACCGCCGCTGCCGCCGCCACGATTGTTATCCCTTGAGTAGCCGCCACCGCCGCCACCACCACGGTTGCCACCGCCGCCATAGCCGCCACCGCCACCACGGTTGCCGCCGCCATAGCCGCCACCACCACCGCTCCTGCGATCGTTTGGTTTCTTTTCTTCTGCCTGGCTAACCGCAATTGATCTGCCTTTTACATCAGTGCCATTTAAACCGGTGATTGCTTTTTGAGCACTCTCATCATCGGGCATTTCGACAAAACCAAAACCTTTGCTTCTGCCGGTTTCTCTGTCACTAATTAATTTAACGGTGCTTACTTCACCATAAGCTTCAAAAAGCTCTTTTAAATCGGCTTCCTCTAACGAAAAGGGAAGACTTCCTACAAATATGTTCATCAAAATTTAGTTTATCTTGGGCAAGTCTATTTTGCCTGCCACCTTTTATTAACATCAAATATAGTAATAGATATTTTATGATTAAAGTTATAAAATATAAATACGTAATAATTGTTTGAAAAAAACATCTAAATAATTTTTTTAATTTGATAATGTTTGTTGTTTAAGTCAAAATCATACCCTATTTTTTGTCCTTTAAGTCTTAACCCAACCGGCGAAGCTGGTGAAATGGCAAAATAAGTTTCACTATTAACCATTAATACACCCGCACTTATAGCAATAAAAAAATTACCATTATTAGTTATAACCAGGCTGCCTGTTTCAGCCGTATCAGAAACCACAAGGTAATTCAATTGGTTCAAAGCCACTTTTAATTTGTTAGTTTCATTTAATTGAATAACGTTCCGGTCAGTTTCCTGCTGCATCATAGCACGGCCTGTTTCGTATTTGTCGCCGGCACTGCTTTTAGTGTCATCATTTGACGCTTTTTGTGCTTCTTCAATGGCCAGCTGTGCAGCTTCCATACGTTTTTGCACATAATTAAGGCATTGTTTATATAATTCTTTTTTTAATTCGATCATTGTTTGACAAATGTAGAGATTAGTTGAGTCCGAAAGTCCGAAAAGTCAGTAAAGTCCGGAAGTAAGAAAGAAAAACCAGTTTAGTTAGAAAAGTTGGGAAAGTCCGGAAATTAATACGAAAACCGATTCAATCAAAAATAGTCTTTCGGACTTTTCCGGCTCTGTAACGTCCTAAAATAGGTTGACTATTATTGATGATACAAAAGTTGTTAAAAACTCAAACATCCACCAAAGATGTTTGAGTTTTTTTATAGATTTTAATTTTAATGGTTTCTTGTTGATGCATTTG
>JAQBOA010000108.1 GCA_028288305.1 Mucilaginibacter sp.
GCATGCCGTAGGTATGCGACCTGACAAGTTTCGTACCTACGGCACGCTACTTTGTTTTTTATTATTCACTACCGATATTTTGCTCCAATGGAGCAAGCTTCAACAATTATCGATATTCCTTATATAAATTTGAATAATTATCAAAAATACAACCGCACTTAAACGCCTTATTCTATTATATGATCAAGAATCTTCGTTAATATACATTCCTAAACTTCTTACATATTGCTGAATATTTCGAGGCTTTTGCTTAAATTATCTAAGTCAATTTATCGTATCTTCGGAAAATTTATTAAGATGAGTTTATATTCTATTTTTCGACACCTTCATTCCGGATTTAGGTATATTGTATTTATACTGATTTTAGTGGCAATAATTCAATCATTGCTGGGATGGTTTAGTAAAAAACCATATACAGAGACTAACCGCAAAATCAATCTATTTACATTGATATCAGCACATACGCAATTGCTGATTGGCATTATTTTATATTTTTTGAGTCCGTTTGTACAATTTAACAGCAATACCATGAAAGATTCAACTACACGCTATTTTACAGTTGAACATTGGGTAATGATGCTGATTGCAATTGCTTTGATAACCATTGGGCATAGCAAAGCTAAGAAGACAGAAACGTCCGAAAGCAAACATAAAACCATAGCGATATTCTATACTATCGCATTTTTAGTGATTTTGGTGGCCATAACAGCAGGTCATTTACCTATTTTGGGCTCTTAATTACAAAAAAGTTTATAAAAAATTTGCTAATTCAATTTTCTTTATAAATTTGTCATCGCAATGATCAAAATCAATCATAATAACAACTGGTGGCACCAATTAATTTTGGCAGCCGGATGATTTTTTGATCTGAACAATTAATCAATTGTAAACCTAAAACAGGCCCGGCGAATCTCATTCGCTGGGCTTTTTGTTTTAAGGGCATTGAAAAGAAATATGAAAACTTATAAAATTATAACTACTAATAAAAAACTGCTTGCCGATACAACTACTCCGGTTAGTATTTATCTTAGGCTGAGGGATGTTTTCCCAAATTCACTTTTGCTGGAAAGCTCGGATTATCACAGTCGTGAAAACAGTGTGAGTTATGTATGCTGCGAACCTATAGCGGGATTAGTACTTAACGATGGAGCATTAAAAATGACCTACCCGGATGGAGGTGAAGAAAACTACCCTGCCGGCAAATTTGAACTGATAGATCAGATTAATCAATTTATTAACTGTTTTGAAACTACTTCAAATCCTTCTAAAATAACATCAAACGGATTATTCGGCTATTTTACTCATGAGGCAGTTGAACATTTTGAAACTATCACGCTAAAAAAATGTGAAGAGAATATCAGAAAGATCCCTGAAATGCAATATCACATTTACAGGTACATTATAGCTATTGATCATTTTAAAAATGAACTGTACATATTTCATAATAAGCTTGAGGGGGAAACAGATAATAGCGGACTGGAAAAATTAGCCGACCTGATCAGGAACAAAAATTTCCCGGAATATCATTTTGAAAGTAAAAGTGAGGAGCTTTCTAACTTAACCGACGCAGAGTTTATGGCGGTGGTTGAAAAAATGAAACAGCACATTTTTAGAGGTGATGTTTTCCAGATTGTCCCCTCCAGAGCGTTTTCAAGAAAATTTTTAGGCGATGAGTTTAATGTTTACAGGGCCTTACGCTCTATAAACCCATCGCCCTATCTATTTTATTTTGACTATGGCGATTTCCGAATATTCGGTTCATCACCCGAGGCGCAGATCACCATCAAAAACCAGGTGGCCAGCATATTCCCTATTGCAGGTACATTTAAACGCAGCGGCGATGATGAAAAAGATGCAGAAATTGCCCGCAATCTCGAAAACGACCCAAAAGAATCAGCAGAACACGTGATGCTGGTCGACCTTGCCCGTAACGACTTGAGTCGTCATTGCGGACAGGTAGAGGTAAAGGCCTTTAAGGAAGTGCAATACTATTCACATCTTATTCACCTGGTTTCGCATGTGAGTGGAAAACTGCTTCCCGGCGTTTCATCATTTAAAGTGGTTGCCGATACTTATCCGGCGGGTACGCTGAGCGGTGCACCAAAATATCGGGCAATGGAAATAATTGATGAAAATGAAAAAACCAAGAGGAGTTTTTATAGTGGTGCAATCGGTTTTTTTGGCTTTAATGGCGATTTCAACCACGCTATTATGATCCGCTCGTTTTTAAGCAAAAACAATACCTTGCATTACCAGGCCGGAGCTGGAATAGTTGCCGGCTCAATACCAGAAAACGAATTAAAAGAAGTTGATAACAAAATTGCAGCTTTAAGAAAAGCAATTGAAATGGCGGAGGAGCTTTAGGCCCGGCCCCCTAAGGGGGAATGATAATTGATTATAATGAATAAAAACATGAACGAAAAAAAATATGTAGATAATCCCTCCCCCTTCAGGGGGCCGGGGGGCAATAGAATTTTAATTATAGACAACTACGATTCATTTACCTATAACCTGGTACACCTGGTTAATGAAATTGGGTTGCAATGTGAAGTTTGGAGAAATGATAAGTTTGCTATTGATGATGTGGATGCATTTGACCGCATTATCCTTTCGCCAGGCCCGGGTATACCTGCCGAAGCGGGTTTGTTGCTGGAAGTTATTGAAAAATATGCTTCTTCAAAAAGCATTTTCGGCGTTTGTCTCGGTCAGCAAGCTATAGCCGAAGTATTTGGCGGCAAACTATACAACCTGAGCCAGCCCATGCATGGTATTGCCACACCAATATTAATCACAGACCTGCAGGAGAAACTTTTTATTGGCTTACCACCAAGCTTTAAAGTAGGTCGGTACCATTCGTGGGTGGTGGATGAAAAAGCAATTCCAGATTCATTAACCGTAACCGCTATTGATGGGGCTGATAACTCGGTGATGGCATTGCGGCATAACCAATTTGATGTACGGGGTGTACAATTTCACCCGGAATCGGTGTTAACAGAATATGGAAAAGAACTGATGCAAAACTGGTTAACCCCCCAGCCCCCTGAAGGGGGAGTAAACAAGCAGGGCAAGTTATCTTTAGGAATTAAATAAATTAAAAAAGCTCCCCCTTTTGGGGGGTTGGGGGGTTTATGAATATACTCGACAGGATCGTCATTAATAAAAAAAGAGAAGTTCAAAAAGCAAAAGCACGAACTTCTTATATAGAGCTGGAAGAATCCGATTTTTTTCATAGAGATTGTTATTCGTTTAAAGAATTTTTGCTTGATCCGCAACGTACCGGCATCATTGCCGAATTTAAACGCAAATCACCATCAAAGGGAATAATTAACGATAAGGTAAGCGTTAAAGAGGTAACTAACGCTTATGCTGCCGCAGGGGCGTCTGCACTATCGGTTTTAACAGACCGCAATTTTTTCATGGGCAGCAAAGCCGATCTTATAAAGGCAAGGCAAACCAATACCATTCCTGTTTTGCGTAAGGATTTTATGATAGATGAATACCAGATCATCGAAGCTAAATCATTAGGGGCAGATATTATATTATTGATCGCCGCTATCCTTACACCTGGTGAAATACAAAAATTAGCATCGCTGGCGAAAAGCCTCAGGTTAAATGTTTTATTAGAAGTACATAACCTGGAAGAATTGGAAAGAAGCATCAACCCCAACCTTGATGCCATTGGAGTAAACAATCGTAACCTTGCTGATTTTTCCGTATCAGTTGAAACCTCGTTTAAATTGGCAGATCATATCCCCACTGAATTTTTGAAGATATCAGAAAGCGCTATCAGCAACCCCGAAACTATCAAACAGCTTAAGCTTGCAGGCTTCAACGGTTTTTTAATTGGAGAAAATTTCATGAAACAAGAAGATCCGGGATTGGCAATGAGGGAATTTGTAACCTGGTTAAAGTAATTTTATTTAAAATTCAAAAAGTGGAGCTGCGCAGTTCATTCTTTGAGGAACGAGAACTTGGGCTAAGTACATTAATGATCTCTTTTGGCAAGAAAATATCAAATGCAATAGTATTATACATTTCCCTTTTAATGACCAATTGCTTGAATTTCAAAGACTGTCTCTTTAACGGTATAATAAATTAATAGTCATTCCATACTAATAAAAAACATTTTCTTTATTGGTATAATGCATTACTTAAAACGTTACAAACTGAAAGGCGGAGACCATTTGCCAATTCATCCAAAATTATATATTTTCACGCTTTACACTATCCCCGAAATGAAGAAAACTATTTTCCTTGGTTTAATAACAATATCTGCCCTAACGAACGCACAGCAAAAAAATATTACCGGTTTTACCGCTACTTCAACAGTTAAAGAATTAAAAACAGAACAGGCTTTTGATGCCTCTTTAAGTGCACCACGAATTGGCGAAACCATCAAAGAACTCTCCGCATTTCCACATAATTTAGGATCACCGGGCAGTAAAGCGGTTGCCGAAAAGATACTTCAAAAATATAAAAGTTACGGTCTGGATGCACATATTGAAACCTTTACAGTGCTTTATCCCACACCAAAAACCCGTGTATTAGAACTAACAAGTCCAACCACATACACTGCTCTTTTAAAAGAACCGGCATTGGCCGAAGATGTTACTTCAGGCCAGGCCAATCAGCTCCCCACTTATAACGCATGGAGTGCTGACGGCGATGTAAGCGGCCAGCTTGTTTTTGTAAATTACGGTTTGCCCGATGACTACGAAACGCTTGCAAAATTGGGCATCGGTGTAAAAGGCAAAATTGTGATCGCCAAATACGGCCGTTCGTGGCGTGGCATAAAGCCAAAAGTAGCTTATGAACATGGTGCAATAGGCTGTATCATTTATTCTGATCCGGCAGACGATGGCTATTCAGCAGGTGATGTATATCCTAAAGGAGCCTATAAAAGCGAATATGGCGTTCAGCGAGGTTCGGTAATGGATATGGTAATTTATCCCGGAGACCCGCTTACTCCCGGTGTTGGGGCTACAAAAAATGCCAAACGCCTGGATAGAAAAGATGCTGCAACTATATTAAAAATTCCGGTATTGCCAATAAGCTACCATGATGCACAACCGTTATTAGCCGCACTTGACGGCACGGTTGCACCTCGCGATTGGCAAGGCGGTTTGCCTATTACTTACCATGTTGGCCCGGGCAAGGCGATGGTGCATTTGAAGCTTGAATTTAACTGGGATATGGTACCGGCTTATGATGTGATTGCCAAAATAAAAGGTGCCGCATGGCCTGATGAATGGGTAATGCGCGGCAATCACCATGATGCATGGGTAAATGGTGCAGGTGACCCGATAAGCGGGCAATCGGCAATGCTTGATGAAGCAAAGGCACTTGGCGATCTGCTTAAAACCGGATGGAAGCCAAAACGAACCATTGTTTATTGCTCATGGGATGGTGAGGAACCCGGTTTGGTTGGCTCAACAGAGTTTGCCGAAGACCATGATAAGGAATTACAGCAAAAAGCAGTTATCTATATCAATTCTGATAGTAACGGCCGCGGCTTTTTAGGTTCGGGCGGTTCACAAGCTTTGGAAAACTTTGTGGATGAGATTTCGCGGAATATAACCGATCCCCAAACTAATGTAAGCGTGTTCGACCGTAAAAAAGCTCAAGAACTGGTGAGCGCCCAGACTGCAAAAGATAAAAAGGAAATACTGGACAGAAAAGGTGGGCGTTTGGAAGCATTAGGTTCGGGTTCTGATTTTTCTTCATTTCTGCAACACCTCGGAATACCTACTTTAGACCTTGGTTTCGGCGGTGAAGAAGGAGGAGGCGAATACCATTCCATTTATGATTCATTTGATGATTACCGCCGCTTTAAAGATTCTTCTTTTAAATATGGCGTCGCTTTGTCGCAAACCGCCGGGCATGCCGTTTTACGTATGGCTAATGCCGATTTACTGCCTTTTGATTTCCGCAGCCTGGATACAACCATCAGCAAATATGTTACCGAAGTTAGCGACCTTGCAAACACCATGCGCGAAAATACGGAGATAGAAAACAAGCTTATCAAAGCCAACGACTACACCTTAGCTGCCGACCCAACCAAGCATCTGCAAGCCCCAGTGGCAAAAGCCGAAGTGCCTAAGCTTGATTTTGCCCCTTTGAAAACTGCTTTGGATTCGCTGAAGAAAAGTGCTGATAAATTAGCCGCTAATTGGGTAATAGTCTCGCAAACTAATGCTGATCATGACCACTTTAACCAAATGCTTTATCATGCCGAACATCAGCTGTTATCTGCTGATGGTTTGCCCCGTCGGTCCTGGTACAAGCATACCATTTATGCGCCGGGCTTTTATACCGGTTATGGTGTAAAAACATTACCCGGAATACGTGAAGCCATTGAGCAACGCAACTGGACAGAAGCACAGGAACAAATAGGCGTTGTGGCGAAAAGTATAAATAATTTGGCGGTGTATTTGAATAGTGGAAGTCAACTCTAATAGTCTTTTGTCATTGCGAACAAGGAACGAGTGAAGCAATCTCTTTGGGGCTATGCATGACCGTTATGCATAGTTCGCGATTGCCGCGCTATCGCTCGCAATGACAATTTTGGGAAAAATATCAGGATATAGGTAACAACTAAATACTGCCAACGCTTTTTAAGAAGCTTCGTTGTCTTTTTTACCCCTTATTTTGTCATTAATGCCGCCCGCTTTTATACTTTTTTGAGTGTATGTTTGTAATGTCAAACTCAATCGATCACCATTAAGCAACAATTTAAACAGCGTAAGTATGAGCCTTTTGAACAAACAATTTACAGCAACCTTACAAAAAAGTCCCAATAAAGGAGAATGGACCTTTGTGATATGGCCTGACTCGGTTGTGTTTTTTAAAACGCGGGGACTTGTAAAAGTGCGCGGAACAATTGATGGTCACCCATTCCGGAGTTCGTTTATGGCATTGGGTGATGGCACTCATAAACTACCCGTAAAAGCTGAAATGCGTAAAGTAATAAATAAAGATTCCGGCGATATAGTTACGGTAACCTTAGAGGAGCGGATAGAGTCAAAGGCTTAATTGTTTTAACCTGATTTTAGCCAAAAATTAACTTTTTGTCATTGCGAACGAGGAACGAGTGAAGCAATCTCTTCGTTATGCATAGTTCGTGATTGCCGCGCTATCGCTCGCAATGACAATTTCGATGGAATATATTAGCTATTAAATAAAACCAACGCCTTTTCAATCCGGGCAATAGTTTCATCCTTACCAAGTAACCCTGCAATATCAAAAACATGCGGGCCAAACTTACCGCCTACCAGCATAATGCGGAAAGGCAGCAAAACCTCACCGGCTTTAACCGCTTTTTCTTCGATTAGGGCTTTAAAGATAGTTTCCAATTCAGCTGGTTCCCACATGTTGACTGAGCTCAGTGTGACAAGCAGGGCATTAAAAAACTCTGTTTTGGCGCCAGTCCATTTAGGTTTAACAGCATTGATATCATATTCTTTTGGCTGTTCAAAAAAGTAAGCTGCCTGTTGATAAAAATCAGTTAACAAAACACAACGGTCCTTTACCTGCTCAATAACTTTCAGTAAATAATCATCATCACTAACTATAATTCCCTTACCTTCGAAAACTTTCCTGACTTCAGACTTCAGACTTCTTGCTTTAGACTTCTTAATCCATTCCGCATTGAACCATTTTGCTTTTTCAAAATCAAATTTAGCACCGGCTTTACTTACGCGATCAATGGAAAATTTTTCAACCAGTTCATCCAGCGTAAATATTTCCTGATCCGTACCATCGTTCCAGCCAAGGGTAGCCAGCAGATTTAAAAATGCTTCGGGCAAAAAACCAAGTTCACGAAATCCGGGGGTAAGCTCACCTATTTTGGCATCAAACCAGTTCATGGCATAAACAGGGAAACCAAGGCGGGCACCGTCGCGTTTGCTCAGTTTGCCGTGACCATCAGGTTTTAATATCAATGGTAAATGCGCCCATTGGGGCATATCGGCCTTCCAGCCTAAGTAATCCCACAATAACAAATGTACAGGAGCCGATGGTAACCATTCTTCCCCCCTAAAGGCATGTGAAATTTTCATCAGATAATCATCCACCACTACCGCTAAATGGTAGGTAGGCATCCCGTCCGCTTTTAATAATACCTTGTCATCAATTTGGTTAGTTTCAAAACTTACATGGCCGCGTATCATATCAGTAAAACTCACCCTTTCGTCGGCAGGCATTTTAATACGGATAACATGTGGGGTTTGGGCATCCAGTAGTTCATCAACCTCATGCTCTTTTAATGAAAGTGAATTGCGCAACCCATCCCGGTAAATCTGCCCGTATTGAAAGTTAGGTATCTCTTTACGGTTTTGTTCCAGTTCGTCGGGGGTATCGAATGCATAATAGGCATGTCCTTGTCGTACCAATCTTTCGGCATACTCACGGTAAAGTGCTTTACGTTCACTTTGGCGGTATGGAGCATATGGGCCGCCTGCAACCGGGCTTTCATCCGGAGTCAATCCGCACCATTGTAAACAATCTAAAATATATTGTTCAGCGCCCTCTACATAACGGTTTTGGTCGGTATCCTCAATCCTTAAAATAAAATCGCCATTATGCTTTTTTGCGAAAAGGTAATTGAACAATACAGTACGTACACCGCCCAGGTGTAAACCACCGGTAGGACTTGGAGCAAACCTTACTCTAACTTTTTTATCAGACATGATAGGGGCAAAGATAGTCTTTAGGCCGGGAGTTGAAATGTTGAAAGGTTTGAAAGTTGAAATGTTGTTATTAGTCTGACATTCGATTAGTCCGAAAGTCCGAAAAGTCCGAAAGTGGGTTAAAACCAATGCTTGGTTAAAGTATAGCGATGGGTTTAAAACCTTGAGTGTTCGAAACCTATTAAAAAGGAAAGAGGTTGTGCGATTCCCTCCCTTGGGAGGGGCAGGGAGGGGTTTGGTCGCCTGCCTTTCAAGCGTATAAACCCCTCCCTGCCATTGCGCACATCCAGCCGCACCCCTCCCATGGGAGGGAATTTAGCTGCAACTCCATGTTTCGAACACCCTTAGTTTTAAACCCATCGCTATGAAAAAAAGCCATCTGAATTATTTTAATGCCCTGCCGGACTTTCCCGACTTTCGGACTTTCCTGACTTTTTGCGTAATTTGCCCCGACTTCCGGACTTTTCCGACTTCCGGACTTAAAATACATGAATCCATATCAACAAAAAAAGCGCTGGAAATACTCTCTGCTCACTTTTGCAGTGGTTATTGCCAGCGGATCATTATTTTATACTAATTACCTGGTGCGCAATATTGCCAAATCCGAACGTACACGTGCGCAGGTTTGGGCAATGAGCATGAAACAGGTTTTAGCATCGGATGATAATGATTTTTTAAATTATGTTTTTGCTGTACGCGATAGTTCCACAGTGCCTGCTATAGTTACCGATGACAGGGGCGATATTGAGCTATCCCGTGGTTTAGATCCTACCAAAACAAATATTAAGCTGGAGGCTGAAGGAAATAAAAAAATTATTTATGATCCGGCCTATTTCCAATCGGAATTGGCCTACATGAAAAAACAGCACGAGCCTATAAAACTTAGTGTTTTAGGTAACACGTGGCTGGTATATTACAAAGATTCGGCCCTGCTTACCGAGCTGAAATATTTTCCATACATACAGCTTTCTGTTATCGCCATTTTTTTGCTAACTGCCTATACAGCTTTTAGCTCCTCACGAAAATCAGAACAGGACCAGGTTTGGGTTGGGCTTGCTAAAGAAACCGCACACCAGCTCGGTACGCCTATTTCATCATTAATGGCGTGGATAGAGTTGATGAAAGAGAAGTTTAACGCTGAAGAAGACCCTTTAATAACCGAAATGGAAAATGATGTTAAGCGACTGGAAATAGTTGCCGACCGATTTTCCAAGATAGGATCGAAACCAAAACTCGAAGAACTTAAGGTTTACGATGTGGTTAAAGATTTTGTGGATTATTTTAGAATAAGAGTGAGTAAAAATATTAGCTTTGAAATGGCAGGCAACCCTTACCTAAAAGCCGGTTTAAATGTACCTTTATTTGATTGGGTACTAGAAAATTTATTAAAAAACGCCGTAAACGCCATTGAGGGCAAGGGGAAAATAAAGGTGGAAATCTCGGGCAATAAAATTAAAAAACAGGTCTTTATAGATATAACCGATACCGGAAAAGGCATTCCACGATCAAAGTTTGATACCGTATTTCAGCCTGGATATACAACCCGCAAGCGCGGATGGGGACTTGGCCTTTCGTTAACCAAACGCATGATAGAAAATTATCATGACGGACAGATCTTCGTTCGTGAGTCGGAATTAGGAAAAGGGACAACCTTTAGAATAGTATTAAAACACACAAGAGATGATAAACAGACCGCAGCCTGATGAATATTCAACTTTTGCAGCCCGGTACGTTGACCTGGTTGGCAATGGCCCAATATTGGAAATACTGGAATACCAGCAGCAAAGTACTTACAACTTTTTTGTAAGAATGGATCCCGGCAAGGCAGGATATGCTTATGGCGGTAGTAAATGGACTATCAAGCAGGTTTTAGGCCATATGGCAGATAGCGAACGTGTTTTCGCTTACAGGGCATTAGTCTTTTCACATGAATCTATTGAGCTACCAAGTTTTGACCAGGACGTTTATATGGAGAAAGCTACTTTCAACACCCGCTCGCTGGAAGATTTGGCTAATGAGTTTAAAACCGTGCGTGAGGCAAGCCTTTATCTTTTTAAATCAATGACTGATGAGCAAACAACGCAGAAAGGGATTGCGAGTGGCAATCCGGTTTCTGTAAGGGCTTTGGCGTATATGATAGCAGGACATGAAATGCATCATATAAAGATTTTAAAAGAGCGGTATCTTTAATTGGTTGATTTAGGTTGATTAAGTTAGATTAAGTCGCAAAATTAATCAACCACTCACTTAATCGACTTTATCTTTTTCCTTATCTACTTCTTTCTTTTCAATACGATAAGATAAAAATAAACCTAAGCCACCAAATATGGCAATCAGCGCAAAGTAAATAGCCACATTGGCATCGTTATCGAAGCCTCTACCAACATTATTAAATAAGGTATGATCTAACAGGTATGCTAAAAACAAGCCGGTACCAGCTCCGATCAGTAATAAACCCCATTTTAAATTTTGAAAAGGGGCCGATTGTGGTTTGTACCTGCGAGGGTCCATTCCGCGTTCAATCATTGCCATTCTTTCACGTTTAGCTAAGTAAACAATTCCAAAAATCATTGCGAACATTGCTATCGGCACTAAAATTCCGGCCATTACGCCTAGTTCTGCTGTACGGTCCATAATATTTAAATTTTTAAAAGTTAATAATATTTTTTTGTTTCAATCACCAATGCGGTGTATTTGTAAGCTATGACCACATTGTTTTAATGCAGGTTACAGTGCTTTGGAAAAAAGTATCAAGTATCAAGTATTTGTTAAATAGTACAATTGGTCTATCTGTGTGATTTTTTATTTCAACGTTTTTAAAGTCCTAAAATAAATTTTACCAGTTAAATTAAATACTTGCTACTTGCTACTTGCTACTCAACAAAAGAAGTATATTTACCTAACACATGTAACCTTAACGGATTTCATGTTGTCAGAGAGCTATAACAATGCAAAGCAAGCTTTCAGATTTAAAGTTAATAGAGCAAACCCTGGCGGGAAACCAGTCGGCTTATGCTGATTTGATTAAACGTCATCAGCGTTTTGTGTTTACGTTGGCTTTGCGTTTTGCAAAAACAAGAGAAGATGCCGAAGAAATAGCACAGGATTGTTTTATAAAAGCATATCGTTCACTTGCTTCTTTCCAGGGATCTTCAAAGTTTAGTACATGGCTGTATAGTATTGTATATACCACGGCTATGACTTTTTTAAGAAAAAAAAGAGTTGATACTGATTCAATTGATGATGAAAATACTTATATCCGGGTGGCAAACCAGTCGTCAGGATATGATGTTAACAGTGCTGAAAATAAATCGAGGTCGTACTATTTAAATCAGGCTATTGAGCAGCTTTTGCCTGATGATGCGGCTATTATAACCTTATTTTACAAAGGCGAACAATCGCTGGAAGAAATTGGCAATGCTATGGGCATGGAAGCCAATACGGTTAAAGTAAAACTGTTCAGGGCGCGCCAGCGTTTAAAAGAAAAGCTGGAACGTAATTTAAAACACGAAGTTAAGGAGTTGATATGAATAATATAGAAGAAAAACTTTGGGATTATATTGATGGCAATTGCACCGTGGATGAGCAAAATACTATTAAATCCCTTATTGCCGGTAACGAAGCATTCCGACTTAAATACGAGGAACTGTTAATGCTTAATAAGCAATTTTCAGCGATGGAACTTGATGAGCCGCCCATGGCCTTCACCTACAATGTAATTGAGGCCATACGTACTGAGCGGGCACAACAACCGCTTAAGGCCGCTATTAATAAAAGAATAATTTGGGGTATTGCTTTGTTTTTTATTCTTACCTTAACTGTTTTGTTAGTGTATACAATAGTAAACATAAGCTGGTCGTCTATAAATGTTTCAGCTGTAAATTTAAAACTTCCGCAGGTTAAAAATTATTTAACCAAGCCGTTAATACAAGGCTTTTTATTTTTTGATGTCGTGTTAGCGTTATTTTTATTAGATAATTATTTACGCAAGAAATCTCTTTCAAAACCAATTTAAGGTAAAGACACAGCATTGTAAAGATGTTTCTTTAAAGAAGAAAATTATCTTTTGCAAATAGTTGTTCACAACATTGGTATAATAATTGTAATACATTTATTGGATTGGTAATCTTACCAATTCAATTGTGATAAGGTTTAGGTTGAAAGTCCCCCGCAGCAAGTGTGGGGGGCTTTTATTTTTTACGTTATAAGCAGCCGTCAAATAATTTTGGAAGCTATTGACATTTTCGATTTACTATTGATAACTTAGTTCAAAAATTAAAGCATGAAGTTCTGTTTATATCTAATTATTGGTGTGCTTATAGGAAGCCCCATCTTAAAAGCAAACGCACAAACGCCCAGGATACCCGAAGCCAGTTCAACTCAAACCATAATACAGGATTTTGGTCTTGGGAAGGTTACTATAACCTATTCACGCCCAAATGTAAAAGGGCGGGTAATTTTCGGCGGGATAAATCCATACGGCCAGGTTTGGCGTACAGGGGCTAATGCTGCTACTACCATTACTTTTAGCGAAAAGGTGTTAGTGGAAGGTCATAGTGTACCGGCCGGCACTTATTCATTGTTCACTATCCCTGAAAAAAACGAGTGGACCATCATCCTTAATAAAACAGCTAAACAATGGGGTGCTTATAGTTATAAAGAAGCGGATGACCTTTTACGCTTTAAAGTAAAACCTATTTATCTTGCCGAAAAAAGAGAAACTTTTACTATTCAATTTGCCAATCAATCCACAAAATCATCTGATTTACATTTAGTTTGGGATCATACCTCGATAGTTGTTCATCTGGAAACTGATGACGATGAACAAATAACAGCCAATATTGATGAGCTAATGAAAGGCAACGTAAAGCCTTATTTTAATGCGATTCAATATTATTATGATAATAATAAGGATATGAATAAAGCCTTAGCCTGGACCTTACAAGCAGAAAAAACTGAGCCTAAAGGCCCCTGGTATAAATTATGGGAAGCCCGGATCCGTTTAAAAATGGGCGATAAATCTGGAGCAATTGCAGCGGCAAAAGAAGGTATAAATATTTCTAAGGAGATTAAAGACGACGAATATTTACGTTTAAATCAAGCCGTGCTCACCCAGGCCGGAAGCTGATTTTTATTTCGGATTTATTAAATATGCAGAGTCTAAATGTTTTTTTTAAATAATCGTTAGTCCCAAAATTGAACATTATAAGATCGTTAGGCCTATTTATTTTAGCAGGGCTATGTGAAATTGGCGGTGGGTATTTAATTTGGCTATGGCTAAAAAGCGATAAGCCGTTGTGGTATGGGATATTAGGCGGACTTATTTTAGTGCTTTATGGCATTGTAGCTACCTGGCAAACTGCAAACTTTGGCAGGGTATATGCCACTTACGGCGGGATATTTATAGCTATGGCTTTGATATGGGCCTGGAAAGTAGATGGCTTTAAGCCAGATAAATATGATATTGCCGGCGCTGCTATAGCTTTATTAGGTGTCTGTATAATTATTTATACACCGCGTAAATAATCTTCTTAGTAAATTCAGGAGGCAACCCGGAAAAATTTATTGTTTAACAGAGTGATTATAGCCGCTACGATTATCACCAAAATACAGCCAATCGCGTTAAGCCATAAATATGCGACTATGTCGTAATAACCACAAATACAAATAAGAATTTCTGTAATAATGGCAGCTAAGAAGACAGAATTTCCTTTTATCTTTTTCAGATAAAAAGCTACTATAAAAACCCCTAATATGGTCCCGTAAATGTATGATCCTAATTTATTTACGTATTCTAATAAGTTCCCAACTTTACTGGCATACAAGGCCATTAAAACACATACTAATCCCCAAAAAATGGTAGCAAGCCTTGAGGCAATTAAATAATTTTTATCGGATGCACTAGGGTTTATTATTCGTTTATAAATATCAATTACGCTTGTTGAGGCCAATGAGTTTAAAGCGCTGGCTGTTGAACCCATTGAGGCCAGGAAAATAATGGCAATCAGCAAGCCAATTAAACCACGTGGTAAATACTGGGTAACAAAAGTAAGGAATACATAATTGGTATCATCTTCATTAGCCTTACTATTGTTTTTTTTCATTACAACAATAGCTTCTTTTCGTATATCAGCAGCCTGCTTATCGGCTAATTTCAGGGCCGCCTGTGCGTTATTGGTCTCTTTTTGATCTTTATTATTCATCGCATTGATCAAATCTTCGGCTTTGCTTTTCCTTTGCACAAATGCAGCCGAATACTGACTATCTAAACGATTATATTGGTTCGCATAACTGCTGTGCTTTACCTGGTTTACCTCGTATCTGTTAAAAAACATCGGAGGCCTGTTAAACTGATAAAAAGCGAAAACCAAAACTCCTATTAATAAAATAAGGAATTGCATAGGTATTTTAACCAATCCGTTCATAATCAGTCCAAGGCGGCTTTGCCCAATTGAACTGCCTGTCAAATACCTGCCAACCTGGCTTTGATCAGTACCGAAATAGGAGAGCTGTAAAAAGAAACCGCCGATCAACCCGCTCCAGATATTATACCGGTTATTGGGATCAAATTTCCAGTCAATAACATTCATCCGGCCTAATTTTCCCGCCAGTTTAATAGCGTGAGTAAAGCTCACATTATGTGGTAATAAGCTTACTACGAGCACTCCTGCAAAAAACATCCCGGTAAAAATAATACTCATTTGCAGCAGTTGAGTGTATGAAACAGCTTTGGTGCCACCATATACAGTATAAAATATAACCAAGCCTCCAATAAAAAGTGTGGTATATACTGTGTTGATATTCAGGATGATTGATAAAATTATGGATGGAGCATAAATTGTTATACCAGTAGAAAGTCCGCGCTGAATTAAAAATAGGAATGAAGTTAGCGCCCTTGTTTTAAGATCGAAACGCTGTTCCAGGAATTCATAAGCAGTATAAACTTTGAGCTTATGAAATATCGGCACAAAAGTGACGCAGAGAACGATCATGGCCAGCGGCAAGCCGAGGTAAAATTGCACAAAGCGCATTCCATCCGAATAAGCTTGACCGGGTGCAGATAAAAAAGTAATGGCACTGGCCTGTGTTGCCATTACCGAAAGCCCTACATGGTACCAGGGTAAAGAGCGGCCACCCATCAGGTACTGGTCAATGTCTTTATTGCTTCCGCTTTTCCATACTCCATAAACTACTATGGCAAGCAGCGTAACACCAAGAACGATCCAGTCTGTTAAACTCATTCAAAAAGTATGGTAATGAGCCAGAAAATAAAAATCAGCAAAACCAGCCAGCCGATAACAATGCCGTAAAACTGGTTCCAGCTGTGTATAAATGGTGGCAGATCAGGATCAGGCTCTTTCACGGCCCTGAACCAAAAGCTTAATGAAAAAGGCAGTAAACAGCAGGCCGAAAATTCCCAAAATAGGTATCCAGATAAATCCGGCGTCGATAACTACGCCTACAAAAAGGCCGCTTATTAAACCGACAAGATAGTATATGTAATCGTAATTTTTTTCTTCTTCGTGGTGGTGTGTCATGATTTTTTATTTTATGAGCGCAAATTTATATTATAAATGTATTGATGCCTAATTCGATAATGTATTTTTCGGTTTACTCAACAAATTCACAAACAACCGGTACGCACCCGGCACCCCGGCAGGTAATTGCCTGAAAAACGCCAGAGAAGTATAAATAAACCGGCCTGTGCCGTAATTACCTACAATCAATGCTCCATTATTAGGCGCTTCACCTGGGTCGTTCATTTGTAATATGGTTTTATATTGGGGATCAACATCAGCCACAAAATATAATCCCCGCTCTTGTATCCAGCCATTAAAATCATCCTGGGTAATTTTATTAGGATAATTTAATACCGGGTTTTCCTTATCCAAAATGGTAATCTTTGCATCTTCATCAGTAACCCTTTGACTAGCTACACGGAATGGATAAGGCCCTATTTGCTTTGCTACCAGGCCGTTATTGTTATTATACTGTATTACTAAGTTGCCACCGTTTTTTACATATTCAAGCAGCTTAGGCTGTTGGTAAGCAAGGCTGGTATTTACATTGTAAGCACGAACACCGGTAACAATAGCATCATAACCTGAAAGATCTCCGTTGAGCACTTCATTTTCAGTAAGCTGGTGTACCTCATAACCTGCTTGCTTTAAGGCATCTTGTACAAAGTCGCCGGCACCAGGGATGTATCCTATCTTTTTGCCAGCTATTTTTAAATCAAGGTCGATTAATTTTGCCTTGGCTGGTGGGAACAATGTTATATTGGGAACGTGCTCATACTTTATTCTTTGTATCCCTAACGAAAATGATTTTCCATTAACATCCACAACAGCTTCTAAATTTGTAGTTTTCGGCTCATTATCTGTTGGGGTAGTGCTAAAGAATACCGTCCATTCATCGCCTTTATTTTTACCGCTGAAGTCAATTTTTTCCGGGGAAACTTTCCAGCCGGGCATTGGTTTTATGCTGATACTTCCGCTTGCTTTGGTAAAGCTTTTCAACTTAATCACAACGTTTTGTGGCTTTTGTGAATTAAAAATATAGTTTTTGTTTTCGATATTTGCTGTTACAGGCGGTGTAATTTCAAGTGGCTGATAAACCTCACCCCTAACCGGATCTGTATATTTATACACCAGTCTGCGTTCATAATGTATAGGCTTGCCTTCAATTGTAAATTCAAAACTAACCCTTGGTAAATCCGGGTTTTCCGGATTTCCAACCGATAATTGATCAGGAATGTTATAGGAACCTTGTGTATGTTCGGTTTCAAGCCAATAGGGCTGAGTTATTTTAGCAGCGATAGCACTGGTGTTAAAAGTTTGTAATTGGTTTGCAGGCATTACCTGGCCTCCGCTAAAATCCTTAGTTATATTCTCCACGGTAAGACTTTGTAATTTTATTTGATCACCATACCTGTCCAAAACCTGGGAGTGAATAAGTATACTATCACCTAACGCATAAGCCGGTTCAGTGGTGTAACTTTCAAACCATAAACCAATACAGGCAGCTATCAGATTATCCAATTCCTTTAATTTTTGCTCGCGCCAGTAAATATCTGTAATCTTTTCAATCCGGCTTCTTAATTGTAACAATGCTGATTCAGATAATCCTGGTTTATCAATATCAAAGTTTTTGCGGATAATTTTAATTTCATTTTCAATAGCATCCCCACCTTTTACCCTTATCCATGTCGTATTAATTCCATCAAACAGATCAGTTTTAGGTGCATCTCCCAATATCGTTTTGAAAAATTCATAAGACTCGCCTCGTTGTCTGGCAGAACCAAAGCCCTGAGTTTTATGGTTGGATCTGCTTTCGGCGGCAAGCTCCCCATATCCTTTTCCAAGAATAGGATTATAAACGCCAACATCTATTTTAAACTGGTCGGGGGCTGTTGTATTAACGCTGCCAAAGCTAAATGTATTCCATAGTAAACGTTTAACCTGCCATGGTTGTACATATTTTAGTTGTTCCGGGTAACGCGATGGATCGGCCGCAGCAGTAAATGCTTCCTGCGCCAAAATAGCGGATGAGGTATGGTGCCCGTGCCCGCCTTCACCTGTAGTAGGAAACCGGCATATAATTACATCAGGCCTGAATTTACGGATCACCCAAACAACATCGCCCAAAACTTTTTCTTTATCCCATAACTTTAATGTTTCACCAGGCCCTTTTGAAAAACCAAAATCATTGGCACGGGTAAAAAACTGTTCGGCACCATCAACTCTCCGCGCGGCTAAAAGCTCCTGCGTACGTATCAATCCTAAAAGCTCGCCTTGCTCATTGCCTAATAAATTTTGACCGCCATCGCCACGTGTTATAGAAAGGTAACCTGTGCGGCAATGCTTTTCTTGTGCCAAATAAGCCAGTAAACGGGTGTTTTCATCATCAGGGTGAGCAGCAACATAAAGTACACTTCCCAATACATCAAGTTTTTTGAAATTTTGCTCAATGCTTACCAGGTCGGCAGGGGGAGCAGTTTGTGCAATTGAAAATTGTGCAAAAAGTAAGAGTAATGCAATAAGTTTGATGCGGTTCATATTAGCAAATATATTGAAAGATAAATAGCATACTTTATTTGTATCAACAATTTAACAATTGAAAAACAACTTTTATTAGTCATTTGTTATTCGATCGATCAATTTTGTCATTGATTTTCAGCGCATTATGAAATATTACAAAAATATGTTTCAATCAATCAATCGTTTGATTAATTTTGTGCAGGAAAAAGCAATGGATAAAGATAAAATAGATAAGAAAGACCATATCCTGGATGTTGCTGAAAGGATATTTTCAGATCTGGGATTTGATGGTGCTTCAACACGGATGATATCAAGTGAGGCAGGTGTGAACATGGCGATGCTTAATTACTATTTCGGATCAAAAGAAGGGTTATTTTTAGCAGTTTTTGAACGTAAAATATCATCTTTTCAAGCACTGCTTCAAAATATCGGGAGTGATGAAAGCATGTCATCATGGGATAAGTTAGCAAAATGTATAGATAATTATGTTGACCGCATTATTGTTAATAATTGTTTTCAAAAATTAATAACCAGGGAAATGTCTTTAAGCAAACGCTCTGATCTTACTGATAAGATTACCCAAATATTGATGGTGAACGTACTTGAGTTTAAAAAGATTTTTGATGAGGGGATTAAAAATGGCAGTTTCAATAAGGATATAGATATACAATTGGCTACTGCAACCATTTTTGGTACAAAGAGTTATATTATTAACACACCTAATATGTCTTCGTTAATATTAGGCCACGATATTCGTGACGAAAAGTTTTTAGAAGAAAAACTTAAACCGAGAATCAAGACTTATATGAAAAGACTTTTAAAAGCTTACTTAGTGAATGACAATGATAAAACAAAAGAATAAAACCAACTCACATCACCTTTTTAAAGACATGGCTGCAATTTTTAAACATTTTATTATCCCTGTAATAATTGCAGGCATACTGTTCGGAAAAACCGCAAATGCGCAGGATAGGGTAATCACTTTAAACGAAGCCATTAAACTTGGGCTTCAAAACAGTAAAGTCTTGAAATACTCTCAAGCAAAAATAGATGAAGCTGTATCTCAGTATAACCAGGCAAAAGACCTTCCGAAACCAACCGGAAGTGCCAGTTTTGGTTATGACCGCGCCGAAATACCCGCTAACGTACTTAATCTGGGGTCCACAAAATTTGGATTGCCCCAAAACAACAATGCGTACCTGGGCATTTTATCTGTAAAGGAGCCAATATTTAATGGTAACAAATTTAAATACGCGCAGCAATCAACCAACCTTTTAACCCAGGTTTCGCGTTTGGATGCTGACATTAATAAAGACGAAATCACTTACGATGTTATAAATTCCTATTTTAATTTATATAAAGTTTTACAAAGCAAAAAAGTAGTTGAACAAAACCTTGCTACTATTGATCAACAAATTAAACAATCACAAAGATTTTTTGATCAGGGGTTGGTTACAAAAAACGATGTTTTAAGATTTCAACTGCAAAGAGCAAATATTGAGCTTAACGGTATTGACCTGGAAACAAACCGTAAAATTGTTAATTATAACCTTAATATTTTATTAGGTTTATCCGAGAGCACACAGTTAAAAGTTGATACAATTACTGAGGCCGACAGACAAATCGGCGCGTTAACCAATTATATTGATACAGCAATGGCAAATCGCAATGAAATTAAACAATTGGATTTGCGTACAGAGGTTGCTGAAACAAGTATTAAAACAATCCGGGCTGACCGGATGCCAACACTTGCTGCATCAGGCAGTGCTTATTATGTTGGTATTGCTGCAAACCCACTTCCTAAAAGCGGCAATTATATAACACCAATTGTTGTTGGTTTAAACCTTTCATGGAATTTCTCAACGTTATGGAGCAATAAAAATAAAGAATCGCAAGCCAAAATTCAACGTAATGAAGTAGTAATTAATAAAGGTATTACTATTGATAACGTAAAAAAGGAAGTAAATCAAAACTATCAAAACTATATGATGGCTGTGGACAAAATAAAGCTTTTACAAGTATCCATAGCCCAGGCAGGTGAAAATAATAATATATTGGAATCGAAATACAAAAGCAATATAGCATCGGCAACAGACCGGGCAGATGCCCAAACATTGCTTTACCAGGCACAAATTAATCTTGAATTAGCTAAAGCTGATGCAGGTCTGGCTTATTATACTTTATTAAAATCAACCGGAAAACTTAACAAATAAATGCAGATGAGTCCCGCACGTGCGGGATGCAGATGATTTGAACATAGTTCATCTATTCACTAAATCAATAATTAAATACGCGATGGCAAAGGCACAAGAAACACAAGAAAACGAAACTAAAAAGAAACCCAATAAAGTACTTCCAATAATATTAGGGACAATACTTGTAATTGGCGTCATTTTCGGGATCAAAGAATATATTTATTATGGCAAACACGTAGATACTGATGACGCGCAAATTGATGGCGACATTAGTCCGGTTGTTGCACGTGTAGGCGGATATGTTGACAGTATTTATTTTCAGGAAAATACACACGTAAATAAGGGACAGGTATTGTTAAAAATTGACGATCGCGACTATAAAGTTAGGCTTGAGCAAGCAGAAGCTGCCGTTACAGGAGCCAGTGCAAACATAAATGTGGGACAATCTCAAATTTATGCTACTGCTGCAAATTCATCAAGTGCCAGGGCACAGGTTGAATCGGCTGCTGCCAGGCTGGATAAAACTCAAAAAGATTATCAGCGTTATGCTAATCTTGTTAAAGATGGGTCGGTTACTCAGCAACAGTTTGACCAGGCTAAAGCAGACCTTGATGTGGCACAGGCAACTTACAAGGCTGCCCAGGATCAATACAAAGCAGCCCAGGAACAAGTCGGCGCCACAAAAAGCCAATTAAATGTTACCCACACCGGAGTAAGCCAAAAGCAGGTTGATGTTGATTATGCAAAGCTTCAGCTTTCATATACCATTGTTAGGTCACCATCAAGCGGCATAACTTCAAAAAAGAATGTACAGGTTGGCCAGTTGGTTCAGGCAGGACAAACTTTATTCTCTATTGTGAATGATAGCAGTATCTACATTACCGCTAATTTTAAAGAAACACAACTTGATAAAATACACGGCGGGCAAAAAGTAGATATTGATGTTGATGGCTATCCTGAGATGAAATTACATGGAATAGTTTACAATTTTTCACCTGCTACAGGCGCTAAATTTTCTTTACTGCCACCAGATAACGCAACCGGAAACTTTGTTAAAGTAGTACAACGCGTACCAGTAAAAATAAAAATCGAAGCACCAAAAGAGGATATGGATAAGCTGCGCCCGGGAATGAGCGTGAGCGTATCGGTTATAATTAAAAGCTGATTGAAAGTCCAAAGTCCTGAGTCGAAAGTCTTAAGTCAAAAGCTTCGCCTTTGTGCTTACCTGAGACTTAAGATTCAAAAGGAATCCATAACAAATACATAACAAAATATGGCTGAAACTGGCTTTAAAAAATGGATCATTACAATTACAGTAATCGTTGCTTCTTTATTGGAGCTTATTGATACTACCATTGTAAATGTGTCGCTGCCTGATATACAAGGTAACCTGGGTGCCACTTTAGAGGATATTGCCTGGGTGGTTACCGGCTATGCCGTAGCAAACGTAATTGTACTCCCTATGTCTGGTTGGCTGGGAAGCAAGTTTGGGCGTAAACAATATTTTATAACTTCAATTATAGTCTTTACTATCGCTTCATTTTTGTGCGGAAATGCTACAAGTTTAGACGAATTAGTACTTTTTAGGATATTACAAGGAGTTGCAGGTGGCGGTTTAATATCTACCTCGCAGGCAATACTAGTAGAAACCTGGCCGCGCGAACAAATAGGTACAGCTACTGCCTTATTTGGTTTAGGAGCAGTTGTCGGGCCAACAGTTGGCCCAACTATAGGAGGTTACATTACTGACCATACCTCATGGAGGTGGATATTTTATGTAAATATTCCGGTTGGGGCAATCGCAGCATTTTGTGCCTACACCTTTATACACGCCACGCCAAAGGAGGAAAAAGGCCGACCTGTTGACTGGTGGGGAATAGTATTACTTGCAGTAGCAGTTGGCAGCTTACAAACCATATTGGAAAAAGGTGAATCGGAAGACTGGTTTGCAAAGACCTATATTTTAGTACTTACCATAACTGCAATACTTGGAACAATTGGCTTTATATGGCGTGAAATGTCTATTGATTACCCGATAGTGAATTTTGGGATCTTGCGGCACCGAAGCTTCTCAGTAGGGATGTTTACTTCGTTTGTACTTGGTTTCGGCTTGTACGGATCGGTTTTTGTATTCCCTGTGTTCTGCCAGAATTTACTTGGTTTTACAGCACAGCAAACAGGCGAGCTGTTATTTCCCGGAGGGCTTTGTACAATAATCATGATGCCATTCATCGGAAAAATGCTCAACGCGGGTATACCTGCTCAGTTTATGGCTACCATAGGGATGTTTTTGTTTTTTGTATTCACCACTATGCTTAGTAACTCAACTCTTAGCACCGGGCAAAGTGATGTATTGATTCCGCTCCTGATAAGAGGGGTGGGCATGGCGTTATTATTTGTTCCTTTAACCACACTGGCAATAGCCGACTTGAAAGGCCCTGAATTAGGACAAGGTACAGGCTTAAACAATATGATGCGCCAGTTAGGTGGTTCATTTGGTATAGCAACGCTTACAACGCTTATTCATATCAGGGCAGGTGTTCATAGGGATAATCTTTTATCAAACATAAATATATACAATCCTGCTTTTAATGTAAGATTTAACCAATATTTGCAGAGCTTTTTAGCAAAGGGAAAATCAATGGTTGACGCTACACATATGGCATATGCAGCCATTGAAGGTGTTGTAACCAAACAAACCCTGTTGTTAACGTATGATGATGCTTATTGGGTTTCAGGGCTGGTGATGTTGTTTTCTATTCCCCTGCTTTATTTGCAGCCGTTTAAAAAAGCTGTAAAAATGCCGGTAGACGCCCATTAAAAATAAAATGGCCAAATTATGTTATTCTGATAGTTAATCTTCTTCAAAGGACTGCTGTAGGTGCACATCTTGATGAAAGCGGCTAAGCCCTTATGCCCCTGTAAGGGGGCTACCCGTTTGTAGAATTTAATTCAAACCGTCCTTTTTTGCCCCATCAGGGGTTACCCAAATCGCCAAGGGTAACCCCTGACGGGGTCATTGCTTAACCAAACGACATTGAATCATTATTCGTAAATTATGGGAAATGTATTTGATAAAGAAGGCAATGAGTTAAGAACGCCGATTGCCTTTCATCCTGGTGAATTTCTTTTAGAAGAAATTGAAGAAAGGGGATTGAAAAAAACTGAATTTGCAAAAAGTATAGGCTTGTTACCTGGTAACTTAAGCGAGCTATTTAAAGGCAAACGTCATATAAATGCCCGGATTGCTGTTAAATTGGAACATGTATTGGGTGTTAGTGCTGAATATTGGTTGGGGCTTCAATCAGCTTATGACCCGAATATAGCAAGAGAATTAGAGCATGTTTAGGCACTCATTATCTAAATAAAAAGGCCCTCAAGTAATAGGTAATCTTAAATACTATTAGGTTGTTGCATTTCTGTATTCTTTTTTCCAGTCAACATGCCCCAGCCATGCAAGTACTAAAAGAATTAAGTACAGTATTGCGGTAACATATAAGTTTTTAAAGATATATAACGGAACATAGCAAATATCAACAAAGATCCATAAGGCCCAGTTTTGCAACACCTTTCGGGTCATTAATATTTGTG